>CAWFVK010000019.1:0-58862 GCA_963819215.1 uncultured Actinomycetota bacterium | reverse complement strand
GCGTACTCGAATCCAAATGGTCCAGATAATTGTTGACGGCATAGACTCTATCCTCGGAAAAATGATGCTTCTATCCACAGCTGGACACGTGGCAACCTGGGATCAAGGAAAAAGTTTCTCTTGAGGGTATCTTTGTTGGGCTCAACTGGCAACCTTCGACTGCTAGCCCAGCACTCAGAGCTACGCTGCCTCCGAAGAGTTGAAGAAAACCTCGCCTGGAAATATCGTTGTCCGAATCGTCCCGTGCCAATGGACCACCTCTTTCTAGAAAGATCATTCACAACGAATGTTCAATCTGTGCACCCGAGTGACATCCGAATTTAAACCGGCTGTATATCCTTGACATATAGGTAGTTTCTGGTGCCCTCTACCGGCCACCCGGTTACTACTACTTTTTGCCCTGCATATCTCCGCGCTTTGTTTTCAGCGTTGGTGTGCTCATCAAAGCAATAAAACGTATACGTTACGCCTTGCAGGGGCTTGGGATGAAACATGAAGAGAGTAGGGATGATTGCATCCGCGTTGTAAAGTGCGAATTCGGCTCCGTTGTCGATGCACTTGAGAATGTATTCGGGGAAGGCTTCCCCAGAGCTTGCATCCGGCTTTTGTTCGTGTGGGCTCAGCACGGCGGAGGTGCTCCGCCCACGATCACCCCGCTAAACTTGTTTCCTGTTTCGTGTGCATAGCTTGTCCGTCTTCCCACTACCGCTTCGTGTCGGGTTGCCCGCACTCTTGTGGGCCGAACTGTCTTCATCGCCAGGTCCAAACAGGACGCAGGCGATCTTCATCCATGTGCCCTTGATCACGAATCCTCCATCGTGAATGCAAATGATCCAGAGAATCTCTTCTTCCTGATAGCTGCGGTGCCCTAGCCTAAACGGCCCGCAGTAAAACCACAGCGCTCATGGATGGAACGATGATTTTCCCGTTGCGAACTTTCTCGACGTCTCTCTGGTCTCCAGTGGCCGTTTGCGCCCACCAGCGCGCCGGCGAATCTAACGTCCACCTGGGAAAGTTCCGATGGACCGGACAGTCGCAAGGCTTGAACTGTTCCCATTTTTAGATCTGCGAATGTGACCGCCGCGTCGTGCTCGTTTTCGCGGTTCACGATCACCAGTGCTCGAGCTTTACCCGATCTTCCAAGAGCGTATGCCGTCAGGTTCATACCATGGAGCTCGATATTGATAGGCAGTACTTCGTCGAACCATTCATCGCGGTGGCACAAGCCAGCATTCCGTAATAAGGCACGCCGGCAGTGTTGTTTCCTTTGCCGTCATCCTGAATGGGCGAATACGAGCTTACAACACCCGGCTTTTCATTGACTCCCTCGTCTCGATGTTGACTCCAGAGCAGCCGTAGCTTGCGAGCAACAACATGTAGTCCAAAGTCCAAAGGGCACCTAGGAGGGAGTCGCTCACTCCCGGCTTCCCCCCTCCGAAGAACGAGTTCGTCTCGCACATCCGCCATGGAATACCGCTTTGTTGGGAAGCCATTTGCAGGGGCTCGAGCTTGCTTGCCAAGGTGGGATCCGGGAATCTCGAACCCTTCGGCAGTTCCGCGCTGCTGACCACCCCGATAATAGTGGACGGTGAGCAGTTGTACGTCGCCATGGGCATCTTTTGCCATCTTTTCGGCCCAATCCATGGCGGAGTTGGTAGCATCCGGGGCCGCGAACCTCAGTCCAGGGACCGCCTTTGATATGGCGCTATGCCAGATGGCGTATTCCGCACTATAGGTTTCATAGTTGTATGGTGGCCTGCGGAGCGGGTGTTGGCCATAGTGCCCATAGAGGTCCACCTCATTGCCAATCTCGATCGCCTGAAGATGGTCACCCAAGATCGATGCCACGGCGCGCGCCTCCTCGATGGCTTCCTGCAATGTTCCCGTACCAAAGTTGACGCTCCAGAGAGCGGTCCATCCGACCGCTCTCAGGAAGGCGCTTAGTTGCTCCAGGCTCCCTTGCGTGACAATAGTGTTCTTCGGCTCGGTCATGACCTGAGCTTGCGGCTCGTACCTTGAGAAGCTGACACATCGCCGCCTAGGCGCAGCACGCCTTTTCGGCCGAGATTTTTGACTAGTTGCACATAAGGGGCATTGTGAACCGAAAGCAAGCCCAGACGCGCGGCAGAAAAGGAACATCTCGTATCCCAATCCTGCGAAGTCATCTGCAACGGGCGCGATGGGGGAAGTACCTTTTGGACGGATCGAGACTTCCCTGGAGAGAGTGTTTCCCCTGGCTAGTGACGGCGTCAGGATCGAAACAGCCAGAGCGGCGCAGGCCTTGTTGCCCCGCGATAAAAATGATCGACGACTTAACATAGGGTCTCTCCTTGAACCTGCAGCCCGCTATCATTTGTAGGGTGAGATGCCGGAAGTGGCAGCTCAGCTGCGCGACTGACCTTGAGGTCCGGAGCGACTCCAGCGGATCGATGGTTGGAGAATATTCCATAGTGACAAATCCGTTGTAGTGTAATTCGCCGAGTTTCCGATAGATGTTCGGATAGTTGATTTCGCCTGTTCCAGGTTCGTGTCGGCCCGGGACATCGGCGATATGAACCAGCCCGACCCAACTGATATTCTGTTCCAGTTTTTCGATCAGGTTCCCCGTTGCCCGCTGCTCGTGGTAGAAGTCGTAGAGTACTTTGAGATTTTGACTGCCAACGGCGCGAACGATCTCGAAGCCCTCCGCGACCGAATTGAGATAGCCGACCTTTCGCTCCAGGAGGTCGATCGGCTCGATTACGAGCTGCATGTTATGTTTCGACGCGAGATCGGCAAGGTGCTTCAAGTTTTCGATGCAGGCAGCGTGTTGAATCTCTCGCGACAGGCCATCCATCAGGTTGCCAGATGTGAGAATGATTTGTCCGCATTCGAGAGTTTTTTGCGATTTCGATTCGATCCGCTACCTGTGAGATGAGCAGATTTGTTCCGGCGGGGTCGGCGAGCGTAAGTTTGAGACCGGCAATTGAGTCGAATATCAATCCCAGGGAAGCCATTTTTGCCATCAGGCGACGACCACTTTCAAGCGACCAGTCATTGAGCTCGTGGGTCAGCTCAACTCCCTGGTACCCAGCAGCCGCGACAATTTCCATAGAGCGCTCGACTGATTGTTGCCTTTCCAGGGTCCAGAGCATGACCGAGAAACGATTTAAAGCGCCAGGACGGTTGTTGTGACCGGCATAGGCATCGAACCCGTTGCCGCAAGATTCCCCCCTGAGCGAGACTGAGCCTGGCGTTCGCAGCGAGCAGGCTCGCGCCTATTCCTTGAATAAAATTCCGTCTTTGGATTGGTTTCACTCTTGCTCTCCGCGGAGGGCCTGCGAGCCAGTGCCACTCGATGATAGTGAAGGGCCGGAACGAGATATCTGGAATAGACTTTGAGGCTTGGAGATTGCATTGCTCTAGACGGCTAGTCATAGCTGCTAGTGGGCCAGAATTTTACGGGCTCCCCACTTGTGTCTTCATAGTGTTCCCGCAATTGTTGCAAATCGCGTAGCAGAGTATTCAGAACATCTTCGTATTCGGGCTTCGCCTTGTAGCCACTCCACTCCAGTAAACTCTCCATTTCGTCTGGATCCTTTTCGAGATCGTGTAGCTCCCACTCATTGATCGAATAGTAGCTTATGAGCTTGTAGCGGTCAGTCAGAACGGCGTCGCCTCGATCAATACAAATCTCGGTGCCAATAATGGTCCAGCAGACTCAGAGCTCGAGACACCTACCTCAGCTGCACCAAGCACAGCACAGCCCCACTCCGCCTCTCTCTACGTTGGAGAGCTCGATCCTGCGGTCACAGAGGCAATGTTGTTCGAACTCTTCTCCACCATCGGACAAGTCGCATCCATCCGTGTCTGCCGTGATGCGGTCACTCGTCGGTCTCTGGGCTATGCCTATGTCAACTACAACAACACCGCAGATGGTGAGCGTGCTTTGGAAGAGTTGAACTACACAGTCATCAAGGGCCGCCCTGCCGTATCATGTGGTCTCAGCGTGATCCCGCGCTCCGCAAGACCGGTCAAGGAAATGTCTTCATCAAGAATCTAGATTCTGCGATTGACAATAAAGCTCTTCATGACACCTTCACACAGTTCGGCAATATTCTCAGCTGCAAGGTCGCCCAGGACGAATTTGGCAACTCGAAAGGCTACGGATTTGTCCATTACGAGACTGCTGAAGCTGCTACATCAGCTATCAAGTCTGTCAACGGAATGTTGCTGAACGAGAAGAAGGTCTTTGTCGGCCACCATATTGCAAAGCGAGATCGCCAGAGCAAGTTTGAGGAGATGAAGGCAAACTTCACCAACATCTACGTCAAGAACATTGCACCGGATGTCACCGATGAGGAGTTCACCCAACTCTTTGAAAAGTATGGTGAAATCACGTCTGCATCTATCACTCGCGACCAGGAAACCGGCACCACGGCGACGTCACGCGTTGCCACCGACAGAAACCGTTGTCCTGCCAAGGGAATCGGCTCAGCGGCTGGCTCCCGCTGGCGGCCGGCTGTCATGAAACGGGCGCCCGGCAACCGCCGGGTAACCGCCAAGCCAGGCCCCGTCGGCTGCTGCACGAACGAGTTCAGGCCGTCCAGGCGGGGTCGCGGCCAAGGAAGCCGACCAGTCGCTGGACCGCGGTCGCGTCCGCTGGCACCGCGACCTCGTAGCCGAAGCTCTTGTCCGGGCCGCGGTACTCGGGCGAGAGCATCTGCTGGCCGGCGGCCAGTGCGGCCGAGGCCTCGTCCTCGCTGTAGGGCGCAGACTGACCGGTCGCCATGGCGAGGTCCCAGCCGTGCCCGGCGAACTCCATGAGCAGGACCCCTGCTGGCGTCTTGTCCACCGCCGGGCCGCCGTTGGCGTAGGCCGACTTGATGAGCGAGGCCGCATCGTGGAACTGGCCGGCCGGGTTGTTGCCTGCCGTGAAGTCGTTCGGGTCGCCGTCGTACTTGTCCCCGTTGAGGGTGGTGCCGAATCGGGTGGCCCAGCCCACGAGGTGGTTCACCAGGGACGCCACGTCGTAGTCGGGGCACGGGCTCGGCAGGGCCGCCTGCTCGGGTCGCACGCCACGGATCACCGACTCGGTCTTGTCGAGCACCGACCCGAGAACCGCCTGCGTCTGGTCGTCTGTCATGAGTCCTCCCTACCCGTTGCCCGGCATCACAAACGAGCGTGCGGCGGGACCACACCGCCACCGGGGACAACGCGCCACCGGGGGACAACGCGCCACCGGGGGACAACGCGCCACCGGGGGACAACGCGCCACCGGGGGACAACGCGCCACCAGCAGACAAAGCGTCCAGCGCAGCCATCGCGAGGACCTGGACGCCCAGTCCTATCGCGCGCTCGTCCACGTCGAAGGTGCTGGCGTGCAGGTCCAGCCGGGGTGCGCTGCTCGCCGGATCGTGGACGCCGAGCCGGCCGTAGGAGCCGGGCACGATCTCGGTGTACCAGGCGAACGAGTCGCCGCCCAGCGAGTGCTCGGCCGGCACGACGTTGTCCCTGCCCAGGACGGTCTCCGCAGCCGCGCGCAGGACGCTGGTCATCCGAGCGTCGTTCACGACCGGAGGGTCGCCGCGGCGATGGTCGATGCTCCAGCCTGCTCCCGTCCCCTCGAGCAAGGTCGCCACAGCGCGGTCGAGCAGCGCGACGCCCTCGAGCCAGCTGGCACGGTCGGGGGTTCGAAGCGTTCCACGGAGCGCCCCGGACGCGGGCAGCACGTTCGAGGCCTTCCCTGCGTGGATGGAGCCGAAGACGAGATGCAGGGATCCGGGCCGGCCGCTCAGCTCGTCCAGCACCCGGGGGAGCTCGACGACGAGCTGCCCGAGCAGAGCAACGAGATCGACCCCGAGGTGCGGGCGTGCCGTGTGCCCGCCGGGACCGGTCACCGTGATCTCGACCAGGTCTGCGGCCGAGGTGATCGCCCCGACCCGGAAGCCGATACGCCCGACGTCCAGCTTCGGGTCGCAGTGCAGCCCGAAGATGGCTGAGACACCGTCGAGCCAGCCAGCCTCCACGACCTCGGCGGCACCCGCCGGGACGGCCTCCTCGCTCGGCTCGAAGATCAGGCGCACCCGGCCCGCCCGGGAGGCCATCAGGGGTAGCAGCGCCAGCCCCGCACCCAGCACGACCGCGGTGTGCACGTCGTGACCGCAGGCGTGGGCGACGCCGTCCACGGTCGACCGGTACGGCACCGTCGTGGCGTCGACCATCCCGAGCGCGTCGATGTCGGCGCGCAGCGCCACGACCGGACCGTCGGCGGCGGACCCGCTGCCGAGGTCGCAGACCAGCCCGGTGCCGGAGGCGAGGATCACCGGCTCGAGCCCGGCGGCGCGCAGCCGGGCAGCGACCAGCTGGGTCGTCTCGTGCTCGGCGCCGCTGAGCTCGGGATGGCTGTGCAGCTGCCTTCGCAGTGCGACCAGGTCGGCCTCGTTCGCGTCGACGAACGCCCGGACGAGGTCCTGCTCGGAGCTCAGCCGAGCGTCTTCACGTCGAGCAGCCCGTCGGCGTAACGGCTGCGGAGGACCTTCTTGTCGAACTTGCCCACGGACGTCTTCGGCACCTCGTCGATGATCGCCCAGCGCTCGGGGACCTGCCAGCGCGCGACATGGCCCGCGAGGAAGTCCTGGAGGTCGTCGACCGTGGCGTCGGCGCCGTCGCGCAGCACGACCGTCGCCAGCGGGCGCTCGCCCCAGCGCTCGTCGGGTACACCCACGACCGACGCCTCGAGGACGTCGGGGTGGGCCATCAGCTGGTTCTCGAGGTCGACGGAAGAGATCCACTCGCCGCCCGACTTGATGACGTCCTTGGCACGGTCGGTCAGGGTGAGGTAGCCGTCCGGGGTCAGCAGCCCGACGTCTCCGGTCCGCAGCCAGCCGTCGTGGAACTTGTCCGGGTCTGGGTCCGCGACGTACGAGGCGGTCACCCACGGGCCCCGCACCTCGAGCTCGCCGACGCTGGCGCCGTCGCGCGGGAGCTCGTCGCCGTCGGGACCGATCAGCCGGCCCTCGACCGAGGCCGGGAGTCGACCCTGGGTGATGCGGTAGGGCCACGCGTCGTCGCCGTCCAGCCCTCGCGGCGGGCGCGAGACCGAGCCGAGCGGGGACGTCTCGGTCATGCCCCAGGCGTGGATGATCTGCACGCCGTACCGCTCCTTGAACGCGTGCATCAGCGAAGGCGGCGCGGCCGAACCACCGACGACGACCTCGGCCATCGACGACACGTCGCCGCCGTTGGCGTCGAGGTAGTGCAGGAGGTCGGTCCAGATGGTCGGCACCGCGGCGGCGAACGTCGGCCGCAGCTCGGCGATCATCGTCGCGAGCGGCTCCGCCTGCAGGAAGCGGTCGGGCATGATCAACGACGCCCCGGACATCATCGCCGCGTAGGGGATGCCCCAGGCCATCGCGTGGAACTGCGGCACCACCACGAGCACGTTGGCCTGGTCGCTCATCGAGAACGACTCGGCGCTCATCACCTGCATCGAGTGCAGCCAGATCGAGCGGTGGCTGTAGGCGACCCCCTTGGGGTTCCCCGTCGTCCCGCTGGTGTAGCAGAGCGCCGCCGCATCACGCTCGTCCGCCGGGTCGACCCAGTCGAACGTCGTGGGGAACGGCTCGATCAGCGTCGCGTAGTCGTGCACGCCCACGCCGTTCGTTGCCGCCGCCGCCAGCAGGGCCGGATCGGCGGGACCGTTGACGACGAGGTGCTCGACGGTGTGGAGCTCGGGCAGCACCCGCACGAGCAGGGGCAGCACCGCGCCGTCGACGATGATCACCTTGTCCTCGCCGTGGTTGGCGATGTAGGCGAGCTGGTCGGGGAACAGCCGCACGTTCAGGGTGTGCAGCACCGCGCCCATCGACGGCACCGTCAGGTAGGCCTCGAGGTGCTCCTGGTTGTTGAACATGAACGTGCCGACGCGCTCGTCGCCGTTGATGCCCAGCGACCGCAAGGCGTGCGCCAGCTGCGCGCACCGGAGCCCGACCTCGGCGTAGGTGGCGGTACGCACCCCGCTGGCGGACCAGGTGGCGACGGTCGAGGTCGCATGGGAGGTGGTCCCATGCACCAGGAGGCGGGCGATCGAGAGCGGGGTGTCCTGCATGGTGCTCTTCATGGGGGCACGGTAACCCCGCGCGAGCGCGCCCGACAGTGGAACGCGGGGTCCGGCCGCAGCAGGTGCGAGTCCGGGCCGCCCGGTGCAGCAGCGACGGCGCTACAGGCCGAGGTCGCGGGCGATGAGCATCCGCTGGATCTCCGAGGTGCCCTCACCGATCTCCAGGATCTTGGCGTCGCGGTAGAACCGGCCGACCGGCGACTCGTTCATGAAGCCGTACCCGCCGTGCACCTGGCTCGCCGCGCGCGCGTTGTCCATCGCGGCTTCCGAGGCGACGAGCTTGGCGATCGATGCCTGCCGCTTGAACGGCTCGCCGCGCAGCATCCGGCCGGCGGCGTCGTAGTAGGCGAGCCGGGCGACGTGGGCCCGCACCTCCATGTCCGCGATCATGAACTGGACGGCCTGGTTCTGCCCGATCGGTCGCCCGAACGCCTCGCGGGTGCTCGCGTACCGCACCGACTCGTCGACGCAGCCCTGTGCCAGCCCTACCGAGAGGGCGGCGATCGCGATCCTGCCTTCGTCGAGGATCTGCAGGAACTGCGCGTACCCGCGGCCGCGCTCACCGACCAGGTTGGTGGCAGGGACACGGCAGTCGGTGAACGACAGCTCGTGGGTGTCGGACGCGCACCAGCCGACCTTGGAGTAGGCGGGCGCGACGACCAGCCCGGGCGTCCCGGACGGCACCAGGATCGCCGAGATCTCCTTGCTGCCGGGCCCACCGGTGAGCGCGGTCGCGATGACGAAGCCGGTGATGTCGGTCCCCGAGTTGGTGATGAACGCCTTCGAGCCGTTGATCACCCAGCTGTCGCCGTCCAGCACCGCGGTCGTACGGGTGGCAGCCGCGTCCGAGCCGCCGCCGGGCTCGGTCAGTCCGAAGGCACCGATCACCTCGCCGCTGCACAGCCGTGGCAGCCAGGTCGGCTCTGAGCGCGTCGCTGCCGAACCGGTGCAGCGGCATCGCGCCGAGGCGACACCGCGGCCTCCAGCGTGATCGCCACCGAGGAGTCGGCACGCGCGAGCTCCTCCAGCGCGAGGCAGAGCGTGAAGTAGTCACCGCCCATCCCCCCGACCTCTTCGGGGAAAGGCAGCCCGAACAGCCCCATGCGACCCATCGCGGCGACGATCGCGTACGGGAACTCGTGCGCCTCGTACAGCGGGCCGATCTGCGGCGCGACGACGTCGCGCGCGAACTCCTCGACGGTCGCCCGCAAGGCGCGCTGCTCGGCGTCCAGCACGAATCCGCTCATGCGCCCTCCTTCGCCAAGGCGGCCACCGTCCGCGACGGGCTCGGCCGCCCCAGCTGACCTGCCATCCACACGCTGGTGGCCACCAGTGCGTCGAGATCGACTCCGGTCTCGATGCCCAGGCCGTCCAGCTGCCACACGAGGTCCTCGGTGGCGAGGTTGCCGGTGGCGCTCCCGGCGAAGGGACAGCCGCCGAGCCCACCGGCTGCGGCGTCGACGACCGTGATGCCGTGCTGCAGGGCGACCAGGGTGTTCGTCAGGGCCTGCCCGTACGTGTCGTGGAAGTGCACGGCCAACCGCTCGGGTCCGACGCCGGCCGCCGCGAAAGCGGCAAGCAGCTCGGTCACCTGGCCTGGCGTCCCCACCCCGATGGTGTCGCCGAGGCTGAGCTCGTGGCAGCCCATCGCGAGCAGCCGTACGCCGACATCGACCACCTGGGCGACCGGGACCACCCCCTCCCACGGATCGCCGAAGCACATCGAGACGTACCCGCGCACGGCCACGCCCTGGCGCGGTGGCCCGGGCGACGACCGGCGTGAAGCCGTCGAGCGCCGCTGCCACCGAGCGGTTGAGGTTGCGCTGGGAGAACGTCTCGGTCGCGCTGGCGAAGACCGCGACCTCGCCGACGCCGAGGGCGAGCGCGCGGTCCAGGCCCCGCTCGTTCGGCACGAGGACGGGCAGTCGCAGGCGGCCCCCTTCGCCGGGCAGCTCGCCGGACAGCACAGCCGGCACCACGGTCTCGGCGTCGGCCAGCTGCGGGACCCAGTCAGGACGCACGAAGCTCCCGATCTCGATGCTCGTCAACCCGGCCCCCACCAGCCGTCGCACCAGCTCCACCTTCGTCGCCGCCGGCACGATCGCTGCTTCGTTCTGCAGGCCGTCCCGTGGTCCGACCTCGTAGATCGTCGACGGCGGTCCGGCAGGCCGGCTCATCGGGACGACCGCAGGCAGCGTCCTCATGACTGGTCCAGCGTCACGAGGACCTCGTCCAGCCGCACCGTCTCGCCCACCACTGCGTGCAGCCCACGCACCAGCCCCGCCAGCGGGGCACGCACGACGTGCTCCATCTTCATCGCCTCGACCACGAGCAGCGGCTGGCCGGCCTCGACCAGGTCGCCGTCCTTGACATGCACGGCGAGCACGGTCCCGGGCATCGGGCTGCGAACCGTTCCGTCGACGTTGGCCGTACGGGCGTGCTCGGTGCGGTACCGCGCGCTGGGAGTGAGCTCCCAGGTGGCGCCGTCGCGCCCGAGCCAGCGGACGGCGCCGCTCCGCGCTCTGCGGACCGTGGCCACCGTCGCCTGGACAGCGTGAAGGGCTCGCCGCCGTCGACTCGCACCTGCACGCCGTCTCCGCTGCGGGGCCCGCTGTGCTGCTCGGGCCGGCCCAGCGTCTCGACCAGGTGCTCGCCGTCGGCCGCGGTGAACCGCCAGCCCACCCAGGCCGGCCCGCCCACCCGCCACGCACCGGTCGCTGTCCACGGATCGTTCGTCGTCCGGGCAGCGAGCCGGTCGAGCTCGTCCAGACCCAGCCACGGCGAGCACGTCGACGCGGCACCGGTTCGAGGCCGGGCTCGGCACCGGCGCGCTGGACCCGCGCAGCGAGCCGGCGCTCCACCAGGCCCGTGTCCAGGTCGCCGCTCTGCACAGCGGGGTCGGCCAGCAGTGAGCGCAAGGCGGCGGTGGTGGTGCGCACACCGAGCACCGTCGTGGCGGCGAGCGCGGCGTCGAGCCGCCGGAGCGCGGTCGGGCGGTCCTCGCCCCACGCGATCACCTTGGCCAGCAACGAGTCGTAGTCCGCGCCCACCACCGTCCCGACCGCGATGCCGGAGTCGACGCGGACGTGGTCCTGGACCGGTTCGTCGAGCAGGAGCACGGTGCCGCCGGTGGGCAGGTAGCCGCGGGCTGGGTCCTCGGCGTTGATCCTGGCCTCGATGGCGTGCCCACGGGTGCGGACCTGGTCCTGGGTGAGCGGGAGCGCCTCGCCCGCGGCGATACGGAGCTGCAGCTCCACGAGGTCGAGCCCGGTCACGAGCTCGGTGACCGGGTGCTCGACCTGCAGCCGGGTGTTCATCTCCAGGAAGAAGAAGGTCTCGCCGTCGGCGGGCACGATCAGCTCGATGGTTCCGACGCCCGCGGTAGCCGCAGGCGCGGGTGGCGCTGATCGCCGCGTCCAGCATCGAGTCCCGCATCGCGTCCCGCATCGCCGAACGCCGCTCTGTGCCGTGCCCGTCTGCACCACTGGTGGCGAAGAACGGTGCGGGCGCCTCCTCCATCACCTTCTGGTGCCGGCGTTGCAGGCTGCACTCGCGTTCGCCGAGGTGCAGCACGGCTCCGTGCGAGTCAGCCAGCACCTGCACCTCGATGTGCCGTGGTCGCTCCAGGTAGCGCTCGACCAGCAACGCGCCGTCCCCGAACGCGGCGATCGCCTCGCGGCGGGCCGTCGCCACCTCACCTTCGAGATCGGCGGGGTCGGTGACGACCCGCAGCCCCTTCCCGCCACCGCCCGCGGCAGGCTTGATCAGCAGCGGGAAGCCGATCTGCAGCGCGGCGTCGGCGGCAGCACCGTCGGTCAGCGCCACCCCCGGCAGCACGGGCACCCCGGCCGCCGCGACGAGCCCTCTCGCCGCCACCTTGTCGCCCATCGCGGTGATGGCGGCCGGCGGCGGCCCGATGAAGACCAGCCCGGCGTCCGAGCAGGCCGTCGCGAGCCCGGCGTTCTCGGCCAGGAAGCCGTAGCCCGGGTGCACCGCCTGCGCTCCGCTGCGGCGTGCGGCGTCCACGATCCGCTCGATGGAGAGGTAGCTCTGCGCTGCGCTCGCAGGCCCGATCCGGACGGCGGTGTCGGCCAGCCGGACGTGCAGCGCCCCCGCGTCCGCGTCGGAGTGCACCGCGACGGACCGCAGGCCGAGCCGGCGCAGGGTCCTGATGATCCGGACCGCGATCTCGCCGCGGTTGGCCACGAGCACGCTGTCGAACGGGAAGGCCGAGCTCGGCATCTGCATCACATCCGGAAGATGCCGTAGCCGACAGGGTCGAGCGGCGCGTGCGAGGTGGCGGACAGCGCGAGGCCGAGCACGGTGCGCGTGTCCAGCGGGTCGATGATGCCGTCGTCCCACAGCCGCGCCGTCGCGTAGTACGGGTTGCCCTGCGCCTCGTACTGCTGGCGGATCGGCTCCTTGAACGCCTCCTCCGCCGCTTCATCCCATCCTTCGCCGCGGGTGTCCGCCTGCTCACCGCGCACGGTGGCCAGCACGGACGCGGCCTGCTCCCCGCCCATCACCGAGATGCGAGCGTTCGGCCAGGTCCACAGGAAACGCGGGCTGTACGCCCGGCCGCACATCGCGTAGTTGCCGGCTCCGAACGAGCCGCCGATGACCACCGTCAGCTTGGGAACCCTGGCGCACGCCACCGCCGTCACCATCTTCGCGCCGTGCTTGGCGATCCCGCCCGCCTCGTACTCGCGCCCGACCATGAAGCCGCTGATGTTCTGCAGGAAAAGCAACGGGATGCCGCGCCGGTCGCAGAGCTCGACGAAGTGCGCCCCCTTGAGCGCCGACTCGCTGAACAGGATGCCGTTGTTCGCGACGACGCCGACCGGCTGCCCGTGGATGTGCGCGTAGCCGGTGACCAGGGTCGGGCCGTACTCCTTCTTGAACTCGAGGAAGCGGCTGCCGTCGACCAGCCGGGCGATGACTTCGCGCACGTCGTACGGCGTCCGTGGATCGGTCGGCACCACGCCGTAGAGCTCGCTCTGATCGACTGCGGGCTCCGCCGGCTGCGTGAGCGGCCACGGCGCCGGAAGCGGGGCCGGCAAGGTCCGCACGATGCCACGCAGGATGCGCAGCGCGTCCGCGTCGTCCTCGGCGAGGTGGTCGGTCACCCCGGACACCCGCGCGTGCAGGTCGCCGCCGCCGAGCTCCTCGGCCGTCACCACCTCACCGGTCGCCGCCTTCACCAAGGGTGGGCCACCGAGAAAGATCGTGCCCTGGTCGCGCACGATGACGGCCTCGTCGCTCATCGCCGGCACGTACGCGCCGCCGGCCGTGCACGAGCCCAGCACCGCCGCGAGCTGCGGGATCGCGCGCGCGGACATCGTGGCCTGGTTGAAGAAGATGCGACCGAAGTGGTCGCGGTCGGGGAAGACCTCGTCCTGCAGGGGGAGGAAGGCACCGCCGGAGTCGACGAGGTAGAGGCAGGGCAGCGAGTTCTGCAGCGCGACCTCCTGGGCGCGCAGGTGCTTCTTCACCGTCATCGGGTAGTAGGTGCCGCCCTTGACGGTGGCGTCGTTCACCACGACGACGCAGGGCCGGCCGGCGATCCGGGCCACCGCGGTGATGATCCCCGCGCCCGGCGCATCGTCGCCGTCGGGCCCGTACATCCCGTTCGCCGCCAGTGGGGAGAGCTCGAGGATCGGGGTGCCCGGGTCGGCCACCGCCTCCAGCCGCTCGCGGGGCAGCAGCTTGCCGCGCGCGAGGTGGCGGGCCCTGGCTTCGGCGGAGCCGCCGAGGGCAGTGGTGGCGAGGCGTTGGCGGAGCTCGTCGACCAGCCGGGTGTGGTCCGCGGTGTTCTGCCGGAAGGCGTCCGAGCGCGGGTCGGCGGCGGTGGTCAGCAACGTGCCGACGTCATCACGCGACGTCGTCCGCCGATGTCGTGGCCGCTGTCGCTGCTCAGCTCGTCGCTCATAGGACCTCCCGGCTGTTAACGGACGCTAACACAGGAGTGAACGATCGATCACCTACGATCGGAGCCGTGGCCGACATCAGGGTGCTCCGGCAGGCAGCCCGGAGCGCTGACTCCGCTGACCCTCCGCTGTCGCGTCGCGAGGAGATCCTGGCGTCGGCATCCGAGCTCTTTGCCGACCGCGGGTACCACGGCGTCTCGATCGTGGACATCGGGACGGCCGTCGGCGTCACCGGGCCGGCGCTCTACCGGCACTTCCCGAGCAAGGAGTCGATCCTCGCGGAGATGCTCGTGGGCATCAGCGAGGTGCTGCTCGCCGAGGGTCGACGCCGAGTCGACGCCGAGCCTGCTGCTGCCGCGGCGCTGGCGTCGCTGGTGGACTGGCAGGTCTCGTTCGCGCTCGACCATCCTGCGCTCATCACGGTGCACGAACGGGACCTCGCGAGCCTGCCGGGCGAGGACAGCCATCGGGTCCGGCTGCTGCAGCGGCAGTACGTCGAGCTGTGGGTGGACGTCCTGCTGCGCTGCGAGCCTTCGCTCAGCGCTGAGACGGCCCGCGCACGGGCGCACGCCCTGTTCGGGCTGATCAACTCCACACCGCACACGCCGCGGCTGCCTCGGACCCAGCTGGCGCCGTTGCTGCGGTCGATGGCGCTGGCAGCCGCCTTGCCGGTGCGCCGAGAGGTGACCAACCTGGGCCCATGATCGTTCCGGCGGGGGTGCCCCGCCTCGAGCGTGAGGAGTCGAGGGTGGCGTCAGCGGAGGCAGCGGCCGAAGCCGCGACGGCGGTGACCACCGTCGCGGCCCTGGAGGAGAAGGCCAAGCTCAAGAAGCATTTCGGCCGCTTCGACATCTTCTTCTTCCTGATCTGCACGATCGTCGGCCTCGACACGCTGGGGACGGTCGCGAGCCAGGGCGCGCAGGCCTTCGTCTGGTTGGCCTTCCTCGGGGTCTTCTTCTTCCTGCCGTACGCGATGCTCGTCGCCGAGCTCGGGTCGTCGTTCGCCGACGAGGGCGGTTCGTACGTCTGGACGAAGCTCGCGCTGGGCCGGTTCGTCGCCTCGGTGAACGGGATCATGTACTGGCTGTCGAACCCGATCTGGCTCGGTGGCGCGCTGGCGGTGACGGCCTACGCGACGTTCACGACGTTCTTCTGGACCCCGCCGTCGGGCTCGGCGAAGTGGGTCGAGATCGTGTTCGGGCTGGTCTTCATCTGGGTGGCCACCTGGGCGGCGATCCTGTCGTTCGGTGTCGGCAAGTGGATCCCCACGATCGGGGCCTGGGTCCGGGTGGTGCTGCTCGCCGTCTTCACGGTGTGCGTCGTGGTCTACGCCGTGCAGCATGGCGTGCACGGAGTGGGGCTCGGGGACTTCCGGCCCTCCTGGGTCACGTTCCTGGCCCTGGTCCCGGTGCTGATCTTCAACTTCGTCGGCTTCGAGCTGCCCAGCGCCGCGGGCGATGAGATGAAGGACGCGCAGAAGGACGTCCCGGTGACGATCCGGCGCGCCTTCCTGGTGGCCGTGGTGGCCTACGGCCTGCCGGTGCTGTCGATCCTGCTCGTGGTGCCGCAGTCCCAGATCACCGGGCTCAGTGGCTTCATCGACGCGATCAAGACGGTGTTCACCGTGTTCGGCGGCAGCGTCGACGCGACGGGCGTGGTCACGCTGACGGGCTTCGGCTCGTTCATGGGCGGCGTCGCGGCCGTCGGCTTCATCATCGCCCTGCTCTCCAGCGGCACCACCTGGATCATGGGCGCCGACCGCGCAGAAGCCGTGGCCTGCTACGACGGCGCCGGGCCGCGGGTCCTCGGCTGCTTCTCCAAGCGCTTCGGCACACCGCTGGCGGTGAACCTCACCTCGGGCCTCATCGCGACGCTGGTGCTCGTGCTCGCGGTGAACCTCTCCGGGGGCGACTCGGACAAGTACTTCACCGCGGTGCTCGGGCTCGCGATCGCGACCACCACGATCTCCTACCTCGGGATCTTCCCGGCGCTGGCGATCCTGCGGAAGAAGCACCCCCACGTCCGCCGGCCGTACCGGGCGCCGTTCGGCTTCCCTGGCGCGGTGGTGATCAGCGTCCTGACGACCTTCTGGGCGCTGGTCGCGACCATCGGGCTGGTCTGGCCGGGCGCGCTCAGCGCGCTTCCGGTGGTGGGGGCAGCCGCGGACCAGAGCCTGCCAGCGGGCTTCCACGGTCAGCGCGGCGCCTACGAGCTCACCCAGTTCGGGCCGATCCTGGTCATGGTGCTCATCGGGTTCGTCTTCTACGCACTAGGCACTTCTACCCGTCGTCAGCAGGTCGCCGAGCCCATCGCGGAGCACCCCGGGTAACAACGAGCCACCAGTTTTGGTCAAGTGGATGACGTGGGCGCCGGGGAGGCGCAGAATGCGCTCACCCCTCGTCATCAAGGAGACCGCATGGCCGTCATGGAAGGTGCCCCAGTCGAGGTCACCACGGCGTTCGCCCTGGAAGAGAAGGCCAAGCTGCGCAAGCACTTCGGCCGCTTCGACATCTTCTTCTTCCTGATCTGCACCATCGTCGGGCTCGACACCCTCGGAGCTGTCGCCAGCTACGGCGCCCAGGCGTTCATCTGGCTCATCTTCCTTGGGGTCTTCTTCTTCCTGCCGTACGCCATGCTCACGGCCGAGCTCGGCTCGACCTTCCGTGACGAGGGTGGTTCCTACATCTGGACCAAGCTCTCGCTGGGCCGCCCGATCGCCTCGGTGAACGGCATCATGTACTGGCTCTCCAACCCCATCTGGTTGGGTGGCACGCTGACGATCACGGCATACACCACGTTCACGACCTTCTTCTGGACGCCGTCCGACAGCGCGGCCAAGGCCGTCGCCATCATCTTCGGCGTCATCTTCATCTGGATCGCGACCTGGTCCGCGATCCTCTCGTTCGGCATCGGCAAGTGGATCCCGACCATCGGCGCGTGGGTCCGCGTGCTGCTGCTGACCTTCTTCGTCCTCACGGTGGTCATCTACGCGGTCAAGCACGGCGTGCACGGGGTGGGCGGCTCTGACTTCAAGCCCACCTGGGCCGTGTTCTTCGCGGCGATCCCGGTGCTGTTCTTCAACTTCGTCGGCTTCGAGCTCCCCAGCGCGGCCGGTGACGAGATGAAGGACCCCCAGAAGGACGTCCCGGTCACCATCCGCCGCGCCTGGTTCGTCTCGATCCTCGCCTACGGCCTCCCGATCCTCGCGATCCTGCTGGTCCTGCCGGCTTCGCAGATCACCGGGCTCAGCGGGTTCATCGACGCGATCAAGACGGTCTTCACCGTGTTCGGCGGCAGCGTGGCCTCCGACGGCACGGCGACGCTGACGGGCTTCGGGGCCTTCCTCGGGGGCATCGCCGCGATCGGCTTCATCCTCGCGCTGCTCTCCAGCGGTGCGACCTGGATCATGGGCGCGGACCGGGCCGAGGCCGTGGCCTGCTACGACGGCGCGGGTCCGCGCTTCCTCGGCTTCTTCTCGAAGAAGTACGGCACCCCGATCGCGGTGAACCTGGCCTCGGGCATCATCGCCACCGTGGTCATGGTCCTCGCCGTGTTCCTGACCGACGGGAACTCCGCGAAGTACTTCGCGGCCGTGCTCGGGCTGGCGATCTCGACGACGACGATCTCCTACCTCGGCATCTTCCCGTCGCTGGCGATCCTTCGGCACAAGTACCCGAACGTGCACCGGCCCTACCGGGCGCCAGGCGGCCTCGCGGGTGCCTGGATCATCAGCAGCCTCACCATGCTCTGGGCGATCCTCGCGACCGTCGCGCTGCTGTGGCCTGGCTCGCTGAGCGCCATCACCGGTTCCGTCGCGGACGACAGCCTGCCGGACGGCTTCCAGGGCCAGCGCGCGGCTTACGAGTACGCCCAGTTCATCCCGCTGATCGTCATGGTCGCGCTCGGCCTCATCTTCTTCTGGTCGGGCACCAAGACGCGGCGTCAGCAGGTCGAGATCCCGCTGGAGGTCGCGGCGGTCACCACGGCACCCCCGCTCACGGAGGCGCCGCCGAACGACCCGTACGCGTGAGGGCTGCGTTCCGCTGAAGAGCTAGCCGTAGAGGGGCCTGTCCACCCGGACAGGCCCCTCTCGCTGTCCCAGCCAACTCCCAGGCTCGACGCAGGATCGTCCCAGGAGACCCCGGCACCTTGGGGCCATGACAACGACAGCAGCCGAGCTCGCCGGCACCGAGAACGATCGCGAGCCCACCAGCCGGCGCAGCCTGGCCGTGGCCCCCGACCTGCTCGACACGACCAGCCCGGTGCTCGACGTCGTCGTCCCCGTCTACAACGAGGAGGACGATCTCGAGCCGTGCGTGCGACGGCTGCACGACTACCTCGCCAGCACCTTCCCGTACGAGTTCCGGATCACCATCGCGGACAACGCCTCGACGGACCGCACGCTCGCCATCGCGCGCCGGCTGACCTACGAGCTCCCGGACGTCGAGGTGGTGCACCTCGACCAGAAGGGCCGCGGGCGCGCGTTGCACCAGGTCTGGCTCGACTCCGATGCGCAGGTGCTGGCCTACATGGACGTCGACCTGTCCACGGACCTCGCGGCCCTCCTGCCGCTGGTCGCCCCGCTGCTGAGCGGGCACTCCGACCTCTCGATCGGCACCAGGCTCGCCCGCTCGTCGCGGGTGGCCCGCGGCCCGAAGCGGGAGGTCATCTCGCGCTGCTACAACCTGATCCTGCGCACCACGCTGGCCGCCCGCTTCTCCGACGCCCAGTGCGGCTTCAAGGCGATCAGGGCCGATCGCGCGAAGCAGCTGCTGCCGCTGGTGGAGGACACCGGCTGGTTCTTCGACACCGAGCTGCTGGTGCTCGCCGAGCGGGCGGGCCTGCGCATCTACGAGGTGCCGGTCGACTGGGTCGACGACCCTGACTCCCGGGTGGACATCGTGGCCACGGCCGTCGCCGACCTGAAAGGCATCGTGCGCCTGGGTCGGGCGCTCGGGAGCGGCCGGCTGCCGCTGGCGGCGCTGCGCGAGCAGGCCGCCGCCGAGGCTGCGGTGCGCGCCCCCGAAGCGTTGGTCGGGCAGCTCGTCCGGTTCGCCGCCATCGGCGTGGCCAGCACGCTGGCCTACCTCCTGCTGTTCGTCCTGCTGCGTGGCTCGATGCCGGCGCTGACGGCGAACTTCATCGCGCTGCTCGTCACGGCCGTCGCCAACACGGCCCTGAACCGCAGGCTCACCTTCAAGGTCCGGGGCGCGACCGGCCGGCTGCGCGCCCAGGCCCAGGGCCTGGCGGTGTTCGCACTCGGGCTGGGGCTGACCTCGGGCACGCTGCTCGTCCTGCACCGGCTCGCCCCCGACGCCGCGCAGGCCGTCGAGATCGCCGCGCTGCTGGCGGCCAACATCTGCGCGACCTTGCTGCGCTTCCTGCTCTTCCGGGCCTGGGTCTTCCCCGGCCACCGCTCGCGCACCGCAACCCCCCAGCCAGCCGGCGCGCTCGACGCCGGCCCGACCGAGAAGGCGTGAACCCCGTGACCGACCAGTGGACAGACGATCGCATCACCGAGCTCGCGCCCGACGACCTGCCGGAGTTCGTGCTGATGGACACCCCCACCGAGCTGATGGGGGACGGCCGCAGCGAGGCCGCGCACACCCGCGTCGACGACGCACCGGCTGACCCGCAGAATCCCTCGCGGGGTCGCCGGTTGCTGCGGGGACGCCCCGAGGATCCCGCCTGGGTACGGCCGAGCCTGCTCGGCCTGCTGGCGCTCACCGCGCTGCTCTACCTGTGGGACCTCGGGGCGTCCGGGTGGGCGAACTCGTTCTACTCGGCCGCGGTGCAGGCGGGCTCGGTGAGCTGGAAGGCGATGTTCTTCGGGTCGTCCGACGCCGCCAACCTCATCACCGTGGACAAGCCGCCGGCCTCGCTGTGGGTGATGGAGGTCTCGGCCCGCATCTTCGGGGTGAACTCCTGGAGCATCCTGGCGCCGCAGGCACTGGAAGGCGTCGCGGCCGTCGGGCTTCTCTACGCCGCGGTGCGCCGGTGGTTCGGTGCCCCCGCCGGCCTGCTCGCGGGCGCGGTGCTCGCGCTGACGCCGGTCGCCGCGCTGATGTTCAAGTTCAACAACCCGGACGCGCTGCTGGTCCTGCTGCTCGTGGCCGGCGCCTGGGCGCTGACCCGCTCGCTGGAGAAGGCCTCGATGAAGTGGCTGATGTTCGCAGCCGGCCTGGTGGGCACCGCGTTCCTCGCCAAGAGCCTGCAGGCGTTCCTGGTGGTCCCGGCCTTCGCCCTGGCCTACCTGGTCTGCGCGCCCACCACCGTCCGCAAGCGCGTTCTGCACCTGCTGGCCGCCGGTGGCGCCCTGCTCGTGGCAGCCGGCTGGTGGGTCGCGATCGTCGAGCTCTGGCCAGCGTCGAGCCGGCCCTACATCGGCGGGTCGCAGCACAACAGCGTGCTCGAGCTCATCTTCGGCTACAACGGCTTCGGCCGGCTGACCGGCGACGAGACCGGGAGTGTCACCGGCGGCGGCGCCACGGGAGGCACCTCGATGTGGGGAGCCACCGGCATCACGCGGCTGTTCTCGTCGTCGTTCGGTGGCCAGATCTCGTGGCTGCTGCCTACCGCGCTGATCATGCTCGGGGTCATGGCGTGGATCAGCCTGCGGGCAGTCCGCACGGACCGCGTGCGCGCCGCAGCGATCATCTGGGGCGGCTGGCTGCTGGTCACCGGAGTCGTCATCAGCTTCGGTCAGGGCATCATCCACCCGTACTACACCGTCGCGCTCGCCCCGGCGATCGGGGCGCTGATCGGCATCGGCTCCGTGCTGGTCTGGGCCAAGCGGGACGCCATCGCGTGGCGGGTGGTCGCGGCCGTCACCGTCGCGGTCACCGCCGGCTGGGCCTACGTCCTGCTCGAGCGCTCGCCCGACTGGCAGCCATGGCTGCGCTACGTGGTGGCCATCGGTGGCCTGGTCGTCGCGGTGGGCCTGCTCATGGTCAACCAGCTGGCGCGCAAGCTCGCGCTCGCCCTGGCCGCAGGCGCGCTGGTCGTCGGGCTGGCCGGACCGGCTGCCTACGCGCTGGAGACGGCGACGACCGGGCACACCGGTTCGATCCCTTCTGCTGGACCGGCGGTCGCCGGCGGCTTCGGCGGACCCGGTGGTGCCGGCGGCGGGCCCGGCGGGGCGTGCTGGCGGCTTCGGTGGCCCGCGCGGCGGGACCGGGACGCAGCAGGGTGGAGGCTTCGGTGGACCTGGCGGAGCTGGCCCGGGCGGGACTGGTGGTCCGCCCACCGGCACCGGCACCGGGACTGGTACTGGCACTGGGACCGGCACTGGGACTGCGACGGGCACGGGGACGGGCACGGGCACGGCGGGCGCCACGGGCCAGGGCGGCGGTCCTGGCTTCGGTGGTGGAGCAGGTGGCTTGCTCGGATCTTCCACGCCGAGCGCCGCACTGACGGCAGCGCTCGAGGCGGACGCGAGCTCGTACACCTGGGTCGCTGCCGCGGTGGGAGCAAACTCCGCTGCTGGCTACCAGCTCGCTACCGGCCTGCCGGTGATGTCGCTGGGCGGCTTCAACGGCAGCGACCCGTACCCGACGCTGGCCGAGTTCGAGGCCGACGTCGCGGCGCACAAGGTGCACTACTTCATCGCGAGCGGCGGCACCGGTGGTCAGCAGAACGGTGGGAGCAACGCCACCGCAGCCATCACCAGCTGGGTGGAGTCGCATTTCACGGCGCAGACGATCGGTGGGACGACGGTGTACGACCTGTCGGCCACGCCGTCGTCGACCAGCACCGGCTGACGGACCAGCGCGACGGGCTCGACCCTGGCGCGCGCAGGCAGGCGGACCCGGGTGCCCGAGGGGGGCGCCCGGGTCCCCTTGTCGTCTGGGGCGCGGCTGGCCGTCGTGTCGTCGGCAGTCCTGGCGCTAACGTGCCGTGGCGACCGTGGGTTCGTGCCGCACGGGGAAGCTGACCGAGCGTGCGATGAAGCACTTCGCATGGACCTCGTCGTGCAGGGCCATCGCCGGTTCGCGCATGGCGTCGTCCGCGACCGTCACCGCCGGCCGGAGCACGACGGCGACGAACTGACCGGCACCGTCGGCGTCCTCAGCCATCGTCCCCACGGGGTGGTCGGTGTAGCCGGTGACCACCACGCCCGACCGCGCACTGAGGTCGAGGTACCAGAGCAGGTGGCACTGTGAGAGCGAGGCCACGAGCAGCTCCTCCGGGTTCCAGCGTGCGGCGTCGCCGCGGAACGCGTGGTCGGACGAGCCCTCGATGGGCGCCTTCGTCGGCGCGCTGACCAGGTGCGCGCGGCTGTAGGCGCGATAGCTCGACGTCCCCGGCCCGAGGTTGCCGGTCCACTCGAGGTCCAGCTCGTAGCGGTGGGTCGTGGTCATGGCGTCGATCCTTTCGCGTCGGCCCAGCACCGCACCACCGAGATGTCGGCGACGAACCGGACGTCGCTGCCTGCCGCCCACCGGGCGCTCGTCTCGGCCAGGCTCCGTGCGACCAGCGCGACTGCGTCCCCGGCTGCGGATTCCGGAACCTGCACGAGCAGCTCGTCATGCAGGCACAGCACGATGGCCGTCGCGTCGCTGCGCGGCTCCAGCCTGAGCAGCCCGGTGCGGACCGACGCCACCCACGCCTTGAACAGCTCGGCGGCCGCACCCTGGATGGCCGCGTTGCGGGCGTAGCGACCGCGGCTCGCGATCTGCGGCGGGGTCATGGTGCTCGCGTCCGCACCGCTCAGCCGGACCAGGCGACCGCCGTAGGTGCGGAGGTCGATGCCGGCGCGGCCGGACTCCTCTGCTGTCCGCAGGTAGCTGATCGCCTGTGGGTACGTCTCCTCCATCCGTCGCAGCGCCTGCCCCGCTGCGCCGGATGTCTGCCCGTACATCGCCGCCAGCACGGCGACCTTGGCCGTCGGACGGTCGCACCGCAGGCGCTCGGCCACCGGTGCGTACAGGTCGTCGTCGGCGGCGGCTCGCGCGAACGCGGCGTCGCCCGAGACCGCCGCCAGCACCCGCGGCTCGATCTGGCCGAGGTCGGCCCGGACGAACACATGACCAGCGTCGGCCACCACGGCGACGCGGAGATCGGCAGGCATGTTGTGCAGCCCGGCGCCCGCGGTCATGCGCCCTGCCGCACCGTCTGAGGCCTCCCACTCCCCGCGAAGGCGGCCCTGCGGGCTCACGCGCCGGTCCAGCCAGCCGTAGCCGTACGTCGTCGCGATCCGCTCGGCCTTCCGCCAGCGCAGGAGCTCGTCCACGACGGGGTGTGCCGACCGGTACGGCTCGAGCCGCCAGGCCCGGGTGTCCGGCAGGTCGATCCCCACCCGGCGCAGCGCGTCCCCCACCGACGCGGGGTTGCGCAGGTCGACGTCCACGTCGGCTGGCAGCAGCCGCCGGACCGCATCATCGCGCTGCGCCTTGATGGCGTCATCGTGTCGCTGGTCCCGGGGCCGAGGGCCGATCAGCGACGCAAGCAGGGCTTCGGCCTTGGCCCGATCCACGGGCAGGCCGTCGTGCTCCAGCTCGACCGACACCAGGGCGGCCGCCGACTCGGCGAACGCCGTGAGCAGGGCCAACGGCGGCTCACCTGGCAGCCGGCGATGGTCAGGCAGCGCGCGTAGCTGAGCCTCCTGCACCGCCTGCACCTCGAGGGCGAGCGCAGCCCAGGTGGCGGCCCTGTCCAGTGACGCGTCGCTGTCGAGGACCGCCCCACGCTCCACCCAGTCGGCGCGCAGGTGCCCGCCGGCGAGCACGGGGCCCGAGCCTTCCGGCTCTTCGCTGCCCCAGAGGTCGAGGCGACCAGGGTCGGCCGGCACGGGGACTGCCTGCTGGTCGAGTCCGCGCGCTCCCGCCCAGACCCGAGCGGGGTCGTCGGCACGCCCCCCGTGCAGGACGCGGTGGACGGCGGCGAGGTCCCAGCAGGTCCGCGGCCGAACGCCGGCGGCGACCAGGGGCGCTGCCGTCGCTGCCGCCGACCACCAGACCCACCGCGGGGCCAGCTGGTCGTTCAGCGCGGTCACGAGCATCGCGGGGTCGCCGGCGACCGACCACGAGCGGTCCGCCGTGGCGCAGCCGATGCCGTGCGGGAGCACCACGAGGGCCAGCCGCTCGCCGCGCGAGGTCGTCGCCCGGTCCATGGGGCCAGTGTCCTCCGTGCACCGACAGGGCTCCCTGCTGCCGTGCCAGCCCTGACGTCGAACGGTCAGGCGCGCGCGAGCAGTCCCGGGTCGGCCGCGACAGCGAGCGCGGTCAGCGCCATCGCCGCTGCGCCGTCGAGCATCGTCCGGTCGCCGGCCGGGGTGACGCAGTGCGCGGCGAACTCGTGCTGGTGGTTGACCGCCGGGAAGGAGTGGATCGCGAGGTCGGCGTGGATGGCGGGGACGAGCTGGCTGATGTTGCCGAAGTCGGTCGAGCCGCTGAGGCCGTCGTCCCCGGCAGGGTTCGGTGTGAACGGACGGCCGATCACGGTGCAGGCTGCGTCGAACGCCGCGACCAGGCCGGGGTTCGGCTCGATCGGCTCGTAGACGTTGCCGACCTGCTCGATGGTCACCGTGGTTCCTGTCGCCAGCGCCGAGCCGTCGAGGCAGGCGCGGGTCCTGGCCCGCAGGTCTGCCAGGTCGGCGGCGTTCAGGGCGCGCAGGTAGTAGTTGGCGACCGCGCGCTCGGGCACGATGTTCGGTGCGTCCCCGCCGTGGCTGATGATCCCGTGCACCTGCTGGTGCTCGCGCAGGTGCTGGCGGAGCATCGCGATGGCCGTGTAGCCGGCGACGCAGCCGTCGAGCGCGTTCTGCCCGAGCCACGCTGCCGAGCTCGCGTGCGCGGCGTGGCCGGTGTAGGTGACCTCCCACTCCTCGATCGCCAGTCCACGACCACCGCGGATGTCGTACGGGTCGGGGTGGATCATCATCGCCGCGTCCACGCCGTCCAGCGCGCCGGCCCGGATGAGGTCGACCTTGCCGCCACCCTCCTCCTCCGCGGGGGTGCCGAGCACGGTGACCCGCAGCCCGGCCTCCTCCGCCACCTGGGCGAGGGCCAGACCGGCGCCGACCGCGGAGGCCGCGATGATGTTGTGGCCGCAGGCGTGACCCACTCCCGGCAGGGCGTCGTACTCGGCGCAGATCAAGACGTGCGGTCCGCGGGACCCGGCTCTGGCGGCGAAGGCGGTCGGCAGCCCGTACGCGCCGCGTTCCACCGTCAGGCCGCCCGACTCGAGCAGCACCGCGCAGCGTTCGGCGGCGCGGAACTCCTGGTAGGCGAGCTCGGGGTCGGCGGCGATGGCGTGCGAGAGGTCGACGAGCTCGCTGGCGCGGGTGTCGACGACCGCACGCGCGGTCAGGGAGAGGGCGGATTCCATGGCCGTCATCATGCCTGACCCAGGACGTCTGCTGTCCCGCGAATCAGTAACGACGGTTCTTCGAGGTGCTTAACGTTGGACGTCCTCGTGCGGCCGTTCGGGCGAATGCAGGTTGGGCCACCGCCACCAGGGGCAGCCTTCAGTAGTCAGAGGCACCACCCCCGTACGACCGCGGCACCTGTCGCGTCGTGCTGAACGATGATTGCCTGGAGGCGAACCACCTCATGCACACCAATGCCAGACGAGTGTCCGCGATCGCCGGCGCAGCTGTTCTCGCCCTCGGGATCGCAGGGCCTGCCTACGCGACGGAGACAGGGTCTGATCCGACGGCCAACCACGCACCGGCGCACGCTGCGCCGACGCTTGCGCAGGTCAAGGCGTGGCTGACGACGAAGATCGACGACCACCTCGCGTGGATCGAGAAGGCCGAGGCGCGCGTCGTGGCCAGCACCAAGCTCACCGCAGCGCAGAAGGCCGACGTGACCAAGCGTCTCGCGGCGCAGGCTACGGCGTTGGCCACGTTGAAGACTCAGATCGCCGCGGCCACCACCAAGGCCGAGATCGACGCTGACCTCAAGGCCGCGGTGACCGCGGGCACGCTGTTCTGGGGGCACCGCTGCGGGCACGGGCACCTCCACGGCTGGCACGGTGCGTTCAAGCCGGGCGACCCGGCCAAGGGCACGACGGCGAAGCCGACCGCGGCCACGCTCGCAGCCCGGACCCCGACCAGCTACGGCGCTGGGACACACACCGTCACGGTCCGGAGCGAGCTCGAGCTCGACCACGTCCACGGCCGCGGCGTCCAGCGCGTGGACGCATGGCTTCGGCCAGCACTCCGGCAGCGGTTCGAGCCGTTCGACGGGGTACTCGGGCGGGCACTCGGTCGGCCATTCGGGCGGACATTCGGGCGGGCATTCCGGGGGCGGGCACCGATAAGGAGCGGCTAACCACCTCCTAAGCACCCTGGGACCGCGAGAGACCCGGCAGCGACCCTGCCGGGTCTCTTGCTGTGCCTGGGTGTTCGGCTCCGCGCAGATGGACCGTCGTCCTAGGCTGACGACGTGGACCGGCTCGAGCCGTCGGCTGGGACGGCAGCGCACAGGCCCGCGGGCACCCCTGTTCGCCGGCCGCGTCCGATCGTCCGGCTACTCGCGAGGGCGGGTGCAGGCGTCGGGGCGTTCGTGGTCTGCCTGCTCATCGCCCGCTGGCCCCCGCTGACTTCCGGCACCTCGGCGGTGGTCATCGTGGCCGGGGGCCTCGTCGTCGTGGCTGGTCTGCGAGCGGTGCCGCGCGTGCCCGGCGCCGGCTTGCCTGCCGCCGGCTTGCCTCACCCGCGCGTGACCCGTCGGCAGTGGCTGCCCTGGCTGGTGCTGGGGGTGGCGTTCTGCCTGTGGGAGCTCGCGCTGCTGCTGCTCGGGAACAACGACGCGTGGCCGCCGCTGTCCCGCCTCGCGGATCCGCTGGACCAGCTCGGCCTGGGCCGCTTCACCCTCGCGCTGGTGTGGCTGCTGCTCGGCTGGTGGCTGCTGCGTCTGCGGCGAGGAGCCAGCCGGTGACCTCACGCCACGTCTCGGAAGCGGGCTTCGTCCTGCTCTGCCTGCTCGGGTTGCTTCTCGAGTGGCGAGCACGACGCGCCATCCGGCGAGGTGTCGCGTTCGACGCGCGGGCCGCCACCCTCGGGGAGACGTTGAGCTCGACGATGCGTACGACCCCCGGCCGCGTCGCCGTGCTCGGAGTCTGGTGGTGGCTGGGCTGGCACTTCCTCGCCCGGTAGCAGCCAGGTTTGTGCGGTCTGGCTGGCGGGTACCTGCGGTTGGGGGACGGGGCCGCCGACGATGGCAGGGGGGAGCGTCATGCCACGAGCAAAGGTCGTCGTCGCGGTGGCTGCGATCAGCGCGCCGCTCGCGCTGTTCGGGGGTGCCGCGCCGACCGCGGTCGCTGCGTTGACACCACCCGTTGGCGTCGTGGACCGGCAGGGCTCGACGCTCCCACCTGACTGGCCCGGTTACGAGCGCGGAGCGGCGCACAGCTCGGCGGCGTACCAGGACCTCGCGATCACGACGACCAACGCCGCCGCGCTCAGGGCACGCTGGACCTTCACGCCGGCCGGCCCGGTGAAGGCAGGTCAGGTGGGCGGCGCGCTCGACGGCAGCCCGACGGTGGTGGGCGGGCACGTCTTCATCGGTGCGCGTACCGGGATGTTCTACGCCTTGGACGCCGCGACCGGCCACGTCCGCTGGCAGAAGCAGCTCGACACCGGCAGCAGCACGTACTGCCCGAGCAAGGGCATCGTCGGCACGGCGACGGTGGCGCCCGACCCGGTGACCGGCACCCTCACCGTCTACGCGCCCGGCGCGAACTACCTGTACGCGCTGAACGCCGCCACGGGTGCGCAGGTCTGGCGGCGGTCGATCGGGCCGGCGACCGCGGACGGCGCGGCGTCGTACTTCAACTGGTCGTCGCCCACGGTCGCCGGCGGCCGCATCTTCATGGGCCTCGCTGCCAACTGCGCGAGCCGGCAGATCCGCGGTGGTGAGGTGTCGATCGACCAGCACACGGGAGCCCTCGAGCACACCTGGTACGACGTGCCCGCTGGGCTTCCTGGGGCCTCGGTCTGGTCGAGCGCCGCGAGTGACGGGACCTCGGTCTGGGTCACCACCGGCAACCCGGACCCCACCGGGGCCGCGGTGTACGACGCCTACTCCATCGTCCGGCTCGATGCCGCCACGATGACCAAGCAGGACGAGTGGACCGCCTCGATCCCGCTGAACGCCGACCTCGACTTCGGTAGCTCACCCACGTTCTTCGCCGGCACCGCCGGCAGCACCACCACCGATCTCGTGGGCGCCTGCAACAAGAACGGGAACTACTACGCGTGGCACCGCGATGCCCTGAGCGCGGGTCCCGTGTGGCAACGCCAGATCGGGACAGCCAGCGGGACCTTGACCGCGGAATGCATCACTTCGGCGGCCTACGACGGCCCGGCGCAACGTCTGTTCGTCGCCGCCAACCAGACGATGCTCGGGACCACCTCCGTTCCCGGCGCTGTCCGTGCGCTCAGCTCGAGGACCGGCGCAGTCCTGTGGCAGAAGGCTCTCGACTGCTCAGTCGTGGGCACCCCGACACTCAACCAGCGCACCCAGGTGCTGGCCGTCCCGCAGTACGGATGCGCCAGCGGGGTGGCGGCGTCCGTCGAGCTCTTCAACGCCGGGACGGGTGCCCTGCTCGCTCGGCTGCCGGCTCCGGGCCCGGTCTTCGCGCAACCAGTCTTCGCGTCAGGGAGGATCTTCGTGGCGAGCGAGGCAGGCGCGTTGATCGCCTACGGACCCTGAGCTGGTCAGCAGGCAGCACAGGGACTGCGGTGGTGGGCCGCTCGACCTCGCTGGGTGCTAGCGTCGGGTGCATCGTCATCGGCCGGCTGGAGGTGGGACTCATGAACGCGGTTTCCGTCGTGGGTGCCCCGCCGTCGTGCATGATCGCGCGACTGACCTAGTCGCCAGCGGGAGCGCCCTCCGAGCACGTCGCGAGAGGCGATTCCCATGAGCACCAACCTTTTTTCTACCCGGCTCGTCACCTCCGCCGCTCCTGACCGGGCGGCATCCGATCCGCAGCTGTTTCAGGTCGGCACCCCAGTCCCGCTGCGTGGTGGAGGCGAGCGTGCGCTGGTCCTCGGTGGTGGCGGCGCGGCAGGCAACGCCTGGTTGATCGGAGTCATCGCTGGCCTGCTCGATGCCGGACTCGATGTCACCGACGCCGATCTGACGATCGGGACGTCGGCGGGGGCGACGGCCGCTGCGCAGCTCGCGAGCGCGAGCCCGGCCCAGCTGTTCGCGGACATCCTCTCCGCCGCGCCGCCCAGGACTGCTCCCACGAGAACCGGCGATGGGTCGGTCTCGCGTGGCCCCGCGGTGGACCACCTGCAACGGACCAACGAGATCATCGCGGCCGCTGCGGATGCGGCGGACATGCGTCGAAGGCTCGGGGTGGCCGCGCTCGAGCTGGACGCGGCGTCGGACGGGTCCTGGCAAGCGCAGTGGCGCGCAACGGTCGGCTCCCGGCTGCCGAGCCAGGCCTGGCCCGGCCGGGAGCTGCTGATCACGGCGGTGGATGCGGCAACCGGTGCACCGGTGGTGTTCGACGCCCGTAGCGGGGTCGACCTGGTGGACGCCATCGCCGCCAGCACGAGCAGTGGACTGCCCTACCGTGTGGGCGCGCACCGATACATCGACGGTGGCTATCGACGATCGAGCGAGAACGCCGATCTGGCGGCCGGGTACGGTCGCGTGCTGGTGCTCTCACCGCTCGGCGGCAGGACACGGGCTCCGCTGGACTGGGGCATGCAGCTTGCGGTGCAGGCTGACGAGCTTCGTGCCGCTGGCAGCAGGGTCGTCAGCATCCTGCCGGACAGCCCGTCTCGGGAGGCTTTCGGCGCCAGCATGATGGACCTGTCGACGCGCGTGCCTGCCGCCCGGGCCGGGCACGAGCAAGGCGGAGCTCTCGCCGCGCAGCTCACCGAGCTCTGGCACTGACCGATGCGTCGCGGCGGCAGTGGCCCCCTGGGCAAAAGCGCTCACCGCTGGCACAGCACGTGCAGCCAGGGTTCGGTGCGTCCCTGGACCTGCTCCAGCTGGAGCAGCTGCCAACCCGTTCGCGCCAAGAGCTCGCGCAAGGGCTGGGGTCGCCAGTAGACGAACCATCTCGGTTCGCCGATCTTGGCCGTGCTCCAGCCTTCGCCGTCTCCGTCCTTGACGGTGAGGGCGAGCACGCCACTCGCTCGGGTGGCCGCGTGGCATGCCCGCAGGGCACGCTCCATCTCCCCGCGGTCCAGATGCAGCAAGACGGCGTTCGCAAGCACCGCGTCGAAGGGACCACCAAGGTCCCCGCTCCGAACGTCGAGGGCCCGCGCCGCATGGCCGCCCTGTCGCAGGCGCTCGACGAACCCGAGGCACGCGTCGGTCCGGTCGACCGTCAGGCCGCGCTGCTCCAGGTACTCGGCCTCGCGGCCGGGGCCACTGCCCAGCTCCAGGACGCAGCCCCCGGGCACTGTCGTCACCACTGCGTCGAGCAGTGCTGCCAGCGCGGGGTCGACGCCTGCTGGTGCGGCTGCGCAGTAGGCCTCCACGGTCTTCTCGTAGGCGGCCAACGTGACGTCGGTCGGATCCAGCGGGTCAGCACCCATGCGGACAGGATGCCGAACATCGCGCCGGTCAGGGCGACGGCAGGGAGACCTTGAACGTCGCCCCACCGCCGGGCGTCGTGAGCAGCTCGACCCGTCCGTCGTGCGCGGCGACGATGGCCTGCACGATGGACAGCCCGAGTCCGCTGCCGCCGCTGTCCCTCGTGCGCGAGCTGTCGGCCCTGGTGAAGCGTTCGAAGATGCGGCCGGCCATCTCCGGGGGCACCCCGCTGCCATGGTCGGCGACCGTGAGGACGGCTTCGTGGCTGACCCGGTCGAGGCCGATGTCGATGCTGCTTCCCGGCGGCGTGTGCACGACGGCGTTCCGCACCAGGTTGCCCACGACCTGACGCAGCCGCCCCTCGTCACCCTCGACGATGATCGCCCGGGGAGCCTGCACCGTGATCACCCGGTCCGGCGCGGTGGCCTGCGCATCCATCGCGGCGTCCGCGACGAGCGCCCGCAGGTCGACCGGGTCCTGCGCCAGCGCCCGGCCCTGGTCCAGCCGGGCGAGGAGCAGCATGTCGTCGACCAGGGCCCCCATCCGGGTCGACTCCTGCTCGATGCGGCGCATCACCGTGTCCAGGTCGGCGGGCTCAGCGGCGGCGCCGCGGTGGAACATCTCGGAGTAGCCACGGATCGACGTGAGCGGCGTCCGCAGCTCGTGCGAGGCATCGGCGACGAATCGGCGCAGCCGGTCCTCCGACGCCTGCCGCTCGGCGAAGGCCTGCTCGATCCGGCTGATCATGTTGTTCAGCGCCAGACCCAGCCGGCCGACCTCCGTCTTCGGGGACACGGTGTCCACGCGCTGGGTGAGGTCACCGGCGGCGATGGCGGCGGCGGTGTCGCCCATGCGGTCGAGCGGTGTCAGCTCGGCCCTGACGAGGAAGAAGCTGATCGCGGCGAGCACCAGCAGGACGAGCGCTCCGACACCCAGCTCGAGCGTCAGGAGCTGCTTGAGGGTCGCGTCCACGTCGGCGAGCGGCACGCCGACCACCAGGACGTCCGTGGTCGACACCTGGCCGGGGTTCGACTCGACGAGCACCCGGTAGCGGCCTGAGCCGTCGGGACCGTCGACGGTGAGCGTGCTGCTGCTGCCGTTCTGCGCAGCGGTGATCGCGTCCGCCGGGATCTCCAGCGTCTCGGTCGTGCTCGTCCAGGTGCTGTAGTTGTAGACCTCGGCGGAGGTGAGCGCGCCGGTGCTGGAGTAGACGGCGCCGTACGTCCCGGGCACCAGGCCGCTGCGCTGCCCGATGTCGCCACCGGGACGCGAGGGGAACTGGCCGCCGTTGCCAGGGCCGCCGGGGTTGACCTGCGTGGGGTTGACCTGAGCGGCGACGAACGGCTGGACGCTGCTGACCTGCTGGTCGACCCGGTCCACCAACGACTTCTCGAGCTGGCGGTTGGTGATGAACCCGGCGAGCGCGAGGCCGAGGGCGGTGAGCCCGACCAGCGTGAGGACGATGCGGAGCCGGAGCGTCACCCCGGCTCAACCCCTCGGCGTGCGGAGCACGTACCCCACGCCGCGGACGGTGTGGATGAGGCGGGGCTCGACCGTGTCCACCTTCCGTCGCAGGTAGCTGATGTAGGTCTCGAGCACGCTCGCGTCACCGTGGAAGTCGTACTGCCACACGTGGTCGAGCAGCTGCGCGCGCGTCAGCACGGTGCGGGCGTTCACGAGCAGGTACTGGAGCAGCCGGTACTCGGTCGCGGTCAGCTCGACGAGCTTGCCGTCCCTGAACACCTCGCGGCTGTCCTCGTCCATCTCCAGGTCGGCGAGGACGAGCTTCGTCGCCGCCTCGGGGTCGCCGCCGCTGCGCCGCAGGATGACCCGCACCCTGGCCACGAGCTCGGACACCGAGAACGGCTTGGTCACGTAGTCGTCGCCGCCGATGGTGAGGCCGTGGACCTTGTCCTCGGTCGCGTCGCGCGCGGTGAGGAACAGGACAGGCACCCGCCGGCGCTCGCGGCCGAGTCGGCCGGCGACCTCGAACCCGTCGAGGTCGGGGAGCATCACGTCCAGGATGACGAGGTCGGGCCGGAAGCTCGCGACCTGGTTGAGGGCGTCCTGCCCGTTGGCGGCGGTCTGCACCGAATATCCCTCGTACCGCAGCGCCATCGACACCAGCTCGGTGATGGCGGACTCGTCGTCGACCACCAGCACCCGGCTCTGCTCGGCTCGGTCGAGACGGTCGCCGCTCGCGCGCATCTGCTCGGTCATGGCAGCAGTCTGCCCACCCAACCTCAGAGTTTGCTGGGAGAACCCTGGGAGGCCGGTGGGCAGGCTGCTGGCTTCTTGCTCTGAGCTGGTCGACCTCGAGCTAGCTGCTGGAGGTCGACGGTGCCGCGGACGGTGCCCCGGTCGGTCCAGCTCCTGCCGGGCCGCCCGGTGGGGGGCCGCCGTGCCAGCCGCCGCCAGTTCCGCCGGCTGGTCCCCGCGTCCACCCGCAGGGCCGCCGCCAGACGGCCGAGTGCCGGTGGGCGGCTTGCCGTCCATGATCCGGGTCGCGGTCACGGTGGACCCGACCTTGTCGCCCTCGATGCGGACGGTGTCGCCGACCTTCACCGCGGCGATCGTCGACTTGCTTCCGCTCTTGCCGACGGCGGTGCTGCTGTTCACGACATACGTCGCGACGAAGCCGTCCGTGCTCTTCACCGTGATCGACGTCGAGCTGACGGCCGTCACGGTGCCGCTCTGCTGGTCGATCGTCTTGACCGTGGTGCCCTGCTGGACGGTCTCCTCGCCGTGCAGCACGTCACCACCGAACCCGCCCCCGAAACCGCCTGGCCCGTGCCCGCCCGGTCCGTGCCCACCGGGTCCGCCCGCCGGCGACTTGCCGGTCGAGCTGCTGGACCCGCCCGACGCCGACGGGCTCGGGGTGCTGGTGGCTGCGGAGGCGGACTGCGAGGCAGCGACGCCAAGGGCGATCGCCAGCCCGGCTGCGCCGGCGATGGTCGCAGCCAGCACCGGCTTTCGGTGCCGAAGCTTCATGAAGGACTCCTCATTTTCGAGTCGCCTCCCACTGGACTGCGTGGTCGACGTCCTGCAACCGTCGGTCTGGTTCCTGGCAGATCGCTCCGAAGGCGGTCACGATCCGCTGAGAATGCGTGCTCGAAGCTCACTCAACCTTGACAGAAAGGTGAGTCGGTACCGCTTGAAGGGGGAACTTTCAGGGGACTATGGCCCCGGGCTGTGCGGCGGACCACTCGGGGTAGTCCGTCCGCACGGGCTGGCGGTCTGCTTGAGGCTGAACCGGACGGCGACATCACACGGGATGAGTGGAGAGGTACCGCGTTGATCCAGCTCGGCCGCAGGGCGTTGGCAGGTGGGATAGCAGCGAGTCTCGTCCTCCTCGGGGTGGTCGTCCCGGTGGGCACGGCCGCTGCGACCGGTACCCCGAACATCACCCTCGCGAAGACTGCACCCGCCACGGTGCTGGCTGGGGACCAGATCCCTTACACGCTCACCGCCAGCAACCCGACCGCGCAGGCCGGCTACAACGTGCTGTTCCGTGACGTCCTGCCGCCGGGCGTGAGCTACGTCGCGGGGTCGACGACCCCGGCTGACGACGGCGACCCGACCGTGTACGCGAACCAGCCGAGCGCGGGTTCGACCACGCTCATCTGGAGCAACGTCGCCGACCTCCAGCCCCAGGGCTCCTACACGCTCGGCTTCAAGGTCCAGCTCGTGGCTGCCACCTTCCCGGTCAACACCACGCTGACCGATGTCGGCAACGTCTACGTGAACAGCGACCCGCGCATCATCCCGAACGAGGACAGCACCGGGACAGTCGTGCCGTCGTCGTACACGGGGAACGCGGACTCGCCGACGACCACCACCACGGTGACTGCGGTCAAGGTCGCGAAGAGCCAGCCGGAACCCGAGAACGAGGTCACCCGCGGCGTGCACGGCAGCCGTGCGCCCACGTACACCCTCGTGGTCACGAACAACTCGCTGTTCGCCACGAACGGCTCGACCGTCACCGACTACATCCCGGCCGGCATGGAGTTCCTGGGCTGCGGCGGCGTCGACAACAGTGGCGTCGAGGAGTACCCCGGCTCCGGCCTGCTCACCGCCGTCCCGGTCGTGCCGGCGAACTGCCCCACCCCGACCTCGGTGACCACCGTGAAGAACCCGGCCGGACAACCAGCCGGTGTCTACACCCAGGTGGTCTGGACGCTCGGCAACCTCGCGGCCGGCGCGGTCACCACGATCAAGTACAAGGCCGGCATCCCGTTGCGGGCCAACACCTTCCCGGGTCCGGCCAACCCGACGGCGAACCTCTCGAACAACACCGGCCCGTCCACGGCTGAGGGTGCCACCGAGCAGGCCATGACCAACACGGCGGTGGTCTCCGGCACCTACACCGGCCCCGTCAAGACGGGCACCAGCGCGACGGTGACCGGCACGGACTCGGTGACCGTCACCGCTGAGGACTTCGCCATCGACAAGGGCCCGAGCGGCACCTTCGTCCAGGGCGGCATCGTGACGTGGTCGCTGCGGCTGCGGACCGGTGAGTACCGGGCGGTCAACGCGATCACGGTGACCGACACGCTGCCGGACGGCCTCTGCCCGCTGGGGTCGGCGAACTACGCCACCGGCGCACCCGCCGAGTGCGACCCGGTCGCGGGCCAGAACCCGAGCCTGCCGTATGCCTCGCCCCCGGTGAACAACGCGGACGGCACGACGACGGTCGTCTTCGCCGGTGCCACGATGCCCGCCGACAGCACGCAGATCATCACCTTCCCGGCCCGCGAGCGCATGACGTACACCGATGGCACACCCACCGTCGGCGGCGACTCGTTCACCAACACCGTCAAGACCCAGGGCACCAGCACGGCCACCCCCGCCGCACCGGACCCGGCGCCCAACGTGACGGTCTTCGACGACTCGCAGGCGACGCTGACCTCGCAGGGCCCCAGCGTCGACAAGGAGGTCTCGGTCGCCGTGCTGCCGCCGGGGACCCTGACCTGCGCCGGCGCGACGTACATCGACACCACGACCTCGCCGGACAACCGCCCGGTCTACAAGCTCGGCGACCGCGTCTGCTTCAAGCTCCGCGTCGACTTCCCGACGAGCATCGAGACCCGCAACCCCGTGGTCACGGACGTCCTGCCCGCCACCCTCGACTACGAGGCCGGCTCGGTTGCGGCTGGTCCGGCGAACACCGTGGACACCTCGTTCAACGAGGCCGCAGCCGTCGCTGGGACCGCCTACCCGACCTGGCTGGTGGGTACCCCGAACGGGGCCAACCGGTACGTGCTCCCGGGCGGCGTCTTCGAGCAAGTCTTCTCCGCTGTGGTCAACCGGGACGCGGTCGCGGGTGCGCCCTTCACCATCCAGGGCAACATCATGAAGCTGAGGGCGGTGTCCACCCCGGGCTCGGCGTTCTCGCTGCGAGCCGAGGCCGACCTCAAGATCGCGGCTGGACCCCGGCTGGCGATCACCAAGGGTGTGGCTGGGATCGCGGCCCCGTACTCGAACGGCCCGAACGTCGACAACGTCCAGGTCAAGGCCGGCACCGTCGTCCGCTACCGGCTCGACATCACGAACACCGGGCAGACCCCGGCGCAGAGCACTGCCGTGCGTGACGTGCTGCCTGCCGGCATCACCTGCGCGAGCGTGGCGAACATCAGCAACGGCGGGTCCTGCGCGGCCAGCTCCGGCGGGATCACCACGCCCGTCGTCGTCTGGAACCTGCCGGCGACGGACATCATCGCGGCAGGCGCGAGCCGGCTGCCGCTGACCTACGACGTCACCATCCCGGCCGGGGTCTCGGTCGCGCAGACCTACACGAACACCGCGGGCATCACCTCGTACCAGTCTCCGACCAACCGCGGCACCACGGTCAGCTGGGTGCCGACCTCGAACATCGACCCGGCCGCGACGCCGACGCCCAACACTCCCGCGGCGACCGACACGTCGAACGTGTTCACGCCAGGGCAGACGCTCGCCAAGACCAACACCTCGTCCCTCGTGGAGCCCGGCAACGACGCCACCTCGGCCACGATCGGCGAGACCGTCAACTACAGCCTGACAGTGACCATCCCGGCCGGGACCACGGTGTACGACGGCCTCCTGAACGACCCGGTGCCCGCCGGCCAGACCTACGTCGCCGGCTCGGCCGCGGGGACCCTCGACGGTGCGGCACTCCCGCCGGGGTACACGCTGTCCGCCTCCGGAACCGCGGTCTCGCTCACCTTCCCGACCTCGCAGGCGAACGCCAGCGCCGTCGCGCAGGTCATCGTCGTGACCTACCAGGCGGTCATCCAGGACGTCGCCGTCAACACCCGGCCGGCCCAGCGTCCGAACGTCGCGACGTTGACGAGCAACCTCAGCCACAACGGCGTCGCGATCCCCCCGATCACCGCGACCCGGAACGTCCCGATCGTCGAGCCCAACCTCACGGTCGCCAAGAAGAACGACGCGACGGGTGGCCTCGTCGTATCCGGTCAGGTCGTCACGTACACGGTGACCACGACGAACACCGCCGGCACCCAGGTCTCGACGGCGCACGACGTGACGGCGAGCGACGTGATCCCTGTGGGCCTGTCCTACATCGCCGGCAGCGCCAGCAACGGTGGAACGTACGACGCCCCCACGCGCACGGTGAGCTGGACCCTGCCTGACATCGCGGCCGGTGCCAACGCCGTCCGGACCTACCAGGTGACCGTCGACCCGGGTGCCATCAGTGGCAACTCGTTCGTCAACGCCGTCACCGCCAAGGCGACCAGCATGCCCGGCGCCGTGACCGGCGAGCGCACCTACACGAAGACCACCTCGAACACGGTCAACGTGCAGACCCCGGCGACGACCAAGACGGTCACGCCCGGCACCGCCACCATCGGCGACTCGGTGACCTTCACCGTCAACGTCACCGTGCCCAAGAACGTCACCGTCTACGACACCACCGTGCTCGACACCCTGCCGGCGGGCCTGGTCTACACCGGAACCCTCAGCGCCACCTGCAGCGTGTCGCCCTGCCCAGCGGTCCTGCCTGCCGACTTCCGGCAGGCCGGGCAGCGCCTGGGCTGGTACTTCGGCGACCCGACGGTCTCGACCGTCCCGTACACGCTCACGGTGGTGTACACGGCGCGCGTGGCCAACATCGCCGGCAACACCAACGGCACCTCGCTGCCGAACTCGGCCGTGGGCCGCTGGAGCACCACGAACCTGACGTTCCCGGCGACCGGGCTGCCGGCGAACACGTTCTGGAACAAGGTCACGAACACCGCGGTGGCCGCGCCGACGGTGATCGAGCCGGCGCTCGTGCTGAGCAAGGCGGTGGACCAGCCGACCGTCGACCCGGGCACGACACGCACGTACACGCTCACGGTCAAGAACAACGGCACCGCGCCCGCCTACGCCGCGACCGTCGTCGACACCATCCCGAACCTGCTGCTCGTCACCGTGGGGACCGCCAGCAACGGCACAGCAGTCCTCAGTGGTGCCACGGCAACCGGCGGTGGCAAGGTCACCTGGACCATCCCGGGCCCGCTCCCCGTCGGCGGATCGGTGACCCTGACCTACACCGCGGTGCTGGCCGCCTCCGCGCAGGTGCCGGACGCCGCCGCGCTGACCAACAGCGCCACCCTGCAGACCTACACCGGTCTCGCCGGTGGCCCTGGGGCGAACGGCCGGAGCTACACGGGCAACACCACCACGGCCGTGGTCACCGCCGCGTTCCCGCACGTCACCGTCGCCAAGACGGTGGCCTCCGGAGCGAAGTCGGGCACGGCGTTCATCGGCACGAGCTTCGGCTGGAAGCTCGTCCTCACGAACACCTCGGCCGTGCCGGCCTACGCCGTCGGGACGACGGACACGCTTCCGGCCGGCTGGACGTACGACGCCGGCAGCGCCGTTGTGACACCGCAGGGCGGCTCGCCGGTGGTGAAGAACCCGACGATCAGCGGCCAGACGCTGACCTGGGCCGGGCTCGGCACGGTGCCGGCCGGGCAGACCATCACGATCACCTTCACCGCGACCCCCTCGCCCTCGGTCGTGACGAACCCCGGCGTCGGGCCGGCGAACCCGAACGTGAACGCGGCAGTGCCGATCGCGCAGGACGCCACCGGTGCCACTGGGAACCTGACCGGTTCCTACGCCGGCCCGGCGGACACGGCGAGCGCCATCATCGGCAGCGCTGACCTCTCGGTGGTCAAGTCGCACACCGGGTCGTTCACCGCGGGGGTCAACGGCGTCTACACCCTCACGGTCCACAACGGCGGTCCGTCCGACGCCGCCGGTCCGGTCACCGTCACGGACACGTTGCCCGCGGGCCTCACCTTCGTCTCCGGGGGCGGCAACGACGGCTGGAACGCCTGCACCGCTGCCGGTCAGGCGGTCACCTGCGTGCGTCCTGCCGGCGTGACCAACGGCACCACCACCGTGATCACGCTGACCGTGGCGGTCGACCCCGCGGTGACCAACGGCACGTACGTCAACACGGCCACGATCGCCTCGCCCACGTACGACCCGGTGCCCGGGAACAACACCAGCACCGACCCGACGACGATCGTCACCAGCGCTGACCTCGACGTGCACAAGGCGTTGAGCGGGTCGACCACCGTCACGGCGGGCCACGACGTCACGTACACGATCGACCTCGTCAACCACGGCCCGTCCGTCTCCCGCGGGCCGATCACCATCACCGACGCGCTCCCGAGTGGCACGACCTTCGTCTCCGCCGGTGGTGGCAGCTGGGTGTGCAACGCGCCCGGCGCGGTGATCACCTGCACGCTGCCGAGCGACCTCGCGGTCAACGCGTCCGCGCCACAGATCACCGTGGTCGTGCACCTGGCGAGCAGCACGGTCGGCTCGCTCACGAACATCGCGCACGTGACCGGAACCACCCCCGACCCGAACTCGGCCAACGACACCTCGATCGTCATCACGCCGATCACGACCAGCGCCGACATCGTGCTCACCAAGTCGCACGTCGGAACGTTCGAGGCTGGCAGCCCCGGCGTCTACACGATGAAGGTGGACAACCTCGGACCGTCGGCCGCCCAGCCGGACCTGACGGTCGTGGACTCCCTCCCGGCCGGTCTGACGTTCACCGGCACCGGCGGCGAGGACGGCTGGACCTGCTCGGCGGTCGGCCAGGACGTCACCTGCCTGCGTCACACCGCCCTCGACTCGGGCGCGTCGACGACCTTCACCCTCGACGTCCACGTCGACTCCGGCGCCGTCCTGCCGATCGTCAACACCGCGACGGCGAGCAGCACCACCAGCGACCCGAACCCGGCGAACAACACCGACTCCGACTCGACCCAGTTCACCACCTCCGCGGACATCTCCATCGTGAAGAGCCACGTCCCGGAGCCGGTCGAGGCGGGCGGCCAGGTCACGTACACCTTGGCCGTGCACAACGGCGGGCCGTCGGACGCCGCCGGGCCGATCACCGTCGTGGACACGCTGCCAGCCGGCCTGACCGTGGCTGCGGTCCCGCCGGCCGCGGGCTGGTCGTGCCCCTTCGCCGTGGGTGACACCTCACTGACCTGCACCCGTGCGGCCGCCCTGGTCGCCGGCGCGGACGCGACGCCGATCACCGTCGTCGTGGCTGTGGATCCGTCGCAGCCGGCTGGCTCCGTCACGAACAGCGCGACCGCGACGTCGACGACGAGCGACCCCGACAACGGGAACAACACCGCGGACGACCCCACCACGGTCATCACCCGGGCCGACCTCGCGCTCAGCAAGGTCGCCGCCGACCCCACGCTGGCGGCCGGGCAGGGCACGAGCTTCACGCTCGGCGTCACGAACAACGGGCCGTCCGACGCCGCCGGGCCCATCACCGTGACGGACACGCTGCCGGTCGGGATGACCTTCGTGTCCGGCGGTGGCAGCAACGGCTGGGCGTCCTGCGACGCCACCGGCCAGAGCGTCAGCTGCGTCCGCGCAGCCAGCCTGCCGGTCGGCGGCGTCGCGGGCTCGCTGGTCATCGACGTGCAGGTCCCTTCCGGCACCCCGGCAGCCACGCTGACCAACAGCGCCGTGGTGGGCAGCCCCACCGTCGACCCGGTCCCCGGCAACAACACGGCGACCGCACCGGTGGACGTCACGACGTCGGCCGACCTCGCACTCACCAAGACGCACCGCGAGACGAACCTCAAGGCCGGGGACGCCGTGACGTTCGACCTCGTCGCCACCAACGCCGGGCCGTCCGACGCCGTCGCCCCGATCACCGTGGTGGACACGCTCCCGGCGAAGGTGCGGTTCACCTCGGCCGACGCACCCTGGGCCTGCCTCGCCACCGGTGACCCGCTCGTCGGTCAGACCGTGACCTGCACGCTCGCAGCCGCACTGACCGCAGGCACCGTCGTGGCGCCGCACGCCGCGCCGACGCTCACCCTGCACACGCTGATCGACGTCGACCTCGCGCCGGCGACCGTGACGAACACGGCTGTCGTCTCCTCGACGACCCCCGACCCGGACCCTGCCAACAACACGGCCACCGACGACGTCCCGATCGGCGTGCTGGCCGACCTCTCGATCGTGAAGTCCCATACCGGCGACCTCACGATCGGCTCGAACGCGACCTACTCGATCGTCGTCACGAACAACGGGCCGTCGGAGGCCACCGCTGTCGTCGTCGACGACCCGATGCCCGCCGGGCTGACGTTCGTCTCGGCGGTCGGCGCTGGCTGGGACTGCACCGCCTCGACCGCCACCGCCCTCAGCTGCAGCCGTCCGACGGCTGACCCTGGCACGAGCTACCCGTTGACGCTGACGGCGGCCGTCGACCCCAACGCCTACCCGACGGTGACCAACACCGCGACGGTGTCGGCCCTCACCCCCGACCCGATCCCCGGGAACAACACCTCGAGCGATCCCGCGACGGTCCTGCCCCAGGTCGACCTCGGCATCACCAAGACGCACACCGGCACGTTCACCGTCGGGACCGATGCGAGCTACCAGGTCAGCGTGGTGAACCACGGTCCGACCGAGGACCCAGCGGTCATCACCGTCACCGACGACCTGCCGGCCGGACTCACCTTCGTCTCCGGCGTCGGCACCGGGTGGAGCTGCGCGGCGAACGCCCAGACGGTCATCTGCACCCGGCTCGGGCTTGCTGCCCTGGCGACCTCCACGTTCACGCTCACCGTCGCGGTGGGCCCGGCCGCGGCGCCGGGTGTCACCAACACGGTCACCGTGACGTCACCGACCACGGATACCGACCCCACCAACAACACGGCGTCCGACCCGACCGTGGTGCGGGCGGCGGCTGACCTCGCGATCAGCAAGACGGTCCAGGGCACGCCTGCGGCCGGCGGGACGGCGACCTACGCCGTCGTCGTGACCAACCACGGACCCTCGGTGGCTGCGGGCCCGATCATCGTGACCGACGTGCTTCCGACGGGCCTCTCGAGCGGTGCGGCGTCCGGTTCCGGCTGGGCGTGCACCGTGGCCGGCGCCACGATCTCGTGCACCCGCGCCGCCTCGCTCGACGTCACCGCGAGCGCGCCGACCATCACCGTGACGGCGCATGTCGATGCTGCGGCGGGCAGCACCGTCGCCAACTCCGCGACGGTGGGCGGGGCGACCTTCGACCCGGTCACCGGCAACAACACCGGTGTTGCGGCGATCGTCATCGGTGCAGCGGGCAGCGACCTCCCGCACACCGGCGCGACCTGGTTGGTGCAGCTCACCGCGATCGGTCTGGCCCTGCTCGCCCTCGGAACCGCGCTGGTCACCCGACGCACCCGTCGCTCCTGATCGGGCGGGACACCGCTGGGCGCCGGCCGTGACTGGTCGCGCACGCCGCGGCGGTTACTGGTGCGTCGGTTACCGTGGGTGGCATGACGCCTGAGGAGATCGCCGACCTCGCGCACCTGCGTCGCGCCAGGGATCTCATGGACCGCGACTACGCGCAGCCGCTCGACGTCCCGGCGATGGCGCGCGCCGCGCTGATGTCGCCCGCGCACTTCTCGCGCAAGTTCCGGGCTGCGTACGGCGAGACGCCCTACTCCTACCTCATGACCCGTCGCATCGAGCGCGCGATGGCGTTGCTGCGTCAGGGGATGTCCGTCACCGAGACCTGTTTCAGCGTCGGCTGCACGTCGCTCGGTTCGTTCAGCTCCCGGTTCACCGAGATCGTCGGCGAGACGCCGTCGCAGTACCGCGCGCACGACCACAGCGGCCGCGAGTCGGTGCCGTCCTGCGTGAGCAAGGTGGCGACGCGCCCGCGGCGCAAGCGGGCCACTGCGCCCGCCCTGTAGCGACGGGCGACGCACCGAGCAGGATCGGAGAAGCGTCGGGCCGACCGCCTGTCCTACGGTCGAGGCATGACAGTCACCGTTGCTTCCATGTTCATCCCCGTCAACGACCCGGACGAGGCGCTGGGCTTCTACCGGGACGCGCTCGGCCTGCAGGTCAAGAACGACGTCGCGGCCGGCGGCTTCCGTTGGGTCACCGTGGCCGCTGAGGGTCAGGACGTCGACATCGTCCTGTTCCAGCCGCACGGCGGACGGTCGCAGGCCGAGGGCGACGCCCTCACGGCGCTGATGACGCAGGGCTCGCTGCAAGCCGCGATCTTCCGCTCCGACGACCTGGACACGACGTTCGAGAAGATCCGGGCGTCGGGCGCGGAGGTGCTGCAGGAGCCTGCCTCGCAGCCGTGGGGCGCCCGGGACTGCGCGTTCCGCGACCCCTCCGGCAACCTGGTCCGGATCGCGCAGGCCTGACGCCCTGGGGGTTGTGGGGCCGCGCCGGCAACCTCAGCCGAGGGCGGCGAGGACGGCTCGCTCCTGCTCAGGGCTGATGCCCAGCGGCGGCAGGTCGGCCCGCGGCGGCGGGTACCCCTCGGCCTGGATCCACCGCCAGGTGTCGGCCACGGTCTCCTCGATCGGCCGGCAGTCGAGACCAGCGGCCGCAGCGGCCGACACGTCGCTGTCGTGCAGCCCCGCGAGCTCGCCGGTCGGGGGCACCCAGATCGGCAGCGCCGTCCAACCCTGGATCCCTGCTTCCTCGATGACCTCGGGCGGCGTCCAGACCAGCTCGGCGTCGGAGCCCGTCACCGCCAGCGCCGCGGCCAGCAGCGAGCCCATCGTCGCGTGCCCCCTCGGGCTCACGGTGTTGAACGTGCCGGCGACCCCGCGGTAGGCCGCCTCCGCCGTCCAGGCGGCGAGGTCGCGGCCGTCGATGAGCTGCAGCGGGCGGTCCGCCGGACCGGGAGCGAGCACGCGGCCGCCCGAGGCGATCCGGTGCAGCCACCACGGAAGGCGACCGCTGACCTCGTACGGACCGAGAACCAGTCCAGCCCTGGCCAGCAACGAGCGATCGGGTCCGAAGGACTCCAGCACCGCGAGCTCCCCGCCGCGCTTGTCCGCCGGGTAGTCGGTCTGCTCGGCTGCCGGGTCGCCGTCGACGACCGGGGCGCTCTCGTCGCTTCCCGGCTCGGGCGGCCAGACGTACACCGAGCGGCTGGAGATGTAGACGTAGGCGTCGGCCTTGGCCTCGAGCGCGGTCGCGGACTCCCGCACCACCCACGGCGCCTTCGTCCAGGTGTCGAGCACGACGTCCCACCGGCCGTCGGGCGGCAAGCCGTCGGCAAGCTCGCCGGGCCTGGTCCGGTCGACGCGCAGCGAGCGCACGCCCCTGGGGGCTGGTCGGCTCACCCCGCGGTTGAGCACCGTCACCTGGTCGCCGCGGGCCAGCGCTGTCTCCACCGCCGCGCGACCGACATGGTGCGTCCCGCCGAGGACCAGGAGTCTCATGCCTCCACCCTGCCGGGCCCGCCGCAGTCGGGCGAGGCAGTTCACGGACGGCGAAACGACCTTAGGGTGGAGACGCGGGTGGTCACGACGAGTACCCACCCCGCGCGCCCACGACGAGCGGACGGAGCCTCCCATGACCGCGTTGACCGTGACCAAGCTCGGCCACTCGTGCCTGCGGATCGAGCACGAGGGCGGCACGCTGGTCATCGACCCCGGCGTCTTCAGCGATCCCGAGGGGCTCGCGGGTGCCGACGCCGTGCTCATCACGCACGAGCACGTCGACCACGTCGACGAGCCGAGGGTCCGGGCTGCGCTCGAGCAGAACCCAGCCCTGCAGGTGTGGGCCAACGAGGGCGCGGCGCAGGTGCTCTCCGGGCTCGGGGGCCGGGTCACGGTCGTCGGCCACGGGGACGCGATCACGGTCGCCGGGCTGCCGGTCGAGGTGCACGGCGAGCTGCACGCGGTCATCCACCCGGACATCCCGCGGGTCGGCAACGTCGGCTACCTCGTCGACGGCAGGATCTTCCACCCCGGCGACGCCTTCACGGTGCCCGACCGGACGGTCGACGTGCTGATGCTGCCGGTGCATGCGCCCTGGTCGAAGATCTCGGAGGTCATCGACTACGTGCGCGAGGTGAACCCCGAGCTCACCTACGCGATCCACGAGACGCTGCTCAGCCCGACCGGCCTGGCGTTGGTGGCGCGGCTGCTCGGCGACGGTGGTCCCGGTCTCGGGGCAGCGTCCTACGACGGCTTCCCGCAGGGTGCGGAGTTCCAGCTGCCCTGAACGGCGAAAGCCGGTTCAGGGACGCAGCGGAGGGAGCCCCAGGGGCGAGGTCCGCAGCCGGCGCCGGCGCACCCTGCGGATGCCGAAGAAGCCGAGGACGGCGAGCAGTCCCAGGACGACGACGCCGCCGCCGACGGCCGTGAGGTCCGTGCCCGTGCTCGTCGCTCCGGTCGGGGGCGACGACGGCAGCCGCGCTGGCCGAGCTCTTGACCGACGCCTTGGCGATGCTCGGCGGCGCGAGGGGATCCACCAGCGTGCCGATGGGCTTGAGCTTCGGCAGGTTCGCGAACGCCCAGTCGAACAGCGCCTTGGACTGGTCCTCCTGCTTGCCGTTGATGTGCATCATCGTGATGAGGATGGTGCGGGAGCCGCGGGTCACCGCGCCGATGTAGGTGTTGCCGGCGAGCGTGGTGTAGCCCGTCTTGATCCCGATGATCCCGGGGTAGTGGTCACGCAGCAGCCGGTTGGCGTTCTCGATGACGAACGTCCCGCGCTTCCTGCCCGGGCTTCGGCGGGAGCCCCGGGAAGTTCGCGTGCCACTGCTTGACGTAGTTCCGGAAGTCCGCGCGCTGCATGCCCGCCCTGGCGAACAGGGCGAGGTCGTACGCGGAGGAGTACTGGCCGTCGGCGTCGAGGCCGCTGGTGTTGACCGGCGTGGTGTCCAGCGCCTGGAGGTGCTTGGCCTCGCGCTTCATCAGGGCGACGGTCTTGTCCTGCCCGCCGGCGACCTGTCCCAGCGCGTGCGCGGCATCGTTCGCGGAGGGCAGGAGCAACGCGTTGAAGAGGTCGTTGACGGTGTAGGTGCCGCCCTCGACGATGCCGACGCGGGTGCCTTCGGCGCGGACGTCGTCGGCGATCGCGGTGTAGACCTTCTTCTTGTTCAGGATCGGCAGCAGCGTGTCAGCAGTGAGGGTCTTCAGCGTGCTGGCCGGGCGCTCCTTGGTGTGCGGCGCCTTGGCGGCCAGCACCGCGCCGGAGTCGAGGTCGGCCACCAACCAGGTGGTCGCGACGTCGGGCGGCCCGGCGACTCCGGGCGTGATGACCGTGGCGGTGCTGCCCATGTTCACCCCGCCGATGGGCACCGGGCCGACGGCCTGGGCGGTCCCGCTGCCCAGCCACGAGACGAGCGCCACGCCTGCACCGGCTAGCGCAACCGTCCGGGCAGCGCGCACCCGTGAGCGGCGGTCGAGCGGCATCGGCGGATCCTTCGGTCAGGCAGGCGGGCGGCCGGAGGGTGAGACGGACGAACCACGGTACCTCCCGCGCTTGCGCCCACGCGCCTGACGCGGCAGCGTGGGGCCAGCGGGTCGCGCACCGCCGAACCGCTCGCAGCGCAGCGAACAGCACCGAAACCGCCGGAACCACCCCTTCCCTGGAGGTCATCCATGCCGAGCCGCGACGCAACCACCCACTGGTCAGGTGACCTCGCGACCGGAAGCGGGGTCGTCACGTTGGACTCGTCGAACGCTGGCGAGTTCCCGTCTCGTTCCCGACCCGTGCCGGGGACCCGAACGGCCAGACCAGCCCGGAGGAGCTCGTCGCCGCGGCCCACAGCGCCTGCTACGCCATGAACCTGGCGAACGCCCTGGCCACCGCGGGCACGCCGGTCACCGCGCTGGACGTCAGCGCCGAGGTCACCCTCGGCCCGAGCGAGGGCGGCCTCGCCCTGACCGGCATCGTGCTCGACCATCGAGGCCGAGGTCCCCGGGGTCGACGACGACACCTTCCAGTCCGTCGCCAAGACGGCGAAGGACACCTGCATCATCACCAGGGCGCTGTCGGCGGTCCCGGTCTCGTTCACGGCGAAGCTCCGGTAGCCGGACCGCTCCGGCGATCGGTCTAGCCCAACGCGGGCTGCGGGTTCGGGGTGCGCGAGGTCTCGGCGATCACGACGCCGCCGAGCACCAGCGCACCGCCGAGCAGCTGGACCGCGCTGAGCGCCTGTCCCAGCCACCACCACGCGACCACGGCCGCGACGACGGGCTCGACCATGCCGACGATGCCGGTCTGGGTGGCGGTGATGTGCCGCAGGCTGGCGATGCCGAGGGTGTACGGCAGGACGGTCCCGGTGACCACGACGGACGTCAGCAGGACGTACATCGGCAGGGTCGCGCTGCTTCCCGGGTGCAGCAGCGAGACCTGGTCGTCCAGGGTGTCGAAGGGGAAGTCCCACCACGGGTGCAGGACGGCCAGGGCGAGCGCGGCGAAGCCGAAGGCGTAGCACGCGCAGGAGAGCGAGTCCCGGGTGCGGACCAGGCTCTCACCGGCGTTGAAGTAGAAGGCGAGCGAGAAGGCGGCCGCGAGCGCGGCAGCCAGCCCGACCGTGTCGAGGCTCGCCCCGGACCACACCCCGGCCACCAGCGAGAGCCCGACGAGCGAGAGCGTGAGCGCGCCCCACACCCTGCTGTGCACCGGTTCGTGCCGGGCGAAGCGGGCCCACAGCGCGACCCACAGCGGTGCGGTGAACTCGATGAGGAGCCCGATGCTGACCGGGAGCCGCTTGATGGCGACGAGGTACAGCCACTGGACGACGGCGACCCCCAGGATCCCGTACACCGCGAGCATCGGGAGCTCGCGGGCTCGGACCCGAAGCGACGACGGGTTGGTGGCGAGCACCACCAGCAGCAGCACGAGGAAGGCCGCGGTGGTCCGGATCTCGGTCAGCTGAGGCGCGGGCAGGCCGCCCTCGAGGACGATCCGCGAGAGTGTGCCGTTGATGCCGAACAGCACAGCGGCGAGGGTGACCATGGCGTAGCCGGTCCGCCGGCTGCGCACCGGCGCGGCTGTCCCAGGCACGGCCTGAGGGTAGCGGGCTCAGCCAGGGCAGGCGGCGATGATGGGTGCCTTGGGCACCCGAAGCTGCACCGAGGTGAACGGTGCGCCACCGCTGACCTTCACCGTCGTCAGCGAGACCGTCTGGGCGGTCGCATCCTTGTCGTTGATGCTGACCTGCCAGGTGTCGCCGCCGCCTTGGGCCGCCCCGTACTCGGGCTCGACCGTCCAGCGGGAACCACCCGCGAACACCACGCTGAACGTCGCGACCCAACCACCGTCCGGCTGCGCCGCGCAGCCGACCACGGTCGCGCTCACCACGGTCGGGGGCTCCATCCGGCCGGAGCCGGAGTAGGTCGGCAGCGGGGAGTAGTGCGAGGTCGGGGTCGCAGTGCCGACGCTCTCCGAGGGCTGGCCGGGCGTGCTCTGCGACGGGGCGGCGGTGCTTCCGGTGCTTCCGGTGCTCGGGGTGCTGCCGGTGCTCGGCGAGCCGGCTGAGGTCGTTGGCTGTAGCCGAGGAGGTGTCGGCGACGGCGGGGGTGCTCGGTTGAGCGGCGACCCCGCTGCCGCCTCGGGTGATCAGGAAGCCCCCAGCGAGGACGACGGCCACGACGAGCCCCCCGACCGCAGCGGCCTGCCGACCGGACCACTCCCTCGGCTCGATCACGACTCGTCCCAGCGGGGCGACGTAGTGCGCGGCGGGTGCAGCCGGGTGCGGAGCAGGACGAGCCGCGGGGCGTCGGCGCCGGCCGCACGCTGCAGTGCCGAGCGCAGGGCATCGCCGGGGGAGTCGGCCTCCTCCGCCTCGATGCCGTAGGCGGCCGCGAGGGCCAGCCAGTCCGGTCCGACCAGGTCGACGCCGCGCTCGGCATGACCGAAGACCTGCTGGTCGAAGCGCAGCATGCCGTAGCCGCCGTCGTCCACCACGAGCACGGTGACCGCCAGCCGCTCCTGCCGGAGGGTCCCGAGCTCCCCGACCCCCATCGCGAGGCCGCCGTCACCGCAGACGACCAGCGTGGGGCCGAGCCCGAGCCGGGACGACGCCGCGGCCGCGCCGACCGAGGCAGGGAGCCCGTAGCCGAGCGTGCCCCACCCCACGGGGTACTGCAGCTGCCGCGGCCGGTCGATGGTGGCGTACCCACCGACCCAGTAGCCCGCGACCGCCATGTCGCAGATGATCGGCGCGCCGCGCGGCCAGCCTGAGTCCGACGGATGCCAAGAGCTCGACCGCGCTGCTGGTGCGGGGGTCGTCGCCGAGCCGACGCCGGATCGAGCCCCCGAGCAGGAAGACCGAGTCGGCCCAGGGCTCGCGCGCCCGTAGCCGCAGCGCGAGCGAGTCGCAGGTTCGGCCCACGTCGGCGGTGATCGCGACGTCCGGCTCGTAGTTGAGCGACACGTGGTCCGGGTCGAGGTTGACGGACAGGAGCTTGGGCGGGACCTCCATGGACCAGTTGCGGGTGGCCATGCCGTCGAACCCCGTGCCCAGGGCGATGAGCAGGTCGGCCGAGGCGACGAGGTCGGCGACCTCCGGCTCGTGCGGCGGGGCGTCGACGAGCAGCGGGTGCCCAGGACCGAGCAGCCCGCGTGCGGCGTACGTCGGGACCACCGGTGCGCCGAGCCGGGCAGCCAGTGCGGTGACCTGCTCCGCAGCCTCGCTCTGGACCGCCCCGCCACCGACCCACACGAGCGGGCGACGTGCGCCGGCGATCAGCGCGAGCGCGGCGTCGACGTCGGGCGCCGACGGTCCTTCGCCCTCGGCGGGGAAGCCACGGGGCGGGGCGACCTCCGGCCCCTCGCCGCCGAGGACGTCCGAGGGGATGCCGACGTAGACCGCTCCGCGCGGGGACGTCAGCGCGGTGACGATCGCCCGGGACACCGCCTCGACCGCGGCCAGCGGGGTGCTCGGCCGGTACACGGCCTTGGCCAGCGGCTCGAAGAGCGCGGCCTGGTCGCGGCTCTCGTGCAGGATCCCGCGGACGGTGCCGGGCCTGCGGAGCTTCGTGGAGACCTCGGACGCGATGACCAGGACGGGAGAGCCGGCGGCCGCGGCCTCGCCGAACGCGGCGAGCGCGTTGGCCGCACCCGGGCCGGTCGTGGTGAGCGCGACGCCGAGGCCACCGCTCGCCCTGGCGAGCCCGTCCGCTGCGTAGGCCGCCGCCTGCTCGTGCCGCACCCCGATGATCTGCGGCCGCTCGAGCCCCGCGCCGGCGGGCGCGAGGGCGTCCCAGAAGGCCAGGTTGTGCACCCCGGGCAGGCCGAAGACGACCTCGACGCCGTGCGCCGCGAGCAGGTCGAGCACCATGGCGGCCGTGGTCGGGCGTGCCACGGGCGCTGCGTCCTGCTCGAGATCGTCGGCCACCGCACGATCCTCCCCCAGCCGTCGACGCGTGTCGCCGACCGAGGGGAGTGGCGTGTCACCTGGCAGGCTTGGCCCATGACCCTCCTCGCCTCCCGCAACCCCGCCGACCTCACCGACCTCGTCATGGAAGTGGAGCTCGCCAGCGCGGCGGACGTCGTCGAGGCCCTGCGAGTGGCGAGGGCGGCGCAGGGCGCCTGGGCGGCCACGCCGGCGCCGGGCCGCGGTCGGGTGGTCGCGCAGGTCGGTCGGCTGGTGGAGGCGAACAAGGAGAGCCTGGCTGCGCTGGTCACCCGGGAGATCGGCAAGCCCATCGCCGAAGCCAGGGGCGAGGTTCAGGAGGTCATCGACACCTGCGACTTCTTCCTCGGGGAGGGCAGGCGGCTCTACGGCCAGACCATCCCGAGCGAGATGCCGGACAAGCAGCTCTTCACCTTCCGGACGCCGGTCGGGGTCGCCCTCATCATCACCGCGCCGAACTTCCCGGTGGCTGTGCCGTCCTGGTACCTCGTGCCTGCACTGCTCTGCGGCAACGCGGTCGTCTGGAAGCCCGCCGAGAGCACCCCTGCCATCGCCGCCGCGTTCACGGCCCTGTTCCATGCGGCGGGCGTGCCGCCGGAGGTGCTGCAGACGGTGCTGACCGATGGTCCCTCGACCTTCACCGGTCTTGAGCAGGCGCTGGCCGATCACCTCGTGGACAAGGTCGGCTTCACCGGGTCCACCGCGGTCGGGAGGTCGATCGGCGAGCTGTGCGGCCGGCACCTGCAGTCACCCTGCCTGGAGCTCGGCGGCAAGAACCCGATGGTGGTCATGGCGGACGCCGACCTCGACCTCGCCGTCGAGGGTGCGCTCTTCTCCGGCTTCGGGACCTCGGGACAGCGGTGCACCTCGCTGGGGACGGTGTGGGTGCAGGAGTCCGTCTACCCGGCGTTCCGGGAGCGCTTCGTCGCGGCGGTCGAGTCCGCGGTGATCGGCGACCCGACGAAGCCCGTGCTGTACGGGCCGATGATCTCGCCGCGGTACCTGGCCAACCACCTGCGCAACCTCGAGCTCGTCCAGCCGCACCACACCGTGCACGGCTCGACCGGCACCGGCCGGATCAACCTCGAGAACACCCGCAAGGGGTTCGTCGGGGACGCGGACGCCGGCATCTACGCCCACCCGACCGTCGTCGACGGGATCCGTCCCGGCGACGCGCTCTACAGCCAGGAGACGTTCGGGCCACTGGTCGGGATGGGGTCGTTCGGCAGCCTGGAGGAGGCCCTCGAGCTCGCGAACGGTCACGGGTACGGGCTGTCGGCGGCGTTGTACACCAGGGACCCGCAGGCCGTCTGGCGCTTCAGGGCCGGCATCAGCGCGGGCATGATCAGCATCAACAACTCCACCTCAGGTGCCGAGGCGCACCTGCCGTTCGGGGGCAACGGGCGCAGCGGCAACGGCTCCCGGCAGTCGGGAATCTGGGTGCTCGACCAGTTCACCCGGTGGCAGTCGTTGAACTGGGACTACTCCGGCCACCTGCAGAAGGCCCAGATGGACGTTGCGGACGCACCCTGGGATCCTGACTTTCGCATCTAGCCGGGTAGGCCTTCCTGGCCGCTTCCTGCCACGTTCGCAGCATCGCGACCTCGACACCGGAATCTGCCCTAGCGTCGCAGCGATGACGAACGAGGAGCTGGGTGCGGTGCTCGCCGCCAAGCAGGCCGAGCTTGAAGGTCAGCTCGGTGTGCTGGCGACGCCACCCGACGACCCCGGCGGCATCTCCTTCGGCAAGCGGGTCGGCGACGGCACCAGCATCGCCGTCGAGCGGCTGACCCTGGTGGCGGCGCACGGCCGGCTCGGCTTCATGCTCGCCGACGTGCTGCGTGCCCAGGAGAAGATCGCCGAGGGCAGCTACGGACGCTGCGACCGGTGCGGGACGCCGATCGCGCCCGAGCGGCTGGAGGCCTTGCCCTGGGCCACCCGGTGCGTCACCTGCCCCGGCCCCTGACCGGCCCCGGCCCCTGACTGGCCACCCGGCCCTGCCCAACTGACTGCTCAGCTGCTGCAGACGCGATAGCGGACGTAGACCACTCCGCTGGCGAACCGGCGCTCGTCGACGAGCTCCAGGTCGAGGCGTACCCCGTCAGGCAACGCGCGGGTCCCGCCGCCGACCACCGCCGGTACGACCAGCAGACCCAGCTCGTCCACCAGACCGGCCCCGAGCGCCTGCGCCGCCAGGCTGGCGCCACCCACGCTGATGTCCGTCGTGGCCGCGGCCTTCATCGCCCGCACCTCGGCAGGCACGAAGCTCCGCTCGATGACGGTGCGGGCGCTGCTGACGGACTCGAGCGTCGTCGAGTAGACGACCTTGCTGGCTGCCTGCCAGATCGCCGCGTAGTCGCTGATCTCCGGCGCAGGGTCGTCCCGCGTGTGCGCGGTCTCCCAGAACGTCATCGTCTCGTACATGCGCCGGCCGTAGAGGTAGGTGCCGGTGGCGCGTTCGAGGTCGTTCACGAACGCGTGCACCTCGGCGTCGGGGGCCGCCCAGTCGAAGTTCCCGCCGGCGTCGTTGACGTACCCGTCGAGCGAGCACAGCACCGTGTAGACGAGCTTGGCCATGGCTTACCTCCGTCGGACGCCCTTGATCGTTTCCCTCACCCTAGGGTCACACCGCCCGAACCGGCTCGCGCTCCGGCCGCGGCCCCGGCCGGTGATATGCGCGTCATGGGTTTCCTGGTGCGCAGTGGCAGTTCTGGAACTCAGGAGAACATTTGGGACCAAAAGATGTTGGATTTAGCAGGGTCGCCGGTGGAAGACGATCAAGAACTCTTTGCGCAGGAGCACCAAAGGCCCCACGATGATGACGATTGCGCATCGGCTCGATCGATAAAGACGAACTTTTTGTCCGGCGATAGGCGGACCGCATAAGGTGCACCTGTCGACCGGGGGGCCGGGGAATGGTCAGCAGGAAAAGGCTGCGGCATTCCTCGGTTCGGCGCGTCGGCGGCGGTGCTTTCCCCTCCAGGAACCGTGTCGTCGGCGGGAGGCCCTCGAGAGCAGTCTCGAGGGCTTTTCCGTCAACGCCCGGATCCGCGCACGGTGATCCGCACGTCCGGACCCTCGGCGCGGATGGCCCCGACCCAGCTGGCGCTGATGCTCATGGAGCGCTCCGGCACACCGCGGGCCAGCCGGCCCGACCACAGCAGGTCCGGCCCCTGTCGCACCTCGACCACCGCGAGCCGCAAGGGCTCGGCCGTCCGCAGCAGAAGGCGCCCGCGGGCCGGCGAGGCGCTGTCGGACAGCCGCTGCGGCTCGACCCAGGTCAGCGGTGGATCCGCCAGAACACGTACCCTCGACGACGGCCACGGAGCCCCGAGCAGATGCGCGAGGACGCTGCGGGCGACGTGCCGGCCCTCGAGCGAGCAGACGTCGGCGGGCTCGGCCGCGTGCACCAGGTTGCCGGCGGCGAACACGCCCGGGAGTGCGGTGCGCAGCCCAGCGTCCACGACGGGTCCGCGGGCCAGCTCGTCCAGCGGGACCCCGCTGCGCCTGGCGAGCTCCTGGTCGGGCACCCAGTCGCCGGTGAGGACCACGGTGTCGCAGAGGATGCGGGTGCGCCCGCCGTCCGGGCCGACGACGTCGACGGAGCTCACGCGCCGGTGACCGTTGATCGCCACCACCCGCGAGGAGGTGTGCATCGCGAAGCGCTGCCTCCCCCTGGTGGCCGCGTGCAGGGCGGCGAAGGTGGTGTGCGCCGGTTGGTCGGTGACCATCGCGACGGTGGCACACCCCCCGTGCGCCAGCGTGAGCACCGCGGAGTGCGAGACGTGCTCGGCCCCGACGACCACAGCTCGCCGGCCCGGCGAACGGTGCTCGAGGTGCACGAGCTGCTGCAGCCATCCCGTGGTGTAGACCCCGGCCGGTCGGTCACCGGGGATCAACCGGGCGGCCCGCGACCGTTCGCGGCACCCGGTGGCGAGGACGATGGCGCTGGCGGCCAGCGGATACCGGCCCGCCGCCGAGGTCACCTCGAGCACCCCGGCCTCGAGCGAGGTCACCGTGGACCCGGGACGCACGTCGACCCCGCATCCCTGGGCCCGCTCGACCCACCGCCGGGCGTAGTCCGGCCCGGACAGGATGCGGCCGAGGTCGCGCAGGCCATAGCCGAGGTGGTCGCTGTGCCGGGGGACTCCACCGGCGGCTTGCTCGCGGTCCAGCACGACGACGCGAGCCACGCCGAGCCGTCGCAGCTCCGTCGCCGCAGCGAGCCCGGCCGGACCACCGCCGACGACAGCAACGTCAGCGACCTCAGCGACCTCAGCAAGCGAGACAGGCGGGCCGCTCATGGCGTCCCCTCGACCCGTGCGGTCAGCGCGGCTCCGCAGTAGAAGCCCTGGCACCGCCCCATCAGCGCCCGGGTCCGCCGGCGCAGGCCGTCGAGGTCGACCGGGGGGAGCGGAGACCGGAGAGCATCCCTGATCTCCCCAGCCGTCACGCGCTCGCAGTGGCAGACGATCTCCCCGTAGGCAGGGTCGCGCGCGATCAGCCCGGCATCCAGGTACGGCCGCGCCGGGGCGTCCGCGCCCCGCGTCTCCGAGAGGTCCGGGAGGCGGACGGTGACCGGCTCGGGCAAGGGCCGCAGCGTCACGCCGGCCTCGGCGAGGTCGCCGGCCACCCGCTCCGCGAGGGCCAGCGCCGAGGAGACCCCGGTCGACCGGATGCCAGCCACCCGCACGTAGCGGTCGGCGGGGAAGACGTCGTAGCAGTAGTCGCTGTGCTCGGTCGCTGCCCGCAGTCCTGCGTAGGTCGCCGTGACGTCCTCGTCGAGGAGCTCGGGCAGGATCGTGCGGCCCTGGTCGAGCAGGCCACGCAGGCCCTCCTCGCTGGTGGCCGTGTCCGTCTTGTCGTCGAGGTCCTCCGCGGTCGGACCGAGCAGCACGTTGCCGTACACCGTGGGCGCGACGAGCACGCCCTTGGTGTGCGCGGTCGGGACCGGCAGCAGGACGTGCGAGAGCAGCCGGGCGGCCAGCTTGTCGAACACCAGCAGCTGGCCGCGGCGCGGGCGGACCGTGAAGCCGGCGTGCCCGAGCAGCCGGTCGACGACGTCGCTGCCCAGACCGGCTGCGTTCACGAGCCAGTCCACGCTGATCTCACCGGCCGTCGTCCTCAGCCGGTGACCGGGTGCATCTCCAGCACGACCGGTCACGCCCGTGAGACGGGCTGAGCGGAGCAGTGTCGCGCCGTTGACGACGGCGTCGGTCGCCAGCGCGAGAGTGATGGCCCAGGGGTCGAGCAGTCCCTCGTCGGGCACGAGCAGGCCGCCGCGCAGGCCGGGACCGAGATGCGGCTCGAGCCGGTAGACCTCGTCAGGGGTGAGCGGGCTGACCGCGTGGTAGCCGTTGGCCCCGGCCTGCCGCACGATCGGGTCGAGCCGCGCGAGCTGGGCGTCGTCCCAGGCGACGAGCACCGCACCGGTGCGGTGCAGCGGCCACCCCCAGCGTGCTGACCCTTCGAGCAGCAGCGCGTGCCCGCGACGCACCATCGCCGCCTCGAGGCTGCCCGGCTTCGCATCGAAGCCGGTGTGCCAGATGGCCGTGTTGGCCTTGCTGGTCCCGGTGCCGACGTCCGCGGCCGCCTCGAGGAGCACCACCGACAGGCCGAGCCTGGTCAGCTGGCTGGCGATGGCTGATCCGACGACACCGGCACCGACGACCGCGACGTCGAACCTCGCGGCGGGGTTGTTGGTGTCCGTCACTGGGTGCCCGTCAGCAACGCGTGCTCCCAGCGGGCGAACCGGTCAAGGGCAGCGGCGCGATCGCTGGCCGGCTCGTAGCGCGCGGACGGTCGCCAGCCCCGCAGCACGCTCTCCTCGGCACCTGCACCGTAGCGACCACGCAGTCCCGCGGCCGCGACTCCCATCGCCGTCGCGTTCTCGCCCGGGTAGACCTCGATGGGAACCCCGAGCTGATCGGCCTGCTCCTGCATGAGCAACGCGCTGCGGGTGAGGCCGCCGTCGACCTTGAGGCTGGTGAGCGGTCGGCCGAGATCCTGCTCCACCGCCCGGACCAGCAACGTCACCTGCGCCGCCACCCCCTCGACGAAGCTGCGAACCAGGTGCGCGCGCGTGGTGCTCAGCGTGAGCCCGGTGAAGGCCCCGCGCGCGTCCGGCAGCCACAAGGGAGCCCCGAGCCCGGCGAGGCCGGGCAGGAACACGACACCGTCCGACGATGCCACCGAGCCCCCCAGCCGGTCGAGGTCGCCGGGGTCGCTGATGAGGCCGAGGCCTTCGAGCCAGCGGACGGCGGACCCGACGCTGTAGACCTGGCCGTCGACGCAGTAGGTCGTGCCGGCTCCGGCGAGCTGCCAGGCCACCGAGGTGGAGAGCCCCGCCGCGGAGACGATGGGCTGCGGGCCGAGCGTCGCGAGCAGGAAAGCACCGGTCCCGTAGGTGCACTTGGCGTCCCCCGCCATGGTGCAGCCCTGGGCGAGCAGCGCGGCCTGCTGGTCCACCATGGCGCCGACCACGTCCACACGCGCGCCGAAGGCATCGGTGCTCCCGATCGCGGCGTCGCAGGCCACGATCTCGGGTAGGTCGCGGGAGTCCAGCCCGAAGGCGGCGCAGGCCTCCTGCGACCACGTCACCGACCCGAGGTCGAGCAGCATGGTCCGGCTGGCGGTCGAGGCGTCGGTCACCGAGCGTCCGGTCAGCGCATGGAGCACCCAGGCGTCGATGGTGCTGAGCACGCCACCGGCCAGGCCCAGCTCGTCGCGCAGGTAGGCCATCTTCGGGGCTGCGAAGTACGGGTCGAGAGGCAGCCCCGTGAGCTGCTGGAGCCGTCCTGCATGCCCCTGCGCGCGGAGCCGGTCGGTGACCGTGCTGGCGCGGCGGTCCTGCCAGGAGATCGCCGGCCCGCTCGGCGCCCCCGTGCCGGGGTTCCAGGCGAGGACGGTCTCGCCCTGGTTGCCGACGGCCACGGCCTCCACCTGCTCGCCCGCTCGGGCTAGTGCGCGCGCGCCAGCCTCGAGCACCGACGTCAGCAGCGCTGCGGGATCCTGCTCGACGGCGCCGCCAGCGGTGACCAGGCCGCTGACTGGGACGTCGACCTCGGCGAGCAGCCCGCGGTCGGGGCACACGACGACGGCCTTGGTGGCGGAGGTGCCCTGGTCGATGGCGAGGATGCTCACGCCCGGAGCCTGTCACGCACGAAGGGTGCAGGTCAGGCCTTCGGACCGGCGGGTCCAGCTCTGCCGACTTCAGCGGGGACTACGAACCCTCGCCGACCGGGCTGGGGGAGTACAGGCGGGTGTGGTCGGCGCCCTCAGCCCGAGCCAGCGGGCGCGAGCGGCGGGCGAAGCTCCGCCAGTCGCAGACGTTGCAGAACGCCGTCGTGAAAGGGCCGACCTCGCGGAGCACCACGCTGTGCCGGACGGCTGCTCGGGGCCTGGCTGCGACCTCGACCTCGGCGACGGGCTCCACCGGAGCTGCGGGCTCGACAGGAGCTGCGGGCGCGACCGGCGTGACCTCCACGACCAGCTGGATCGCTGGGTCGCGCAGCACAGGCTCGGGCACGTCACTCCTCAGCTCGTCGGGTACGTCACGGTAAGCGACCACCGACGGACATGCCAAGGGGCCGACCATCTCAACCTGCTGAGAGGATGGAACAGTGATCACCCACACCGTGATGTTCAAGTTTCCCGAGCCTGCGCAGACGCTCGAGGCCAAGCGGCTCCTCGAGACGCTGCCGCCGCTGGTCCCGCAGATCAAGTCGCTCTGGATCGGCCTGGACGGCACCGGGTCCCCGGACGCGTTCAGCCTGGTCCTCGTCACCACGCACGACTCCTGGGACGACCTCAAGGGCTATGCGGAGCACCCGGAGCATGTCGCGAGGACGGCCTTCATCCGTGAGCACCACATCGGCAGGGCGTCGGTGGACTCCGAGTCCTAGCCGCACGACCCTGCCTCCGCCCGAGGTAGTGCTCGCCGTGGCCGGTGACTAGTCCGTCGAACCACCCGGTCGGGTCATGCGGACCGTCCGGTTGCCATGTCTACCCTTGGGCGTGACGCCGGACACGAGCCTCTACGACGCCGTGCAGTTCGAGGAGATCGAGCTGTACGGAGAGGTCGTCATCGCTGCCTCGGCGCACGACGGCCCGCTCACACAGCCTGAGCTCGACGAGGTCCTGGGCGTCGTCCCCCGCTGACTCACGCCCGCCAGCCCCGTCGGCCGGCCAGCCGGCCGGCTCCGCAGTCAGGGTGTTCCGGTAAGGGCTAGAGGAGTACCTCCACCGGGCCAGAAGGCGCCCTTCGTATCCGGGCAGGCGAACATGTTGTAGTTCTTCGTGTACGGGTTTAACAGATACACCCAGTAGACGCGCTTATTCGTGGGATCTGCCGCATTGCCCGGATCGGGAGAGGTGGAAGTAAGGTTTCCGTTGCCGTCCAGGTATTCGTTGCAAATCTGGGTTGCGGTGAAACCATTGGCAACGGTACCGCCGCAGTTGAAGCGGTGCGGATAAGAGTATCATCATAGCCGCCAGAGTACATCATAGTAGCAAGAGCGATCTGCTTGATGTTCGAAAGGCACGCAGTTTTCTTGGCTGCCTCCTTTGCCTGAGCGAAAACGGGGAAGAGAATCGCGGCGAGGATGGCAATGATCGCGATGACGACGAGGAGTTCTATCAGTGTAAAGGCAGGTTTTAGCATGGTAACCTCAAGT
>CAWFVK010000018.1:0-107149 GCA_963819215.1 uncultured Actinomycetota bacterium | reverse complement strand
CTCGATTGGCGTGATGTATCCGAGTTTGGAGTGGCGTCTTTGGCGGTTGTAGAAGATCTCGATGTAGTCGAACATGGCGTTCGCAAGGTCCACCCGGGTGCGCCATTTTTTGCGGTTCAGCAGCTCGATCTGCATGCTCGACCAGAACGACTCCATCATCGAGTTGTCGTAGCAGTCGCCGATCGTGCCGAACGAGGGCATCAGCCCGGCGGCCCTGATTTTGTTTGTGAACGCCCACGAGGTGAACTGCGTGCCGTGGTCGGCGTGAACGATCCCGCCGGCCGCGGGTCTGCGTTGCCTTGATGGCCATGTCGAGGGCGTTGACGACGAGGTGCGTGTCCTGGGCTGAGTCGATCGACCAGCCGACGATCTTTCGTGAGAACGTGTCCATGACGGCGCAGCAGTAGACCTTTCCCTCTCGCGTCGGATGTTCCGTGATGTCGGTGACCCAGAGTTCGTTCGGCGCCAGCCGATGGAACTTGCGGTGCACGAGGTCGTCGGCGGTGGCAACACCGTGAAGCCGTTTCACCTTCGCTGGGCCTGGCAATCCATAGATGTTCGCCTGCGACATGAGGAGGGCCACGAGTCGCTCGCTGACTCTGACGCCCATGCCGAGGGTCAGCTCAGCGTGAACACGACGCGACCCGTAGGTCTGCCGGGAGGCCGTGTGGACTTCTCGGATCAGCCCGGTGAGCCATTGGCGGCGCATCTGTGTCGCCGACATGGGGCGGGGCTTTGTATTTGTAGTAGCCGGGGCTGCTGACCTCGAGGAGCCGGCAGCAAAGCTTTGCCCGATGGCCGTCCGCGACGAGAGCGTCGATCATCGGGTGAACCCTTTTGGGTGAGGACGGTCCTCCCCGAACAGCTTCGATGCCTTCTTCAGGACCGCGACTTCTTCCTCGAGCTGCCGGATCCGCTTCCTCGCTTTCGCCAGCTCCATGCTCTCCGCGCGTGTGATCCCGGGCCGCTCGCCCCGGTCGATCTGGTCCTGCCGGACCCAGTTGTAGACACATGTAGTGCTCAGGCCGAGTTCGTAAGCGACCTGAGTCTGGGGCTTGCCGGCGCGCACAAGCGCGACAGCACGAGAACGGAACTCAGCGGGGTAGGGACGTGGCCGATCTGTCAGTGGTCCGACGAAGCAGCCAGCCTTGTCCGGTGTAGAGAGCACCGGTGTGCCGATCAGTGCGGATCTTGGATGCAGCGGACAGTAAGGTCGGGCGACGAGTCGGCCGATGAGCCGCAACGTGCAGGAGGGCCAGACGACGCTGATCGGCAACCTCATGATCTGTGGGCTGTTTGGGGCTTGGATTCTGTGGTGGCTCGCAGTCGCGATCGATTTCCGTGGCTTGCTCACGCGCTGGTCCGAGAAGGTAGCCGAGGGGTACTCGCGCAAGATCCTATGGCGTCGCCCTGTGCCTTACTGGCAGAACCTCGACCACACCCGGCCGCTGCTGCGCGTAGTGGCGCTCACTCTCGCCGCAGGCGCCGCGTTCGGCTGCTGGCTGCTCCTCTCGGTTCCGTCACCAGCCCGCTAGGAACCGTTCTGCGCGGCCCTACGACGCGGGTCAGACCCAGGGTTGACCCGGCGCGGGGGCGCCCTCGGCTTCGTACCGTCGCAGGCTTCGCCGGATCGCGGATGCCAGCATGCCGACCCCCACGAGTAGAACGATGGCGGCAGGCATTCGCCACCACCCCGGAACTCCGACGAGCGCTGCCACGCCGCAGATAGACAGCGCGGCTCCCAACCACAGTCGGTCAGAGAGCGCTCGGCGTCGCCAAGCAAGGAATTCCCACCAGGCCGGGGGACGGGATCGGGGATCTTGCGTCACAGCGTCATCATGCCCTGGGGGACGCGCGCCGACGTGCGATCTGGTGGGGTTGCCATCGTCGGCACGGCGCTTGCGGGCACGGCGAGTGCCTGGGTCGGCCAGCCGGACGAGGTTCCTAGTCCTCACGGTTCGGTGGGAGGTACCTCGCTTGGTGGGCGGGTCGCGCATGGTGCTGATGCGGGTACCAGTGCGCCGTCAGACTGTTGCTGAGGTTGATCCGGTCTATCACGTCCGGATGGGTCGCGACGAAGAGGCGCCCCCAGGTAGACGCACGGGCTGGAAGGCCGTACTCAATGGCGTTCTCGGTGAGCCAGGCCGCCACACCGTCACCTTGCCAATCATGCGCCGCTCGATCGGCTCGGGCTTCGACGAGTCGACTTGTAAGGAGGCTGGCAGGTTGGGAGCAGCGCATCACGACGAGCGCCACTCCGATGACTGCCGGGATTCCTCGGGCCTCGACGCTTGCCCAGTGCCCATCGGCACCCGAGGGCCACAGTCGACTTATGGCGACCACGATCGCGCTGTACGCGACAAACACACTCAGCCCGTACTGCACCAGGGACCGGGCGGCATCATGGTGCTTGACGTGCGCGAACTCGTGCGCGATCACACCAGACTGCTGATCAACTGGTGCCAGCGACAGGCTCGACGACAAAGCCACTGTCGGCGGGACGCCAGGGAACGCCACGGACCTAGGCTTGTCCCACACCACCAACCGCACCCGCGAGATACCTGCCCGATCCCGAATCGGCTCGGCTAGTCTCACAGCAGCCTCGTCGGCGGCAGGTGCTCCCCGAAGACTCAGTTCAGCTGACAGCCCCCAGCGGAGCGCCAACGCGATGATCAACAGCAACACCACGAGCCCGGACTGGCCTTCCCAGCCCCCGACGGCGTCAGGGCGCGCGGAATTGAGCAGGACCGGCACGTACAACCCCAAGACCGGTACCCAGAACAGTTGAGCAAGCATGATCAGCCTCCACCCGCGCAGGCCAGGCGGCTGATACCCAGGCAGCGCCGTCGCACCTCGCTGTAGAGCCCACCACGCAAGGACTCGAATCTCGGCCAACAAGAGGCCGATAACAGCCGCATACCAACTCCACCAGCTGCTGCCCGCGGCTGCCCACCAGCGACAGAACAGGCGACGTTCCACCGGCGACGATCAGGGCGCCGAGAAGCACAGCTGTTGCTGCTGCCTGCCAAATCATTGCTCGCCTGGTGACTATCCGAGCGCGACGATACGCCGCGGAAACCGGTGGCCAAGCATCCTGCGCCCACCCGGGTGCGGCGGGCAGCCGCGCTGACCACGGCGTCACCCACACAAACCAGGCAAGCCACGCAATCACCGACACACATAGGACAATCAGTGGACCCACGACGCCCCCGCACGCTCCATGAGCCAATCCTGCAGCTTGAGCTAGCGGTCTGCAGCCAAACCCGGCCACGATAGCGAGGCCATCCAGGGAATAGCCCGACTACGCGCAAAGAGGTGCGCCGATCTGTGCCAGGTTACCGGCGTCCTCCCCACTGGTGGTGCCAGTACCGCGCGATCTCGGTTCCCGAGCGAATGATCTGCTCTGGCTCTGGTTCCGCTGGCCAGATCTCGATGAGGTAGCTGTCGACGAGTCCCTCGGCGAACTCTCCCTCAGCGCCCGCGTCGCGGCCGTGCGAGCTCACCCTCAGTCGGTAGCTTCCGGAGGTTAGCCCGAGTAGTGGCCCACTCGTCTCGCCAGCCCATGTCTGCCAGCGACAGGTTGGGTCAGCTGGGATCAGCGTTGAGACTTCGACGACGTCCTCGTATTCGGCGGAATGCAGTGCCGGGGCGGAGTCAAGCAGGATGATGCGCATGGCGGAACCACCGGATCGCCGCGCGAGATTGATGTAGACGCCGCTCGGATCGGCGGCGCCGACGAGACCATTCTCCTGGCCGGCGAAGAACCTGTCGGCGTCTCCGTCGAACCCGCCGTCATCAGTCCACACCAAGTCGAACTGGCCATAGTCAGTGTCGATCACAGCGTCCAGCAGCACGGTCCCCATGGCGCAGCACAGTAGCGCTTGCTCTCAAACCGTCGACCGTCTGACGATCAGTGACATGGCTACAGAAGCCACTCGCTGATCGGCCGCCACCCGGGTCATCTGAGCACCCACCTGCCGATCAAGGGTGCATCGTGCCGCGTCGATCACTGGGACGTCGGGCTCTCGGCGCTCATGTCATGCGTGCTCGGGGTCGAGGATGACTGCACTCGACCGGGAGCACTCCCGATGAGGGTGTCCGCGTCCAGTGTGGGGCAGGTGACGAGGTACGGCCTCGGTCTCTTCGTCCTCTCCTTGGTTGCGCTGGTTCTCTTCGTGTTCAGTACGAGCACGGGCTTTTGACGGAGGCTTGCGTCGGCGCTCCGAGGTGTCATTACCGGCGGGTCAGCAGAGAGAGCCGAACCTCTCACCCGTGCCGCTGCACGGGTGAGAGGTTTGGCTCGGACGCCTCTGAGGTTCAGATGTGCGCGAACAACCGAGGGGTCGCATATCCGAACAGGAAGTTCTCGGTGAGCGCGGTGGTGCCGAACGCGCCGTCGAGAGCACTCGCCGCGGTCGCCGTCAGCGTCAGCTTGACGAGACCCAACGCCGAGTACGACCGGCTGATCTTGAACAGGTCGACTCGGCCCACTCCGGCAACCTCACCGCTCACCCGTGCCCGGAGCAGGTCGATGGTGAGGTTGGAGATGGTCACCGTGGTCGAACCCGCCGACAGGGTGAGGCCACCGGAGTGCCGGATGCTCAGGCTGAACAGGTTGATGCCGGTGATCGGGAAACGCACGGAGAGCGGCTTCGCACTCGCGAGCTTCGTCGGTGCCACGATGCCAGGGCTCACGCCGAGGGAGGTGAGCGCGGCCAGCGTCGACGGTGCGACAGTGACCTGGGTGTACCCGAGGGAGAGCAAGTGGTCGCCACTGGAGCCGGAAGACGCTGTCGTGCGGATGGCGGAGTGCGCGGTAGCCACAGGGGCGCTGACGCGGGCACGGTGACGGCCGCTAGCAGGCCGCCAGCCGCCAGGACGGTGACGAAGACCTTGCCGATGGACCAACGCATGGGATGTCCTTCCTGCAAGGGTGCCTTGGTGGCACCCGCTGCAGGTACTTCGTCGATCGAGTGCCAGACGGATGCGCGATCTGCCTGCCAGGTTCCGGTGGTCAGAAGAGGGTGCGGGTGGCCAGCAGAGGCGAGTCGGGCAGAGGGTGTTCGGGCCTTCGGCCTGCCATGTGCCGGCAGAAGTCGAGGGCGTCGAGCGTGAGGCGCTGGCCCGCGTCGCCTGCCGCTCGTCGCCCGCGACCGACTGGAACAGGCCGCCGGTCTCGCCCGTCAGCTCCAGGGTGAAGGGCCGGGCGTGCCGATGCGCCCAGTCGGTCACGATGTCGGCCACGATCCGCCCGTCGATCGCGGGGTCGACGCGCACCTGCCGGTCGAGTGCACGGGCGAGATCGAGCCGGTGCGCCCAGGCGTCGCGGGTCAGCACGACGGCGCACAGCTCACCCATCGTCGTCTTCGTCGGCATGCCCGGGTACCAGGACCCAGCCTCGTCGAGGCTGATGGGCGCCCAGCCAAGGAGGCGGGCCCGACGTGCACGGCCGGCGACGGCCTTAGGGGCGTTCGACCGCAGCAGCGCGAGCAGGTCCTGCGGTGGCGTGCCGGCGAGCACGTTGAGCTGACCCTGGTTCATGGCGTCGAGCGAGCTGCCTGCGAACTCGCCCCGGTGCCGCATCCCCCACACGTACTGACGCATGAAGACCAGGAGCGAGGCGTGGCCCTCGGCGGCACCGACGAGGTGCGCGAGCATGTCGCGGACCGTCCAGCCGGTGCACTCGGTGGGCAGCTCCCACTGGTCGGCCCGCACCTGGTCCAGGTCGTCGAGCAGCGCAGCGTAGACAGCCGTAGCGAGCTGATCGGCTTCGGCCCCGGGCTTGATGCGGTCGAGGGAGGCGACGTCGCACGGTTCGCCGATCATGGCGTTCCCTTCTTCGGTGGTGCGGTGCGGCGACGCCGGGCGGCGACGTGGCGGAGGAACATGTCCACGACGTCCTCGATCCGGCGGCGCCAGCGGTCGCCGGTCGGGTCGTTCGCCATCTGCTGGGCGACGACCCCTGCCGACAGCGCCGTGCAGAGGTCGACGTCGTCAGGGTCAGTGATCCCTGCGGCTTCGAGGTAGGCGGTGAGGCTCGCGTAGTTGGCCATGCTTGCCGAGTACGCCGCAGGTGACGGCGCCCAGCCGGGGATGGCGTTGGTGAAGAGCAGGCGATACCGCGCCGGGTTGTCCTGGCAGAAGTCCACCCAGGCGGTGAACAGCCGGACGAGCCGAACCCGTGGGCTGGCCTTGGTTGGGAGGGCCGTGACAACTGCGTCGATGTGCTGGTTGAGGGACTCGTAGCCGTCGACGAACAGGGCGTCGAGGATCGCGGCCTTGCTGGCGAAGTACGAGTAGAGCGAGGGCGCCTGCATGCCGACGCTGGACGCGATCTCACGGAGCGAGGGCCTCCAGGCCAGAGACTGCTGCGAGCTCCCAGGCCTCGTCGAGGATCCGGCGCGTGGTGTCCGCTCGGCGGAGCGCGACGCGTGGTGACGCCGCCGACCTCAGTGGCTCGCTCATCGTCTGCCTCAGCGGTTTAGGAGATCCTAACGCTGTTAGGAAACCATGAAGTCCGGCGCAGCACAAGCCCTTCGGGAGCCAGCGTTGGCACCTTGGTTGCGTTCTTCGTGAGGCCCTGGGCGGGCGAGCGCTGTGACAGCGAGACAACAGCGTCGTGACAGGAAACCGTTGCCTGGCAAGGCTTTCTGTCGGTGCCGCTTTGTAGGTTCGATGCATGTCGATCACGCCTGCGCCGCCGTGGCAGCTCACCGATGGTGGGCTGCTGGCTGCGTGCGAGGCCGCGTTTCGTCAGGCCCGCGCGGCTGAGGCGCGCGGGCTGGAGCTGCTGGCGGAGATCGATGCCCGCGGGCTCGCGCCGGACGCCGGGTCGCCGACGACTGCCGGGTGGCTGACCGCGACGATGCGGACGCGGGTGATGACGGCGCGTCGGCAGGTCCGGCTGGCCGTGGCGTTGGTCGAGCGTGAGCAGACCAGGGAAGCGCTGGCGTCAGGGGGAATGAGCGCAGAGCACGCGCAGGTGGTCGTCGATGTCCTGGAGCAGCTCCCTGTGACTGCGAGCGTTGAGGTCGTGGTGGAGGCCGAGGCCGAGCTGGTGAGGCTGGCCGGTGAGCACACACCGACCACGCTGGCCCGGCTCGGCCGGCATCTGGTTGAGGTCATCGATCCGGACGGCCCCGAACCTGTCCACGTCGAGCCCGAGCCGCCCGGAAGCCACCTGCACCTGCGGGTGCTGCCGGACGGCTGGTGCGAGGGTGAGTTCCGGGTCGACCCGATCACCGCGCTGCAGCTCACCGCGATGATCGACGCCGCTGCTGCCCCCCGACCATCCACCGCCGACGGCCCCGATCCGCGAGGCCCGGGGATGCGCCGGGGGGACGCGTTCTGCGACCTCATCGCCCGCGCTGGTGCATCTGAGCTACCCCGACCCGGCGCCGCCCGCCCCACTGTTGCGGTGACCGTCGGCCTGGCGGAGCTCCGCGAGGGCCTTGCCGTGCTCGGGCCGCACACCCAGACCCTCGACCCCGGTACCGCTGCGCCGCCTCGCCTGCGACGCGAAGGTCATCCCCCTCGTCCTCGGCGGCGAGTCCGAACCGCTCGACATCGGGCGAGCCACCGAGTCGTCCCCCACCCCATGACGAGCCCTCATCGTGCGAGACCGAGGTTGCGCGTTTCCCGGCTGCGACCGACCACCCGGCTGGACCGACGCGCATCATCTCCAGCACTGGGCCGATGGCGGGACCACCAGCCTCGACAACCTTGTGCTCTTGTGCGGGCACCACCACGACACGGTTCATCATCGTGGCTGGACTGTCCGCATGCTCGACGGCCAACCCCACTTCACCCCACCCGCATGGATGCTCGCCGCATGAGGAGCGCTCATGCCGACGTCCGTGACCCTGCCGATATCGTGGGCTCGGCGATCTCAGCGCGGCCGGACTCGACGCGGCCGGATTCGACGCGGCCGGAACAGGAGGATGTGCTCATGCCTTCCTCGGTCGCCGACCTCATGGCGTTGCTCGACCTCGAGGTCATCGACACGGGCATCCTGCGTGGCGTCGCGCCGGAGACCACGATGCAACGCGTGTTCGGTGGGCAGGTGCTGGCCCAGGCCCTGATGGCGGGCGGCTCCACCGTGACCGACGAACGCCTGCCGCACTCCCTGCACGGCTACTTCTTGCGTGCCGGCGACCCCACGACGCCGATCGTCTACGTCGTCGAGGACACCAGGGACGGCCGCTCGTTCAGCACGCGCCGGGTGATCGCCCGCCAGCACGGCCGGCCGATCTTCCACATGACGGCCTCGTTCCAGGTCGCTGAGGAGGGACTGGAGCACCAGGACGACATGCCGGTGACACCGGCGCCGCACGCGCTGCCCAGCCTGCGCGACCGGCTGGTGGCGGGTGGGCGCGCGCCGGACGAGTGGGACGCGCTCGACGTCCGCTACGTTCCGCTCGTCGATGACGGCGACCCGGGCCTGCAGGTCTGGCTCCGCACGGCCGGGCCGCTACCGGACGACGAGCTCAGGCATGCGGCCACGCTGGCCTATGCCAGCGACCTCACCCTGCTCGCCGCGGCCTCGGTCCCGCATCACTTCCGGCCGGACGCGCCACCGCTGCTCATCGCGTCGCTGGACCACGCGATGTGGTTCCACCGTCCGGTGCGGGTGGACGAGTGGTTGCTGCACGACCAGGAGTCGCCGTCGGCCTCAGGTGGCCGGGCCATCGCGCGCGGACGTGTCTTCGACCTCGAGGGGCGGCTGGTGGCCACGACCGTGCAGGAGGGGCTCTTCCGTCTGCCGCGCTAGCGCGCCGCTAGCGACGTGCCGCCCGGGCCTTGCTCCGCCTGATGCCGACGGCGACGCCGGCCAGCTCGACCTGACCCTGGAACAGCGCGTCGCGGCCGGCCTCGCCGAGCCAGTCCAGGTGGCCGTAGGCCTCGAGGAAGATGAAGCCGTGCAGGCCGGCCCAGGCATGCAGCATCGCCTGGTGGGTAGCGGCGGACAGCCCGTCGCCGATCAGCTCGGTCTTGCCGTCGGCCATCATCGTCGCGACCAGCTCCGGTGCGACCTCGGTGACGACCGGCTCGCCCAGCCACCCCTCGATCGCTGCCCGGTGGACGACCGCAGCCAGGTTTCCCATGGCCTCCTGGGCGGCCTCGGCCGTGGGACCGTCCTCGGGAGCGGCATACCCCGGCACCGGCTGGCCGAAGATCAGCGTGAAGCGCTGCGTGTCGTTCAGTGCCCAGCGACGGTAGGCCTGCGCCACCAGCAGCAGGTGAGCCTGCGGGTCGCCAGGTGCGTCGTGCTCGACGGCGTCCGCAAGCGCCGCGGAGAGGTCGCGGTAGCCGTCGGTGATCATCTCGGTCAGGAGCTCGTCGCGGTCCGCGTAGTAGCGGTAGAGCGCCGGCGGCGTGAGGCCCATCGCCCGCGCGATGGCGGTGAAGTGGACGTCGGTGTTGCCCTGCTCGCGCATGAGGTCGAGTGCGGTCTGCTTGATCTCCGTCAGCGTGGCCTGCCGCGCGCGCTCGCGCCGGGACGGCACCGCCGTCTCGCTGCTCGCGCTCATCTGCTCTCCGTCTCGATCGTCGACTCGGTCTCATCCTGCCTGAACCTAGGAGTTCGCTGGACCAACACTAACGCATCTTCACTGGAGTGAAGCCACTTGACAGAACCGACGCGGTGCGGTTTGTTATGAGGCGTCACGCACGAGACAGACCTTCACTCAGGGGATGCGTCATGAGCCAGGCAACCACCGCGCAACGTCCGCCGCTCGCCCAGTCACCCGAACCCGGCCCGCTCGGCCGGCTGGCTCGGCTGACCTACCGGCGCCGCGGGCGCACCGTCCTGGTCTGGGTGCTCGCCCTCGTGCTGGCGAGCGGCCTGTCTGCCGCCTTCGCCGGAACGCTTCAGCGCCGACTACACCGCGCCCGGCTCCGACTCGCGGCAGGCGCAGGACCTGCTTGCGCAACGCTTCCCGGCCCAGTCCGGCGACACCATCGCGGTCGTCGTCCGCAGCGACGGGCCGGTGACCGCCCCCGCGGCCAGGGCCCAGGTGGAGTCGTTGCTCGCCGAGCTGGGCAAGCAGCCCCACGTGGTCGCGGTGGCCGATCCCTTCACGACACCCGGGGCGATCTCGCCCGACGGCACCACTGCGCGGGGCACCCTCCGGCTCGACGTGACGAATCCCGCCGACATGCCCATCGATGCCACCAAGCACCTCATGACGCTGGCGTCGCAGGCCCAGCACCCGGGCCTGCAGGTCGCGCTCGGCGGCCAGACCGTGGAAGCCGCGCAACAGGGCCAGATCGGCTCCGAGGGCATCGGCCTGATCGCGGCCGTCATCATCCTGCTCCTGACGTTCGGGACCGTCGTCGCCGCCGGCCTGCCGGTGTTCGTCGCCCTCGCCGGGCTCGGGGTCAGCTCCGGCATCACCGGTCTGGTCGCTGCCGCGATGCCCGTCCCCGACTGGTCCACCTCGCTCGCGACGATGATCGGCTTGGGTGTCGGCATCGACTACGCCCTGCTGATGGTCACCCGCTTCCGGGAGTGGCGGGCGGAGGGCCTCGACCCGGAGACGGCCACGATCGCGACGCTGGACACGGCCGGTCGAGCCGTCCTGCTGGCAGGCAGCACTGTCGTGATCAGCATGCTCGGCCTGTTCGCCATGGGGCTCTCGTTCATGCGCGGCGCCGCCGTCGTCACGATCGTCGCGGTGCTCGTGGTCCTCGCGGCGGCCATGACGCTGTTCCCCGCCCTGCTGGGCTACTTCGGTGCGCGCATCGATCGGCTGCGCCTGCCTCTCCCGCGTCGGCGGTCACGTGCCGCGACGCCATCCGCGGGAGCACCGGCGGGCAACTCGGCGAGCGACGGCCACGATGCTGCCCCGAGCCGGGGGTGGATGCGTTGGAGCAGGTTCGTGCAGCGGCACAAGATCGCAGCAAGCCTGGCCGGCCTCGTGGTCCTGCTTGCTCTCGCCACACCGTTCCTGGGCACTCGGTTCGGTTTCCCCGACGCGGGGAACGACGCCGCCGGCACCTCAGGGCGGACGGCGTATGCGTTGACGGCGCAGGCGTTCGGCCCCGGCGCGAACGGCCCGCTGCTGATCGCCGCCGAGATCCCGGCCGGTGGGTCGACGGCATCGGTGAACGCGCTCGCGGACAAGCTGCGCACCGTGCCCGGCATCGCGGCGGTCACCCCCGCCCAGCCGAACGCAGCAGGCGACACCGCGGTCTTCTCGGTCGTCCCGACCACCGGGCCGCAGGACCCCGCGACCGAGGATCTCGTGCGTCACCTCCGCAGCGAGGTGCTACCCGACGCGACGGCCGGAACCGGCTTGGTGGTGCACGTCGGCGGGGTCACCGCGACCGCGATCGACAGCACGTCGAACATCGTCAAGCGGATCCCGCTGCTCATCGGCGGCGTGGTGCTGCTGTCGATGCTCCTGCTGCTCGTGTCGTTCCGCAGCGTCGTGGTCGCGGTGAAGGCCGCGCTGATGAACCTGCTCTCGGTGGGGGCCGCCTACGGTGTGGTCGGCCTGGTCCTGCAGGGAGGCTGGTTCGGGCGGCTGTTCGGGATCGACAACCCGACCCCGCTGCCGGCCTTCGTCCCGGTGCTGATGTTCGCGGTGCTGTTCGGGCTGTCCATGGACTACGAGGTCTTCCTCGTGGCGCGGATGCGCGAGACGTGGCTCCGCACGGGGGACAACGCTGCAGCCATCGTGGAAGGGCTCGCTGGTACGGCCCGCGTCATCACGGCTGCGGCCGCCATCATGATCGCGGTGTTCGCGGCCTTCATCCCGAGCCAGATGGTCGTGCTCAAGGTGATCGGCATCGGCATGGCCGCGGCCATCCTCATCGACGCGACCGTGGTCCGGCTCCTGCTCGTGCCCGCCGTGATGAACGTGCTCGGCGACCGGAACTGGTGGATGCCGAAGGCGCTCGAGCGGTGGCTACCGCAGGTGCACGTCGAGGGTCACCCGGAGAACTACCGGGGCGCTCAGGCCGTCGGTCTGGCGCCGTACCGCATGCCGTCGAGGAGCAACGACATCAGCCGGGTCGCGCGCTCGTTGTAGCCGGCGTCGTCGGTCGCCATGCAGATGCCGCCCATCCCGCGGATGAGATCCTCGGAGTCGACGTCGGGGCGGATGACCCCGGCGTCGGCGGCGGCTGACAGGACGGAGTCGGCAGCGGCGTAGATGCGTGCGCGGGTCGCGACGAAGAGGTCGGGCTCGGCGCTGATCATGTCCTTCAGCGCTGCGGAGAGACCTCGCTTGGCGGTCGCGTACGCGACGAAGTTCTGCATCCAGGCGGCGAGCGCGTCACCGGGCGGCAGGGTCGCGAGGAGCTCGGCCGCGGAGTCGCACAGCTGTGCGACCTCGCGCCGGTAGACGGCCTCGATGAGCGCACCCCTGGTCGGGAAGTGCCGGTAGAGGGTGCCGATGCCGACCCCGGCGGCGCGGGCGACGTCCTCGAGCGGGACGTCGACGCCGTGCTGGGTGAACTGATCCGCGGCGACGGAGAGCAGGAGCTCGCGGTTGCGCTGGGCGTCCTTGCGGAGCGGGCGGTCGCCGCTCTCGTCGTTGACGACCTCCACCGAGGACTGGTCCGCTGGCAAGGGCAAGGCGGCTGGCACGGGCATGGCGGCTGGCACGGGCGTGGCGAGCGGCGCACTGCTTCGCGTCATCGCGTCTTCCGCTCCAACCAGGCTCGTCGGGGTGCTACCAGCTATCGAGGTCTACCAGGTGTCGAGGTCTACCAGGTGTCGAGGTGCTACCGGTTGTCAAGCTGATGCCAGTCCGTACTGTTCCGGAGGTACCGTCCGTTTCGTCTCTTCACTGTAGCTCTGGAGGTCCTCCGTGTCGATCCAGGTGGCCAGCTCGTCGACGGTCGTCCACCCATGAACCGGCGCACCCTCGGGGGTACCGGCATCTCGGTGAGCGAGGTCGCTTTCGGCGCGATGATGCTCGGCCCTGGCGGGAACCCGGATGTCGAGGCGTCCGTCGCGATGATCCACCGCGCCCTGGACGCCGGTATCAACGTCATCGACACCGCCGACGTCTACTCAGGCGGGGCCTCGGAGGAGATCGTCGGGCAGGCGCTTCGTGGACGGCGGGACGACGTCGTGCTTGCGACCAAGTTCGGGCTGCCGATGGGCGAGGACCCGAATCAGGCCGGTGCGTCACCACGCTGGATCGCCCGGGCCGTCGAGGACAGCCTGCGCCGGCTGGGCACCGACCACATCGACCTCTACCAGCTCCACCGTCCCGACCCGGAGACGGACCTCGACGAGACGCTGGCGGCTCTGTCCGCACTCGTCCAGGCCGGCAAGGTCAGGGCCATCGGCTCGTCGACCTTCCCGCCCGAGCTGATCGTGGAAGCGCAGTGGGTGGCCGAACGTGGCGGTCACCACCGCTTCCGGACCGAGCAGCCTCGCTACTCGATCTTCCACCGTGTCATCGAGGGCTCGGTGCTGCCGCTCGCCCAGCGGTTCGGCATGGGTGTCCTGACCTACGGGCCGCTCGCGAGCGGCTGGCTCTCCGGTCGCGAGGACCCGACGAAGGGGCACCGGGCGACGCGCTCGCCCGCGGTGTTCGACCCCAGCGTCCCGGCCAACCAGACGAAGCTGGCGGTGCACCAGCAGCTGAGCGAGCTCGCCGGTGAGGCCGGGATGCCGATGTCGCACCTCGCCACCGCGTTCGTGCGCTCCCACCCGGGCGTGACCTCGGTGATCATCGGACCCCGCACACCTGAGCAGCTCGATGACCTGCTGGCCGCGAGCGACGTCGTGCTGACCGAGGACGTCCTCGACCGGATCGACGCCATCGTGCCGCCGGGCACCGAGCTCAACCCCGCCGACAACTACCTCGCCCCGCCGGCCGCGCTGCTGGACAAGCGGCTGCGTCGCCGCTGACCGTCCCGTCACTTCCCAGCCGTCCGTCACTTCCCAGCCGTCTCCCAGGTTCCTCCGAGTCTGCGCGCAGGAACGCCGCACACGCTGTCTCCCGTTGATCACCGCTGCTCTCTCGGAGCCGTGGGACAGGTTCGGGAGGGGTCCGGTGCGCAAGCTGTTCTCGAGAGGCCGCAAGCGGTGGAGCGTGATCGTCCCGGTTGCGTTGGTCCTGGTCGCCGTGATCGGGACCGGCGCGTGGGCGATGACCCGGTCCTCGGGCACCGACGCCGCCACCGTGACGTACCGGTCGGTGACGGTCTCGACCGGCACGATCAAGGAGACGGTCTCCGCCAGCGGGACCGTCGCGGCAGCCGTGACCCAGGACGCGAGCTTCAGCGCGTCCGGCGAGGTCACCGCGGTCGACGTCGTCCCCGGCCAGAAGGTCGTGGTCGGGCAGAGGCTGGCCACGATCTCCTCAGCCTCGCTGACGAGCCAGGTGGCGCAGCAGAAGTCGACGCTGGCGGCAGCCGAGGCCAAGCTCGACACCGACACCACGGCCGGCGCCTCGGCCGCGCAGCTCTCCTCGGACAGCGCCGAGGTCGCGGTCGCGCAGTCCGGTCTCGCTGACGCGCAGACGGCACTGGCCGGAGCCACCTTGACGGCGACCACGGCCGGCACCGTCACCGTCGTGAACGTGACCGTCGGCGAGCAGCTCAGCGGCACGTCGGGCTCAGGGGGTGCCAGCACGGGAAGCACGGGCGGCGCCGGGAGCACGGGAAGCACGAGCAGCACGGGCGGGACGGGCGGGAGCTCGTCCTCGTCCTCGACCAGCACGACGTCGGCTGATGTCGAAGTGGTGAGCACCGGCTCGTACCTGGTCAACGCGACGGTCGATGCGACCGACGTCGCCAACGTCAAGAAGGGCGATCAGGCGACGATCACGGTCACCGGGCTCACCACTCCGGTGTTCGGCACGGTCAGCTCGGTCGGGGTCGTGGCCTCGACCTCCTCGGGGAGCGCGACGTTCCCCGTGGTCGTGGCGGTGACCGGAAGTCCGAGCGGCCTCTACGCGGGCAGCAGCGCAACCCTCGTCATCACCTACAAGCAGCTGAGCAACGTGCTGGTCGTCCCGACGCTGGCGATCACCAGGAACGGCACCGCCTCGACGGTCACCAAGCAGGTCAACGGCACGAAGACCGTCACGACGATCACGACCGGGCTCAGCTCCGGCGGATCGACGCAGGTCCTCACAGGTCTCGCCGACGGTGACACGGTCGTGGTCGCGGTGCGCGCACCCACCGGCGCCGGGACGGGAACCCGCACCGGCACCGGAACCGGCGGGTTCGGCGGGTTCGGCGGCGAAGGCCCACCGACGGGCGGCGGCGCTGGTCCCGGCGGTCCCGGCGGGATCGGCTGATGGCGATGACGCAGCACGCAGTCCCAGCGGCGAACGCTCCCGAGCTCGTCATCTCCCTCGACGAGGTCCGCAAGGTCTACGCCGCGGGTTCGCTCGAGGTCGAGGCCCTGCGCGGGGTCAGCCTGCAGATCGGGGCCGGCGAGTACGTCGCGGTCATGGGCCCGTCAGGCTCCGGGAAGTCGACGCTCATGCACATCCTCGGCTGCCTCGACGTGCCGACCACCGGTGCCTTCCGGCTGGCCGGCGAGGACGTCGGCACCATGACCGAGGACGAGCTGGCCGAGGTCAGGAACCGGCGGATCGGATTCGTCTTCCAGCAGTTCAACCTGCTGCCCTCGCTCGCGGCCTGGCGCAACGTCGAGCTCCCGCTCATGTACGCGGGGGTGCCGCGGCAGGAGCGCCGCGAGCGCGCGATCGCCGCGCTAGGGCGGGTGGGGCTCTCCGACCGGGTCGACCACCGGCCCGGCGAGCTCTCCGGTGGCCAGCAGCAGCGCGTCGCGATCGCCCGCGCGCTGGTCAGCGAGCCCGACCTCATCCTCGCCGACGAGCCGACCGGCAACCTCGACTCGGTCTCGACCACGGACGTGCTGGCCCTGCTGGCTGAGCTGCACGCCGCCGGCCGGACCATCGTCCTCATCACGCACGAGTCGGACGTCGCGCTGCAGGCGCGCCGGGTCATCAGGCTCCGGGACGGCATGATCACCGACGACGACCTCGCATCGTCGTTGGCGCCCGTGCTCGGGGCTGCGTCATGACGTGGTTCGACACGCTGCGCACCAGCCTCGAGGCGATGCGCGCGCACCGCATGCGGTCCGGCCTCACCGTGCTCGGCATCCTCATCGGCATCGCGGCGGTCATCATGACCGTCGGTCTCGGGGTCGGCGCGCAGCAGCAGGTCACCGCCCAGGTCGAGGCGCTCGGCACGAACCTGCTGATCGTCTCGCCGGGCAGCACCACGAGCACCACGGGTGTTCGTGGCGGGTTCGGCACGGCGTCCACGCTGACCCAGGCGGACGCGGAGGCGCTGACGTCGCCGGTCGTCGCGCCCGACGTGAAGGCCGTCGCGGCTGTCACCACCGGCTCGGAGAGCCTGACGGTCGGCACCACCAACTGGACGACGACCGTGGTCGGCAGCACGCCGTCCTGGCTCTCGGTCCGGGGGCGCTCGCTCGAGTACGGCTCGTTCTTCACCGACGCGGACGAGGCGTCGGCCGCCACGAACGTGGTGCTCGGGGCGACCACGGCGGAGGAGCTCTTCGGCTTCGACGACGTCGTGGGCCAGTCGGTCACCATCGCCGGCAAGCCGTTCACGGTGGTCGGGGTGCTTGCCGCGGCGGGTTCGTCGGGGAGCACCGACAGCGACGACACCGCAGTGATCCCGATGAGCACCGCGCAGCAGCGCGTCTTCGGCGGCACGACGCGGGCGTCCATCCAGACGATGTACGTGCAGGCGACCTCCAGCGAGACGCTCTCGGCGGCCTACCAGGAGACGCAGACCGAGCTGCTCTCGCTGCATGGCATCACGACGACGACGGCTGCGGACTTCACCATCACCACGCAGGACTCGCTGGTGACGACGGCCGCGGCGGTCTCGAAGACGTTGACGGTGCTGCTCGCCGGGATCGCGGCGATCTCGTTGCTCGTCGGCGGGATCGGCGTCATGAACATCATGCTCGTCTCGGTCACCGAGCGGATCCGCGAGATCGGACTCCGCAAGGCGCTCGGCGCACGGCCGCGGGTGATCCGTCGGCAGTTCCTGCTCGAGGCCTCGCTCCTCGGGCTGACCGGCGGCTTGCTGGGGGCGCTGCTGGGCATCGCGGGGGCGAAGGTCGTGCCCACCTTCATCTCGAACCCGGTCGCGCTCTCGGTCCCCGCGATCGTCGGGTCCATCACCGTCGCCCTGGTCATCGGCCTGGTGTTCGGTGTCTACCCGGCGAGCCGGGCAGCGCGGCTCGCTCCCATCGACGCGCTCCGCAGCGAGTGAGGCCGGCGATGCGACCCGTCCGTTCTTCCCCGGTCCCTGCTTTCCGGCTACCTGCTTTCCCGGTACCTGACTCTCCGTATCTCGCAGCAACGCGTCTTCCCACACCGAACCAGGAGCAGCAACCATGATCGCCACCTTCCGACGCACCGGCCTCGTCGCAGCCGCGGCACCGCTGCTGCTCCTGCTCGCTGCCTGCGGCGGCGCATCCTCGGGTGGCTCGGGTGACGCCGCAGCTGCCCCTTCGCAGGCGGCAGCAGGCGCGGCGGGTGCAGGCGCCCCGGGTGCGGGCGGTGCAGCGGGGCAGGCCCGAGCCGGCGCGCCGGGAGCATCCGGGCTCATCGCCTCGGTGTCGGCCGGGACGCTGCAGCTGCAGAGCACCGACAGCCAGACGGCGGTCACCTACACCGCCTCGACGACGTTCACCCAGACCGTCGCCGGGACGCTCGCCGCGGGCCAGTGCGTGATGGTGACGGGAACGCCCGTGACCGGATCGACGACGGCGCTCACCGGGACGTCGGTGACGATCGAGGCGAAGGTCAACGGCGCCTGTCCCACGGCCGGAGCCGGTGGTGGTTTCGGTGGTGGCACCCGGCCGAGCGGCGCGCCCACCGGAGGCGCCGGTGGCGGCACGCCCCCGAGCGGCGCGCCTGGCGGAGGGACCGGCACGCCGCGCAGCTTCGCCTTCGCCTCCGGGACGGTGAGCTCGATCTCCGGGTCCACGCTGACCATCAGCGGGGTGCTTCGCAGCGGCGGTGGGGGTACCCAGGCGAGCGCGAGCGCCTCGCCGACGAGCCCCTCGCCGACAGCGATCACCGTGACGCTGGCCAGCACGGCGACGATCACCCAGACGGTGGCCGCGACCAGCGCCGCGGCGACCGTGGGCAAGTGCGCGACCGCCGTGGGCACCGCGAACGACCAGGGCACGGTCGCAGCGACCAGTGTCCGCATCAGCGCGGCTACCGCGGGCACCTGCCGCACTGGATTCGGCGGGGGCTTCGGCGGGGGCTTGGGCGGTGGGGCCGGTGCGTAGCCCGCGGCGCCGCGCCAGGGCCGCAACCGCGGTCGGTGTCGTCGCCGTCGTCCTGGTCATGGCGGGTGGGGTGACTGCGTACGCGGCGACCCGCGACGATGCACCCTCCTACCGGACCGTCGCGGTCGGCACCCAGTCGGTGCAGCAAGTCCTGCAGTCCACCGGAACCGTCGAGGCTGGCTCCGCCGCAACGGTGTCCTTCGCCGTCTCGGGCACGGTCTCCGCGGTGACTGTCGCAGTCGGCAGCACGGTCAAGGCTGGACAGGTCCTGGCAACCTTGGACACCGCCTCGCTGACCTCGGCGTACGCCACGGCACAAGCGGAGGCGGCAGACGCTGCGCTGACCCTCGAGCAGGCCGAGAGTGGTGAGCTCTCCTCGGTTTCCGGTGGCGGGTCCGGGTCTGGTGGTACCTCGGGTTCTAGTAGCTCGGGTTCGACTGGCTCGACCGCAGCGACCACGACGGCGTTCACCACGACGGCGTTCACCACGATGGCGTTCACCACGACGGCAGGTACGTCGACGAGTTCCGTCGCGGCTGCGCAGCGTGCCTTGGTCGCCGCGGTGCGCGCGGCGGACCAGGCGCTCGCCACGACGAAGAAGGACCTCGCGCTGGCATCGAAGCTCTGCGTCGCAGCCACGCCGACGCCCACCCCCTCGGCCACCTCGACCGCACGGCTCGACCGCCGGCTCGACGGGGAGTGCCTCACCGAGCCCTTCGGGGTCAGCCACCGCCAGCGCGACGGCGAGCACGACCGCGCCCACCCCAGGGGGGCCGGCTGCCGGGAAGACGCCGACGACGTGCGCCGCGGCCCAGGCCCTGGTCCTCGCCGACGAGACCAAGGTGTCCGGACTCCAGCAGGCCGTCTCCCAGCGGATCGATGCACTGGACACGCTTCTTGCCGCTGCCTCCTCGTCGAGCGGAAGCTCGGCAGGCGCTCCGCCGGCCGGCAGCACGGGAAGCGCTGGCAGTACGGGAAGCGGCTCGACGGCGATCCTCCTCCAGCGGTTCCGCCGGCACGTCGACGGTGAGCGCGGCGCAGCTCGCGGCGTACGCGGCAGCTGTCGACGCCGCCGACGCGGCGCTCGCGGTGGCGAAGCAGAACCTCGCGCAGGCCGAGATCGTCAGCCCGATCGCCGGCGTCGTGTCGAGCGTGGGGGTCACCGTCGGGCAGTCGGCGACGGCGGGTTCGAGCACCGACGCGATCGACGTCGTCAGCAGCACCTCGCACAGCGTCGTCCTGGCGGTCGATGTCACCAAGATCGCGTCGGTGAAGGTGGGCGATAAGGCCACGGTCATCCCGGACGGACGTCGCACGTCGTTGCCGGCCGTCGTCTCCTACGTCGCGGCAGCGCCGAGCACCTCCGGCGGCACGAGCTACACGGTTCGCCTCTCGTTCGTGGGATCGCCGGCCGGCCTCTACGACGGCATCCAGGCGGCGGCCACCATCGTCGTCGCTGACGTCGCGAACGTCGTCGCCGTTCCGACCTCCGCCATCCATCACCTCGGGACGGCGAGCTACGTGACCGTGCTGGCGGACGGGACGGCGAAGCAGCAGCTGGTCACCGTCGGCGCCACCGGCGCGACGTACACGCAGGTCACGAAGGGCCTGACCGTCGGCGAGGAGGTCGTCCTCGCGAACCTCTCCGCTGCGATCCCGACGTCGACCACGACCACCAACCGGTTCGGGGGCGCGACGGGGCTGGGCAGCGGCGCGGGTCTGGGTGGCGGCACGGGTCTGGGTGGGACCGGGGCCACGGGCGGCTTCGGGGGACCGCCCGCTGGCTGACATCGGGCAGCTGACATCAACGGGCGGCTGGCTGCGCGCAATCAGACTGCGCGCAACCAGTCCCGGGTAGCATCGAGCGCATGTCCATCAACAGCTCCCGGTTGGCGAATGGTGCTGCCGCGGCGCCGGCGCCGGAAGACCCGCTGGCCCTTGAGGAGCAGGTCTGCTTCGCTCTCGCGGTGGCGAACCGGAGCGTGCTTCGCGTCTACCGGCCGTTGCTCGAGCCGCTCGGCCTCACGCACCCGCAGTACCTGGTGATGCTGGCGCTCTGGCAGCACGCGCCGCTCTCGGTCAAGGACCTCGGAGCGTTGCTGCAGCTCGACTCCGGCACTCTCTCGCCGCTGCTCAAGCGGTTGGAGTCGAACGGCCTCGTCGACCGCGAACGTGATCGCGCCGACGAGCGATCGGTGACGGTCACCCTGACGCCACGAGGCAGGGCACTGCGCGCCAAGGCGCTGCTCGTCCCCGGTCAGGTGGTTGAAGCGCTCGGCCTCGAGCTCGACGAGCTCCAGCGCCTGCACAGCGGTCTCACGACGGTGATCGCCGCCGCGAACCTCACCGCTCCGCCTCTCGTCGACTGACCGGAACAGGCGACCCGACCAGGCCACCCGAGCAGGCGAGCACGATCGGCTCAGCGAGAGCGCACCGTGGTTGGTCGACTACCGCTAGAGACGACCCTCGACGGCCACCTGGAGGAGTCCTAGAGTCGCCCATCAGCGGGGACCTGAATTCCTGAGGGAGGGCAGAATCTCATGCGCAGGCTACTGGCAGTGGGGGCGCTCGCGGCGGCAGTTGTCGCAGTTCCCCTGGTGGGTGCGACATCCGCAGAGGCTACGTCGAGCACCGCGTACGTCTCGCCGACCGGCTCGGCGGGCCACTCCGACAAGGGATGCGGCTCAGCTCCGTACTCCAGCATCCAGGCCGCGGTCGATGCGGTGGGCGCCGGCGGCACCGTGATCGTCTGCTCGGGCACCTACCTGCAGAGCGTCGTGGTCAGCACGCCTATCACCCTGATCGCCTTGAAGAAGGCCACCATCGACGCGACCGGCCAGCCGCCGGCCATCCCGCAGCTGCCCGGCGGCAGCGGCATCCTGGTGCTCGGAACGAGCAACGTGCTCATCAAGGGTTTCACGATCAAGAACGCTCCGTTCGACGGCGTGACCGTCGCGGCGAGCACCAAGGTCCGGGTCACCGGGAACACGTTCACCGGCAACGGTGACGTGGGGGTCGACCTCAACGGCAGCTCCTGGTCGCGGGCCGACCACAACAGCGCGATCGGCAACGGCGGTGGTGGGTTCCTCGTCGCGGACGACATCGGGCCGAACAGCCACAACACCGTCGACTGGAACGTCGCAGGTGACAACCCGGGTGGCTGCGGCGTCATCGTCGCCGGTCACAGCACCGCCGGTGTCACCGACAACCTGGTCGCGTACAACACCCTCTACGACAACGGCACCACCGCCGCGGGTGCTGGCGTGGTCATCGCCTCCGAGGTCCCCGGCGAGACGGTGGCGTACAACACGGTGCTCGGCAACACGATCTGGGGCAACGGCATCGCCGGCGTGACGATCCACTCGCACGTCCCGGGCCAGAACCTCAACGGCAACAAGATCCTGGACAACGTCATCGGCACGAACAACGTCACCGGTGACGACCCGGGCATCGCGCCACCGGCGAAGGACGTCCCCGACATGAAGACGACGGGCATCCTGGTGGCGGCATCCAGCAAGCTCAGCGTCCTGATCGCGGGCAACACGATCAAGGACAACCACTACGGCACCTTCATCGAAGGCTTCGTCACGGCGACATTCCGCGCCAACACGTACAAGCGAGTGCCGATCCAGGTGAAGTTCAACTAATCAGGTGGCCGGGCCGGCCCGCCAGGAGGCGGACCGGCCCGGCCTTCCTCGAGGGGTACACCCATGGCAGGCACTGCAGGATCACCGTTCCCGCCGATCGCCGAGTACGCGTTCCTGTCGGACTGCCACACCGGCGCGCTCGTCGGAGCTGATGGTTCCGTCGACTGGTTGTGCGTGCCCCGGTTCGACAGCCCCAGCATCTTCGGCAGCCTGCTCGACCGTGGGGCCGGCTACTTCCGGTTCGCGCCCTACGGCATCAACGCTCCGACGGCCCGCCGCTACGAACCGGGCACCAACGTCACGGTCACCACCTGGCACACGCCCAGCGGCTGGCTCGAGGTCCGGGACGCGCTGGTCATCACTCCGCACTCCGGACCCGACGAGACCACCCCGCACCGCCGTCCACCTGGCGACGACGACGCGGAGCACCTGCTCATCCGCACGGCCGTCTGCCTGCGCGGCACGGTCGAGGTCGAGCTCGTGTGCGAGCCCGCCTTCGACTACGGGCGCGCGCCGGCGCGGTGGACCCTGGACGCCAGCGGTCGCCGAATGGCGGACGCCGAAGGCGCGGGGCAGACGGTCCGGCTGCACAGCGACCTCGCGCTCGGGGTGGAGGGCAACGCAGTGCGCGCCCGGCACGCCCTCGCCACGGGAGATGCGGTGTTCTGCGCGCTGTCCTGGGCCTCGACGCTGGACGGCCCGAGCGACCACGCCGACGCGCAAGAACGGCTGCTGCAGACCGCCGAGTTCTGGCGACGCTGGCTGGCCAGCGCTCGCATCCCGGACCATCGGCTGCGGCAGTACGTCGAACGCTCAGCCCTGACGATCAAGGGCCTGACCTACATGCCGACGGGTGCCACGGTGGCAGCGCTCACGACCTCGCTGCCGGAGACGCCGGGCGGCGAGCGGAACTGGGACTACCGCTACACCTGGATGCGGGACAGCACGTTCACCCTGCAGGCGCTGCACTACCTGCTGCTCGACGGGGAGGCCGACGAGTTCATGCAGTTCGTCGCCGACGCCGAGCCCAACGACGACGGCAGCCTGCAGATCATGTACGGCATCGACGGGCGTCGCGACCTCACCGAGTCGACCCGGGACGAGCTCACGGGCTACCAGGGAGCGCACCCGGTGCGCATCGGGAACGGGGCGTTCGACCAGCGGCAGAACGACGTCTTCGGCGCGGTCCTCGACTCGATCCTGCTGCACACCCGGCGCAGCTCGCGGCTGCCCGAACGGCTGTGGCCGATCGTGAAGACCCAGGCCGAAGGTGCGGCGAGGGTCTGGTCGCAGCCCGACCAAGGGATCTGGGAGGCCCGAGGGAAGCCGCAGCACTACGTCTCGTCGAAGATCATGTGCTGGGTCGCGATGGACCGTGCGGCCAAGCTTGCGGGCATCCGCGGCGAACCGGACCTGCAGAAGTCATGGCAGGCCACGGCGGACGAGATCAAGGACGACATCCTCGCCCGGGGCTTCAGCGACGGGGGCGTCCTCCGGCAGCACTACGACACCGACGCGCTCGACGCCTCGACGCTGCTCGCTGCCCACTTCGGCCTGCTGCCGGCAACCGATCCGAGGCTGCGCGCGAGCGTGCTGGCCATCGCCGACGAGCTCTCGGAGAACGGCTTCGTCCTGCGCTACCGCACCGACGAGACCGACGACGGCCTGCAGGGCAAGGAGGGCACCTTCTTGATCTGCTCGTTCTGGCTGGTGTCCGCGCTGAGCGTCGTCGGCGAGCTGCAGCGGTCGCGGGACCTCATGGAACGCCTGCTCCGGGTGGCCTCGCCGTTGGGCCTGTACGCCGAGGAGTTCGACGTCAACGACGCCCGGCACCTCGGGAACTTCCCGCAGGCGTTCTCCCATCTCGCGCTCATCGAGGCCGCCGCCCGCATCATCCTGGCGGACCGCATGGACGAGATGTCCTTCTAGCCAGCCACTGTCTCGGCCTCGTGGTCATGGTCCTCGTCAGGCGGCGGCCTCGTCAGGCGGCGGCCAGGGGCTCCCGAGACCTCGTCCGACGTTGACGCCACCGGCGTCCACCACGGCGCCGGCGAGGCTGCGGAGCAACCGTTCGAGCTCCTCCGTCGCTTCTGTTCCCAGGGCGCGATAGGGCTGGTCGGCGAGGGTGTCCGTGATCCCCTCGTAGGCGGCGCGACCGGTGCGGCCGGCGGAGGTCAGCTCGCCCGCGTCGTCGAGCCAGCCCCGTTGCTGCAGACCCTGGACGGCGTCGGCCCACTCGGCGTCGGACCACCCACGGCTGCTCCGGAGGAACTCGGCGTCGGCCTCGCCGGCCGCGGCGCGCAGCACGTGCGCCGCACAGGGTCCGACGCCGGCGGCCACCAACGAGCTGACGTGCCCGTCACCGCGATGCTCGCGCAGCACGGTCAGCGCGTCCCAGAGCTGCACGCGCGGACTGCTCGACGCCGGCAGGGCCTGGTTGCTCGCTGCGAGCGGTCGGCCGGTCACGTCGCACGCCGCGGCAGCCGCCTGCGCGAGCGAACGAGCCCTGCGGAGCTCGGCGCCGTCCCAGCTGCCGGCGAGCAGCCGGCCGAGGGCGGCGTCGACGACCTCAGCACGCAGGCGCAGCACGGTCGCGGGTGTGGCGATGTCCCAGGCGGACGGCAGTGCCCGCGCGACCCGCTCGGGATGGAAGCCGTAGAACACTGACGTCACCAGGGCCGGGCTGGCGGCGCCGAGCGGTGCGGAGCGGAACGCGAAGTAACCCCGGCTGTTCTCGCCCAGGCCCTGCGCCACGGCGGCCGCGCGCATCTCGGGGGCGAAGTAGATGACGGCGTGCAGCGGCTCGACGAGCTGCCAGAGTCGACGCGAGACCGCGACCATCACGCTCCTCTCGAACTGCATCCCGTCTCAAGATACTGCTCCGCCCCGCGCCGATAGGGCAGGATCAGCGCATGGCGGACATAGTCAGCTTTCAGTGCCAGGGTGCGACCAGGGAGACCGACGGCGGCTGGTTCGTCGAGGGGGAGTGCCTGGCTGGTCCGATCTCGACCGGAGGGGGCTTCCAGCGCGCGACGGATGTCGAGGGCGCCGAGCTCGAGGTCGCGCTGGTCGTCTCGGCCGTGGTCCTCGACGACGGCTCGGACAGCGACCACCTCGTGACCGGTGCGACCGGGCGCCTGCGGATCACCGGCCACGAGCCGTCCATGGAGATCGCCGGCATGCTGCTCACCGGCTCGCCCGCACCGGTCGGCTGACGCCTGCCGGGCTGGCTGGTGCGCGGTTGCGGAGGTAACCCACGGCCGGGATCACGGCCAGCAGCGACAGGGCGGAGAGCACCCACCAGCCACGCTGGAAGGCTGCCAGGCGCTCGGCGCCCCGGCCGGCGTACCCAGCACCGCGACGAGCACGGCCACCCCGATGGCCAGCCCGGTCTGGCGGATCATGTTGATCACGGCCGAGCCGGTGGCGAACGAGGGTGGCGGCAGTGCGCCGGCCCCGGTCGCCATCATGGTCGGGAGGGTCAGCCCCACGCCGACGCCGCTCAGCAGCATCCCTGGCAGCATCTCCGTGGCGTAGTCGGGTCGTGGACGTGACGGCGAACGCCCACCAGGCCAGGCCGGCGGCGAAGGCCATCAGCTCCGAGGCGATCACCGTGGCCGGCCCGTATCGGCGGATCAGCCGGCCGGCCACGAGGAAGCGAATAACGGCACCATCAGCGGCCCGGGGGCGATCGCCAGGCCCGAGCGCAACGCCGACCAGCCCCACGCGTCCTGCTCCCACAGCACGATGGACAGCAGCATGCCGCCGAAGGACGCGGAGAAGAGCACGGCCACCAGCGAGGCCCCGGTGAAGGAGCGCACCCGGAACAGCGCGGGGTCGACGAGCGGGTTGCGGCTGGCGGCAGTGGAGCACGAACAGCCCGAGCAGCACCAGCGAGCCGACGAGGACGCCGATCGTCGCGGCCGAGCCCCACCCCCAGTCGTTCCCCTTGACCAGCGCCGAAGGTCGAGCGCGCCGACGCCCGGCGGTCACCAGCACCGTGCCGAGCGGCGTCGGGCCGTGGACCGGGTGGCCGGGAACGGCGGGCAGCCGGCGCCAGCCGACGACCAGCGCCGCGATGCCGATGGGGACGTTGACCAGGAACACCCAGCGCCAGCTCGCCGCCACCAGCAGGCCCCCGACCACCGGGCCGAGCGCCGCGGCCATGCCGCCGACCGCAGTCCACGCCCGGACCGCGCCACCACGGCGCTCGGCCGGGAAGGCGGCCAGCACCAGGCCGAGCGAGGTCGGGGTGAGCAGTGCCGCCCCTGCCGCCTGGACCAGGCGGAACGCCGACCAGCATCCGCACGCTGGTGGCGAGCGGCGCAGGCCGCGGAGGCGACGGTGAAGACCGCCACCCCGAGCAGGAAGCCGTGGTCTGCGGCGGTACCGGTCGGCCAGCCGGCCGAAGAACACGAGCAGCGACGCGTAGACGATGGCGTACCCGTTGAGCACCCAGGACAGCTCGCCGAGGTCGTGGCTGCCCGAAGTCCGCGGGCGATGTCGGGGAGCGCGACGTTGACGATGAACAGGTCGAGGCTGGCCAGCACCACCCCGGCGCAGACGATGAGGAGCACCTGGTTCGGCGAGGCGTCCCGGCGCGGCGTGAGCGCTGACGGGCGGGTTTGCTGGCTTAGCTGAGGTCATAGTCAGGGACCCTAGAGGACTGGCTAAGGGAAGCACAAGTCAGATACACTCCGGGCATGACGACCTCCACCGTGACCCTGACGGGTGCCCTCGAACCCAGGGACGCCTGGACCGCGCACGGCTGCACGCTGGCCAAGGCCGTCGACATCGTCGGCACCCGCTCGGCGTTCCTGCTCCTGCGCGAGGCGTTCTACGGCACCACCCGGTTCGACGACTTCGCCCGGCGCGTGGGTATCAGCGAGCCGGTGGCGTCCGCCCGGCTGCGCGAGCTCGTCGCCGATGGCCTGCTCGTCCGCGAGCCCTACCAGGAGGAGGGTCAGCGCACCCGCATGGAGTACCGCCTGACCGAAAAGGGCGCCGACCTCTTCCCGGCGCTGACGGCGCTCATGCAGTGGGGGGACCGCTGGAGCGGGCCCGGTGGCGTCGAGCTACGGCACCATGAGTGCGGCGAACCGGTGCGAGCCGAGCTTCGCTGCGCGCACGGGCACCTGACGCCGATCGACGAGCTCGACCTCGTCGCCAGGCCGGGCAGCCGGCTCGCTGACCCGGCCACCCGCAGCCGACGGACTGGAGACGCCGATGCCGAGCCTGCCTGACTTCCGGCTCGAGAAGTACTTCTCCCGCTGGGAGTTCGCAGCACGCTTCCACCTCACGGCGTCGGACTCCGAGAGCTGGTCGGTCCAGGAGCTGGTTGCGCTGGCGGACGACGACGCGCGCGAGCAGTGGGAGCACCTGCGGCTCGGCTACAGCGAGACGTACGGGCTGCCCGGGCTCCGCGAGGCGATCGCCACCACCTACGACACCCTCTCGGCGGCGGACGTGCTCACCTTCGCCGGAGCCGAGGAGGCGCTGTACCTGACGATGCGCACGCTGCTCGAACCAACGGACCACGCCGTCGTCGTCACGCCCTGCTACCAGGCGGCGGAGACGGTCGCCGCGTCCGTCTGCGAGGTCAGCGGCGTGGCCCTCGACCCGGAGCGTGGCTGGGCGTTGGACCTCGACGACGTGGAGGCCGCCTTGCGCCCCAGCACCCGCCTGCTCGCGGTGAACTTCCCGAACAACCCGACCGGTGCGATGCCTGACGCCGCGACCTGGCAGCGCACTCGTCGACCTCTGCGACGAGCGCGGCATCTACCTGTTCAGCGACGAGGTCTACCGCGGCCTCGAGCTCGCGCCGCGCGACGCCCCTCACCCAGGCGGCCGATCTCTCGCCCAGGGCCATGTCGCTCAACGTCATGTCGAAGGCGTACGGCCTGCCAGGGCTGCGCATCGGCTGGATCGCGTGCCAGGACCACGCGGTGCTCGACCGGCTGGAGCGCGCGAAGCACTACACGACCATCTGCAGCTCGGCGCCCAGCGAGGTGCTGGCGATGATCGCGTTACGCGCCCGGGAGACGGTGCTGGCCCGCAACCGCGCGATCGTCGCCGACAACCTCCCGCTGTTCGACGCCTTCTTCGCCGGCTCACCCCGACCTGTTCGACGTGGACTCCGGCCGAATGGCGGCTGCGTCGCCTATCCCGCGCTACCTGGGCTCCGACGGCGACCGACGTCCTGTGCACGCGGCTCGTCGAGGAGGAGGGCGTGCTGCTGCTTCCCGCGAGCATCTACCGCTCGACGCTGACCGCGACCCCGACCGACCGGTTCCGGGTCGGGGTGGGTCGCCGCGACCCGGCCGAGGCCCTCGCGCACTGGGGCGCCTGGCTCGAGGCTCGCTGACCTCGAAGATCGCTGACCTCGAGGCTCAGCTAGGCGTGCCGTGCGCTGCGGTACGCAGCTCGCCGTAGCTCGGCAGCTTGGCCCGCGGGCGACCCTGCCCGGTGCCCTTCGTGATCTCGGCGGTGTTGATGGCGTCCCAGCCCTCGAGGTCGATGAACGGAACCTCGCGCTCGGTGAGCAGCCGCTCCAGCGCGTCGCGGTCGTGCGCGCCGCGTGCGCGCAACGTCTCGGCGTCTTCGAGCAGCGCCCTGGCAACAAGCTCGCCGTCCGGCTTGTTCGTGCCGATCACCCCCGTCGGTCCGCGCCGAGCCCAGCCCGAGACGTACTCACCGGCTGACGGAGCGCCGTCGCGGAGGACCCGACCGACCTCGTCGCTGGGGATCGTCGCGGTGGTCTCATCGAAGGGGATGCCCTGGAGCGGGACCCCGGCGTAGCCGACGGAGCGCAGCACCATGCCCACCTCGAGGTCGAGGAGCTCGCCGGCCTGCTCGTACCGGATGCCGGTCACCTGGTCGGTGCCGACGATCTCGACGGGGCGCGACCAGAAGTGCAGGTGCAGGCGGCGGGGGGCTTCGGTGCTGGCCCGGCCCGACCACTCGACGAGGGTCTCCACCATCCGGCCCATGCGGTGGTCCTCCGCGATGATGGCCCGGCCGGACTCGTCCAGGTCGACGTCGTCGGCCGACACCAGGACGTCGACGCCGGTCAGGTCGCCGAGCTCGCGGAGCTCCTTGTGCGTCCAGCGCGCATGGGCCGGGCCGCGGCGGCCGAGCACGTGCACGTCGGTGACCGCGCTGCCCTCGAGCGCCTCGATGACCTGCTCGGGGAGGTCGGTGGTGCGGAGCTCGTCCACCGACTTGAGGAGGATGCGCGCGACGTCGACCGCGACGTTCCCGAGGCCGACGACGGCGACCGCCTTCGTCTGCAGGTCGAAGCGTGCGTCGAGGTAGTCGGGATGACCGGAGTACCAGGCGACGAACTCGGTGGCCGACGTGCTGCCGGGAAGCGTCTCGCCGGGCACGCCCAGCTGCCGGTCGGCGGGGGCGCCCACGGCGTACACGACAGCGTCGTAACAGGCGCGGAGCTCCTCGACGGTGACGTCCGTGCCGATCGTGACGTCGGCGAAGAGCCGCACCCGCGGGTCATCAAGAACCCGCTGCATGCCCTTCTCGAGCGACTTCATCTTCAGGTGGTCGGGCGCGACCCCGTACCGCGAGAAGGCCAAACGGCGTGGGAATACGGTCGATCATGTCCACCTCGACAGGTACCTGGTCCTGCGCACAAAGCGCCCCGGCAGCGAAGATGCCGCCCGGTCCCGCCCCGACGATGGCCACCCTCAACGGAGTCGATGACGTCATGGACCCGAGTATGTCGCTGCCGTGCGGGCGGCCGCTCTTGGGGCCCGCCGATCCGCCCGCGGTGTTCGGCGTTCCCGCACGTCCAGCTCACCTGGAGCACCGCAACGAATATCGTCTCCGGCCAGGGCTCGCCCGTACGTCGGGCCGACTCCGGCCACGGTCTCGATCTACCCAACGACTTGGTAGGCGGAACGCGAGCTCTAGGTCGCGATCTGCCTACCAAGTCGGGGTGACGACGACTCAGCCGACTCAGCTGGTCGGCGGCCTGCGCTGGTTGAGGCGGGACTCGGTCAGCTCGTTCGCTGGTGATGAGGCGCAAGGCCTCGTCGGTGTAGGCGTTGACGAGCTCGAACGCCAGATCGGCGCGGCCCTCGTCGAGGACCTGGTTGAGCTTCTCGATGTACTGGGCGTGCAGCTCCTGCAGGCCTGTGGTCACCTCGGTGGGGCTCATTCCTGGTCCCTCCCTCTGACCGGCGCGGACACCTCAAGCCAGTCCCTTCCCTCCACTGTCCATGGGAAAAGTTTCATCCAGATGACAGAACAGGCACGGTTCGTTTCGGCCGAAGATCTGTTCAACGGGAGTTCCCCTAGGGAGCTAGCGGACCGCGTACCATCCAAGAAAGAACGCCGTGCTGCCTCTTGTCCTCGGCCTCACGTCACGCACGTGATCCGAGGAGCGAGGCTTTGTCTGAGGCACCGAGCACCCAGCCCAGCACGGCCGCTGTCCTCGAGCCCGTCGTGGCCCCCGACGCAGAGTGCGCCATCCGCCGGTCGACCGCCCGGCATGTACGACCCGGAGAGCGCCTACGACGGCCAGGGGCCGTTCCCCGCACTCCCGACGGCCGCGCCCGAGTCCTCGGGGCCGTGGCGCCTTCAGGTCGCCATGACCATCCTGCTGGTGGGTGGGCCGCTGGTCGCCGTGGCTGCTGCCGTCTGGGTCTTCTGGGGCCACGGCGTCGGCTGGCTCGACCTCGCTGCTGTTGCTCGTGTTCTACGTCGTCACCGGGCTGGGCGTCACCGTGGGCTACCACCGTGGCCTCACCCATCGCAGCTACACCGCGCGACCGGGCCTGCGGATGGCGCTGGCGGCCGCCGGCGGGATGGCCTTCGAGGGCGACCCGATCAACTGGGTGGCCGGTCACCGCCGGCACCACGCCTTCACCGACCGACCGGGCGACCCGCACTCCCCCTACCGCTTCGGCACCGGTCCCGGCGCCCAGCTGCACGGGCTCGTCGACTCGCACATCGGCTGGCTGTTCCGCTACGACCCGACCCCGCCGGAGCGCTGGGCACCGGACCTGCTGGCGGAGCCTGGCATCGTGCGGGTCGCGCAGTGGTTCCCGGTGCTGTGCGTCCTGTCCCTCGCGCTGCCTTTCGCGCTCGGCTGGGCCTTCACCGGCACGCTGACCGGGGCGTTCCTCGCTCTGCTGTGGGCAGGGCTGGTCCGGGTCGCGCTGCTCCAGCACGTCACCTGGAGCGTCAACTCGCTCTGCCACGTGATGGGTGACCGGCCGTTCGCCACCAAGGAGCACGACCGAGCCACGAACCTGTGGCCGATGGCCCTGCCGTCCTTCGGTGAGAGCTGGCACAACGCGCACCATGCCGACCCGTCCTGCGCGCGGCACGGCGTCGAGCCGCACCAGCTGGACGTGTCGGCCGAGGTCATCCGGCTGCTGGAGCGCGCCGGCTGGGTGAGCAACGTGAAGTGGCCCTCGCCCGAGCGGCTGGCCGCGATGCGGCAACAGCCGCGCTCATGACGTCGGGTCGCTCTCCTCGCTCGAGCCCGCCGCGGCCGCATCGCCGCTGACGGTTGCCGCCGCGCTGCTTGCCTGCGCGGCGATCTGGTCGAGCGAGTGCTGAGCGGCCGCGACGTCCGGCTTGGGCGTCGACGCGGACGTGGTCGACGCGGACGTGGTTGCCGCGGACGTGGTCGCCGCTGGGGCGGGCGCGACCTGGGCGGGCGCGGCGTCGCTCGCTACCGACGCCGGGATAGTCGGCGCACCGGTCGACGGTGGGGTCGTGGTACCTGCTGCGCCGCGAGCTGCACAGCCTGCCAGGGCCACCACCAGCAGGGGGGCGCCGAGGATCGCCCACGGGCCTCGGTCGACGGTTCGCAGTCCGACGGTTCGTGTCATGCCTCAAGGATCGGTCGGCGGGAACAAGGACCACAGCGGGGCTGTGTACGGAGGCTGTAAATCCGCCGAGCGGCCGCACCGCGCGAAGCGGTCAGCCGGCCAGCGCCTGCTCGAGGTGGTAGAGCAGGATCAGCTGGGTCATCGCCAGCGGCTCGCTGCGGCTGCCGTCCGGCAACGCACCGAGCCCGCTCGGCATCGCGCGCTGGCTCGCGACGTCGGCCCAGATCGCCTTCTCCAGGACGCGGCTCTCCTCCTGGTCCGCGTGCCCGTGGACGTGCAGGCAGTCGACGGGAGTGCCGTCCGCGTCCCGCTTGATCTTCAGGTGCATCGCGGTGTGGACGTCCTCGCTGAGCACGTGCGTCAGCGTGGGGTGGCGGATCGTCGGGCGGAGCAGGAGCTCGGCGGACAGCGGCGTGCCGGGGGGATCGTCGCGGGTGGCGATGGGGGAGAAACGCACCACGATGTCGGCGTCCCGGCGCTGCGGGCGGATGAACTCGGCGGACTCCGGCTCGCGCCGGGCGAGCTCGCCCAGCACCTGCTCGCGGGTGTAGCCGCGCTTGTTGCAGTCGCGGTCGAGCTTCCAGGTCCGGCGGATCTCCTCAGGCGGATCGAGGAAGACGCTGACGTCGAAGCAGGCCCTGGCCAGCTTGGTGGACAGCGGCAGGAGCCCTTCGACGATCACGAACTGCCGCGGCTCGATGTACTCGGGGCGGGCGAGCTGGCCGGTCGCGTGGTCGTAGACGGGCTTGAGGATCGGCTGTCCCGTCGCGAGGAGCTGGAGGTGCTGCTCCATGATGTCGACGTAGTTGCACTCCGGGTTCAAGGGCGTGAAGGGCAGTGCCTTGCGCTCCTCGCGGTCGAAGCGGTGGTAGTCGTCGACGCAGAGCGACGTGCAGCGGTCCGCGCCGATGGCCTCGACCAGCCCGCGGGTGAGCGTCGTCTTGCCGGCCGCGCTGTCGCCGGCGATGGCGAGCATGACGGGGCGGGCCGGCTTCGCCGCGGTCGCCGATCTCGCCATACGCATCAGCTTGTCGGGCACGGCTCGTCCATCCGCTGGCGGCGCTCGCTGTGCAGGGAGTGCCGGGGCATGCGTTCCCTCGGGTGACGGTCCATCGGGTGACGGTAGTCGGCCAGGTTCTGGCAGGGTCTCACCCATCGGGGTGGGAGCCAGGGTGATCTCGGCTGGCGGTGGCACGGAGGCTGCATCGCTGCGTCTAGCCTGCTGGGATGGTTGCGGCGCCGCTCCGGGTCTTCCTCGTGGACGACCACGAGATGGTCCTGCACGGGCTGGTGGCGATGCTGTCGCAGTTCCCGGCGGAGGTCGTGGTCATCGGGACGGCCGGGACACCCGAGTTCGCCGTCGAGCAGGTGGCGTTGCTGGATCCCGACGTCGTGGTGTGCGACGTGCGGTTGCGGGGGGCGAGCGGGCTCGACCTCTGCGTCACGCTGCTGGCTGCCGAGCCGAAGCGCAAGGTCGTGTTCCTGACCGTCTACGACGACGAGCAGTACCTCTTCCAGGCGTTGCGAGCGGGGGCCGTCGGGTTCTTGCTGAAGCGGGTGGACGGGCACGAGCTGGTGCGGCACCTGGCGAATGTGCAGGCGGGCGAGGTCGTCATCGACCCGACGCTCGCGGGGCGCGTCGCGGCGTCGGCGGCCCGGATGCAGAGCGGTGAGTTCTGGCCTGGCGCGCATCTCGGCCTGACCCAGCGCGAGAGCGAGGTGCTCGCCCTGCTCGTGGCGGGACTGTCGAACAAGGCGATCGCCGCGAAGCTGGTGGTCAGCGAGGACACGGTGAAGTCGCACCTGCGCGGGCTCTATCGCAAGCTCGTGGTCACCGACCGGGGTGGGGCCATCGCGGTCGCGCTGCGCGAGGGGCTGTTCCACTGACCGCCGGCGACGAAGCCCCGGTCGCTGGGCAGGGTGCCCACGCATCGGATGGCCTGCTGGCCTCGGTCGGCTCGCTCGTGGCTGGGTCCGACCCGAGCTGGCTGGCAGCCGTCGTCGAGCTGCTGGGATCGCACCTCGGCTCGGACGGCTGCCTGGCGTTCGTGGTGGACGAGGGCGAGGAGCAGGTACGGCTCGCCGCGGCGTGGCCCGTGCCGGCTGCTGGCTTGCCGGCGCTCGAGCTCGGTCTGGGCTTCGGCGTGGTCGGGAAGGTGGCTGCTGACCAGATCCCCGCCTCGCTCGCGGACGACCAGCCACGCAACCTCGTCCACCGCGCGCTGCTCGGACTGGCGCCCGACCAGCCGGTGTCGCGGCTGTGCGTCCCCTGCCTGGGCAGTGCCGGATCGGTGGCGGTGCTGGCCGTGCACGACCGTCGCCGACGCTCCTACTCGGCTGCCGACCTGCGCGTGGCGGCCGAGGTCGCGGGACTGGTCGGGCTCCGGATCGAGCGCGATGCGGTGCTCACCGACATCGCCACCCACCGCGCTGCCTGGGAGGGCCTGGTGGCCGCCACGGTGAACGCGCAAGAAGCCGAGCGGCGGCGGGTGGCTGCCGACCTGCATGACGGCGTGACGCAGGCGGTGGCCAGCCTGGCCTTCCACCTCTCCGCTGCCGAGACCGCGCTGACGGCTGGTCGGAGCGAGTTCGCGACCGACCAGGTCCGGGCCGCTCGGGTCCTTGCCGACCTCGCCTTCGAGGAGGCCCGCAGCGCGATCGCGGGGCTGCGGAGCCCGGTGCTCGAGGACCTCGGCCTGGCCGCCGCGCTGGAGAGCCTCGCCCGCGCGGCGGCGGAGCTGGACGTCACCGTCGAGGCCGCCGATGTCACGTTGCCCGAGCACGTCGCGACCGCCTTGTTCCGCATCGCCCAGGAGGCGCTGTGGAACTGCGTCAAGCATTCCGGGGCGACGACCGTCATCGTCAGCCTCGACCGCCTGCCGTCCGCTGTCTCGCTGACGGTGAGCGACGACGGGCGCGGCTTCGACATGCGGGGGCTAGCGGCGGCGGCCCTCACGCTGGAGCCGCCGGACAGCTCGGCCAGCTCGGACAGCTCGGGCGGCTCAGGCACCGCGGGCAGCTCGGGCAGCTCGGGCAGCTCGGGCAGCTCCGTCGCCGGCTACGGGCTGGTGGGGATGTACGAAAGAGCGCAGCTCCTCGGTGGCCGTCTCGTGGTCGAGTCCGAACCGGGCGCGGGGACGACGGTGCGCGTCAGCATCCCGCTCTAGCCACCCTCCCGTGCTTCGCCGTCGCCTGCTCTCTCGTCACCGTGCTGTCGTCACCCGGGGAAGGCGGGTGCTGAAGACCTGCTCCCCGGCGGCGGCTGGGTCGACGAGGTGAGACACGAACAACCGCGTCGTCGACGTCGGGGTGCGGCCGGTCACGGCGTGCCACGGCCGGGCCAGCGGCGTGCCCTTCAGGGGCACCCGGACCAGGGCGCCGCTGGCGAGCTGGCGGGCGACGGCGTCCGCGGACAGCAGAGCCAGGCCGAGGCCCAGCTCGGCCGACGCCACGACCGCGCCGTGCGAGCCCACGGACAGGACCGGGGGACGGATCTCCAGCGCGTCGAGCAAGGCCAGCGTGGTCGCCCTCGTGCCCGACCCCTGCTCACGCAGCAGCCACGTCGTGGTGGCGGGATCGGCCTGCACCAGGGGCGCGGAGACGACCACGAGCGCGTTGCGGCGGGCCGCGCGCGACACGAGCTGCGTCCCGCGGGGCGGCCGGCCACCGATCACGAGGTCGAGCTGGTGCGAACCAAGAAGCTCATGCAGCTGATCGCGGACCCCCACCTCGAGGGTCACCTCCACCTCGGGCCAGCGGGCCCGGAATCCGGCCAGCAGCGAGGGCACGAGGTACTCGGCCGCGGTCGCGACCGCTCCCAGTCGCAGCCGGCCCCGGCCGGGCTCACTGCCCTGCTGGGCCGCCGCAGCGCCCTCCTCGAGCAGCCCGAGGATCTGCCGGACGTACTCCGCGTAGACCAGCCCGCTCTCGGTGACCTCGACGCCGCGGCCGCTCCGCGCGAGCAACGCGACGCCCAGCTCGGCCTGCAGCGCCGTCACGGCAGCGGAGATCGCCGACTCCGTCACCGAGAGCCTGGTGGCCGCCGCGCGGACCGAGCCGGTCTCGACCACCGCGAGGAAGCTGCGCAACCGTGCCCAGGTCATCGCGTCCGCATCCTTCATTAATCGTTCAAGTATTAAGAGAAACACTCAATAGACACCTGAAGCATAGCCAAGGGACGCTCAGTGCACGGGACCCTCAGTTGAAGCGAAGCAGGAGGACACATGAGCAGCCAGCTCCTCGATGGCTCGGCACAGGTCACGCTAGGACAGCTCGACCGGGAGCAGCGGTGGGACCCGGGCGTTCGCAGCTACGCGAGCATGGGCTACTACGACCCCGACTACGTGCCCAAGGAGACTGACGTCCTCGCCGTCTTCAGGGTCACGCCCGCAGCCGGGCGTCGACCCGATCGAGGCCGGTGCGGCGGTGGCCGGTGAGTCGTCGACGGCGACCTGGACCGTCGTCTGGACCGATCGACTGACCGCGAACGACCACTACCAGGCCAAGTGCTACAAGGTCGAGGCCGTGCCGGGGCGGCCGGGGGAGCACCTCGCGTACATCGCCTACGACCTCGACCTGTTCGAGGAAGGCTCGATCGCGAACCTCACCTCGTCGGTGATCGGCAACGTCTTCGGCTTCAAGCCGTTGCAGGCGCTGCGCCTGGAGGACATGCGCATCCCGGTCGCGTACGTGAAGACGTTCCAGGGCCCCCCGCACGGCATCGTGATGGAGCGCGAGTACCTCAACAAGTATGGCCGGCCGCTGCTCGGCGCCACGATCAAGCCCAAGCTAGGGCTGTCGGCGCGCAACTACGGCCGGGTGATCTACGAGGCTTGCCGCGGCGGTCTGGACTTCACCAAGGACGACGAGAACATCAACTCCCAGACGTTCATGAAGTGGCGTGACCGCTTCCTGTTCGGCATGGAGGGCGTCACCAAGGCCATGGCCGAGACGGGCGAGATCAAGGGTCACTACTTCAACGTCACCGCCGGCTCCATGGAGCAGATGTACGAACGGGCCGAGTTCGCGAAAGAGCTCGGCAGCGCGGTCATCATGATCGACCTCACGATCGGCTACACGGCGATGCAGTCCATGTCGTACTGGGCCCGCAAGAACGGCGTGCTCCTCCACCTGCACCGCGCCGGCCACTCGACGTACACCCGGCAGAAGACGCACGGCGTCAGCTTCCGGGTCATCTCGAAGTGGTGCCGCCTCATCGGCGTCGACCACCTGCATGCGGGCACCGTCGTCGGCAAGCTCGAGGGCGACCCGGCGACGACGCGGGGCTACTACGACACCCTGCGCGAGGACCACGTGCCGACGAACGTCGCCAACGGCATCTACTTCGACCAGGACTGGGCCTCGATGGCCCCGGTCATGCCGGTGGCGTCCGGTGGCATCCACGCCGGCCAGATGCACCAGCTGCTCGACTACCTCGGCGAGGACGTCATCCTGCAGTTCGGTGGCGGCACGATCGGCCACCCCATGGGGATCGCGGCCGGCGCCGAGGCCAACCGGGTCGCGCTGGAGGCCATGATCAAGGCGCGCAACGAGGGCCGGGACTTCCTGCGTGAAGGGCCGGACATCCTGCGGTCGGCGGCCCGCTCGTGCGTCCCGCTGCAGGCCGCGCTGGACACCTGGGGCGACGTCACGTTCGACTACGCCTCGACCGACGCCCCTGACGCACTGCCGACGCCGACCCTGGGGAGCTGACCATGCGACTCATGCAGGGATCCTTCTCCGCGCTGCCCGACCTCACCGACGACGAGATCGCGCTGCAGGTCCAGTACGCCCTCGACCACGGCTGGCCGGTCAGCATCGAGTACACGGACGACCCGCACCCACGCAACCTCTACTGGGAGATGTGGGGGCTGCCGATGTTCGACCTGATCGATCCCGCCGGGGTGATGGCCGAGCTCAGCGCCTGCCGGGCAACCTTCCCGCGCCACTACGTGCGGGTGCAGGCCTATGACGCGCGGCTCGGGCGGCAGACGACGGCGATGATGTTCCTGGTCCAGCGGCCGCCGACCGAGCCAGGCTTTCGACTCGAGCGCTCCGAGGGCGCGGACCGCCAGCAGACGTACTCGATCAGGGCGTACTCGGCGGATCGACCGGCCGGCGATCGTTACGGCACGACGCAGCCGTGAGCGCAGAGCACATGCCTCCGTCCTTCGCCTTGCATCGACCAGGACAGGCGGCTGCGCGCATTGCTGCCGGGGCAGCGCCTACTGCGGCCGAACCGGTACAGCCTGTTGAGCCCGAGGTGCTCGCGGCTGATGCCCTCATCGACCTCGCCGACGACGCCACGGAGCGCGTGAGCCAGGTGCTCGGGGCGCTGGATCTGGAGCTGGTCGGGCTGCCGGGCGTCAAGACGCGCATGCGGGAGATCGCCGCACTGCTCACGGTGGAGCGCGCCCGCGAGCGCTTCGGCCTCAGCACCGCTCGACCTTCGCTGCACATGAGCTTCACCGGGCCGCCGGGGACGGGGAAGACGACCGTCGCCTTGCGGATGGCGGAGATGCTGCACGCGTTGGGCTACCTGCGGAAACCGCACGTGCACGCGGTCACCCGCGACGACCTCGTCGGCCAGTTCATCGGGCACACCGCGCCGAAGACGCGGGAGGCGCTGGCGAAGGCCGCGGGCGGCCTGCTCTTCATCGACGAGGCGTACGCCCTGGTCCGGGCTGACAACGAGCGTGACTACGGCCAGGAAGCCGTCGAGATCCTGCTCCAGGCCATGGAGGCCGAGCGCGGCAGCCTGGTCGTCGTCTTCGCCGGGTACACCGACCGGATGGAGGAGCTTTTCGGCTCCAATCCGGGTCTGAGCTCCCGCGTCGCCCACCACATCGAGTTCACGGACTACGAGCATCCTGAGCTCGTGGAGATCGCCGGGCTGATGCTCGCCCGCGACGAGTACCTCTTCGACGATGCGGGCAAGGCCGCGTTCGCGGAGTACCTCACGCTTCGGATGGCGCAGCCGAGGTTCGCCAACGCGCGCAGCGTGCGCAACGCGCTCGAGCGCATCCGGCTCCGGCAGGCGAACCGGTTGGTGCAGGCCGATCGCCCACTCTCGCGCCAGGACCTCATGACGCTCACCGAGCTCGACGTCCGTGGGAGCCGAGTCTTCGACCTGGCCTAGGTATTCCTACGGATGTGATCAGGCTTCCTCCTTGCTGTGATCGGCTGACTTGATAGCCGTGCCGCTAGGGAGCCCGCCGTGAAGCGATTGTGGAAGCGTTCGACCGCCCTGCTCGGAAGCGGCTTGGCGGCCGCCCTGCTCCTCGGCGCGACCGTCGTTGTCGCCCCGTCCGCCTGGGCCGTGACGGATCAGTGGACGCACGACCTTCTCACGGCCTGCACCGCAGCTGGCTCAAGTCTGGGGGTGGCAAGCTGTACGTTCTCGCCGGAGAACCCGGGCACCTCGTCCAGCAACGGGTACCTCCCGACCCTGCCCGTCGCTACCTACACGAACTGCAATGGCGACTACCAGACCCTGCAACAAATCACGCAGTCGACCGAAGCACTCACACCGACCGTCGACGAGTACCCGATCTCATCCTTGGCCAGCTCGCCAGACGTCGCACGCCGACTTGACGACCCTGTGGAACACGGGGCCGACCAATTACGCAAATCTGTGGGGACACCCGTTCGTCGGGCACACGAACATCCAGGTCAGCGTCTCGAACACTCGTCGCGCCCGCCATGACCGACGCTGTCACGCTGAAGCCGTATGCGGAGATTGACACCGGCTACTGGACCATCACCTTTGGCAAGAGCGTCACGAACCCCAACACCGGGGTGAGCAACAAGGTGTGGACCCTGAACGACACGCTCTCGCTCCCCCGATCGGATACCACGAAAGCCAACGCCTGGGGCGACGTCACTCAGACAGTCTCCCTCACGACGTCGGCCCAATGGCTGACCGCCTGCCAGAAAAGCATGCCGACCCAGCCTCTGGTGAATGCTTGGGCGTCGGAGACGAACCAGGTTCGCGTTCTGTGCCACCACCAGCATCGCGACCAACGAAAGCCTCAGCAAGTTCTGTGCTGGCTTGGGTCAGCAGGGGTTCTACCCGACTTCAGGTTCCCGCGGAGTACAGCGGAACAGTCGTGCGGTGGCTGCTGGCGGATCCCGTCGACAACGTGTGCTTGCAGGCCCCTTCGGCGACGGGGGGTCCGATCACCCCGGCGCCGTGCGATTTCACTCTCGCGGCCCAGCAGTGGTCCGTTCAGGGCGTGCAGGGCAGCACAGCTTCGTTCAGTACCAAAGTGCGAACTGCTGGATGCCTGAACACGTGGGGAACGGCAAGGGCCACCCTGTACGGAGACAATACGGCTGCCTGCGATGGCAACGATCATCATCAGTGGTGGGGAACAACCTCCGATGGGCTCAGTCTCAGCCCCGTGTCGCCGCAGATTACCGGGGTACCCACGAGTACTGGCACGGTGGGTACTGCTTACTCGTCGGCGTTCACGGTCACCGGAAGTCCGCAGCCATCTGTTACGTGGACGAGCGGCAGCCAGCTTCCGCCCGGTCTCACCCTGGCAACGGATGGGAGGTGTCGGGCACGCCAACGACGAGCGGCACCTACACCTTCCAGGTGACGGCAGCGAACGGAATTCTACCGAATGCGTCCGCGTGGGCCACCATAACCATCCAGTCGGCGCCCGTGCAGTCGGCGCCGACCATCACGGGAGCTCCCAGCCCGACGGGAACGGTCGGCGCCCTGTACTCCTCTGGCGTGACAGTCACCGGCTACCCGGCTCCCACGCTTCAGGTCACCTCAGGAGCATCCTGCCTCCGGGCCTCTCGCTGTCTCCGAGCGGCGCGATCAGCGGGATCCCGACGACGCCTGGCAGGTTCACCTTCGTGTTGACGGCTACCCAGACGATAAGCAGCACCATTACGACCGCTACCACGGGGTCCCTGACTATCACGATCAGTCCGATGCCTGTACCAGCCAGCTTGTCCGGATCGCCAAATCCGCAGGGCGAAGTGGGACTGTTGTACTCGTCCGGTGTTTCGGTCGGAGGTACCCCGACTCCAACCCTGCTTGTCGCGAGTGGAAGCCTGCCTCCCGGACTGACCCTCACCCAGAAGCGGCGGGCTCTCCGGTATTCCCACGCAGGCCGGGACCTTCACCTTCACGCTGCAGGCAACAAACTTCGTCAATGGCATCAAGCAGACGGCAACGGTCACCTACCAGATCACGATCTCGGTTTACGCAGTGCCAACGATCACCGGGGCCCCCGCAGCCACGGCGCAGGTCGGGAGCAACTATTACTCCACCGGTATCTCGATCGGCGGCAATCCGGCGCCAGCCGTTTCGATCATCTCGTCCCCGGGACTACCGCCGGGACTGACCATCGACCAGAGCGGCACGATCTCGGGCCACCCGACCACGGCGGGGACTTTCCAGTTCTCCGTGCAGGCCAAGAACACGAACCCGTTGGACAGCAGCGTTCACACCACGCAGGTCCACCTTCACCATTCAGGTTGCGGGAGCCAACGCCATCACCTCGGGTGCACCGCCGAACGGAAAGGTAGGGGTGTACTACTCGTTCGGCTTCGGCTCGTCGTTGCCCGCGAACTGGACGGTGTCGCAGGGCCAGCTACCCATGGGCTCAGCCTCAACCCTGGCGGTGCGCTTACCGGTACGCCGACCCAATCGGGCAGCTTCACGTTCACGGTCCAGGCTGATGCGGGCAGTGGCACGCCACGTCGTGACGGCCACCTACACCATCGTGATCGCACCGATTCGCACGATCACCACGTCGTCGTTGCCGGGCGGGACGGTGGGGTCCACGTACTCGTTCACGTTGTCGGCGTCGACGGGTGCGATCCTGGTCGTTGCCGCCCGGCAGCGCCTTGCCGCCGGGGCTGACGCTCAGACCACAGGTGGTGCTTTCGGGGAGCCCGACCACGCGCGGGCAGCACGACGTTTTCGGTGCAGGCAGTTGCCGCCGATGGCACGTCCACGACCGCCACCTTCACCATCACGATCGTCGCCGCTCCACCCGTCGACGCTGGCCATCACGACGACCTCCTTGCCCAACGGGACGGTGAATCAGACGTATAGGGCGACGCTGACGGCCACTCCCGGCTTCCCCAACGTGCACCTACGCCCTGGCCTCGGGGTCCCAGCTGCCGCCGGGACTGACATTGCCGCCAACGGCACCATCGGCGGCGCTCCACGCGCGCCGGGGACCTTCACGTTCTCCGTTCAGGCCACGTCGGGCACGACGACCTCCGCCACCAAGCAGTTCTCGATCGTCATCAGCGATGTGGCCGCGGGGTCAGCCGACTCACTGGACCGATGGCACCACCCTCAGCGGAATCCCCGTCCTCGATGCCAACTTCCTGGTCTACGGCACGCACTTCGCCGTCTCGACCTTACTGACGGCGAGCCTCTGTTCGATGGACGGATCATCGTGCACCCCGGTGTCGCATGACGATGTCCGGAGCAGCCGCGAAGACCGATGCCTCCGGCGCCATCAACGACGGACGCGGCAACGGTGCCCAGGCTGGGGTCACGGGCTACCTGCACTACGGGTGAGTACGTGCTTGTCGTGACCGCGGGGAACACGACCGTCAGCCAAGATGTCGAATACCTCCCGCCCGTCTCCATCACGGTGTCGGCGGCGTCGAACGGGGCCGTGTCTGTCACCGGTGAAGGGTGGGCGGTCATCACACCGAGCGCTGTACCCTCCACGTCGGTCTTCCTCTACGCCTTGGGGGACAAGACGGCGGGTTCGTGCCGCAGCAACGCGCGATCGCCTCAATGGCGGCTGTGTGATTCTCAGCAGCGCGGCGACCCAGGTCGAGTCGGTGTCCGGGGGAGTCGGAACGTTCGGGAGCTTCGTGGCGACCACTTGCCCATCCCATCCGGCACGACGCTGGTGTGGGCCACTGACAACGTGAACTGGTCCGTCGCCGCGCCCCTTGGGGCCGGGTCGTGACGGCCGTGCGGTCAGACGGGGTTCTGCCGCAGCGCACGCATCTCGTCTGCGCGCACCTGAACCCGGCCATCCCGTACGCGGGTCTCGAGCCAGGCTTGCGGGCGCGTGGCCGGGCCCTGCACCACCGCCCCGTCTCTCAGCGAGAATCGGCTCTGGTGCCAGGGACACTCGATGCAGCCGTTCTCGATCAGACCTTCGTGCAGCGGGGCGCCTCGATGGGTGCAACGGTCAGCCAACGCGTAGATCTGAGCTGCCCTCGCGGACCAGCACCAGTGGCGTTCCGTCCACCGTCGCGGGGATCAGCCTGCCCTCGACGAGATCCGCCTCGCCGCAGGCATCTGCCCAGTCCGCAGGCATGCGCTGGAACGCCGTCGTATCGACACCGACCCCAAGCGCGTAGGCGAGATGTCCGCCCAACCAGCCAGCGCCGCCGATGAGCGTCACCCCCAGCAGCGCCGAGCCGATGCCCGAGGAGCTCTGGGTGCGCCGGGACCACCACGACTGCGTGAGCAGCGCGAGGCCGGTCGAGGCCGCGAGCGCGTGGACGGCTCCGACCCTGCGCTCGGCGCCTTCGGTGTCCGACCAGTCGCTCGCCCCGGCGGCGACCGCCGGGAGGGCACTCAGCAGCCCGAAGCCCAGCACGCGTCGGCTCGAGCGAGGGTCGCCGCCGGTGAGGTCGAGCAGCACCGTGCACGCGAACGCACCGATCGGGACGGAGACCAGCGCCGGGTGCAGCGGGTGGCCGGCATCGGTTCCGGAGAGCAGTGCCTTGGACCGACCGATCGTCACCTTCGAGGTCAGCTTCTGGGCCACCTTCGAGGGGCCGTCGAGGACGGTCGCGTGCTCGAGAGCGAGCGTGACCCGTTCGAGCAGAGCTGCAAGGTTCGACATGACAGCTCCCTACCCGGATTGCGGCGGTCGAACCGGCCTGAGCCTTCTTCAGCGAGCCGGATCGTCGAGCATGCGCAGGACCGCGCGCTCGACGGCACCATGGACAGGCAGCGACGTGTGGCGCGCTGGGATCACCCGTCGCGGCAGGACGACACCATCGGCGTACAGATCGACCACGCGGGGGTCCACGTACGAACCCCTGGCCACCGCCGGGGTGTTGCCGAGGTAGTCCGCCACGCCCCGGTAGGCGTCGACCACCACCCTCTTCCTCGCCCGCTCGGTACCGGCCGGCTCTGCGAGTGCCAGGAGCTGGGCCATGAGCACCGTCGCGTTCCAGGTCCGGAAGTCCTTCGCGGTGTAGTCATCGCCGATGATCTCGCGCACGAACTCGTTCACGTCCTGGCTGCTCACGTCGTGCCAGCCGGCGTCCGTCGCCCAGGCGAGCAGCTCGGGACCGCGGTCGTCCCGGTCGAGGAGCAGCCCGACGAGGCTGGCCAGCCGCCCGTCGACGATCCGCTGCTGCCGGTCGGCGGAGCCCTTGGCCGAGTAGCGGAAGGTCAGCGTCCGGCCCTCGACGCTCACCTGGGAGCGCAGCAACGTGGCCAGGCCGTAGGTGTCGTTCTCCTTGGCGTACGCCTCGGAGCCGATACGGAAGGAGCCGACGTCGAGCAGCCGGAACGCGAGGGCGAGGACGACCTCGCGGGTCGGTTGGTCGTGCGCCAGGAGCCGTGTCGCCCTGCGACGCGCCGCCGGCAGTCGCCGCGCCATCCCCAGCACCCGCTCGTGCTTGTCCTTGTCCCGCTGGAGACGCCAGTGCTCGTGATACAGGTACTGACGCCGACCTGCTGCATCGGTGCCGACGGCCTGGATGTGTCCGTTGGGATGCGGACTGATCCACACCTCGGTCCACGCCGGTGGGATCACCAGAGCCTTGATCCGTTCCAAGGTGGGGCCGTCGGTCTCCGGCAGCCCGTCGGCGCGGACGTACCGAAAGCCCCGGCCTGCTCTCCGACGACTGATGCCGTCGCTTCCCGGGTTGCTGCGGCGAAGGCGGGGCACGCCGTGATCCTGCCCTTGGGGTGCCGGGGCAAACCGAGAACACGGAGTGGCGCCACGTGCGGCGGGGACCACCCTGACAGATGCTGGAGTGGACGGCCAAACCTCGGAGTCAGCAGATCCGAAGGAGGAGCATGCGGAAGGCAGCGATAGGGACGGCTGCGCTGGCCATGCTGGGCATGGTTGGTGTCTCGGTGGCGGTGCAGTCCTCGCAGGTCCCGCCCGCCAGCGCGAGCACGACGACCGCCCCGATCACCGCTCAGGACGTCGTGGCGAGGGGTCAGCTCTGGGTGAGCGCCTCCGTTCCCTACAGCCAGACCGCCTACGCGCCCGACCCGGACGGGCACCTCTACCGGACCGACTGCTCCGGCTTCGTGTCGATGGCCTGGCACCTCTCGTCGTCGCTCACGACCGCGTCCCTGCCCTCGGTGTCGCAGGCGCTGGGCGTCGTCGGCGACTACAGCAAGCTCCAGCCCGGCGACATGATCGACTCGACCTTCGTTGGCCATGCTGTGCTCTTCGTCCGGTGGGCTGACTCCGCCCGGACGCGTGCGGTGGTCATGGAGGAGTCCCACCCGGGGAGCGCGGCGCATCTCGACTCCGGCTACTACACGACGTCGCTGCTGGCCGCGGAGAAGTTCATCCCCTACCGCTACGACAAGCTGACTGTGAGCAACGGCGCCCGCGACTGGACCGGCGACGGCATCACTGACCTCGTGGCCCGGCGGACCTCCGACGGCTCGCTCTGGCTCTTCCCCGGACTGGCCAAGGGCGGCTTCGGCCCGGCGCGCGAGATCGCCACCGGCTGGGCCGACGTCCGGACCTTCGTCGAGGTGGCGGGCTTCGACAGCAACGGGCATCCCGGTCTGGTGGCGCTCACGAAGAACGGTGAGCTCTGGTACTACCCGAGTGACGGCCATGGCGGGTTCTTCGCGCCGACCCGCCTCGCGACCCACCAGCAGGACATCAACCTGCTCGTCTCGTCCGGAGACCTCGACGGCGACGGGCACGCCGACCTGCTGGCCCGGCACACCGACGGTTCGCTGTGGCTGCTCGCGGGTAACGGCCGTGGCGGGCTCCGCGGCCAGCGGGAGATCGGCCTGCACTACGACTCGTTCGACGCCATCGTGTCGCCGGGCGACGTGAACGCTGATGGGCGCCCGGATCTCCTCGGGCACCGCCGCGACGGGACCTGGGTCGTGGTCCCTGGCGGCCCCGGCCACACCTGGGGCGCTCTGGTGCAGATCGCCGGACTGCCACGGGTCATCGCGCCGCGCACCCCCGCCGCGCCGAAGCCGAGTACCGCCGAGGCCGCGGCCGCCAAGCAAGCCGCGCGGACCGCGAGCATCGACGGCCGAGACGACCGTGAGGCTGCGGGAGTCAAGGCGCCTATGGCGCCACCGGTTGCTCCGAAGCCTGTCCTGCGGCCGTACCTCGGGCCGTCAGTGGTCAGCGTCAACCAGGTGCGGGGGAGTCGCGCCGTGATCATCACCCGGACCAACGGAGGGCGCCTGCTCGCGAACGCGGTCAACCCGACGGGCGGCGTGGAGGCGACGACGCAGCTTGCCGGCTTCTGGCACCTGTTCGACGTGATCGTCTGAGGTTGAGCATGGGCGACGCCAGAGTTTGTGCAGCGAACTGGCCGGGTAGGGCTGCCGCATGACCATTCCCACGGGCCCGACCGACCCTCCGCCCGACCCAGATCCCCTTGTGCCCACGCCGGACCAGCCGCCGGTGGGCGACGAGCCGATGCCGGGCCGTGAGCGCCCGCCCATCCCCGAGGCCCCGACCATCCCCGAGGCGTAGCGGACCTCGTCTGACTAGTCCTTGGCCTCCGACACGGCGGACTCCGCCTTGTCACCGATCTTCGAGCCGGCGTCGGCCACCTTGGCGCTGGCCTTGGCAAGGGTCTCGGCTGCCTTGGCTCGCATGTCGATCACGCCGGCCTTCGAGTCGTCTGCGGTCTCGTGCGCTCGTACGTCGTTGACCTGAGCGGCGTAGCTCTTCGCTTCATCGACCCCTCGGCTGGGAACAGGGCCGAACGCGGCGTCGGCTCCCCAGGCGTCAGCCGCGCGCCGACGGCGCACCGTACGGAAGGCGTACGCGCCCGCTGCCCCGGCGGCGACGAGGCCGACCGCCCAGACCCATCGCCTGCTGGCCGGAGCCGGCCGGACGCTGGAAGCCGTGCGGCGAAGGCGGCGGGAGAGCCCAGCCGCAGGAACGGCGACCACCGCGGTGATGTGCTCTGGCGTGATCTGGTCGAGGGAGTCGGCGAGCCCGTCCAGTCGCGGAGCGACCTCTGAGCGAGCCCGCAGCACCGCGGCTCTCGAGCGCTGGGCTCACGCGATCCCTCGCGTCGCTGAGGGCGTCGGCAAGGCTCTCGCGGACCCCCGCGAGGTTGTCCCGCGCCCCCGCGAAGGTGTCCCGCGCATCGTTCACGCCACTCTGGACAGCTGTCGAAGCGCCGTCGAGGACGCTCTCACCGGTGGTCTGCATCGTCATACCTTCCCGTTACCCCCGTCTGCCGGAGCCAAACACGCACGCGCGGGCCCAATGCGCAGGCACGGAGCGTGCACGGGGTTTCTGTTGGGGGAGCCGCGGGTATCTCCGGCACATGACCACCACACCTGACGACCTGGCTGACACCTCCCGCGACGCGGGATCATCTTCTTCGCACCCTGCCCCTGGGGACCCGACGGTGCTGGCGGCAGGCATCGTCGCTGACTCGCTCACTGCCTTGCCGGCTTGGCGCGGCGACGCAGCGGGAATCTGGCGCGAGGTCGAGGCGACCGAAGAGCAGCTGACGACCTTGGTCAGCCGCATCCACGAGACAGAGAGCACGCTCGATCATGGCGCCGCCCTCGACAAGGCGGCGGGCGTCGTGACCGTCACCCTAGGTCGCGGCGGAGTCACGGCGGTCGACATCGCGATGGCCTCACGGATCGAGGACCTCGTCGCGGCGTCGACCGGCCTCCCGGCGGAGCATGCCCACCATGAGGTTGCGGCGGTCGACCTGGTCGCGCCTGCGGCCGAGCCCCCGGCAGCGGCCTCGCCCACCCTGGTGCCTTAACAAGCTCCGAGCGACACCAGACAGCGAACGAGGGGCCGTCTGGCGGGACGACCCCTCGATCTGCATCAACACTACTGCGCGTCACCACGACTGCGATCACCACGGCTGCGACGAGTGCACGGCTGCGACGGGCGCGGACGTGCTGGGGGATGTCGGGACTCGGGGTCAGGTGAGGCGTCGGACCAGCCCGAAGCGTTGCGCGCGTGGCGCGCCCTCTCGAAGGAGTTCCTCGGCGGAACTGGTGTGGCGCCGGGAGCGCCGATCTGCGCGCAGCACCCAACACTCGAGGCGATTGAGGCGAGCCGACCAGCGCGGCGAGGTGTGCAGGCCGGTCACCAGTAGCAGCAAGAGGAATCCGATGATCCAGCCGCCGACGATGTCCGAGATCCAGTGTGTGCGGAGGTAGAGCGAGGCGGCGCCCACCGCGAGCGAGGCCAGCACCACGAACCCGACGGCCGCGCGCCGCCGCCAGCGGGTGCTGCCCGCCCGGGCGAAGGTGAGGACCAGCCAGGCGAGCAGGCCCCAGGTGAGCACCGTGTTCGAGGTGTGCCCGGAGGGGAAGTCCGTGCCACCCGCGAACGGCAGCCAGTCACCGTCGAGCGGGGAGGGTCGAGCGACCACGAGCTTGATGCCGCCGACGACGACGTTGAGCGCCAGCAGGCCAGCCAGCGCCAGCGTGACCGGGCGCAGCATCCGTCGACGCCAGGCCAGCACCACCGCGACGACCAGCAGGAAAGGCGCCGAGTAGCCACGCTGCCCGATCAGGGCCACGGTGGTGGCCACCGAGGACAACGAGCTGCTTGCGGCCGCCCATGGCGCGAAACCCAGGGCCTTGTCCACGTGCAGCATGGGACCTGCCGCGGTCACGACTCCGACGGTCAGCAGCGCGAAGAGGACGGCCAGCGTGCGCACCGGTGGGCGTCGGCGGGCGCCTCGAGCGGCGTGGTGGACGGCGTTCTCGCGGTAGTACGCGGGGCGATCGAGGACTGCCACGAATGCCGTCCTCCTCTCCGGTGGCCCGCTGCAACTGACCTCCTCGACGCTACGGACGAACCATGAGAGAAACCTGAGATCGGGTATCGCCTGTGCACGCACGACAGCCTGTGGACAGCGGCGAGGCGTCGCGGTCGGAGAAGACGATGGGTGGCAAGACCGTGGCAATGACGAAGACGGCGCTCCCGCACGTCAGCGACATGCTGGAGCACCGTCTCGGTTTGGCGGTGGCGGTGGGATTTGAACCCACGGAGGAGTTGCCCCCTCACACGCTTTCGAGGCGTGCTCCTTCGGCCGCTCGGACACGCCACCGCCGGACAGGCTAGCCGACCACCCGGCAAGGTGCCCAAACCGAGAGAGCCTCGCCCGCTCAGCGTCGGGCGTCGAACCAGTCCCGGAGCTGGGCGGCGCACTCCTGCTCGAGCACCCCGCCGATCACCTCGGGACGATGGTTGAGCCGCCGGTCCCGCACGACGTCCCACAGCGACCCGACCGCGCCGGCCTTCGGGTCGTAGGCACCGAAGACCACGCGGTCGACCCGGGCCAGCACGGCTGCGCCGGCACACATCGTGCACGGCTCCAGCGTCACGACCAGCGTGCAGCCGGTGAGCCGCCACTCACCGCGCGCACGGGCCGCAGCCCGAAGCGCCAGGACCTCGGCGTGGGCGGTCGGATCGCCGACGGCCTCGCGCTCGTTGTGCCCGCTGGCCACGATCGCGCCGTCGGGGCCGAGCACCAGCGCACCGATCGGGACGTCACCGAGACCAGGCCCGGTGCTCGCCCTGGCGCCCTCGGCGAGGGCGTGCTTCATCGCCTCGTCGAACCTGTTCATCTGGAGACGGTCAGCCGAGCACGAGGTCGAGCGCCTGCTCGAACTCCGGACCGAAACCCAGGCGCGAGGCGATCGAGCCCAGCATCTCGTCGGGGTACAGGTCGGCGTCCTCGCAGATCATCGCGACGTCCATGGGTGGGAGGCCGAGCTCGGCGAACACGGTGAGGTCCCCGGCCGGCTGGACGTGCTCGAGCTCCTCGCCCTCGGGGAACGGGAGGTCGAGCCGCTCGAGGACCTCCTGCGCCAGCGGCCAGTCCTGCGCGGCGGTGACGTCGGACAGCAGGATGCGCTCCTCGCCGCCGAACACCCAGGTCGCCACGAAGAAGTCCTCAGCGACCGAGATGAGCCCGATCGCGCCGCCGTCGCTGGGGAGCTGGCGGAGGGCGGCGAGCAGCCGATCAAGCCCGTCGGCAGCGCTCGGCGGGAGCGACGCGACGACCCAGGTGCCGTCCTCGCGGTAGGCAGCTACCGCGAAGTCCGTGGCCTCAGCATCAGCCTGCTTGTTCGGCATGCCTGCATGCTCGCACGGTGCGGGGCGGTGCGACAGGGGCGTTAGCCTCCGCTTCATGCGCGTACACCTGGCTGATCACCCGCTCGTCGCCCACAAGCTGACCACGCTGCGCGACGCGGGCACCGACTCACCGACCTTCCGGCGGCTGGCGGAGGAGCTGGTCACGCTGCTCGCCTACGAGGCCACCAGGGACGTCCGGACCGAGGCGGTGCAGGTGATCACCCCGGTCGGCCTCGCGGACGGGCGACGGCTCTCGCGGCCGCGGCCGCTGGTCGTCCCGATCCTGCGGGCCGGGCTGGGCATGCTCGACGGCATGACCCGGCTGCTGCCGACGGCCGAGGTCGGGTTCCTCGGCATGGTGCGGGACGAGGCCACGCTGGCGGCCACGACGTACGCGGACCGCCTGCCGGAGAGCCTTGCGGACCGGCAGGTCTACGTCCTGGACCCCATGCTCGCGACGGGCGGGACGCTGGTCGCCGCGATCCAGCTGCTGCTCGAGCGAGGTGCGCGGGACGTGACGGCGATCTGCCTGCTGGTGGCGCCCGAGGGCCTGGCCCGCCTGGAGCAGGCTTTCGGATCCAGCACCGTGGACATCCACGTGGTGACCGCGGCCATCGACGAGCGCCTCAACGAGAAGGGCTACATCGTGCCTGGGCTGGGCGACGCGGGTGACCGGCTCTACGGCACGGTCTGACCCATTTACCGGCTGACCCGGCGGCGGAACAGCTAGAGCGCCTTGAGCGCGGACACGACCTTGGTCAACGAGTCCTTGGCATCGCCGAACAGCAGCGTCGTGTTCGGCTGGTACAGCAGCTCGTTGTCGATGCCGGCGAAGCCGGGACGCATGGAGCGCTTGAGGAAGATGACGTTCTGGGACTGGTCGACGTCCAGGATCGGCATCCCCGAGATGGGCGTGCCGGGCTGGCGGGCGGCGGGGTTCACCACATCGTTCGCGCCGATGACCATGACGACGTCGGTGGTGGCGAACTGCGGGTTCACCTCGTCCATCTCCTTGAGCTGCTCGTAGGGCACGTTGGCCTCCGCGAGCAGCACGTTCATGTGCCCCGGCATGCGGCCGGCGACCGGGTGGATCCCGTAGAGGACCTCCACGTCACGCGCGGCCAGCAGGTCGGCGAGCTCGCGCACCGTGTGCTGCGCCTGCGCGACGGCGAGGCCGTAACCCGGGACCACGATGACCTTGGTCGCGTAGTTCAGCAGGATCGCGACGTCGTCCGGTGTGGCGGAGCGCACCGGTCGGTCGCCGCCGATGGCGGTCGATCCTGCCGACGAGCCACCACGGATGGCGCCGAACAGTGTCGACGTGATGGGTCGGCCCATCGCCTTGGCCATCAACCGCGTGAGGATCGTGCCGGACGCGCCGACCAGGGTGCCGGCGATGAGCAGCAGCACGTTGCCCAGCACGTAGCCGGAGGCGGCGACCGCCAGCCCGGTGAACGCGTTGAGCAACGAGATCACGATGGGGACGTCGGCGCCGCCGACCGGCAGGACGAACAGCACACCGGCAGCGAGTGAGAGCAGCGTGATCGCCACGGACGACCACGTCGTGTCGACACCGTCCTGGGTGTACGAGTAGACCGCGAACGCCAGCGCGCCCACGAGCGAGCCACCGAACAGGATCGGGTGCCCCGGGAGCACCACCGGCCGGGTGGTCATGACCTCTTGGAGCTTGAGGAACGTCACCACCGAGCCGCTGAACGAGATCGAGCCCACCATCACCGTGAACAGCGAGGCCACCAGCGGGAAGCCGCCGCCGGTGTCCTTGATCTCGAGCAGCGCCACGATCGCGGCCGCGCCGCCGCCGACGCCGTTGAACAACGCGACGAGCTGAGGCATCGCCGTCATCTGGACCTGGCGGGAGACCGGGCACCGCGATGGCCCCGCCGACGACGATCGCCAGCAGGATCAGCGGCAGGTGGTCGAGGTGCGTGCTGACGAGGACCGTCACGACGGCCACCAGCGCGCCGAAGGCGCCGATCAGGTTGCCACGGCGTGCGGTCTTCGGGGAGGACAGGCCCTTCAGCGCGAGGATGAAGCAGACCGCGGCGACGAGGTAGGCGAGGTCGATCCAGTTCTGCTTGCTCACGCGGAAGGTCCGCTCGTGGTGGAGCCGCCGGCGTCGCCACCGCGCGGCGCGGGCTTGCGGCCGCTGAACATCTCGAGCATGCGGTCGGTCACGACGAATCCGCCGACCATGTTGATCGTCGACAGCACCACGGCGATGAGCCCGAGCGTCGTCTCGACGAAGCCGTCGGCGGAGCCGGTCACCAGGATCGCACCGACGCAGGATCACGCCGTGGATGGCGTTGGCGCCCGACATCAACGGCGTGTGGAGCGTGGTCGAGACCTTCGAGACGACCTCGAAGCCGATGAAGATCGACAGGACGAAGACCGTCAGCAACCCGATCCCGTTCATCCGCCGCTCCCCGAGACCACGAGCCCCTCGCGGACCTTCCCGTCACGCGTGACCCAGCAACCCGCCACGATCTCGTCCTCCCAGTCGGGGGTGATCTCGCCGTCCTTGGTCATGAGCAGCGAGCAGGTCGCTCACGTTGCGGGCGTAGAGCTTGGAGGCGTCCACCGGCAGCTGGGACGGGACGTCGCGCGCACCCCACACCGTGGCCCCGCCGATCGTGATCGTCTCGCCGGGCTTCGAGCCTTCGACGTTCCCGCCGGTCTCGGCCGCGAGATCGACCACCACCGAGCCGGGCCGCATCTGCTCGACCATCGCCTTGGTCACCAGCAGCGGTGCGCTGCGCCCGGGAACCGCGGCCGTCGTGATCAACACGTCCGACTTGACCACGAACGGCGTGAGCAGCTCGCGCTGGCGGGTGGCGCGGTCGTCGCTCATCTCGCGCGCGTAGCCGCCTGATCCCTCGAGCGCCTCGAGATCGAGCTCGACGAACTTCGCACCCATCGAGCGGACCTCGTCCGCCGACGACGGCCGGACGTCGTAGGCCTCGACCACGGCGCCCAACCGCTTGCGCGGTCGCGATCGCCTGCAGTCCGGCGACCCCGGCGCCGAGGACCAGCACCTTGGCCGGCGGGATCGTGCCGGCTGCGGTCATCAGCAACGGGAAGAAGGTCGGCAGGAGCTCGGCCGCGACCAGCCCAGCGCGGTAGCCGGCGACCAGGGCCTGCGAGGTCAGCGCGTCCATCGACTGCGCGCGCGAGATCCGAGGGATGAGCTCGACGGCGAAAGCGCTCACCCCGGCCTGCTGCAGCGCCGTGATCCCGGCCGCGTTGGTGCTCGGCGAGCCGAAGCCGATCGTGATCGCGCCGGACTTCAGGCGCCCGACCTGCTCAGGGGTCAGCGCGGTCACGTGGAGGACGGCGTCAGCCTCGGCCAGGACGTCGCCGGCGACGACCCGCGCGCCGGCATCGGTGAACGCGGCGTCCGAGACCCGGACGTGCTCGCCGGCACCCGACTCCACGACGACTTCGAGCCCGGCCTTGACGAGCCGGGCGATGCTGTCCGGCATCGCCGCCACGCGGCGCTCCCCGGCCCGCACCTCGACCGGGACCACCACTCTCATGCGCACACCCTCATGCGCGCACGCTAGCGGCTGCCGGGCCGCTGCCGCTGCCGACCCCCCAAACCCGTGCTGGCAGACTGCCTCGGTGACTCCCCTGCAGGACGCGGCCGTCCTCGTGGCCGGCCTGGTCGCCGGAGCCATGAACTCGGTGGTGGGTGCCGGCACCCTGGTGTCCTTCCCGGCCCTGCTGGCGCTGGGCGTCCCGCCGGTGACCGCCAACGTCTCGAACACCCTCGGGCTGGTTCCTGGCTCGCTCGCGGGCGCCTACGGCTACCGCCGGGAGCTGCACGTCCTGCGGAACGTGCTGCGCAAGCTCGTCGTGCCCGGGGTGCTCGGCGGCATCCTCGGGGCGGTGCTGCTCGTCGTGCTGCCGTCCAAGACCTTCGCCGCGATCGTCCCGGTGCTGCTGATCCTCGCGGGCGGGTTGGTCGCGGTGCAGCCCTGGCTGGCGAAGGCCGTGGCGCGCCGCTCCGGCGCCCCCGCCGCCCCGGAGGGCGACGACCCCGTGGAGGTGGGCCCCGTCGTGGTGGTCCTGGTGTTCTTCGCGGCGATCTACGGCGGCTACTTCGGCGCCGCGATGGGGATCATCTTCCTGGGGCTGTTCGGCATCGTGCTGCACGGCGGGCTGCAGGCCTCGAACGGCCTGAAGAACATGCTCGCTGCGACGGTCAACTTCTCGGCATCGATCGTGTTCGTGATCGCGGCACCGGTGGACTGGCTGGTGGTCCTGCTGCTGGCGATCGGGAGCGCGGTCGGGGGGTTGCTCGGTTCCCGGTTCGGGCGCTCGCTACCGGACTCGGTGCTCCGGACCCTGATCGTCACGATCGCCCTGGTCGCGGCGATCCACCAGATCTGGAAGTAGCGAGGCCGGTCAGCTGCTCAGCAGGGCCGCTCGTCAGCTCTCGACGTAGCCCTTGAGCCCCTTGAGGCTGCCCTCGACGATCCCGTTGAAGATCGAGCGGCGGAGGAACCCGGGCGCCTTGATCGAGTGGTCGATCTCGAGGGAGAGCGCGACCTCGGTGCTGTCCTCACCCACGGCCTGCAGCACGTAGGAGCCGTTCTGGGCCTTCATCATCGTGCTCTCGACCAGCGTCCACTCCAGAGTGGAGTCGGTGCTGGTGTACGCGAGGGTGTAGGTGTCGGAGCCGATCTTGGTCTTCATCTCGAAGCGCGCTGTGGCGGGGGTGCCGTCCTCGTACTCCTCGAGCAGCTCGGCCGAGGTGATGTCGGGCATCCACTCGGGCTGCGAGGCGACGTCCCGCACCGCCGCGAGGACGTCCTCGAACGGCGCGTCGATGACCGTGGTGCTCTTGGCCTTGTCGATCGGCACGGGCTGGCCTTTCTCCTCGAGATGAGCCTCAGCTGGCGGGTGCCGCGGCAGGCGCGGTGCTGGTGAGGGCGGTTCTGGTGAGAGCGCTGACCTCGGCGTGCAGGTGGTCCAGGGTGTCATCCAGCTCGGGCTTCATGAGCACGCTGCGCAGGATGCGCCCGCGCGGGACGTCCTCGACCACTGCGTGGCCGCGCACCCGGAGCGCCTCGGCGGTGACTGCGTAGGTCGCGAGGAACACCGGGTCGACCGCGCGGCTCATGCCCTGGCTCATCACCTGCGCGCTGACGGCGTCGATCGTGGACAACCGCGGAGCGCCGGGCAGGTGAGGCGGGCCGGGCAGGCGGGGCAGGTACGTCACGATGTCCAGCTCGGGCTGCTGGTAGGGCTGCAGCACCTCGGAGCCGGCGAGCAGCTCGGCCCACCGGAGCGCGGCGCGCCGTCCCGGCCGGAGCACGGCGCCCAGCCCGTCTGCCGTGAGCGGGAACACCTGCAGCGTCAACCAGAGCGCCGCCGCGGCCGCACCCGCCCTGCTGCACTCGAGCGAGATCTCCCCGAGGTGCAGCTCGTCGCTGGTGAAGTAGGTGTACGGAGAGTCGTGGTCGTAGAAGCGACCCACCGACGGGTCCCGGAAGAGAACGGCGCCGCAGCCGTACGGCTGGAGCCCGTGCTTGTGCGGGTCGACCACCACCGAGTCGGCGTCGGCGATGGCGAGCCAGGGCGCCGCCGCCACCCCGTCCGGTGAGTCGTCGGCGAGCAGCCGGAAGAACCCGCCGTAGGCCGCGTCCACGTGCACCCGGACCCCGTGCCGACGGGCGGCGGGCAGCGCGAGATCGACCCGGTCGACGGCACCGAGGCCCGTGGTCCCGGTGGTCAGCACCACCGTCCCGACGTCGCCGACCGCCAGCAGCTGCTCGAGCGCGTCCAGGTCCATCCGGCCCGCGGCGTCCGTCGCCACCGGGTAGCCCGTGATGCCGAGGACGCGGCACATCCGTCCGTGCGTGTAGTGGGCGTCCTCGCTGTAGGCCACGCCACGGGTCGGGTGGAGCTCGCGGGCGATGTACAGCGCCTCGAGGTTCGCGATGGTGCCGCTGGACGTCAGGTGGCCCAGCGGCTCGGAGAAGCCGAACATCGCCGCGAGGTCGAGGACGACCTCCTTCTCCATGGCGGCGGTGGCCGGCCCGCCGTCGAGGGCGTGGTTGTTCGGGTTGACCTGCATCGCGGCGAAGTAGCCCACCATCGCCACGGGGTGCGGCGGCTTGACCATCTGCGCGGCGTAGCTCGGGTGCCCGAACGGGTAGTTGTCGCCCATCCGACGCACCAGCTCCGCGAACGGGCCGGCGAGCTGCTCGTCGGTGACGACGGTGGACGGATGGCGAGTGACCGCTCCGAAGCCGGCGAGCCAGTCCTGGTGCGCGCGCAACGACGCGTCGAGCCAGCGCTGCAGATCCATGACCGGACAGTGCCACGTGCGGCTGCTGTTGCCCAGTTCGGGTCTGCGGCTGGACGCTGGGCGCCAGGTCCGGCAGAGTCTGTAAACGCTTACGGCCGCCGCGGGCCCCGCTCGGTGGTCTTCCCCTGATCCCGTCGGAGAGCTGCATGTCGAGCAGTACGTCGAGCACCCCGCCAACCAAGCGTGACTGGTGGCGGGACGCCGTCGTCTACCAGGTCTACCCACGGTCGTTCGCCGACGCGGACGGCGACGGCATCGGCGACCTGGACGGCATCAGGTCGCGCCTGCCGTACCTGATCGAGCTGGGGGTGGACGGCCTGTGGCTGAGCCCCTGCTACCCGTCGCCGCAGGCTGACCACGGGTACGACGTCGCCGACTACACCGACATCGAGCCCGACTACGGCACCCTCGACTCCTTCGACGCGCTGCTGGCCGACGCCCATGCACGGGGCCTCAAGCTCCTCATGGACCTGGTCCCCAACCACTGCTCGAGCGCGCACCCCTGGTTCCAGGCGGCGCTGGCGTCTGCCCCGGGCTCGGCCGAGCGCGCGCGGTTCCTGTTCAGGGACGGCCGCGGCCCGGACGGCTCGCTGCCCCCCAACAACTGGCGGTCGGTGTTCGGCGGCTCGGCCTGGACGCGCGTCGAAGAGGCGGACGGCAGCGGGCCCGGCCAGTGGTACCTGCACCTGTTCGACACGGCGCAGCCCGACTTCGACTGGAGCAACCCGGACGTCGGCGACCTGTTCGAGCAGGTGCTGCGCTTCTGGTTCGACCGAGGTGTCGACGGCTTCCGCATCGACGTCGCGCACGGTCTGGTGAAGGACTCCGAGCTGCCCGACTGGGAGCCCGGCCCCGGCAACGACCGCAGCGACGCCCCGATGTGGAACCAGGAGGGCGTGCACGCCGTCTACCGCAGGTGGCGGGCCGTCGCGGACTCCTACGTCGGACGTGACCTGACGCTGGTGGGTGAGATCTGGGTCCCACGGGTCAGCGACCTCGCGCTGTACCTGCGCCCGGACGAGCTCCCCCAGGCGTTCTACTTCGACCTCCTGACGCAGCCCTGGCGGGCACCGTTCCTGCGCGCCGCGATCACCAGGGGGCTTCAGCAGATCGCGTCCACGGGCGCGGCGGTCACTTGGACGCTCTCGAACCACGACGTCCACCGAACCGTCACCCGGTACGGCCAGGACCAGGACCGGCCCTGGGTCGCCAGCGACGAGGACCCCGCGGCCGGGACGCGCTTCCGTGGCCCGACGGACCTCGAGCAGGGCACCCGGTTCGCCAGGTCGGCGATCCTGATGCTGCTCGCGCTGCCCGGGTCGGCCTACCTCTACCAGGGCGAGGAGCTGGGCCTGCCGGAGGTCATGGACCTCGCCGACGACGCGCGGCAGGACCCGATCTGGCGGCGTACCCACGGCGAGGAGCCCGGCCGTGACGGCTCGCGGGTGCCGCTGCCATGGAGCGCGGAGGAGGACTCGTTCGGCTTCTCGGCCGGTGCCGCGGAGTCTGGTGCCGCGGAGTCTGGTGCCGGGGAGTCTGGTGCCGGGGAGTCGGCCGCGGCTGACGGGGAGCCCGTCGAGCCGGGGCGGCCGTGGCTGCCTCAGCCGTACTGGTTCGCCGAGTACGCGGTCGACGTCGAGCTGTCGGACCCGTTGTCCATGCTCAGCCTCTACCGACGAGCCCTGACGCTGCGCCGGACGCTGGTGCCGGGCCACGAGGTCGAGCTCGCCTGGGTGGAGGTTCCGGGCCGGGACGACATCCTGGCCTTCGCGCGGGGCGACCTCGTGTGCGCCGTCAGCTGCGGCGACGCGCCGTTGCTTCTGCCCGAGGACTGGGGCGAGGTCAGGCTCGCGAGCGCCCCCGTGGAAGGCCGGACGATGCCAGCGGGCGGAGGGGTGTGGATGTCCCGTGGGTGATGGCAGGGACTGGACCTTCGTGCTCGTCGAGCCGTGCCAGGAGTGCGGCTACGACGTCCGCGATCTCGACGAGGCTGAGCTCGGCCCGCTGATCGCATCCGTCGGCCGGACCTGGCAGGCGCTGCTCGACGGCCTTGCCGACGACCCGCTGGTCTCGGTCCGTCCGGAGCCCCTGGTGTGGTCGCCGGTCGAGTACGGCGAGCACGTGCGTGACGTGCTGTCCCTGTTCACGCTGCGGGCCCGCCGGATCCTCGAGGAGGACGACCCGCTCTTCGCGGACTGGGACCCGGACATCACCGCCGCCGAGGTGCCGTACGGGCAGCAGGCGCCCGCCGTCGTCGGTGCGGCCATCGCGGCGAACGCGGACGTGCTGGCCAGCCTGTTCGAGGGCGCCAGCGCCGCCGACCTCGCCCGTCCAGGACGCCGGTCGGACGGCTCGGTGTTCACCCTCGGGAGCCTCGGCCGCTACATGCTGCACGATCTGGTGCACCACGTGTACGACGTCGAGACGTCCGGGGTCGGGCGCTGAATCAGTTCGAGGCCTTCTTCGCGGCCAGCGCTGGTGTCGCGGGGGCGCTGGTAGGGCTGCTGTTCGTGGCGATCTCGGTTCGCATGGACCGGCTGGTCGAGCGCGACGACACCCAGCTTCACCGGGTGAGAGCCGCAGCTGCCCTGACGGCCTTCAGCAATGCGCTGGTGGTGTCGTTGTTCGGCCTGGTTCCTGCTGGTGGCTTCGCGGCGGCGACGCTCACGATGTCGGTGGTCGGCCTGGTGTTCATCGCCGCGTCGCTGTCATCGTTGCTGCGTGTCCACGGAGTGAGCTGGCGCAACGGCTACGACGTCGTCTTCCTGGTCGGCCTCATGGTCATCTTCGTGTTCCAGCTACTCGAAGCGATCCGGTTGGAGCGCAATGGGCAGAATCTCGATGCGCTCAGATCCGTCGCGACGCTCGTCATCGTCTGCTTCGTGGTGGGCATCGCCCGAGCGTGGGAACTCATCGGTGGCCCGTCGATCGGGCTGGGCAGCGAGGTCAGGGCCAGGTTCGGCCGCAAGGAGAGCACTGACGTCCAGCCCGCCGACGTCCCGCCCGCCGAGCAACCTGAAGACGCCGGGAGCTAATCGAGCCGCGGCATGGTCGAGGGGTCGATCGCGGTTGAACCGGACGTGGCTGTCATCCGTTCCTCTGGTGTGAGAGCGCTGCCCGTGGCTGACGAGCAGCTGGTCCGCGCCCTCTACGAGGAGCACGCCGGCCCGCTGCTGGGGTACGTGCGCCGACTCACCGGCGACCCGGGTCGGGCCGAGGACGTCGTGCAGGAGGCCCTGCTCCGGGCTTGGCAGCATCCCCAGGCGTTCGAGCCAGGGCGTGAGCGGAGCTCGGTGCGCGGCTGGTTGTTCACCGTTGCACGGAACCTGGTGGTCGACGGCGAGCGGGCTCGCAAGGCCCGGCCGCGTGAGGTCAGCGTGATCGGCGAGCCTTCGCCGAAGGTCGACCCGCGCCTTGATCAGGTCCTCCTGCACTGGGAGATGACGGACGTGCTTGCCGCCTTGTCGGCCGAGCACCGAGCCGTCGTCCTCGAGCTGTACTACCGAGACCAGTCGGTCAGCCAGGCGGCGCAGACGCTCGGCATCCCCGAGGGGACCGTCAAGTCGCGCGCCCACTACGCACTGAGGGCGCTCCGCAACGCCTGTGAGGAAAGAGGGATAGCCCCGTGAACTGCCAGGAGGCCGGCGAGAACCTCGCGGTCGCGTTGCTCACCAGGAGCGAGCTCGACCCCGAGACTGCCGACCACGTCGCCAGCTGCCCCATCTGCCAGGCCGAGCAGGTCTGGCTCGAGTCGGTGCCCACGTTGCTGGACAGCGTGGACCCGACCGAGACGGTCACGCCCGCACCGCCCGAGCTGCTCGACCGGCTGCTCGTCGCCGCAGCCCGCGAGCGGCGGGATCGCTGGCGCCGTGCGGTGGTCGCCATCGCGGCCTCGGTGGTGCTGGTGGCGGGCTTCGGTGCCTGGGGGATCGCGGACCTGCGCAGCGACAACCAGCCGGTGCCGACGTCTGCTGCCGGCCCGGTGGTGATCAATCGGCAGGCCACCGACGCTGCCACCGGGGTGTCCGCGCACGTGTGGGTGCGGCCGGGCGCTTGGGGCAGCAAGCTCGTCGTCTCGATCAGCGGGGTCGAACCCGGGACGACCTGCACCTTGACCGTCGTGGGCGTGGACGGGCACCGCGAGACCGCGGCGACCTGGAAGGCCAGCTACTACGGCACCGCCTCGGTCAACGGCAACGTGTCGGGTGCGCCGTCCACGTTGGCGCAGCTGGAGGTGGCCGACGAGAACGGCAAGGTGCTGGTGCCGGTCCCGCTGAACTAGGCAGTCCCGCTGAACTAGGCAGTGCCGCTGAACTAGGCAGTGCCTGGCCCCGTTGGTGAGGGAGACAGCTTCTGACGTCGTCGGAACCTGACCACCCACCGATCGAGACGAGGCCTTCATGACCGACTCCCCGACCGACGCACCAACCCCCGATCTCGCGGTGAGCAGGCGCTCGCTGCTGGCGCTGGGCGCGACCACCGCTGGCGCCATCGCGCTCGCAGGGTGTTCGTCCGCGAGCTCAGGTGGTGCGGCGAGCACCCCTGGAGCTGCGGCCTCGAGCCCGTCGCAAGCCGCCGGCAGTGCGTCGCCGACGACCCCGGCCGCCTCGGCGTCGGCGAGCACTGCGCCAGCCACTGGGGCGCTGGCCAAGCTCGCTGACATCCCCGTCGGCGGCGCGGTGTCGGCGACGTCGAACGGTGCGCCGATCATCATCGCTCAGCCCACCGCAGGGACGGTGGTGGGCTTCAGCGCGATCTGCACCCACATGGGCTGCACCGTCGCGGTAGCAGGCAAGCAGCTGGACTGCCCGTGCCACGGCTCGAAGTACGTCGCCACCACGGGCGCCGTGATCAACGGTCCGGCACCCGCTCCGCTGCACCCGTTCGCTGTGAAGCTCTCGGGAACGGACGTCATCGTCGGCTAGCGCGCAGCCGACGACGACGCCTCGCCTGTCAGGGGTTCAGGTCACTCCTGGGGTTGAGGTAGGGGTCCTGGGCCATGGCGCGCGCCGCGGCCAAGACGGTCGGCGAGGAGTCCACCGCGTAGGTCCGGGGCACGCCTCCGAACGCGGTGCGGTCGGGACGGCGATCCGAGGTGGCCGAATCTTGTTGCCCCGGCGTTCACAGCGAATGCGCAGAAATACCTGTTGACGTTGCCTAGCAACGCTGTCACCGGCCAGCGCGAGGAATGTCGTCCGGTGGCCGTCAAGCGCGCCGGTGCCGAGCGTGGTCCTCGATAAGGTCGAGCGCACGACGCACGCGAGGCCGGGAGCAGAAGGCGGCCAGCAGGTCGACGACGGACCGACAGGCAGCAGACGATCAAGGAGTGTGGCGGGTGGCGGACCGAGGGCCGACGGCCCTGCTGCGTGCCGCCCGGCCCCGGCAGTGGGTCAAGAACGTGCTCGTGGTCGCGGCACCGCTGGCCGACGGCACGCTGCTCCACGGCACGGTCCTGCGGCACGTGGTCGTCGCGTTCGTGACGTTCTGCATGGCCTCGAGCGCCGGCTACCTGGTCAACGACCTCGTGGACGCCGATGCCGACCGGGCGCACCCGACCAAGCGCGACCGCCCTATCGCCAGCGGGGCGCTCGCACCGGCAGCCGCGCTGATCAGCGCGGTGGTGCTCGCCGTCCTCGCCCTGGTCCTGGGCTGGACGCTGGCCAACTCGCACCTGGCCCTCGTGCTCGCGATCTACCTCGTCATCACGGTGGCGTACTCGCTCGGCATCAAGCACCAGCCCGTCTTCGACCTCGCCGTCGTCGCGGCAGGCTTCCTGCTGCGGGCGATCGCCGGTGGGGCGGCGACCGGGATCTCGCTCTCCCAGTGGTTCCTGCTCGTCGCGTCGTTCGGGTCGCTGTTCATGGTGGCAGGCAAGCGCTACGCGGAGCTGATGGCGGTCGCCGAGCACGGCGCGGCTGCCAGGCGCTCGGTGACGCTGTACTCCGCGAGCTACCTCCGCTTCGTGTGGAGCGTCTCCGCGACGGCGACGATCTTCGCCTACGCGTTGTGGTCGTTCGACGTCGGCGCGACCCGCGGGGCGGTCTCGTGGGCGCAGATCTCGGTGGCGCCTTTCGTGCTCGGGATCCTGCGGTACGCGGTCGACGTCGACAGCGGGAAGGCGGGCTCGCCGGAGGATGTCGTGCTCCGTGATCGGGGTCTGCAGCTGATCGGGCTGGCCTGGCTGGTCACCTTCGTCCTGGCAGCCAACGTTGTCTGAGCTCCTCGCCGGCTGGGGCCGGACCGCACCCACCGCGGCGGAGGTCCTGCGTCCGACCGAGCCTGCCCAGGTGGCTGAGCTGCTCGCGAGCACCGCACCGCGCGGAGCGGTCGCGCGTGGTCTGGGCCGGTCCTACGGCGATCCCGCGCAGAACGCGGGCGGGACCGTCCTCGACCTGACCGGGCTCGACCGGATCCTGCAGCTCGACCTCGAGCTCGGCATCGTCCGCGCGCAGGCCGGCGTCAGTCTCGACGCGCTCCTGCGGGTGATCGTGCCGTGCGGTTGGTTCGTCCCTGTCACCCCGGGCACGCGCTTCGTGACGCTCGGCGGGGCGGTGGCTGCTGACGTCCACGGCAAGAACCACCACCGCGACGGCTCGTTCGCCAGCCACGTGTCCAGCCTCGTGCTCGTGCTCGCGGACGGCTCGGTGCAGACCGTCAGCCCGGACGTCCGACCCGGAGCTGTTCTGGGGGACCTTCGGCGGGATGGGCCTGACCGGCGTCGTCACCGAGGTGACGTTGCGGTTGCTGCCCGCGCCCACCCCGATGATGTCGGTGGACACCGAGCGCGCAGGCAATCTCGATGCCCTGCTCGAGCGGCTGGTCGCGGCCGAGGACCGCCACCGGTACAGCGTCGCCTGGATCGACTGCCTGGCGACCGGCTCACGTGCCGGCCGCGGAGTCATCACCTCGGGCGAGCACGCGAGTGCCGAGGAGCTCGGCGACAGGCATCCGGCGTACCGGCCAGCACAGCGAGCCTCGGCACCGCCCTACGTGCCGGGCGGGTTGCTGAACCGGGCGAGCATCGCGGCGTTCAACGAGGCCTGGTACCGGAAGGCCCCGCGGCGACAGGTGGGCGCGCTGCACGCCATCGCGCCCTTCTTCCACCCGCTCGACTCGGTCGGCGGCTGGAACCGGCTCTACGGGCCGAGGGGCTTCCTGCAGTACCAGTGCGTGGTGCCGGACGAGGTCGCGCTGCGGACCGTCCTGGGGCGGCTGTCGGCGGGGCGGGTGCCGTCCTTCCTCGCGGTGCTGAAGCGGTTCGGTGCGGCCTCGCCCGGTCCGCTGTCGTTCCCTCGACCCGGATGGACGCTCGCCCTCGACGTCCCCGCTGCGACCGCGGGGCTCGGGGCCGTGCTCGACGACATCGACGAGCTGGTCGCGGCCGCCGGCGGCTCGGTCTACCTCGCGAAGGACTCCCGGCTGCGACCGGAGCTGCTGCCTGCGTTCTACCCTGGGCTCGACGCATGGCGCCGCCTGCGCGAGCGGGTCGATCCTGACCACCGGTTCGTGTCCGACCAGTCCAGGAGGCTCTCGCTGTGATCGACGCCCTCGGGGAACCGCAGTCCCTGGCCGTGCTCGGCGGCAGCTCGGAGATCGCGCTCGCCATCGCCACCCAGCTCGCCCGTGGCCGGACCCGGCGGGTGGTGCTGGCCGGTCGTGACACCGACGCCCTGGCGGTTGCGCGTTCCGAGGTGCTCGCCGCCGGGGCGACGGACGTCACCACGATCGGCCTGGATGCCGCCGCGACGCAGACCCACGACGCGACGGTCAAGGCGCTGTTCGCCGGCGGTGACGTCGACGTCGTGCTGCTCGCGTTCGGGCTGCTGGGAGACCAGGAGCAGGACGAGGCGGACCCCGACCGCGCGGTCGAGGTCGCGTCGGTCAACTACGTCGGAGCGCTGTCCCTCGGCTTGCGCGCGGCCAACGCCCTCAAGGCCCAGGGGCACGGCGCCCTGGTGGTGCTGTCGTCGGTCGCCGGTGAGCGCGCGCGTCGGTCGAACTTCGTGTACGGCTCCAGCAAGGCCGGGCTCGACGCCTTCGCGCAGGGGCTCGGCGACTCGCTGCAGGGCAGTGGCGTGCGCGTGGTCATCGTGCGGCCAGGCTTCGTGCGCAGCAAGATGACGGCAGGGCTGCCGGACGCTCCGCTCGCGACCACGCCCGCTGCGGTGGCGGACGCCGTGGTGAAGGCGCTGCGGACCGGGCGCGAGATCGTGTGGGTCCCCGGTCAGCTGCGGTTCGTGATGTCGGGCCTGCGCCACCTGCCACGCCCGGTGTTCCGACGGCTCAAGATCTGAGGCCCGCGCCCCGCCGTGTCAGGGGGCGGCCAGGATCTGGAACGAGTCGCGCTTGTACTTGTTGAGGAAGCGGTCGCAGCCCTCGGCGATGTTGGGGTCGAGCTTGGCGCACACCGGGGCGCCGTTCGCGTCGTGGTCGAAGTAGAAGCCCGCGACCCACCAGTTGTTCATGTCCAGCACCATGGCCCGCACCACGCCGGCCTTGACCAGCGTGTCGGCCATCGTCTCGGCGGACAGGCCCGGGGAGCCGATGTAGACGAGGCTGCCGTCGGGCCGGATGCCGACGGCTGAACGCCAGGCGAGGTTCTCGCCGTGCGTGGTGGCGCCCCAGACGAAGCCGTCACCGGGCTGCACCCTGGACTTGCCGCCGTCGACGATGAGGTCGAGGTTCTGCAGGACCACCGAGGTGTTCGGCGTCATGGAGAAGTCACGGTTCCACGAGCCGATGTTGATGCTGCCGTCCTTGCCGAACGTGGCCGTGGCGCGGCCGCTCACGAGCGGGGCGACCGTCGTGCCCTGGTAGTAGTAGCCGCCGCGGGAGTCCTGCAGCCGGAACCCACCGTTGAAGTTCGCGAGCACCGACGGCCAGAGCGCCTTGGGCAGCGCGCCGTTCGACGGGTTCGGTCCCCCTGGCTCGATGTAGCCAGGGACGAGCATCGTGTGGGTGAGCTTGGTGTCGATCCACATCATCGAGGCCAGCACGCTGGTGTGGATGGCGTCGGGACGCACCCGGGTGACGTACACCGCGTTGAGGCCGTCCACCTTCGAGCCGACCGGTTGCCACACGCCTTCGTCAGGGATCGGGGTCACCGGTGGGGTGATGTTGGCCGGCGGGTTCAGGTGCGCATGGACGACCACCGGAGCGGTGGAGACCCCGGGTGTCGGCGTGGGGCTGATGACCCCCGGTGCGCTGACCGACGGCTGGGCGACGACCGCGCTGCCGGTCGGCTTCCCGCCCACGGGCACGGTCGCGAAGTGGTCGTAGTAGAAGTTCTCGGCGTTCGCGACGATCGGGCCGAGGTGGTTGTCGCGCCCCCACTCGGCCAGCAGGACCGAGGTGGGTTCACCCTGCGACCCGCGCACGTACGGCGCGAACGAGAACCCGAACCAGACGACGGCGATCGCTGCCAGCGCCAGGAGGCCGACCAGGACCCGGCGCACGATGAACCGGGTGCGCGTGACGGGCCGGGCCTTGCGCTCCTTGCGGCGCTGCCGCCAACCCTTCTTCGGCGGGGTGATCTCGGACGCGGGCGTGGCTCCGCCACCCTCGGGGGCGGGGTCGCCAGCCGGAGGCGTCGTGATGGTGTCGCTGGTCACGAGACGTCGCAGGTCACGTCGGGGTCGTTCCTCTCGGCCCTGGAACCGGGCGCAGCTGGCTCTCGCTCATGGTAGACGGCCCTTCGGGCCAACTCGTTCAGTCGACCAGCCCAGCCGGGTGCACTTTCAGTCGGTCAGCTCGATCGGTCAGCTCGATCGAATCGTGGCGAGGGGTGCTGTGAGCGGCCTGTGGACGCGCTGCCACCGGCCCCCACGTCCGGGACTACCCTCGACGTCGTGGCCAAGGCACAGCAGTCGGGACGTGTCGCCCGGCTCGTGCGCGGCGCGGTGCTAGCAGGCGCGGGTGCCAGCCTGTCGCTGGCTGCGCACGTCGTCGGCGGTGGCGCGTTGCCGCGGCACGCCGCCCTGCTGCTCCCGGTCGCACTGGCCACGGCGGCCTGCTCGGTCGCGTCGCGGCGCGAATGGAGCTACGCACGCCTCCTCGGCGCCCTGCTGGCCGTCCAGCTCTTCGTCCATGTGCTGCTCTGGCTGACCTGCGGTGCGGAGGCCACGTCGGGGCCCGACTCGGCCGCCAGTGCGGCGGCTGCGGCATCCGCGCGCTGGTCGGGCAGCGGCTGGGCCATGCTCGGCGCGCACGTGCTGGCTGCCCTGGTGGCGGCCCTGGTGCTCCGGCACTTCGAGTCCCTGTACTGGCGCTGCCTCGAGCGCATGCGCGGCCTGATCGCCCCGTGACCTTCCGGTCGCTCCGCTGGTGCTCGAGCTGGTGCCGACGATCACCGCCGACCGTCAGGGCGGGACGCACACCTGGCGAGACCTCGGGACGATCTCCCGGCGGGGACCACCGGCGCTGGCAGCTCGCTAGCTCCAGCTCCCGGTCCGCTCCTCCGTCGTTAGGTCCATCCACCATGCCCTTGCCGCGTCCCTGGCTGTCCCGAAGCAGTGCGCCCGCGTCGGCGCTCGCGCTGCGATCCCGTAGAGCACTGATCGTCGTCGGCGGCGCCGGCCTTGCCGTGCCGCTGCTCTCGACCGTCGCGTCCCGCGCACGTCGCGGTCACCTCGACCGATGCCGTCCGCGGCGGCGAGGCCGCCCAGGTCACGTTCCGGGTGCCGACCGAGTCCGCGACCGCGTCGACCGTCCGTGTCACCGTCACCCTCCCGTCGTCGCCCCCCTTCGCCGAGGTCATGCCGAGGTCGGTGCCCGGCTGGGCCGTGACGACGACCACGACCGCGCTTCCCGCGCCGGTCAAGGTCGGAGACTTCACCCTCGACAAGGCCGTCAGCTCGGTCACCTGGACTGCCCAACGCGGCTCAGCGATCGGCACCGAGCAGTTCCAGGACTTCGACCTGCTCGTGGGCCCGGTGCCCGACGCCGCCACCGTCACGTTCGCCGCGACCCAGGTCTACAGCGACGGCGCGGTGGTGCAGTGGAACCAGCCGACGCCGGCGAGCGGTGCCGAGCCCGAGCACCCGTCCCCGGTGCTGACCATCGCCGCCGAGCCCAGCCCGGTGGCGGTCGCCGGCGACACGGATGCCACGGCACGCAGCCTCGGTGCGGCCGGGCTCGCCGCCGGGCTGCTCGCCCTGGTCGTCGTGATCGTGAGCCTCGTCGACAGCCGGCGCCGTCGCAGGACCGCACGATGAGGTGGCTGCGGGCCGGGGCCGTGGTCGCCGTGGTGCTCGGGGCTGTGACCTTCGGCCTCGCAGGTCCGGCGTCGGCGCACAGCGTGCTCATCGCGATGAGCCCGGTCGACGGCTCGACGGTGACCGTCGCGCCGACCAAGGTCGTGCTGACGTTCGACGAGAACATCCAGGACATCGGTGACGGGGTGACCGTGACTGCGCCCGACGGCAGCAGGGTCGACTCCGGTGCGCCGGTGATCCTCGATGCGACCGTCACCGAGAACCTCAAGCCGATCACCGAGTCCGGGCACTACGCAGTGAGCTACCGGGTGGTCTCGGCGGACGGTCACCCGGTCACTCGCACGCTCGGGTTCAGCTATGCCAACCCGGCGAGCCCCTCGGCCAGTCCGACGAGCACCACGACCACCCCGGCAGCGAGCGCCTCGAGTGCGGCAACCGGCACCGCAGCCGCAGGTGGGTCCGCCCCGCCGCTGGCCGGCTCCGGAACAGCGCAGGATGAGGGGAGCGCGGCCTCACGGGTCGCGGTGCTGGTCCTGGTCCTGGCCGCCGGGGTCGTCGCCCTGGCCGTGCTGCTGGCGAACGGCCGTGGCAACCGCCGCCGGGCGGCTGGACAATCGCAGGGCGGGTCGCCAGGGCAGGGCGGGTCGCCAGGGCAGGGCGGCGAAGGAGGGACAGGGCAACCGTGAGCACCGAGCTCAGGCAACGGCGTCGTTTCGCGACCACCGACCTGCCTGGCGCCCCGAGCGGCTGGAAGCTGCTCGGCGGCGCCGCCGTGCTCGGGACTCGCGGTCCTCGTCGTCGCGCTCTTCGTGGGTGGCGGCAACCCGCAGCCTCCGCTGCCAGGCCTGCCGTCGGCTGGAGCCGGGACCGGCTGGGCGCTTCCCGTGTCCCGGATGCTCAGCGACTTCGCTGGCATCCTCACCATCGGGCTGCTGCTGACGTCGGCCGCGTTCCTGCCGGCCAAGGACGGCCAGCTCAAGGGGGCCGGCCTGCGCCTGACCTCGTGGGCCGGTTGGACCGCGGCAGCGTGGGTGCTCTTCGCCGTGGTCCAGACCGCGCTCACGCTCTCCGACGTCACCGGCATCCCTTTGCCACAGGGGCTGCAGGCCGACGCGCTCCGTGCGTTCCTCACCGAGATCCTGCAGGGCCAGGCGCTGGCCGTGCAGGTGCTGGGGGCCGCGATCGTGGCGGTGTCGTGCCGCTGGATCCTCACGACGTCCGGTGCGGCGATCGCCTTCATCGTGGCCCAGACGGCGCTGCTGGTCCCTGCGCTCTCCGGTCACTCGGGCGCATCGTCCGAGCACGACATCGCGGTGTCCAGCCTGATGATCCACGAGGTGGCCGCGGCGGTCTGGGTGGGCGGGCTCGCCGGTCTGCTCGCGCTCGCCCTGATCGACGGCCGGCTGCTCCGGACGACCGTGCCGCGGTTCAGCGTGCTCGCCCTCTGGTGCTACGTCGCCCTGGCGCTCAGCGGCATCGCGAACGCCTGGATCAGGCTCAACGGGCCCGCCGACCTCGTCACCACCGGGCTACGGCCGGCTGGTGCTCGCCAAGGTGATCCTGCTCGGCGCGCTCGGCTACGCGGGCTGGGTGCACCGCAGGCGCACGATCCCCGCACTGCTCGGCCCTCGCCGCACGCGCGCCTTCGTGCGCCTCGCGGCCGTCGAGCTCGGCCTCATGACCGCCGCCGTCAGCGTGGCTGTGGCGCTGTCCCGGACACCGACGCCGGTGGTCATCGCGGACCTCACCAACGTGACCCCCGCGCGCTCGATCCTCGGGTTCGACCTGCCGCCGTACCCGACGTGGACCCGCCTCATCGTCACCGAGGTCCGGCCCGACGGGGTGTTCCTGGCGATCGCCTTGCTGGGCGCGGCGATGTACTTCACGGGCCTGCGCCGGCTGGCGGCGCGTGGCGACCGCTGGCCCGTGGGCCGTTCGGTCTCCTGGTTCCTTGGCCTCGTGCTCCTCACCTGGGCGACCAGCGGCGGTATCGGGACCTACGCGCACGTCCTGTTCAGCGCGCACATGGTCCAGCACATGCTGCTGGTCATGGTCGTGCCGGTGCTGCTGGTCATGGGCGCGCCGACGACGCTGGCGCTGCGCGTGCTGCCAGCGCACCGCGTCGACCGTGGTCCGCGGGAGTGGCTGCTCGCGGTGCTCGGCTCGTGGCCCGTCCGCATCCTGACCAACCCGCTGGTCGCCACGGCCCTGTTCATCGGCAGCTTCTACGCGCTCTACTTCACCTCGATCTTCCAGCAGGCGATGGCCAACCACTGGGGCCACGTCGCGATGAACCTGCACTTCCTGTTGGCCGGCTACCTCTTCTTCTGGGTTCTGATCGGCATCGACCCAGGCCCGCGTCGCATCCCCTACCCCGCACGGCTGCTGCTGCTCGTGGTCGCCATGCCGTTCCACGCCTTCTTCAACATCGCCATCCTGTCCTCCAGCTCCGTGCTGGGCGGTGCGTACTTCAGCTCCCTGCAGCGCACCTACTACACGGATCTGCTCGCCGACCAGCGACTCGGGGCCAGCATCGGGTGGGCGATGGGCGAGATCCCGTTGATCCTGGTGGTCGTGGTGCTGACGGTGCAGTGGATCCGCTCCGACGAGCGCGACGCGCGGCGCTTCGACCGGCAGGCGGACCGCGCGGCGAGCGGCGACGCGCAGGCACCCGACGAGCTCGCGATCTACAACGAGTACCTGGCCGGGCTCAACCGGGCGAAGGCCGGCGAGCCCGACTAGGTTGGCTCGCGTGACGAGACGACCGTGACCCAGCTGGCTGCGAGCGATCCCCGGTCGACCGGCTCCGCTCCGACCGTCCCCTGGTGGGGCCGTGTCTCGTCGGCAGCGGCGCCGGTGCTGCTCATCGGCGGCTGGACGGTCGCGGCAGCCCGCCAACCACCGGGGTACAGCTCCGTCACCGACACGATCAGCGCCCTGGCCGGTCACGGCGCCGAGGACCGCTGGATCATGACGGGAGCGCTGGTCGGCGTCGGGGCCGCGTACCTCCTGACGGCGTTCTCCCTGGGCGGGCTGGCGGCGCGGCCAGGACGGTGGTTGCTCGGGGCCGGCGGTGTGTGCACGCTGGGCGTTGCTGCCTTCCCCCTGCCGGCCACCGGCTCGTCGGTGGCTCACACCGCAGCGGCCAGCCTGGCGTTCGGCGCGCTCGCGGCCTGGCCGTTCCTCGCGGTGCGGCGTGACCCGGCCGCCGCGCCCGTCCTGCGTGCGCCAGCGTCGGTGGCCGCGGGCGCTGTCCTCACCGGGGTGGTCGGCTGGTTCGTGGTCGAGCTCGCGCGGGGTGAGCGAGTGGGACTGGCCGAGCGGGTGGCCGCCGGGGCGCAGGCGCTCTGGCCGCTGGCGGTGGTTGCCGGCTGCGCGCTCTGGGCGCGGCGCCGTCAGCCGGGCGAGGCAGGGCGGCCGAAGAGCCAGCCCTGACCGTTGTCGCAGGCCATCGCCCGCAGCGCCGCGGCCTGGCTCTCGTTCTCCACGCCCTCCGCCGTCACGACCAGGCCGTGCGCGTGGGCCAGCGCGATGATCGCGGCCACCACGGCGTTGGCGCGCAGGTTGGTCCCGAGCTGCCGGATGAACGAGATGTCGATCTTGAGGAAGCTGAGCGGGAAGCGCTCGAGGTAGGCCAGCGCCGAGTAGCCGGTGCCGAAGTCGTCGATCCCCACCCGTACCTCCAGCGCGTCGAGCGCCGACAGGCAGTCACGGACGGACGGCTTGTCGGCCAGCAGGCTGCTCTCGGTGAGCTCGATGAGCAGCCGGCCACCAGCGACCCCCTCGCGGTGCAGCGCGTCGCGGACCCGGGCCACGAAGGTCGGATGCTCGACGGTCCGGCCGCTGACGTTGACAGCGATGCGCTCGGGCAGCAGCGGGAACTCCTTCCGTGCATCCGCACCGAGCAGCCGGACGACCTCGTCCACCACCCACGTGTCGAGGTCGACGATGAGCGCGCTGGCCTCGGCGACGTGGATGAAGGTGTCGGGCCCGAGCTCACCGTGATCAGGGTCGTGCAGCCGGATGAGCGCCTCGGCCCCGACCGTGGTGCCGTGCCGAAGGTCCACCACCGGCTGGAGCACGACCTGCAGCCCGTCGTCGCGCAGCGCCCGGCGTAGCCGTGCCTCGGTCTCCACCCGGTCGAGGATGTGCGTGCGCAGGCCGTCGTCGTAGACGGCGAACCGGTCCCTGCCGCGATCCTTCGCCTCGTACAGCGCGAGATCCGCCTCGCTGAGCAGGTCGTCGGGGGAGCGGGTGTGCCGCCAGGCCAGCGCGATCCCGAGGCTGGCCGTCGTCTGGAGCGACTCGCCGCTGGTGATCGGGTACGGCGCCCGCAGCGCTTCCAGGACGCGCTCGGCGAGCGAGCGCACCTCCGCCGGCCCGACGGCGCGCTCGATGAGCAGGAACTCGTCCCCGCCGAGCCGCGCCACCGTCGTGTCGCTGCGCGTGACCTCGGTCAGCCGCCGCGCGACCTCGACGAGCAGCTGGTCACCCACGGTGTGGCCACGGCTCTCGTTGACGAGCTTGAAGCCGTCCAGGTCGAGCATGAGGACACCGAGGACGCCGCTCCCGGCACGCTCGAGCCGGGCCAGCGCGTCCGCGAGGTGGCCCTCGATGGTGCTGCGGTTCGCCAGGCCGGTGAGGTGGTCGGTGAGCGCGACCCGTTCGAGCTCGTGCTCGTGCCGGCGGCGCTCGGTCTCGTCCACCACGTGCGCGATCGCGAACTGCGGCGCCCCCTGCGCGCTGCGGACGACCGCCGTGGTCACCCAGGTGTGCACCACGCTGCCGTCCTTGCGCAGGTAGCGCTTCTCGTAGGACCCGCTGTCGGCGCTCTCGTCGGCGAGGCCGCGCAGCCGTTCCCAGGTCGCGGCGAGGTCAGGGCCGGCGGTCCAGGTCGCCGGGTCGCGACCGACGAGATCCCCGGGCTGGTAGCCGAGCAGCTCGGTGAAGGCAGCGTTCGCGCGGACCAGGCGACCCAGCTGGGTTGGTTCGAGGCTGACCATGACCATCGGGGTGGGGGCGTGGTCGAAGGCGACCCGCAGCTGCTCGGACGACTCGTGCTCGGGGGAGGGGTACTGGGTGGCAGCACCACTGACGTCAGCGTCGAGGTCGGTGCGTCCGTCCAGGTCCATGCGGCTGCCCCCTCCCTGTCGTCCAGGCTCAGCATGGTGCCCGTGCGGTCGAGTGCACCACTGGTAGGCACGATGGGTAGCGGCGTTCGTCCGTCCGGGCTCAACCTTTCGGTCGGACCGGGCCGCCGTTCATCCGAATTCTCGGGTCGGCTCACGCTCGCACCTGCTGGCCACTTAGCGTTTCGCCGCGGGCCGCCCAGATGTAACCCTCACCCATGGGCGGCCCGCAAGGGGAGAGCTGCGATGCGTGCACGAACCAGACTGACGTCCCTGCCCGTGGCCATCATCGCGGTCGGCGCGCTCACCGTCACAGCGGTGGGATCCGGAACCGCGATGGCGGCTACCGCGCAGGCCTCGATCGTCGCCGCGGTGCCGATGGCGGGCACCCCCAACATCAATGACGGCCAGACCCTCGGCATCGCCCAGGTCGGCACCCGGATCGTGCTGGGCGGGACCTTCACCAACGTCAGTCCGGCCGGGGTCACCGACGGTTCGCAGGCGGTGCCGCGGACCGAGGCGCTCGCCTTCGACGCGACGACCGGCAAGCTCGACACCGGCTTCGTGCCGTCGCTGGACGGTGCCGTGTGGCAGGTGACTCCGGGCCCGGTGGCCGACACCGTCTACCTGGCAGGTGCGTTCACCACCGTCGACGGGGTCAAGTCCAAGAGCCTCGCGCTGGTGAGCACGATCACCGGCGCCCGGGTGCCTGGCTTCACCGCACCGACCATGGACGGCATCGCGTACACGGTGAAGCTCTCAGGTGGCCACCTGTTCGTCGGCGGCGACTTCAGCAAGGTCGCGGGCGTGGCGCACTCGGGCATCGTGACTTTGAACCCGACGACGGGCGCCCTCGACCCGTACCTCGACGTCCAGCTGACCGGGCACCACAACGACAGCGGGTCCGGTGCGATCGGCGGCGTCGGCGCTCGCAAGATGGCGGTCTCACCCGACGGGAGCCGGCTCATCGTCATCGGCAACTTCAAGGACGCCAACGGGACCCTGCACGACCAGATCGTCAACATCCTCATCGGCAGCAAGCCCGCGGCCACGATCGACCCGAACTGGAACACGCAGGAGTACACGGCCCTGTGCTTCAGCGACGCCTTCGACACGTACATGCAGGACGTCGACTTCGCCCCGGACGGCTCGTACTTCGTGGTGGCGGCCACCGGTGGCAGCGGGACGAACAACGACGGCAGCAACTCGCTGTGCGACAGCGCTTCGCGATGGGAGACCTCGGCCACGGGGGACAACGTCCAGCCGACCTGGGCCGACTACTCCGGTCAGGACACCATCGCCTCGGTCGCGGTCACCGGCAGCGCGGTCTACGTCGGCGGCCACCAGCGCTGGCTCAACAACCCGGACGGCTACGACTACGCCGGCCCGGGCGCGGTCCCGCGGCCCGGCCTCGGTGCGCTCGACCCTGTCTCCGGCGTCCCCATGTCCTGGAACCCCGGGCGTAACCCGCGCGGCTCGGGCGCCGCCGCCCTGCTCGCGACCAGCACGGGCCTGTGGGTCGGGAGCGACACGCAGTACATCGGCAACCGCAAGTACTACCGCGGCCGCATCGCGTTCTTCCCTCTCGCGGGGGGAACGCCGACGCCGAGCGTCGCGACGACGGCCTTGCCGGCGAACGTCTACCTCGCGGGCCAGCTCACCTCGACCGCGAGCACCAACGTGCTCTACCGGGTCAACGCGGGTGGGTCCACGATCCAGGCGATCGACGGCGGGCCGGACTGGCAGGGCGACCCCACCGACGGCAGCCCGTACCACAACGGTGACAGCCAGACGGCCGGGTACGGCCCCGTCGCCACCATCGCCAGCACCGTGCCGGCGACCACGCCGTCCGGGATCTTCTCCTCCGAGCGCTGGGACCCGGGATCCAACGGTGACGGCGACGAGATGCAGTGGACGTTCCCCGCGACGGTCGGCGAGCACGTGCAGGTCCGGCTCTACTTCGCGAACCGCTACGACGGCACGAGCGGGGTGGGCCAGCGCGTGTTCGACGTCGCCGTGGACGGCACGACGGTCCTGAACCACTACGACATCGTGGCGGACGTCGGTGATCAGACGGGCACGATGAAGGCCTTCAACGTCACCGTGCCGGCAACCGGCCAGGTCAGCATCGACTGGACCCATGAGACCGAGAACCCGCTGGTCAACGGCATCGAGCTCATCAACCAGGACGCCCCCGTCCCGCCACCGCCGCCCGCCGGTTCGCTGCTCGAGCGAGCGTTCAACGGCACCGCTGCCGGCCCGACCTCCACGGTCGGCGGAACCGGCACGGCCTGGTCCTCGGTGCGTGGCGCGTTCACCGTCGGCGGCACGCTGTTCTACGGCATGACCGACGGCAACCTCTACCGCCGAAGCTTCGACGGCACCACCTTCGGGCCGGCCACCAAGGTCGACCCCTACGACGACCCAGCCTGGGTGAACGTGCAGACGGGCTCCGGCCAGACGTATCAGGGTGCGGCGCCGGGCTTCTACGGCGGCGAGATCCAGGACGCGACCTCGATGTTCTACTCCGGCGGCAAGATCTACTACACGATGCTCGGCGACTCCGAGCTCTTCGCGCGGTCCTTCAACCCTGACTCGGGGATCGTCACCGAGGACGAGTCGAGCACCGACGGCGTGGACCTCAGCAACATCGCCGGCGCGTTCCTCTCGGGCAGCTCGCTCTACTACGCGAGCCGCGCGGACGGGAACCTGCACCGTGTCGCGTTCGCCGACGGCAGCACGGACCCGGCGACGGACACCGTCGTCAGCGGACCGGCGCTCGACGGCAACGACTGGCGCACGCGGGGTCTGTTCCTCGGCAAGGCGGCGGTCGTGCCTCCGACCGCAGCGTTCACCAGCACGTGCACCGCGATGTCCTGCTCGTTCAACGCCTCGACCTCGACCGGCGCGACCGCCTACAGCTGGGCCTTCGGTGACGGCACCACCGGCACCGGTGTCGCCCCGACCCACAGGTACACCGCTGCCGGTGCGCACACGGTGACCTTGACGGTGACCGGCACGGGCGCCCAGACCGCTACCGCGAGCCACTCCGTCTCCCCGGCGCCGCCCGCCGCGACGTACACCGCGGTGACGCCGTGCCGCGTCTACGACACCAGGGGTGCGACCGCCGGCTGCCCCGGAGGCTCGGCCAGCAGCAAGGCGCCGGTCGGTCCGGCTGGAGTGCTGGCGGTCAAGGTGACGGGTGTCGGGGGCGTGCCTGCCGGTGCCACCGCCGTGGTGCTCAACGTGACCGCGGTGAACGCGACTTCGCGTTCCACCTACATCACCGCCTGGCCGGCCGGGCAGCCCAAGCCCACGGCGTCGAACCTGAACGTCAGCTCACCCGCCCCGGTGGCGAACCTGGTCGTCGTGCCCGTGGGCACCGGCGGTGTCGTCAACCTCGGCAACGCGACCGGGAACGTCGACCTGCTCGCCGACCTGCAGGGCTACTACGCGACGGGGACGGGCTCGGGGTACTCCGCGGTCGCGCCCTGCCGGGTCTTCGACACGCGCGGCACCGTCGGCAGCTGCTCGACGCCGCCGGCCGCCACCAGGGAGACCCTCGGCGCGGGACAGACGTTGACGGTGAAGATCGCCGGGGTGGGAGGGGTGCCTGCCACGGCGACAGCCGTCGTCCTCAACCTCACCGCGGTCGGGGCCACCCGCTCGACCTACGAGACGGTCTTCCCCGGCGGGACGGCCCGACCCGTGGTCTCCAACCTGAGCGTGGGCTCGGCGGCGCCGCTGCCCAACCTCGTCGTCGTGCAGCTGGCCGCGAACGGGACCGTCAGCTTCTACAACAACGCCGGCTCGGTCGACCTGCTGGCTGACCTCGCCGGCTACTTCGCCCCGACCTCGGCCAGCGGCTACACCGCCACCGGCCCGTGCCGGATCCTGGACACCCGCGGCACCACCGGAACCTGTCCTGGCGCACCGGCCGGGGTCGACCAGTCCATCGGCTCGGGCCAGGTCAGGACGTTCCATGTCGCTGGGGTCGGATCGGTGCCCGCCTCGGTCACCGCGGTGGTGCTCAACGTGACGGCCGTCAACGCCTCGAGGGCGACCTACCTGACGGTCTTCCCCGGCGGCACCGTCAAGCCAGTCGTGTCGAACCTCAACGTGTCGTCTGCGTCCCCGGTGGCCAACCTCGTCACCGTCCCGGTGAGCGCTGACGGAACGGTGAGCATCGGCAACTACATCGGCGACGTCGACGCGGTCGTCGACCTCGCGGGCTACTACTCCGCGAGCTGACCGCGCGGGCTCAGCCGGTCGGGCGCCGGACCGGATGAGCCAGCGTGGCTAAGCCGTGAGCGCGTCGAGCTCGGCGAGCTCGTCCGCGGTCGGCTGCCACCTGCCGGCGGCCACGTTCGCGTGGACCTGCTCCGGCTTGGTGGCACCAGCGATGACCGAGCTGACTCCCGGCTTGGTGGCCAGGCCGCCGATGGCGACGTCGAGCAGGGAGCGGTCGTGCGCGACGGCCCAGGCGTCGAGCGCCTCGACCGTGTCGAGGCGCGCGTCGGTGACGTAGTGCTGGCGCTCGGCCAAGCGGGTCTGCTCGGGGATGCCGTTCGCCCTGGTGACCTTTCCGGTGAGCAGGCCCATCGCGAGCGGGAAGTACGGCAGGAAGCCCAGCCCGAAGTGCGCGCAGGCGGGCAAGACCTCCGCCTCCACCGAGCGGTTCAGCCAGGAGTACTCGCTCTGGGCGGAGATGAAGGGCGTCGTGCCGCCGGCCCCGGCGAGGTGGGCGGCGTCGGCGAGCTGCCAGCCCGTGAGGTTCGAGCTCCCGACGTAGCGCACCTTGCCCTCCTGGACGAGCTCGTCGAGGGCGGCCAGCGTCTCCTCGATGGGCGTGACCGGGTCAGGTGTGTGGAGCTGGTACAGGTCGATCCAGTCGGTCTGCAGCCGCCGCAGGGACTCGGTCACGGCCCGGCGGATGTACGAACGACCGCCCTTGGCGCCGGCAGCCGGGCCGTACCCGAGGTCGTAGTTCTGGTGCCCCCACTTGGTGGCCAGGACGACCTGGTCGCGGCGGCCCTTCAGCACCTCGCCGAGGGTGCGCTCCGAGCCGCTGTCCTCCCCGTAGATGTCCGCGGTGTCGAACAGCGTGATGCCCTCGTCGATCGCGGCGTCAACCACGGCGCGGGTCGCCTCGAGGTCGATCCGACCGCCGAAGTTGTTGCATCCGAGGCCGACGACGGAGACGGTGAGACCTGAGGTTCCGAGGGGTTGGTAGCGCACGCTCAGACCCTAGCCGTCGACAGGATCCCGCCGGCAGGAGGCCAGCCTCGAGGAGGTCTGCCATGTGGTCGCTCGGCTCGGTGCGGGTACCGGTGGTGGCTGCTCCGATGGCGGGCGGCCCGTCGACCCCGGCGCTGGTGGCGGCTGCGTCGGCGGCGGGCGGGTTCGGCTTCCTCGCCGCCGGCTACCTGACGCCGGAGGGCATGCAGCAGCAGGTCGCAGCCACCAGGGAGCGCTGCCGCGACTTCGGCGTGAACGTGTTCCTGCCTGGAGGCACCACGCCGAGCCAGGCGGAGCTCAGCGCTACGCGGACGAGCTCAGCGCTGAGGCTGAGCGCTACGAGGTCGAGCTGCCGGCGCTGGCTGGCCTGGGTGCGGGGTACGACGACTGGTGGAGGGAGAAGGTCGAGCTCCTGGTCGACGACCCGGTCGCGGTCGTGAGCTTCACGTTCGCCCTCCCGCCAGCCGCGGTGGTCGCGCGCCTGCAGGCGGCGGGCAGCCAGGTGGTCGCGACGGTGACCACGGTCGACGAGGCGCGGGCCGCCGAGGCCGTCGGGGTGGATGCGCTCGCGGTGCAGAGCGCCGCGGCCGGCGGGCACAGCGGGACCACCACCCCGCAGACGCCGAACCGGCACACCGACACCGCGGCGCTGGTAGCAGCCGTCAGGTCGGTCAGCGGGCTGCCGCTGCTGGCTGCCGGCGGCATCAGCGGGCCGGCCGCCGTCAGGGACGCGATGAAGGCAGGGGCCAACGCAGTGCTGGTCGGGACGGCGTTGCTCCGTACGCCGGAGAGCGGGGCACGCCCCATCCACAAGGACGCGCTGGTCGACCCTGCCCGTGACGGGACGGTCGTGACGCGGGCGTTCACCGGCCGGCCGGCGCGAGCGCTCCGGAACCGGTTCACGGACGAGCACACCGCGACGGCTCCCCTTGGCTACCCGGCGATCCACCTGCTGACGGTGCCGTTGCGCGCGGCGGCAACCCGGGCCGCGGACGCTGACGGCATCAACCTGTGGGCCGGCACGGGATATCGGCACGCCAGCGACGAACCGGCCTCGGACGTGGTCCGCTGGCTCGCCGAAGGCACCGAAGCGAGCCGCTCGGGCTAGGGCGTCCCCGTCGCCAGCTGCGCAGCGAGGTACTGCTGGACACCTACCCGTTCGATCGCGCCGAGCTGCGCCTCGAACCAGTCCACGTGGGTCTCCTCGGAGCGCACCATCTCCTCGAAGATCGAGGCGGTGCCGTGGTCACCCAGTTCATGGCACTCCTTGGCGCCGGCGTTGAACTGAGCGACCGCGCGGCGCTCGCTCTCGAGCGCGAGGGTCAGCATCTCCTGGGCCGTCTCGCCGATGGTGATGGCGCCCAGACGCTGGACGTTCGGGTGGCCGTCGAAGAGCAGGATGCGCTGGATCAGGGCGTCGGAGTCCTTCATCTCGTCGATGGAGAGCTCGTAGAACGCCTTGCCCAGGGAACCGATGCCCCAGCTGTCGAGCATCCGTGCGTGCACGAAGTAGGTGTTCGTGATGGTGAGCTCGAAGGTGAGGGCGTCGTTGAGGAGCTCGACCACACGGGGGCTAACGGGCTGCATGCGCGACCTCCGGCTGGGACAGATCCGCGCGAGGGCACTGCTCGCAGAGCATGGCCTTGAGCGTCGGAAGGCACCGGCCACAGGCGCGGCCGGCGGAGGTGCTCCGACACACGGCAGCGAGCGTCGTCGAACCCGTGGCAACCGTAGCGGCGACATCGCGATCTGTAACGACGGCGCAGTGGCAGATGATCACGGAAGCGTTCGACTCCGGGCGACGGGGCGCCCAGCTCGGGCGGCAGTTAGGTAAGGCTACCCTACCGGCGCCCTCCGGCTGACCCGCCTGCCTGGCTAGCTCGTCGAGTAGTAGCCCGCCAGATCGGCGAGGACGTTGACGCTGCCCAACGCGTTGAACACGCTGATGCTGCCGTCGATGCCCACGGGGACCACGACCTGGTTGGGGATCGGCGCCGCGGACGCGATGTTCAGGTTCGACGCCACCGGCCGGACCGTCGACCCCGGGAACACGGTGAGGTAGGTCCGGTTGGTGGCGCCCACCGCGGTCACGTTGAGCACCAGCGCTGTTGCCGAGGTGGGGATCCCACCGACGCCGACCACGCGCAGCGAGACGGTTCCACCACTGGTGAGTGCCCGCTTGGTACCCGCCGGGGCGGCGGGGCACGAGCCCGTCGTCCCGCGGGTGTCGATGATCCGGCACGGGGTCACGGCGTGGAAGCCCGAGGCGGAGGCCGGGGAGAAGAAGCCGGCGAGGTCGGCGAGGACGTCGACCGTCCCGATGTAGTTGCCGACGTCGATCGACCCGTCGGGGCCCAGCGGCACGACGACCAGGTTCGGCACGGGCAGCGCCGAGTGGACGTTGAGGTTGGATGCCTCCGGCTTGGCATGGCCGCCCGGCCAGACAGTGACGTAGGTGGCCTTGGTCGCGTTGACGGCAGTGACGTTGAGGACGACCGCGGTGGCGTTGGCGGGGACGCCGCCCACCCCGGCGATCATGACGTTCTTGATCCCGCCGGCACCGATCGGCGTCGAGGTCGCGGCCGGTGCTGACGTGCACGAGCCGGCGTTCCCGCGGGTGTCGAACACGCGGCAGGGAGCGACCGGTGTGTACCCGTTGCCCGCCGTGGGGCTGTAGTAACCGGCGAGATCGGCCAGCAGGTCGACCCTGCCGGCGTAGTTGTAGAAGTTCAGCGAGCCGTCGGCGCCGAGGCTCACGGTCACCAGGTTCGGCACCGGCGCCGAGCTGTTGACGTTGAGGTTCGAGACGATGGGCCGCGCCTTGCCGCCGGGGGAGACGGTGATGTACGTGGTGGCGGTCGCGTTGACCGCAGTGACGTTGAGGACGACCGCGGTCGCGTTCGCCGGGACGCCGCCGACACCGGCGATCTTCACGTTCTTGGTGGTGCCTGTCCCGAGCTGGGCCTTGTGCGCCGCGGGGGCGGCCGTGCAGGTGCCCGGCGTCCCCCGGGTGTCGAAGACCCGGCACGGAGTCACCGCGGTGAAGCGTGCGTTCGGCGGCTGGACGCTCACCCCGTGGCTGACGCTCGAGGTGTTCGAGCTGCTGTCGGTGACGGTCAAGGTGACGGTGTGCGCGCCGGCCACGGAGAACAGGTGGGTCGGGGTGGCCAGCGTGCTGGTGCTGCCGTCGCCGAAGTCCCAGGAGTAGCTGAGCCGACCGAGCGGGGTGGACGTGCTGCCGTCGAACGTGCAGGTCATGGCCACGCAGCTGCTGGTGAACACGGCGGTCGTCGAGGTGAGCGAGCCGAAGAGGAACAGGCCTCGGGCACGCCAGTCCTGCCCGTCGGCGATCGGGACGTCGGTGGCTGGGTTGGTGACGCCGGCCGCGAAGGCGACCTTGTGCAGGACGCCGTCCGTGCTGTTGTCGTAGTAGAGCGTGCTGCCGGACAGGAACGCGCCGGCGGTGTTGCTGAAGTTGACCCCTGCCACGCTGGCCTCGTCCTCGCCGACGATGCCCGACTCGGGGCTGAACGAGCGGGAGTACAGGTTCGGCTGACCGTAGAGCGTGTAGTACAGCTTTCCGGCCGAGTAGAACATCGACGTGACGTTCTGCATCTCCCCGCCGTAGAGGCTCGGCTTGACGCCGCGATAGGTCTGCCCGGAACCGGTCAGGACGTTCGCCCACGCCGGGTCGTTGTAGGGATCGACGAGGTTCGCGGCGCCCACCGTCGTGCCGTCGAACGTGCTGCGGTAGAGGTTGCCGTCGGTCGAGCCGTAGTAGAGCCAGCCGCCGACCATGAAGGCGCCGCGCACGGACGACCAGGGGTAGGAGCTCGACACCGTGGTCGTCGTCCCTGAGCTGGTGCCGTAGAACGGGCGCTGGAGCAGCGACCCGCCGGCCGGCGGGGTGGGGGTCGGGGCGTCCTGGTTGATGATCTCGATGCCGTCGACCAGCGGGTTCTGGGTCTCGTGCGTGAAGCCCACGGTGATCGCGCCGGTACCGGGCACGGTCACGTCGAAGGCCTTCATCGTCCCCGTCTGGTCGCCTGCGTCAGCGACGATGTCGTAGTGGTTCAGGACGGTCGCGCCGTCCACAGCGACGTCGAAGACCCGGTCACCGACGGCATCCGTGCATGAGCACCGGTTGGCGAAGTAGAGACGGACCTCGACGTGCTGGCCGGCCGTGGCCGGGAACGACCACTGCATCTCGCTGCCGTCGCCCTTGGTGCCCGGGTCCCAGCGCTCGGAGCTGAAGATCCCGGCGGGGGTGCTAGCGGGCACGCTGGCAGCCAGAGCGGTGACCGGGGGGTAGCCCACAGTTCCGGTCGTCGGCGCCGAGGTCCGGTACGGGCCCGGGTTCGTGGTGTCGCCCTGCCACGACGGGGCCGCCGTCGATGGCCTGCAGCGTGGGGCCGCCCGCGTTCACCCGGTAGAGCACGTTGGTGGTGCTCGTCGTCGTGAGCTGCCCCGCCAGGTAGGCGTTGGCCGGCACCTGGTCCATCGAGTAGTCAGGCGCGGGGGCGCCGCCGGCGAGCGGGAAGAACGCGACGCGGCCGCGGTAGGAGAGCCTGTTGCCGATCCAGGTCGTGTCGCTGCCGACCCACAAGCCCGTGCTGGTGACGAGCAGCGCGCCGGCACCGGCGCCACGCGGGTTGCGTCCCGGGTTCCAGCTGAGCGGGACGCCCGACACCGGGTCGAGCGCCGCGATGCCCGGACGCGGGACGGCACCGAGGTTCGCGTTGTCGGCGCCGAGCGGGTTGTTCATCCAGCGCTGGTGCCCGCCGACGTAGACCGCCGGGCCGGTGACGGCGACGGACGAGGGTGTGTCGTTGCCGGTGTAGTCGACCCAGACGGGGCGCACGTTGCTACCGGTCGCAGCGGTCTGCCACCGGGCCACGCTGTCGCACAGCGAGTTGCTGCCGTCGGTGTTCGTTCCCGAGCCCCCGGTCGCGCCCACCGCGAAGTAGGACCCGTCCGGGGCGAAGTCGACGTCCTCCATGTAGGTGTCGAAGGCGGCGGCGAAGCACGCCGCGGTGTAGGCGGAGGTCTTCCAGGTGCTGTCCACGGTCGCGGTCGCGCCGTCCAGCCTGAGGCGGACGATCTGGTCATAGACGACCCCGTTGGCTTCCTTGAAGTTGCCGATGACGATCGCGAGGGTGCCGTCGGGGCTGATGGCGAGCTTGCGCGGCCCGACCGCGCCGTTCGCCTGACCGGGCTTGCCGGTGTAGTTGTGGTGCCCCGTCAGCTGGACAGCCATGAAGGGGTCCACCGCGCCGGTCGCCGGTGTCAGGGTGACCAGTCCCTCGTGCGAGACGCCGCCCACCACGGTGAACGAGCCGCCGAGGTACAGGCGACCAAGGGAGAGGCGGGCGGTGTAGACGATGCCGTTCATCTTCGGCGCGGTGAAGCCAGGGACGATCGCGCCGGTCACCGTGCTGACGAGGGCGATGCTCTTGGCCGCGACCCCGTTGACGGTGCTGAAGGCGCCACCGAGGTAGACCGTGTCGGGCGTCGGGCCCGGGGTCACGGCGTAGACGGTGCCGTCGAGGACGGGGTGGAAGCCGGCATCCAGGACGCCGCTGGTCGCGTCGAAGGCCAGCACGTCGGTCCGTGCGGCGGCTTGTGAGCCGTCGGTGACTCCCGCGGGGCTGACGCTGGTGAAGGACCCGCCGGCGATGATCCTCGACCCGACCTGCGTGAGGCTGTTGGTGGCGCCGTCGTTGATGTTGGGCGAGGTCGAGGCAGGGACCGTGGACACGATCGACGCCTGTGCAGGCTGGGCTGACGGCGTCGCGGCCATCGCCGTGCCTGGCGCTATCGCCGCGGCGAGGGTTGCCAGCACGGTGGAGGCAACGAGCAGCGGCGCGAGTGCCGACCGACGACCTGCACGCACGGGATCTCCCAGGTTCACGACGCCACCGGGGCGCTGGTCGCCGCGGGTCAACGCGAACCGTAGGTCATTCACCGGCCGTTCACCTTGGCCGGGACCGGAGTGCACCCCACCGGCTGGAAACTCCACCCGAACGACTGACCGCGAACGGAGCAAGCTGCCAGCCCGGCGTCAGATACATGGCTTTTGCCCCTCCCGGGTGCGCCCTCCCGGCGTGCGACATACTGCCTGCGAGCCGGCCGCGGAACCGTGCGCCGGGCAGGTCGAGGGACCGGCGGTGGTCGACGTGACGATGGAGGTCGCACCCGAGGCGAGCGCGGCTCCGCCCGCGGACCTGGGCCTGGACCGGCGGCGGATGAACCTGGTGTTCATCACCGTGCTGCTCGGGATGCTGCTGGCGGCGCTCGACCAGACCATCGTCTCGACCGCGCTGCCCACCATCGTCGGTGACCTCGGCGGCGCCGGCCACATCACCTGGGTCGTCTCCTCCTACCTGCTCGCGGACACGATCGCGACGGTGCTGGCCGGCAAGTTCGGCGACCTCTTCGGGCGCAAGCTGATCTTCCAGCTCTCGGCCGGGACCTTCGTGCTGGCCTCCGCGATGTGCGGGCTCGCCCAGAACATGACCTGGCTGATCGCCTGGCGCGCGGTTCAGGGCCTCGGCGCCGGTGGCCTTGCGGTGACCGCCACCGCCCTCATCGCGGACGTCATCCCGCTGCGTGAGCGCGGGAAGTACCAAGGGGCGCTGGGTGCCGTCTTCGGCGTCACCACGGTGCTCGGCCCACTGATCGGCGGACTGTTCACCGACCACCTCTCGTGGCGGTGGGCCTTCTACGTGAACCTGCCGATCGGCATCGGGGTGATCGTGCTGGCGAGCTTCACGATGCCCTCCGTGCGCGCAGCGCTCCGACCGGTCATCGACTACCTCGGCATCGTGTTCGTCTCGCTCGGGGCGGCCGGCCTGACCCTTGCGCTCTCCTGGGGTGGCACGCAGTACGCCTGGACCTCGACGATGATCATCGGCCTGTTCGTCGGGTCGGTCGTCTCGCTCGGGATCTTCGTGCTGGTCGAGGCCAGGGCTGTGGACCCGATCCTGCCGCTGCGACTGTTCACGTCCTCCGTGTTCAGCGTCTGCGTCGTGCTGGCTTTCATTGTTGGCTTCGCGATGCTCGGGGCGATGACCTTCCTGCCGACGTACCTGCAGTACGTGAAGGGAGTGTCCGCGACGAGCTCGGGCGTGCAGACGCTGCCGCTCGTCGTCGGGCTCCTGGTGACCTCGGTGCTGTCAGGCACCATCGTGGGCCGGACCGGCCGCTACAAGATCTTCCCGGTCGCCGGCTCGTTCGTGATGGCCGTCGGCCTGTACCTGCTCTCGCGGATGGACGCGCACACGGCTTACTGGACGATGGCGATCGACATGCTGGTGCTCGGCACCGGGATCGGGTTGAGCATGCAGGTGCTCACGATCATCGTGCAGAACACCGTGGACTACCGGGATCTCGGCGTCTCCACCTCGGGCGTGACCTTCTTCCGCACCCTCGGCAGCTCGTTCGGTGCGGCGATCTTCGGCACGGTCTACTCCAACGTGCTGAGCCACACCCTCCCTGCCGCTGTGGCGCAGGCGGGTGTCGACCCTCGGACCATCGCCACCCCGAAGCTGCTGCACGCCCACCCGCCCGCGCAGATCGCCCCGATCGTCGACGCGTACGCGCATGCCATCCACGTCGTGTTCCTCGCGGCAGTGCCCGTCGCTGCCGCAGCGTTCGTGCTCTCGTTGTTCCTCAAGGAGGTCCCGTTGCGCGGCACCTCGCGGGCTGGCGCGGGCAGCGTCGGCGATGGTTTCGGGATGCCCGAGGGAGCCGACCGGACGCAGCAGCTGCAGACCGCCATCGCCCGGCTCTTCCGGCGCAAGGGAAAGGAGGCGTTCATCGTCATCCGCGACACCTCGGGCACCGAGCTGGATGTCTCCGACGGATGGTGCGTGGCGCAGGTTCACGTCCGGCGCAGGGTCGGCGCGGAGAGCAGTCTCGCCGCGATCGCCCGGCGCGTCCGGGTGCCGGCCCAGGTGCTGCAGCCGGCTTTCGAGACCGCCAGGGCCGACGGTTACCTCACCGGCGACGACGGGGACCTGCGGCTCACCCCGGCCGGGGACGAGGAGATCCAGAAGCTGGTGACCGCGACCAGGGCCTGGCTGAGCAGCGAGCTCAGCGACTGGGGCGCTGCCGACGACGAGCTCCTCTCGAAGGCGCTCCACACGATGGCCCAGGAGTTCGTCGACGAGGACCCGGAGCTGGTGCGGGCGCCTGCCGGGATCGCCGCTCGCTAGCATCCGGAGGTCGTGTCAGACCAGCGCGCAGGAAGGAGCGGCCATGCGTCTCGGCTTGAAGGACGACCTCTTGGATGCCCAGGCCCTACGCGCGCTCGGTGCTGCACCCTACGGTGGCGCCGACATCGGTGAGTGCCTGAAGGCAGCTCGTGAGGTGGAAGGCACAGACCTCGACAGCTGGTACGAGTCCTGGGCAGCGCTGGCGGCACGCACGCTCGCGCTCGCGGAGTCGGAGCTGTCGGCCGGCCGCACCGAAAGCGCACGGTTGGCATATCTGCGCTCATCCACCTACGACCGCACCGCCGGCGTGATGCTGATGGCCAGTCCCGTCGACCCGCGTCTGGTCGCGAGCGTGCGGCGGCAGACCGCAGCGTTCCGTGCCGCGGCCGCGCTCATGACTCAGCCACCGGAAGTCGTGGAGATTCCCTACGAGGGGGTGAGCCTGCCCGGCTACTTCTTTCGGGTCGACGACGATCCGCGGCCCCGCAGGACCGCCGTTCTCGTCAACGGGTACGACGGCACCGCCGAGGAGCTGTATTTCATGAACGCCGCGGCGGCGCTGTCTCGTGGGTACAACGTGCTGGCCTTTGATGGTCCAGGGCAAGGAGCCGCGCTACTGGAGCGCGGGTTGGTCATGCGGCCGGACTGGGAGGCAGTGCTCACCCCGGTCCTGGATTTCGTGCTTGCGAAGCCTGACGTCGACCCGGATCGGGTCGTGCTCATCGGCTTGAGCCTCGGTGGCTACCTCGCACCGCGGGCGGTGACCGGTGAACATCGGTTCGCCGCGTGCATCGCCGACTGCGGGTCGTTCGATCTCTACCAGAGCGCGCTGGCGAGGGTCCCTGGGCCGCTGGTCGCGGGGCTCGACGACGGCGGGCTGCGCGGCCGGGCACTGGAGGCTGTGCTCTCGATGGTGTCGGGCCGTTCGACGTCGGGGTGGGGGTTGCGGCGCGGGATGTTCGTTCACGGCGTCGACCACCCAGCTGAGTACCTCGAGCTGCTGCGCGACTACACCCTCGCCGGACGCACTGACACCATCACGACTCCGACCCTGGTCTGCCACGCGGAAGGTGACGACATCAGCGCGTCAGCGCCCGACCTTCACGCTGCGTTGCGCGGAAACAAGCAGCTCATCAAGTTCACCGCCGCCGAAGGTGCCGACAACCACTGCGAGGTCGGTGCGCGACTGCTCTACCACGCCCGGACGTTCGGCTGGTTGGAGTCGGTTCTTGCAGCGAAGGACTAGTCCCGACGTCCCAGGGCGAGGTAGGCGACCGGACCGACGGGCTGCACGGCGAAGCCCAGCACCCAGAGGAGCTTCGGTCCGCGCACCTGGGTGGCTGGCCGTCTCGCGATGTCCCTGAGGGCGACCGTGGTGAGCACGAGCTCGACGGCTGCCAGGGCGACGATGCCGGTCTTCTGGGTCCCGCTGAGGCGAGCCCACTGCTGCTTGGGGGTGAGGTCCTTGGTCATGGGCTGACGCTACGCCGCTCGAGGACGGGCGCTTCGCGCTGAGCCTTTCGCCGACCGGTCGAGTCCGCCGCCGCTGCCGGCTGCGACGCTTTCTCGACCCTTCCTCAAGAAAGCATCTTGTGGCGAGGCTGGTGATCAACCATGCTGGGGACATGACCGCAGAGCAGCTCCTGAAGAGCCGTCCGGATCTCGCCGGTGGCTGGGCCACGATGGAGGCCGCGATCAGTGACTCGGGCCTCGACCCTGACCTGATCGCGTGGTCCAAGGCCCGGGTGAGCCAGATGCTCGGGCTTACCGCGAGCTGCCCCTTGCCGGCCCCGGAGGACGCGGTGGCGGACTTCGTCGAGCTGTACTTCATGGACGTGCACGCGATCACCGACGAGCAGGCGCACGCGGCGGCTGCCGCGCTGGGCGATGCACAGTTCGTCGCTCTCGTCGTCTCGCTCGGAGTCAGTGAGGCCCACACCAGGATGGAGCTGATGTTGCGATGAGCACGACCCCTCGGGTGAGCCTGACCGACCCGGACGCCGAGCTCGGGCTGCGCATGATCATGGCCCACCAGCAGCACATCTTCGACACCTTCTACTCGCTGTACGGAGCGATGTGGAACGACGGCGTCCTCGATCACTCGACCAAGGAGATCGCGCGCATCCGCAACGCCCGGACGACCGACTGCGGCTACTGCCGCCAGGTCAGGTTCAACGGGGCGATGGCTGAGGGCCTCGACGAGGACACGCTGGTGAACGTCGCCGACGGCTACGAGGAGAGCGACCTGCCGCAGCGCACGAAGGCGGTGCTCCGCTGGGCGGACAGCTACCTGGGCGACCCCGCGCACGTCGACCCTGCCGTCCGTGAGGCTGTCCGTGCGGAGATCGGCCAGGACGGCGAGGTCGAGCTCGCCTACGCCCTCGGGCTGTTCCGCTCGTTCGCCAAGGTGCTGATCTCGCTCGGGCTCGAGCCCGAGGCGGGCACGATGGACATCTCGGTCCACAACACGCCCGGCATGCTGGCCCGCCAGGCCGCTCGGTAGGTGTCCCTGTTCAGGCGCTGCGGTCACTCGGCAGCGGCGCCGGCCGTGCGTACGGCCAGCGTGTAGCAGAGCGCCGCAAGTGGTAGCTCGAGGCAGGCGAAGCCGAGCGCGCTCAGCAGGTCCAGCCCCTTGAGGCTCAACGTGTTGATCACGGCGTCGGCCACCAGCAGCGTCCCGGTGACCGACGCGGCGAGGATCACCGCCGGAAGCTGCCGGCGCAGGGTCCAGAACACCGAGAGGAAGCCCAGCAGCTCGCAGACGTCGAGGCCGACCCAGGTGATCTTGAGGCGGCCCACCTGCTCGGTCACCGGAGTCTGCGGCAGGATGTCCGCCACTCGTGACACCAGGACGACCACGATCGCGACGAGCAGCACAGCGACCGGCCAGGGCAGCTGCCGACCAGACGTCGACGGTCGCCACCGGGTGTACCAGGCGGCCCAGCCGGCAAGCAGGGCGATCGACCCGAGGATGACGATGGCGCGGATCATGCCCTCGCGGTCGGCGTGCCCCTGGTGGTGCGAGACGTGCGTGACGACATGGAACCAGCAGACCGTGACGCTGAGTGTCGCGGTCGCGGCCGCCAGGACGCAGCTGATCGGTGAGCTCCGCAGCCCGAGGATCACGGTGGCGACCACTCCACCGGCGATGGCCAGGCAGGTCACCACCATCAGGCCGGGGAGGTGGTGCACCTGGGCCGTGGGCGGCTGCGAGAGCGCGAGGACCACGATCCACGGCGCAAGCCCGATGGCCGCAGCAAGGTAGAGCCGCTGGTCGCCCGCGATCGTGACCCACCGGTTCTCGCGTGGAGGCTTGGGGCGGGTCGATTCTTCTGCGTCTCGGTGGCTGCTCACGAGCTCGCCCGGACGTGGAGCTGCTCGCCCTGAGGTCCGAAGAGGTTGAGGACCTCGGCCGGACGGGGCCCCGGGTTGCCGACGAAGTGCGGCACGTGGGTGTCGAACTCCGCCACTTCGCCGGCCTTCAGCGTGACGTCGACCTCGCCAAGGATGAGCCGGACCCGGCCGGACAGGACGTACAGCCATTCGTAGCCCTCGTGCGAGCTCAGCTCGGGCGGTGCCGTCGGCCAGTTCGAAGGGATGATCTGCTTGTACGCCTGAAGGCCGCCGGGGCGTCGGGTCAACGGCACGAACGTGGAGCCGTGGCGCTGGAACGGCTTCAGGTGGATCCGGGGGTCGCCGGTCGCGGGAGCATCGACGAGCTCGTCGAGCGGCACCTGGTGCACCCGAGCCAACGGCAGCAGCAGCTCGAGGGTCGGGCGTCGGAGCCCTGACTCCAGCCGGGACAGCGTGCTGACCGAGATCCCCGTGGCCGCGGACACGTCCGCGAGGGTGAACGACCGCTCCTGCCGCAGCGCCCGCAACCGCGGCCCGACCGCCTGCAGCGTCTCGTCGACCTCGCTCATGGCATCACCTTGCCATTCCGGCAAGCCTCGTTGTCAACACGTGCGCGCACCTGCGCTGAGTGGAAGACTGCGGCGCTGTGGAGGTCCACGCCTACTCAGTCCGGCCGCTCGACGTTTCGACGTGGCCTGCGTTCGCGGACCTGGTCGAGCAGAACAACGGGATCTTCGGTGGCTGCTGGTGCATGGGCTTCCACTCCGAGGGCGTCGGGAAGGGCACCACCAGGGCGCTGAACCGCGAGCGCAAGCTGAGCCGGGTCCAGACGGGGACGGCACACGCGGCGCTGGTCTTCGAGGGTGCTGACTGCGTCGGTTGGTGCCAGTTCGGAGTGCCCGACGAGCTGCCGCGGATCAAGAGCAGGGCCGCGTACGAGAAGGGCAGCGTGCGGGCGCCGGACTGGCGGATCGGCTGCTGCTACGTCGGCAAGGGGCACCGCCGCCAGGGCGTCTTCGCTGCTGCGCTCGAGGGCGCGCTGCACCTGATCGCGGTGGCCGGAGGGGGACTGGTCGAGGGCTACCCGGAGGACAGCAACGCCGTGTCTGCGGGGTTCCTCTACAACGGCGCGCTGTCGACGTACGAGCAGCTGGGGTTCGCTCGCGACCGCACGATCGGCAAGCACCGGTGGGTGGTCACCAAGCTCGTGGGCCAGCCGAGCGCGACGGGATGACGCCCAGGCGTGATGGCACGGCTCGCGGCCGCCCCGGTCAGCGGCGGCCCGCGTCTGTGACGTTCCCTCACGACGCGGGCCGGCGTAACGTTCCTGGCTGACGCCGTCAGCGGCGCCCTCGCACTGGCGCGCTCGCGCTGGCAACTCGAGGAGGAAGCATGCTGAACGAGAGCAGAGTCGAAGCCAACATCCCCGCCGCGGACCTCGGTCGGGCCCAGGCGTTCTACGCCAAGCTGGGCCTTGAACCCAGCGGGGGCATGGAGGGCATGCAGCTCGCCTACCAGACCGCCGGCGGCACCCGCTTCAACATCTACGAGACCGAGTTCGCCGGCCAGGCCGGACACACCATCGCCCAGTGGCACGTCGACGACATCGAGTCCGAGGTCGCCGACCTGCGGTCGCGCGGGGTGAGCTTCGAGAAGTACGACCTGCCCGGTGTGGAGTGGTCGGGCGACATCGCGAGCATCCCGACGATGGGGCGCGCGGCGTGGTTCAAGGACAGCGAGGGCAACATCATGTGCGTCGACCAGCCGATCTGAGCCGGCTGCCAGCTCGACGTCGCGGGGCCGCGCCGTGACTCGCTGAGCGGGCCCAAGGCCAGCTCCGTCGAGGCTGGTCTATCTCGTCGTCAGCTCGGTGATCGTCGCCCAGAGCTGTTTCATCGTGGCGCTCAGCAGGGCGTTGGCCTGGTCGGGGAACGACGACAGCCCCACGATCATGAGGTCACGCGAGCGGTCCAGGTAGGCGAACTGGCCATGGATCCCCAGCATGGCGACGACGTGCTCGGGCTCCAGCACCCATGCCTGGTTGTGGTACTCGCCGCCCGGGAAGGCCTGCCCCGACTCACCCGCCGCGAAGGCAGCGGCGCGCCCGGCGTCGTGCCGGAACGTCTCCTCGACCCAGGAGGCCGGTACGACCTGCTCCCCACCGAGACCGACGCCCGCGTTCACCATCGGGTAGGCCCAGCGGGCGAAGTCCCGCAGCGTCAGGTTGACCTGGCCCTCGGTGATGGGTGCACCGGTCGAGTCGACATTGATCAGTGCCGGGTGCTCGGCGCCGACGTGTGCGTACAGGTATGTCTCGTACAGCTCGACCGCCGGCACGCCGTACTCCCGCTCGAGCACCAGGGGGAGCAGGTTCGTGAGGTACGACGCGTAGTTGAAGCGCGAGCCTGGTGCCTCGAGCTTGTTGACCAGCTCGCGCCGGACGAACTCGAGCGCGCCGATCTGGCGCTCAGCCGGGACCGTGAAGTAGCCGACGGCGTCCGCGTAACGCCAGTACATGGAGCTCGCGAGCTCGTAGTGCTCCTCGGTGTCGAGGCCGGCCGCCATGTCGAGCACGTGCTGCAGGGTGACGCCCGTCCAGGCGGGGATGGCGGCGAGCTCGCCAACAAGCTCCTGCATCGGCTGCGTCGTGCTGAGGCGACCCTCTTCCACCGCCCAGCCGATCATCATCGTGGTCAGGGTCTTCGAGCAGGAGTGCACGATGTGGCGGTCATCGGCCTGCACGCCGTCGCGGTAGGACTCGTGCAGCAGCTGACCGCGATGGACGACGAGCAGGCCGTCGTTGTCCAGCCGCCGCCCGAGGTACTCCTCGAACCGCATCGCTCGCCCGGTCAGCGGGTCGGTGAACGAGCACGACTCCAGGTCGAGCGACGGACCCTGGGGGATGGCCACCGACGGTCCACCGGGGCTGAGCTCCACGGACGGCATGCGCTCGAGCGAGGTGATCTGCCCGCGCACGAGGTTCCACGGCTGCTCCCACGTCAGGCCGTCGTAGCCGACGTCGGCCAATGCTGCGGGCACGCCGGTGGGCGCGAGCCTGACCACCATGAGGACTCCTTCTCCGTCAGGCCTTGCGGGACCGTCGACGCGTCGGCGGGCGCTCGGCGACCAGGCCCGCGAGCATCGTCTCGAGCATGGTGTGGAACACGGCGTCGCTGTCGGCGCGGGTGGCAGCGAGCTGCTCGTCCCGCGGCAGGACGTTGACGGGGTTGTACGGCGCGGAGTAGTAGATCGTCGCCATCTGCAGGTCGAACGCCTGCTGCTGCGTGCTGAGCGAGAGCACGTCGGCGGTCATGATGATGTGCCCGAGGATCATCTCGGCCAGTGCGCGGTTGCGCGCGATCGCCTCTTCGATGGTGAAGCCGAGCCCCTGGATGCTCTCGATCATCTGACGCACGAGCTTGGCTTCGGCGGCGCCGCCGGTGAACCGGGAGGCGACCTCCTGCGCGAGCCCGGGGCGGCGCAGGTAGGTGTCGCGGAACGCCCATGACATCGCGCGCAGGTTGTCGATCGCATCCGGGACCGGGACGAAGGTGGTGGCGACCTCCTCGAGCATGGCGTCGGCCATCGCGAGCAGGAGCTCGTCCTTGTTCCGGAAGTGCCGGTAGACCGCGCTCGGGTCGGCCCCAAGCGCCTTGCCGAGCCGGCTCATCGTGAGCTCGCGCACCTGGTCGGAGTCGACGATGTCGAGGGCTGCCTTGAGGATCAGCTCACGGGACAGGACCGTGCGCGCCGGTTTCTTGCTCGGACTCATGCGGTGGCTTCCACGCAGCGCAGCGTGCCTCGCCACGCGATCGTTGTCAAAGCCGGTGACAGTGCGCTGCAGGCGATGCTGTGAGCGTGGTCAGTCACGGCGGAACACGCACTCGCCTTGCACGTACGTGTGGCTCACGGTGGCCTCGCTGATGGCCGTCGCCGGGCCGTCGAACGGATCACGGTCCAGGACCGCGAGGTCCGCGTACCTGCCGGGCACGAGGTGGCCGGTGGTGTCGTCCTGATGGTTCACCCGGGCCGAGCCAGCGGTGTACGCCGCCAGGGCAGTGGCGAGCGACAGAGCCTGGCTCGCGTCGAGCGGTGGCATGTCGACGGCACCGGGTGACTGGCGGTTGACGGCGACGTGGATGCCGTCCAGCGGATCCGCGCTGGACACCGACCAGTCGCTTCCGGCGGCAAGCTGCGCGCCCGCTCGCTCGAGCGCACCGAAGGGGTACTGCCAACCGCTGCGCCGCTCCCCGAGGAAGGGAATGGTGAGCTCGTCCATCTGTGGCTCATGGGCAGCCCACAGCGCCTGGATGTTCGCGGTCGCGCCGAGGCGGGCGAAGCGCGCGATGTCGTCGGGGTGCACGACCTGCAGGTGCGCCAGGTGGTGGCGTCCATCGGTCGGGCCGTTCGCCGTGCGGGCTGCTTCGACCGCGTCGAGCGCGTGCCGCACGGCTCGGTCACCGAGCGCGTGGAAGTGCACCTGGAAACCGGCGGCGTCGAGCCTGGTGACGTACTCCTTCAGGCCGACGGGGTCGACGAAGTCGAGGCCGTCGTTCTCCGTCTGGCAGCCGCACCCGTCCTCGTACGGTTCGAGCATCGCGGCGGTGAAGTTCTCGGCGACGCCGTCGAGCATGATCTTCACCGTGGTCGGGCGGAACCGGCCGACGCCGCCTGCGCCCCGCCGCTCGACGAGGTCGGCCACCTGCTCGGAGCTGCGGGCGCGGTCCCACCACAACGAGCCGACCACGCGGGCACGCAGCGCTCCCGAGGCCGCGGCGTCGAGGTAGACCGGGAGCAGGTCGCGCTGACCGAACATCTGGCCCACCGCGGCGTCCTGCCAGCTGGTGATGCCCAGCGAGAAGAGGAAGTCCTCCGCCACGCGGAGCCCACGGAGCTGCTCGTCGCGCTCGACGGCCGGCAGCAGGTGCCCGACCAGCTGACCCGCACCTTCGTGCAGGGTGCCTGACGGTGACCCGTCCGCGGCTCGTTCGATCCGTCCGTCCGCGGGGTCAGCGGTGCTCGCCGTGATGCCCGCCATCTCCAGGGCGCGGGTGTTGACCCAGACGCCGTGCCCGTCGCGGTTCGGGAAGTACGCCGGCCGGTCGGGCACCACCCTGTCCAGCTGCTGACGCGTGGGCGTTCCGCCGGGGTAGTGCTCCATCGACCAGCCCCCGCCGACGATCCACGGCAGGTCGGGATGGGCCTTGGCGTACGCGGCGATGACGGCGAGCGCCTCATCCGCGGACTCGCAGTGGTGGATGTCGCAGCGCAGCAGGTCGACGCCGGCCATCACTGGGTGCGCGTGCGCGTCCTGGAAGCCGGGAACGAGCAGGCCACCCGACAGATCAACCACCTCGGTGCCGGGGCCGGCGAGCTCGCGGACGTCGGCTTCGCTGCCGACGGCGGAGATCCGTCCTGCCTTCACGGCGACCGTCCCAGGCCTGGACGTCGTCAGCCCCTGGGTGAAGATCCGACCACCGACGAACACCGTGTCGGCGTGCTCGATACGTGCACCGTTGACCGTCATGGGCTGGACGCTAAGGCCTTCCGGCACGATGCGTCAATGGTGTTGACCACGACGTTGACTGACGCCTCCGCGCGACGCTCTCAGTCGCGCTGGTGCGCGACCCGGCCACCGACGACGGTGAGGTGGACGGGGAGGTCGGTCACGTCCTCGGGCGCGCACTCGACGATGTCCGCACCCCACGCGACGAAGTCGGCGGGAGCACCAACCCGCAGCACGCCGCCCTGCCCGCCGTCCACGCGCGCTGCGTTGACCGTGTAGCCGGCGAGCGTCTCCAGGCCGGTGAGCGTGCGGCTGCTGCCGATCGGTCGACGGTCCTCGACGTCGGGTGCGTATCGCCGCTGCGCCGCGAAGAAGCCCAGTCGTGGGTCGAACGGCGCGACCGGCCAGTCGGAGCCGAGCACCACGTTCGCTCCGGTCGCGTCGATGTCTCCCGAGGGCATCGCGTGCGAGCAACGGTGCACGCCGATGCGCTCGGACCACGGGTCGCTCATCGCTGCGTTGAGCCAGCGCAGGTGGATCGGCTGCATGGAGGCGCTGACCTTCTCGCGACGGAACCGCGCGACGAGCTCCGGCGGAGCAGTCTCGATGTGCTCGATGCGATGCCGTGCCGGCACTGCCCCCGGCTGCCGCGTAGGCGTCCAGGACCTCGCGGACGGCGCGGTCACCGATGGCGTGCGTGGCGATGTGGAACCCGGCGTCGTGGAACTGGCGGATCGTGCGACGGAAGTGCTCGGGGTCCGGCCACATCGGGTCGTTGCCGTCGCCGTGCGCATCGGGCTCCTCGAGCCAGGCGGTTCCGGTGTCGATGACGCCGTCGACCATGAGCTTCACCTGGTTCGCCGTCCACATCTCACCGCTCAGGTCCCGACGTCGGATGATCTCCGTCAGTGCTGCGGCGTCATGACTGGGGTCCACCCACTGGTGGAAGCGGACCCGCAGGTTGAGCAGGCCTGCCTCTTCAAGAGCCTGGAACGCCTGGGCAGTCTCCAGGCCCCCATCCATCTGATGGATCCCGGTGATGCCGACGGCGTTCTGCGCCCGGATCGCGTCCGCCACCCAGCTCAGCCTCTGCTCGTCGGACGGGTTGGGGACGGCGTCCAGCACGGCGCGGACGGCGGACATCTCGCGCAGCTCGCCGGTCGGTTCGCCGTTGCGGTCGACCACGATGATCGAGCCGTCCTCGAACGTGCGTGATCCGGTGACGCCGGCGATGCGCAGTGCGGCGGCGTTGGCGAGGCCGGTGTGCATGTCGAGCGTGTGGATCAGCATCGGGCCCGGCCCGGCGGCCTCGTCGAGAAGGTCGTGGTGGTACTCGGCTCCCTCGAGCGCGGCGTACTCGAACGCGAACCCGGTGACCCACGCATCCGGCCCGACCCGCTCGCGCTCGGCCCGCAGCAGAGCGCGCGCCTGCCCCAACGAGGACACCCGGTCGAAGTTGATGCCCTGCGCGACCTGCGCGCCCATGATCAGGTGCTGGTGCCCGTCGGTGAGGCCAGGAGTGACCTGCCACCCGTCGCCGGACAGGACCTTCGTGGTCCCGTCGCAGGCGGCGCGGACCTCGGCGGTGTCGCCGATCGCGACGATGACGCCGTCCTCCACCGCGAGCGCGGAAGCGAACGGGCGGTCGGGATCAAGCGTGCGGATGCGTGCGTCGACGACGGCGAGAGCGGGGGCCATGCGTCCTCCAAGGCGTGGGCGTTCCCGCAATGTAACGACGACTCGACGACTTAGGCAACGATCATGTCAAGACTATTGACGACGGTGTTGGCTGCGCATACCTTCGGCCCACCGACGAGCCGGGGAGACGATGTTGACCGACCTTCACTACCTGAGCGCCACCGAGCTCCTGCGCGCCTTCCGCCGCCGGGAGCTCTCCCCGCTCGAGGCACTCGAGGCCGTCATCTCGCGCGCCGACGTGGTCGAGCCGACCGTCAACGCCTTGCTGGAGCGCGACCACGAGGACTACCGCGCGGCGGCCGTGGCGGCGGCGGAACGCTATGCCGGCACAGGGGTCGCGGCCCGAGCGCTCGAGGGACTGCCCGGTGGTGCTCAAGGAGGAGCAGCCGATCGCTGGGCGCTCGATGCGCTTCGGGTCGCTGCTGACCGAGGGCTGGGTCGCCGAGGAGACCCACCCGGTGCCGGAGCGGGTGCTGGCTGCCGGCGCGATCGTCCACGCTCGCACGACGACGCCCGAGTTCTGCTGCGCCGCGCTTCACCCACTCCGACCTGTGGGGCATCACCCGCAACCCGTGGAACCCGGACTACAGCCCCGGTGGGTCCTCCGGCGGTTCGGGTGCTGCGCTCGCCTCAGGAACGGCGTACCTCGCCGAGCGGCTCGGACATCGGCGGCTCGATCCGGATCCCTGCCTCGCTCAACGGCGTCGTCGGCTTCAAGCCGCCGTACGGTCGGGTGCCGGCGCTGCCACCGTTCAACCTCGACACCTACTGCCACGACGGCGCCGCTGGGCCGCACCGTGGCCGACGTCGCGCTGCTCCACAACGTGATCCAGGGCCAGCACCCGGTCGATCACGTCTCCCTGCCCGCGCTGCCGATCCCCGAGGACCTCGGCGACGTGCGCGGGCTGCGGATCGCGCTCGCGCGTCACGCTCGGCGACTTCCCGATCGACGCCCGAGGTCGAGGCCAACACCCGGGCCTTCGCCGACGCGCTGCGGCAGGCCGGGGCGCATGGTCGAGGAGGTCACGGTCGAGCTCTCCCGGCACGCGGTGACGTCGAGGCGGCGCTCGTGCACTACGGCTCGATCATGGGGCCCTCGATGAGCGAGGTCGCCGAGCCTGACGACCCGCGCTTCATGGACTACACCCGGCTGTTCCTCGCGAAGTCCATCGGCCGCGTTGCAGACGGCCAGCGTCTACACCGGGCATGACGCGGGAGATCGAAGGTGCACCTCGCGCTCGCCGACGTCTTCGCCGACCACGACGCCCTCATCTGCCCGACGCTCGGGCACCACGGGCTTCGTCGCCGGCGACGACTACACCGACACGGCATCACGGTCGCCGGTGCAGCACGTCGAGCTGTACATCTTCGCGGCGCTCACCCCGGTCTTCAACATCGCCAGCCGCCACCCCGTGCTCACCGTGCCGTCGGGTCGAGCCTCCAACGGCGTCCCCACCGGGATCCAGGTCGTGGCCCGTCCGTACGACGACGTCACGGCCTTCCACGTCGGGGCCGCCGCCGAGCGCGAGCTCGGCCTCTGGGACGACCCGCCTGGCGCCCCGCCTTCTGACCGACGCCTCTCGATCAGGCTCTACCCGCCCCGACCCACCGGAACGAATCGCCGATGGACCCCTGGACAGGACTTCTCAGGATGCAGGACAAGTCGCTCGACGCCGTTCGATCGTGCACGGCGGTGGGCGCGAGCGCCGTGCTCGCGCTGGTCACCGCCTGTGCCGGCGCACCCGCCCCGCACCAACTCCAGCACGCGCCGCCAAGACTCGGACTACACGGTGCTGACCCCGAAGGCCGACCAAGTCACGCCGGCGACGTGGCCTGGGCGACCTACCGCGAGACCCAGACCCTCGACCCGATCCAAGGCTTCGACTACCCGGAGCACACCGTCGACCCGCTCCTGTGCGACTCGCTGCTCCGCCAGCAGCCGGACATGTCGTACACGGCCCCGGGCTCGCTACGCTACACCAACCCGAACCCGACGGAGTTCGACTTCACGATCAACGCGAACGCGAACTTCTGGGACGGCAGCCCCGTCACGGCCGCAGGACGCCGTCTTCAGCCTCAAGCGGCGGCGGACCCGCAGGGCGGCGGCTACTACGCGGGCACCTTCGACCGGGTCAAGAGCTTCGAGGTCACGGGCGCCAAGACCTTCAAGATCCTGCTGACGCAGCCCGACTACTGGCTGCTCGGCGAGCTGTCCTCGACCCCCGGCGAGATCGTGGAGCAGAAGTTCGCCGAGTCCAAGGGCAAGGACTTCGGCACCGTGTCCGCCGGCGTCATGTGCTCGGGGCCGTTCAAGCTCGACTCCTGGAAGACCGGCAAGGGCGTCAAGATGGTCCCGAACCCGAACTACTGGGACACCTCGTCTGCCGAAGCCGCAGCTCAACAGCCTGACCCTGATCGGCGTGCCTGACGACGCCACGCTGACCGCCGGCCTCAAGACCGGCGCCATCGACGGCACCTACGCGATCGCGCTGTCGACCCTCGGCCAGCTGGAGACCGACCCGAACGTCTCGAAGTCTACCAAGGTGCGCCGTACGCCACCGAGGCACTGGTGATCAGCGCGACCAAGGGCCCGCTCGCCAATCCGTCGGTCCGGCAGGCGCTCTCGTTGGCGCTCGACCGCAAGGGCCTGATCAACACGGTCTACCAAGGGCGCAGGCAGCATTCCGCACGCCGCTGCAGCCGTCCGGTACCGTGGGGCTACGCCAGTCAGCACCTTCTCCGCGGCGTACGACGCTCTGCCGCCGATGAACCAGGACCTCGCCAAGGCCAAGCAGCTCGCCAAGCAGCGCAGGTGTCGCCGGCCAGAACGATCACCATCGGGACGTCGTCCGGCATCCCGGCCCTCAACACCGAGACGCTCGCCTTCAAGGCGGCAGCCGAGGCCATCGGCCTGAAGGTCACGCTGAAGAACGTGAGCCCGTCGAACTACATCAACTTCTTCATCGACCCGAAGGCCTGGGGCTCGGTCGACGCCTTCGCCGACGACGAACTACGGCGACTACGCCGACCCGGCCGCGCTGTACAACAGCTCGCCATGCCGGGCGGCTCGCAGAACTTCAACGGCTGGACAACCCGGACGTCATCAAGGCCCTGACGCCGCCCGGGGCGAGTCCGACCCGACCAAGCGGGCCCAGGACGTCGATCACCGCCCAGAAATCATCACCGACCAGCAGGTCTGGATCCCGCTGGTGGCGCCGAACAACGTGGTGATCATGAACAAGAAGGTCGACCGGCGCGCCGGCCACGTTCTCTACATGTTCGGTCCGTGGGCGGCCTACCTCGGCGGTTCCTGATCCGCCGGCGCCAGGCCTGTCCGTACCAGGTCTGACGCCTGCGGTGACGACGACGCCATCACTCGGGAGGTAGGGACGTGGTCCGGTTCATCGTCACGACGCGTGGTGATGCTGGTCGCCACCCTGCTCGTGGCGAGCTTCGCGATCTACGGCGTCGCTCTACCTGGCGCCGGGCAGTCCGATCGCGGCGCTGACCGGGGGCCGGCACCGTCCTCCCGAGGTCATCGCGCAGCTGCAACGCGCGTACCACCTCAACGACCCGTTCCTCGTGCGCTACTGGCACTGGCTCATGCGGCGATGCACGGCGACCTCGGTCAGTCGATCCCGTTGCACGAGAACGTCTCGACACTGATCAGGCAGCGCATCGGGGTGACGGCCGAGCTTGGTCCTGCTGACTCGTCGATCATCATCGTGGTCGGGCGTGGGGCTCGGCATCCTCGGTGCGCTGTCGCGGGCACCATGGACAACGGCGTGCTGTCTCGCCTCGACGATGTCGGCCGCCCTGCCTGCCGTTCGCCGCTGCGGTGGTGCTGCAGTTCGTCTTCGCGGTGAAGCTGGGCTGGTTCCCGGCGCTCGGGACGCGGCGACGGCTTCCTCGGCGGCTTGCGACACCTGATCCTGCCGGCGCTGGCGCTGGCGGCGTCGTCGGTGGCGCTGGTGACGCGGGTGACCCGCGACGGCCGTCCGCGAGGAGCTGGGACGCGAGCACGTGCAGACCGCGATCAGCCGCGGACTGCCGTGGTCGGGTCATCGTCGCGCGGCACGTGCTGCGCAACGCGGCGATCCCGATCACCACGGTCGTCGGCATCACGATCGCCAGCCTGATCGCCCTGTCGGCGATCGTCGAGACGGCGTTCGGTCTCAACGGCCTCGGGGCCTACCTGGTGCAGGCGGCGGAGAACAAGGACTTCGCCGTGGTCCAGGGCATCAGCCTGGTGCTGGTCGTCCGCCTTCGTCGTCACCAACGTGGTCGTCGACATCGCCTACGCGATCCTCGACCCGCGTGTCGCGCTCGGGAGCCGTGCCCAATGAGCATCGAGTCCTGGACCCGTCTCGTTGGTCGCCCGAGAGCGCGCCGACGCGCCAGCCGGCGCACGACTGCGCGTCGACCGGGCTCATCGGCTGGCTGAGCGTCGCGGCGATCGTGGCGTCTGCGCTCGCTGCCTGGCGATCTTCGGCCCGATCGTGCGCCCCTTCGACCCCAACGCCACCGACTCTGTCCTACGCCAACGTCGGCCCGATCGGCGGGCACCTGCTGGGCTTCGACGGCGCAGGGCGCGATCCTGTCAGCCGGCTGATGGTCGGTGCGCGGACCACGCTGCTCGGGGCGGCCTTCGTCGCGATGGTCGCGGTCTTCGATCGGCTCGAGCCTGGCCGTCGCGACCGGCCTGGTTCGGCGGCCGCTTCGACCGGCCGTCTCGGCCGGCCTCGACGTGCTGTTCGCCTTCCCCGGCATCCTGCTCGCCGTCCTCGCCGCCGCCGTGTTCGGCGCGGGCCTGTTCTCGGCCGGGCTCGCGCTCGCCGATCGCCTACTCGCCGTACGTCGCCCGGGTGCTGCGCGGGGCCGCGCTGAAGGAGCGAGCCATGGCCTACATCGCCGCGCTGGAGGTCCAGGGCTTCGGCGCCTGGCGGCTCTGCGTGCGACACCTGCTGCCCAACATCTCCGGCCTGATCGTGGCGCAGGGCACGATCCTGTTCGGCTTCGCGATGGTCGACCTCGCGGCGATCTCGTTCCTCGGCCTCGGGAGTCCAGTCGCCGCAGGCGGACTGGGGGGTGATGGTCTCCGAGGGCAAGACCGGTCTGCTGCAGGGCTACCCGATCGAGTCGCTGTCCGCGGTCGTGTGCATCGTCGCTCGTCGTCGTCGGCGGTCAGCTTCCTGGGTGAACGCCTCGGACGCGGGTCCTCGGAGGACGCGCCGATGAGCGCCCTGCTCGAGGTCCGCGACCTGACCGTCGCGCTGCAGATGGACGCCGGCCCGCCGCGAGGTGATCACCGGCACGTCGCTTGGAGATCGGTGCCGGCGAGGCGATGGGGCTGGTCGGCGAGTCCGGCTCGGGCAAGTCGATGACCGCGCAAGGCGATCGCCCGGCTGCTGCCCGCCGGCGCGGAGGTCACGCGGCGAGGTCACCTTCGACGGCACCGACGTCCTGGCCCTCGACCGGCAGCGCGTTGCTGCAAGCATCGCGCCCAGGTGGCCGTCGTGTTCCAGGACCCGCGGGCGCACATCAACCCGGTACGCCGCATCGAGGACTTCATGACCGAGTCGCTGCGCATCCTCGACGACGTGCCCAAGGCGGCAGCGACGAGCAGGCGCTGCGGCCGCGCTGGAGGAGGTGGGGATCGACGACCCGGCGCAAGCGGCTGCGAGCAGTTCCCGCACGAGCTCTCCGGCGGGATGCTGCAGCGCGTCATGATCGCCACCGCGCTGCTCAGCGAGCCGCGGCTGCTGCTGGCCGACGAGTGCACCACCGCCCTCGACGTCACCACGCAGGCCGAGGTGATGGCCATCCTCGACGAGCTGCGCCGCGACCGCGGCCTGTCGATGCTGTTCATCACCCACGACCTCGAGCTCGCCGGTGCGGTCTGCGACCGCACCTGCGTGATGTACGCCGGCCAGGTCGTCGAGACGAGCGCCGCCGTCGCGCCTGCACGCCGACCCGCTGCACCCCTACAGCGCGGCCCTCGTCCAGGCCCGCCCTGACATCACGTCGACGGCTCCGCCGGCTGGTGGCGATCCCCGGCCGTCCGGTGTCGGCCTTCGAGGCCCCGGACGGGTGCCGGTTCGCCCCCCGCTGCCCGCACGCCCAGGACTCCTGCCGCGCGCACGCCCAGGTGCTCATCGAGCTCGACGGGGGCGGGTGCGGTGCGAACGCGCCGACCGAGCTGCGCGGCAACCTGCTGGACGGTGCCCGATGCCTGAGCCGAGCACCGCGCCCGGAGCCGGCACGCGACGGCCCGGTGCTCTCGTTCGCGGCCTGCGCAAGGAGTTCGGCACGCACGTCGCGGTCGACGACGTGACCTTCGACCTGCTCCCCGGCCGTTCGCTGGCGATCGTCGGCGAGTCCGGCAGCGGCAAGACCACGTGGCCCGGATGATCGTCGGCCTGGAACGCCCGACCGCCGGCACGATCATCGCCTGCGGCCGCGACCGCTCGCAGCCCGCCCGCGGCGGGGCCGGAGCGCAAGCTGCGCGGCCGCGAGGTCCAGATCGTCTTCCAGGACCCCTACTCCAGCCTCGACCCTCGCCAGTCGCGGCGCGGCCCTGATCGACGAGGTGCTGCGCGTCCACCACGACCACGACGCGGCCAGCGCCAGCGGATCGTCGCCGAGCTCGCCGACCTGGTCGGCCTCGACCAGCGGCAGATCAACGCGCTGCCCGAGGCGCTCTCCGGCGGCCAGCGCCAGCGCGTCGCGATCGCCCGGGCGCTCGCCACCGATCCGCGCGTGCTCATCCTCGACGAGTCGGTCGCCGCCCTCGACGTCTCGATCCAGGCCCAGGTCCTCAACGTCCTCGCCGACATCCGCGACGAGCGCGGGATCAGCTACGTCCTGATCAGCCACGACCTCGCCGTCGTCCGCCAGCTCACCGAGGACGCCATCGTCATGCAGCGCGGCGTCGTCGTGGAGCACGGTGTCACGGCCGAGGTGCTCGACCACCCCCAGCACCCCTACACCCAGATGCTGCGCGCCAGCGTTCCCGGACCGGGTTGGAAGCCCCAGCACATGCGCGAGCGGCTGCGCCTGGCCGAGGGCTCGGCCAGCTCCTAGGTCTGCCTCCAGCTACTGCGGTACGGGTCCGTAGCGGTTCGGCCCTGCTGTGCCGCTCTGGATGAAGAAGTAGAGCAGCACGAATCCGCCGAGGGGGACGAACCCGATCAGGTACCACCAACCGGTCCTGTCGCAGTCGTGCAGGCGCCGGACCGAGAGTGGAAGGTTGGTGGCGATGAAGAACGCGTAGGCGGCCAGCTCGAGAATCACCAACAGGGCTGCGCCGCCGGTGGAGCCGTCCCCCGTCGAGCCGCCGAACATGAGGGCGATCAGCACTCCGACGACCACGAAGAATCCGAACGCCGCGAGGATGCTGAAGAGCTGGAACCACCAGTACTCACCGACCGTGGCCCGGGAGCGGTAGTCGGTCCAACCCTTGACCCCCCGCACCACGGCGTCGCGGAAGCCGACCTTGCGCGGGGTGATCATGTAACCGAGCTGCGGCATGGTCCATGGGCTCGCAGCAGGTGCGGGCGGGCCGCCGAACCGCGTCGACGAGCCATAGGCCGGCGACTGCGCCTGAGCCGGCCCCTGTGCGTACGCGTACCCCGGTCCCTGCGCGTAGTCGTACCCCGGCGTCGATACCTGTGCGTGAAGCGGAGCGTGCAGCGGTGGCCCCTGCATCGGAGGCAGTTCCTGCACGGGTGGCGCCGGCACGGGTGGTACCTGCGCGGGTGGCGGGGCTTGCTGAGGCGCCGGGGCTTGCTGAGGCGGCGGGGCGATCTGCCGCGGCGCCGAGTGCTGGGTCCAGCCGGTGCCGTCCCAGTACTGCAGGCGCGAGGCGTCGACGGGAGAGGCGTACCAACCGGGCGGCGGCAGTCCTGGCGTAGTGCTCATCCGTCTCTCCTTCGAGGTACACGGACGCAGCCGCGGTCGGGACTGCCGACACCCCGGCTATCGACGTCAGACTGCTCGAACTTGATCAGGCGGGCTCGAGCAGGGCCTCACGGAGCGCGGTCCGTCGCGCGGCGTCGATGCCGAGCGCCTGGTCGAAGTAGCCGTCGACACCGCCGTAACGCCGCTGCACCTCGTCGAGCGCGGCTTGCAGGTAGACGCGGTGCGCGCCCAGCAGCTCGCGCAGGAGCGTCGGGTCGCCACCCTTCGCCACGAAGCGCTCGACCATCGGGGTGAACCAGGGCACCAGCTGCTCGTTGGTCAGCAGGTACTCCGCGAAGACGTCGTCCTCGCTCACCCCGAGCATCAGCAGCAGTGCCGCCGCGGCCCAGCCGGTTCGGTCCTTGCCGACCGTGCAGTGGAACAGGACGGTGTCTTCGACCAGGAGGTCCTCGAAGAGCTGGCGGTAGGCGGCGTTCGCGCTCGGCAGGGAGACGAACTCGAGGTAGGCCTGCTGGAAGATCGCCAGGCCCTTGCCGTCGCCGAGCTCCTCCTGGGCGCGCTGCGGGTCGGCCATGATCTCGAGCAGGTGCGTCGGAGCAGTTCCCGCGGAGTCGGCCATCACGTCCAGCACGACCATCCGGATGCCGTCGAGCTCGCGGTCCGGGGCCGTCCCGCGCTCGTGCTCGGTGCGCAGGTCGTAGACCGTCTTGATCCCGAGCGCCCGGAACGCGTCCACGTCCTCGTCGGCGAGCCGGTTCAGTCCCACCGAGCGGTAGACCAGGCCGGTCCGCACACGCCGGCCGTCGGCGGTGCGGTAGCCGCCGAGGTCGCGCATGTTCGGCACGGACGGCACTGGGGTCGGGCTGCCAGGTGCTGGCGTATCGGCGAGGGTCTCGGATTCGGTCACGCCTCGCACGTTACCGGCCACGGTTGACGCCCCAGCATCGGGTGGACCTTTGCCCGTCGGTGGAGCGTAGTTGTCGGCGCGAGTCGCTCGACGGACTCACGGTGCTAGCCATGGCAGACGTCCTGTAATCAGGGTCCGAGAAGGACCCCGGGAAAGGCAGCAAAGGGGCGCTGTCCGGCCGCTTATCGCCGCGAGCCGCTATGCGTCCACGAGCCTTGTTTCAGCTTCTCGTGCCAGCTCGGGACGCGGTGGCACACAGAGCGAGCACGCGGGCGCGCAGACCATCCGCGTCCAGGACGGGGACTTCCACCCTGATGGTGCGCCCGGCAGCATCGGTGCGAGTGATAGGAAGCAGGTAGCGGCCTGCAGCGGAAGGCGCAGCCGCCCGGACATAAGGACAGCTGAGGTCCGCGCTGACGGTGCCAATAGCACGTGGCCCCCGCGGCGATGGTTCCGAAGCTCCGAGCTTGGTCGGCTCAGCCCCGGACCGGTCAGCCCCTCAAGGGTGATCACGCCAAGGTCGGTGCTGGCGACGGTCAGGGTCTGGGTCAGTCGACGCTCGTCCGGCCGCGAGCCTGCGGTCAGGTGGAAGTCGTCGAACACGGCGGTTGCTGGTGATCGTCACGTGCACGGCCGGGTCGAGCCGCAGGGAGGGGCTCGTCGTGCCTGGATAGGACAATACGGCTGAGCCAGCCTAGCCCGGATCGTTCACGGGTTGTGATCTGACGCGGTGCCTGGACGCGCGAAAGTGCCTGTCCGTAAGGGAAACTTGGGCTTGCGACGGTCCAATTCCGACCTCGAGGGAGGCACTTCGCAGGTGAAGCAGTAACGCGTGGTCCGGGCTTGTCTGTGACGCGTGGATGGCACGGGTGTCGTGTCGCATGTCGGGTCGGTCGCGTTGCGGCTGCTGGCCGACCGGGTCGGGTCTGACCGGTGCGCTGTCGACCGCGTTGACCCGCCGCTCGTTTAGCCCGGTTCATGACCGTGGCCGGGTGCTGGTCGATGTCGCGGTGTTGCTCGCCGATGGCGGTGAGTCGATCGCCGACATCGACGTGCTGCGCGATCAGGGTGAGGTTTTCGGGCCGGTCGCGTCGGCGCCGACGGTGTGGCGGTGTCTGGACGAGCTGACCCTGGCCCCGCTGCGCCGGATCGAGACCGCGAGAGCTCGGGTGCGGCGTCATGTCTGGTCGCACTCCGGATCGCTGCCCGCCTCGCGGGTCGCGGCACCGTGACCTGGGGACCACTCGTGGTGTTGGACGTCGACGCGACGCTGCTGACCGCTCACTCGGACAAAGAGCTGCCGCGGCCGACGTTCAAGGGCGGGTTCGGGTTCCACCCGATCGCGGTGTGGTGCGACAACACCAGCGAATGCCTGGCGATCAAGCTTCGCCCGGGTAACGCCGGCGCGAACACCGCCGCGGACCACATCACCGTCCTGGAGCGGCGATCGGTCAGATCCCCGCCAACACCGGCGCGACCTGCTGGTCCGCGCGGATGGCGCCGGGGCCTCCCACGACCTGCTGGACTGGCTCACCA
>CAWFVK010000017.1:0-48023 GCA_963819215.1 uncultured Actinomycetota bacterium | reverse complement strand
CCGGATCTTGTCGAAGACCACGACCGTGTCGTAGAGCGAGAACCCGAGGATCGTCAGCACACCGGTCACCGTGGCCGGGCGTGACCTCGAAGCCCGACAGCGCATAGATCGCCGACGGTGATGATGAGGTCGTGGGCCAGCGCGACGATCGCCGCCACCGACATCTTCCATTGTCGGAAGTAGCCCCAGATCAGGAGCACGACCAGGACCAGGAAGACCACCAGGCCGATCAGCGATCGCTGGGCGACCTCCTTGCCCCAGCTGGGGCCGATCTCGTCGGTGGAGATGTCGGCCTTGGTGACGCCGACGGTCTTCTCGATGGTCGCCTGGATCGGGTTGCTCTGCTCGGGGGTGAGCGGCTCGGTCTCGACGATGATGCTGTGGGTGCCGGCGGTGGTGACCGTGGACCTGCTCGGCTGCCTGGATGCCGGTGCCCGACGACCGCGTCGCGCAGCTTGTCGGCGTTGGCCTGGGTGACCTCGGCCGGTCGGCAGGGTCACGGTGATATTGCGCGCCGCCGCGGAACTCGATGCCGTAGTTGAGGCCGCGGAACGTCAGGCCCAGCATGGCGGCGATGATGATCAGCCCGGAGATGGCGTACCAGAGCCGGGTGCGGCCGACGAAGTCGATCGAGCTGCGGCCGCTGTAGAGGTCGTTGCCGAGCCTGCTGAACTTGCCCATCAGGCCCTCCCTCCTGCCGGGAGTCGGTCGAGGCCGAGGTTCTCGGCATCGAGCCCGGAGAGCTTGTGGCCCTTGTTGAAGAACGAGAACCGGGCCAGCCAGGAGACCATCGGCTTGGTGAAGAAGAAGAACACCACGAGGTCGATCAGCGTCGAGAGGCCCAGCGCGAACGCGAAGCCCTTGCACGACGCCGGCCGCGAAGATGTAGAGGACGACGGCGGCGAGGATCGAGACCGAGTCGGCGGCCACGCAGGTGGCCCGCGCGCGGATCCAGCCGGCCTCGACCGCGACCCGCATCGACTTGCCCGCCCGCATCTCGTCGCGGATGCGCTCGAAGAAGACGATGAACGAGTCGGCGGTGATGCCGACCGCGACGATCAGGCCCGCGATGCCGGGCAGGGTCAGCGTGAACCCGGCGCGTCTTGGCCAGCAGCAGCACCATGGCGTACGTCGTCGCGCCGGCGACGAGCAGCGAGCGAGATCACCACCAGCCCGAGGCCGCGGTAGTAGAGCAGGCAGTAGAGCATCACCAGGATCAGCCCCGACGATGCCGGCGGTGATGCCGGCCGTGCAGCTGGTCGCCGGCCAGCGAGGGACCGATCGTCTCGATCGTGGTCTTGCTCTTGTCGAACGTGATCGGCAGCGCGCCGTACTTCAGGCTGGTCGCCAGGCTCTTGGCGCGAGCTCTCGGTGAAGCTGCCCGTGGATCTCGGAGACTGCCGTTGGTGATCGCCTCGTGGAAGTAGGTCGCGGAGATCACCTGGCCGTCGAGCACGATCGCGACCTGCTCGCTCGTGTGTTCCGGCCATCGCCTCGGAGAGCTTGGCCTGCTCGTCGGCACCCGCTCCCTTCGAGGGAGAGCTGGACCTCCCAGTCGACCTGGCCCGGCGTGGACCCCGGGGCAGTGGCGGCGGCGGACTTGATCTCGGTGCCCTCGATCACGGCCGGCGAGAGCAGGTACTTCTGGCCCGGGCGTCGCAGGTCACGATCGGGATGGTGGGGTCGTCCTTGACCGCCTTGGTCGCCGGGCAGGTGTAGTCGTCGTACACCGCCACCGACTGGGCGTCCGGGCTGTTCATCCACGTGAGCGGGTCGCTGAACGCCTTCTTGTTGGCCGCGGTGTAGGTGCATGTCCGAGGTCGAGGTGGGCCCGCTCGGAGTGGACCCGGTGGTGGCGCCGGAGGTCGGCGATGCGGTCGGGCTCGAGCTCGGGGACGTCGGACTTCTTCGACCCGGCCTTGGACTTCGACGTGTGCGCCGCGCCCTTGCCATGGCTGTGTCCGAGCAGGGCCGGCCCGCGGTTCTTGCCGCTGGGCTCTTCGTCGACTTCGAGCCTTCGGGTCGCCTTCTTCGTCGACTTGGTCGACGGCGGCAGCGTCACGCCGACGCCGGGCGACGGGTTGCTCGACGCGCTGGCCGAGGGCGACGTCGTGGACGAGGTGGGGACGTTGGCGACCAGGCGGAAGCGCAGCTGAGCCTGGCGGGCCACCGGTCTGGAGCAGGCTGTTCTTCGTGCTGCCCGGCACCTGGACGATGATCTCGTTGCTGCCCTGGGTGGTGACCTGGGCCTCGGAGACGCCGGAGGCGTTGACGCGGTCGTTGATGATGCTCGCGGCCTGCTTGAGCTCGTCGGACTTCGACGTTGCCCTTGGCGATCAGGGTGATCTGGGTGCCGCCCTCGAGGTCGAGGCCGAGCGCGGGCTTCCAGGTGCCGATCAGGGCGACCAGCCCGTAGGCGACGGCCAGCACGACGAAGAACATCGTGACCGTGCGACCCGGGCGGGACTTGCTGCGTGCCATCAGATCTGCTTCTCCTCAGGCTCGTCGGCACCGGGTGCCGCGAGCGTCTGCCTCGTCCCGAGACGCCGGGTGTCACCACGCGGCCGACGGCGGCCCGGACCACCTTGAGGTCACCCCGTCGGCCACCTCGAGCTGCACGTGTCTCCTCGTCCAACGCGCGAACCACGCCGAAGATCCCCGAGGTCAGCATCACCTCGGCACCCACGGCGAGGTCGCTCTGCATGCTGCGACAGCGCTCGCTGCCGGGCTTGGGCCGGACGGATCATCACGATCCAGAACAACGCCGCGATCACCAACAGGATCACGAAGGGCGCTGCGTTGCTCACGACTCTCCTCGTCCCGGGGATCGGCTGGGTGTGCGACTGGGTCGGCACCGGCGGAACGGCGCGCGAGCGAGCGCGCGCACGGGTGCGGACCGACGGTGAAGTGTAACCAAGGGGTGGTCCACCGCGAATCACCGGAACTGGTCGAGCTCACCCGTCGATCGGCGTCAGGCTCGAACAGCGCCGGATCCGCCGACGGGTCGGGCGGCGGCGGACCGTCAGCCCGAGGTGCTCCCAGGCGGCCCGGCGTCGCGACCCGGCCGCGCGGCGTGCGGGCCAGGAAGCCGTTGCGGACCAGGAACGGCTCGGCGACCTCCTCGACCGTCTCGCGCTCCTCGCCGACCGCGACGGCGAGCGTCGACAGGCCGACCGGCCCGCCGCCGAAGCGCCGGCACAGCGCGTCGAGCACCGCCCGGTCGAGCCGGTCGAGGCCCGACTCGTCGACCTCGTAGAGGTCGAGCGCCGGCGCGGGCGACCTCGCGGGTGACGACGCCGTCGGCGCGGACCTGGGCGTAGTCGCGGACCCGGCGCAGCAGCCGGTTGGCGATGCGGGGCGTGCCGCGCGAGCGCGAGGCGATCTCGGCGGCGCCGTCGGCGTCGATCTCGACGCCGAGCAGCCCCGCCGAGCGCCGCACGATCCGCTCGAGCTCGTCGGGCTCGTAGAACTCCAGGTGGGCGGTGAAGCCGAACCGGTCGCGCAGCGGGCCGGGCAGCAGGCCGGCCCGGGTGGTCGCGCCGACCAGCGTGAACGGCGGGATCTCGAGCGGGATCGCGGTGGCGCCCGGGCCCCTTGCCGATGACGACGTCGACCCGGAAGTCCTCCATCGCGAGGTAGAGCATCTCCTCGGCCGGCCGCGACATCCGGTGGATCTCGTCGAGGAAGAGGACCTCGCCCTCGTTGAGCGCCGGAGAGGATCGCGGCGAGGTCGCCGGCGTGGTTGATGGCCGGGCCGCTGGTCAGCCGCAGCGGCGCCGTCATCTCGGTGGCGATGATCATCGCCAGCGTCGTCTTGCCGAGGCCGGGCGGCCCGCGAGAGCAGCACGTGGTCGGGCGCGCGGCCGCGCCGGCGGGCGGCCTCGAGCACGAGCCCGAGCTGGTCGCGGACCCGCTCCTGGCCGATCGACCTCGTCGAGGGTGCGCGGCCGCAGCGCCGCCTCGACGGCGCGCTCGTCGCCCGTCGGCCTCGGCGGTGGTCAGCGAGGCGCAGGTGGCTCCGTCGACGCGCTCGACGTCGAGGTCGTCGTCGCGGCTCCATCGTCAGGCCCGGCTCAGCGTGCGCAGCGCCGCGCGCAGCAGGCGCGCGCGACGTCGGGCGTCGGCTCGCTCGGCCTCGGCGGCGACCGCGTCGACGGCCTGGTCGGCCTCCTTGCGCCGACCAGCCGAGGCCGACCAGGCCCTGCGTGCACCTGGTCGCCTGCCACGGCTCGGCGGCGGCCGGCGCGCGGCCACGCGGCGCCGACGCCGCCCGGCGGCGCCGATCCGGTCCTTGAGCTCCAGCATGATCCGCTGGGCGCCCTTCTGGCCGATGCCGGGCACGGCGTCAGCGTCTGACGTCCTCGGCGGCGACCGCCCGGCGCAGCGTCGTCCGGGCTGTGCACGGCGAGCATCGCCTGCGCCAGCTTGGGCCCGACGCCGCTGGCGGTCTGCACGCAGCTCGAAGACCTGCTTCTCGTCGTCGTCGGCGAAGCCGAACAGGGTCAGGGAGTCCTCGCGGACCACCAGCGAGGTCGGCAGCGTCGCCTCGGCGCCGAGCCGCAGGCCGGCCAGCGTGTCGGGCGTGCACTGCAGCTCCAGCCCGACGCCGCCGACCTCGAGCGACGGCGCTGGTCAGGTCGACGGCGGCCACCTGGCCGCGCACGAACGCGATCATCGGCGCGCCTCTGCGCGGCCGCGGCCGTCGGCCAGCGCGGCGTCGATCCGGGCCTGCGCGCCGCCGCGCCAGATGTGGCAGATCGCCAGCGCCAGCGCGTCGGCGGCGTCGGCCGGCTTGGGCGGGGCGTCGAGGCGCAGCATCCGGGTGACCATCGCCGCCACCTGCGCCTTGTCGGCCCGGCCGCTGCCGGTGACCGCGGCCTTGACCTCGCTCGGCGTGTGCAGCGCGACCGGCGATGCCCCGGCGCGCGGCCGCCGACCAGCGCGATGCCGCTGGCCTGGGCGGTGCCCATCACGGTGCGCAGTCGTGCTGCGCGAAGACCCGCTCGATCGCCACCGCGTCCGGGCGGTGCCGGTCGAGCCAGGCCTCGATGCCGCGCTCGATGTGGACCAGCCGCGTCGAGACGTGCTCGTCGGCACGACGTGCGCACGACGTCGACGTCGACCAGCCGGAGCGGCCGACCGACCTCGCCCTCGACCACGCCCATGCCGCAGCGGGTCAGCCCGGGGTCGATCCCCAGCACGCGCATCCGTCGCCGCCTCTCGTCCGAACACCTGTTCGCATGACACGCTAGCCGTCCCCACCGGCGCCGGCCCGCCGCGACACGCGCCGGCCGACCTGCGGTGGTCGAGCCGTGACCTCGCGTGGTCGAGCCGCGACCCCTGGCGAGCGCGTGCGACCGCGACCCTGCCGGTCCGACACCGCTCGCAGCGCCCGGGCTCGACCACCGAGGCCGCCAGCCTCGAGGTGGCGGTGCCCTCAGCGGCGTCGAGGCCTCGAGGACGTCGTCGGGGATGTCGACGTTGGCGAAGACGTTCTGCACGTCGTCGAGGTCCTCGAGCGCGTCGACGAGCCGGAAGACCTTGCCGGCGGCGTCGGCGTCGACGGCGATGTCCATGCTCGGCACGAACTGACGCCTCGGCGGAGTCGTAGTCGATCGCCGGCGTCCTGCAGCGCGGTGCGGACGGCGACCAGGTCGGTCGCCTCGGAGACCACCTCGAAGGTCTCGCCGAGGTCGTTGACCTCCTCGGCGCCGGCGTCGAGCGCGGCCTCGAGGACGTCGTCCTCGTCGACCTCGCTTGCCCTCCTGGTCGCTTGGGCACGATCACGACGCCCTTGCGGTTGAACAGGTAGGAGACCGAGCCGGGGTCGGCCATGGAGCCGCCGTTGCGGGTCATCGCGGTGCGGACCTCCATGGCCGCGCGGTTCCTGTTGTCGGTGAGGCACTCGATGAGGAGCGCGACGCCCTGCGGGCCGTAGCCCTCGTACATGATCGTCTCGTAGTCGGCGCCGCCGGCCTCGGCGCCCGAGCCGCGCTTGACCGCGCGGTCGATGTTGTCGTTGGGGACCGAGGACTTCTTCGCCTTCTGGATGGCGTCGTAGAGCGTCGGGTTGCCCGCGAGGTCGCCGCCGCCCATGCGTGCCGCGACCTCGATGTTCTTGATCAGCTTGGCGAACATCTTGCCGCGCCGGGCGTCGATGACGGCCTTCTTGTGCTTGGTGGTCGCCCACTTGGAGTGGCCGGACATGCGATCCTCTTCGTCTACGTCAGTCTGCGTGGAGCCGGCTGGTCACCAGGTCGACGAACAGCCGGTGGATCCGATCGTCGCCGCCCACCTCGGGGTGGAACGACGTCGCCATCAGCGGGCCCTGCCGGACCGCGACGATCCTACCCGCGGCCGCGCCGCGGCCGAGCGTCATCGGTGCGAGCAGCCTCGACCTCCGGGCCGGCCGCCTCGACCCAGGGCGCCCGGATGAAGACGCGTGCACGGGCTCGTCGAGCCCGGCGACGTCGAGCTCGCCCTCGAAGGAGTCGACCTGGCGGCCGAACGCGTTGCGCCGCACGGTGATGTCGAGGCCGCCGAGGGTCTCCTGGTCGGCGGTGCCGTCCTCGCACGCGGTCGGCGAGCATGATCATGCCCGGCGCAGGTGCCGAACGACCGGCATGCCCGCCGTGATCCGCTGCGCGGATCGGCTCGAAGAGGTCGAAGGTCCGCGCGAGCTTGGCCATCGTCGTCGACTCGCCGCCGGGAATGACCAGGCCGTCGCAGGCGTCCAGCTCCGCCGGCCGGCGTACGCCGATCGCGTGCGACGCCGATGCCGTCCAGCATCGCGCAGGTGCTCGCGGACGTCGCCCTGGAGCGCGAAGACGCCGACGGTCGGCGTTCCGGAGGTGCCCATCCCGCCATGCTAGGGCGCGCTCGCCAGGCCCTCGCCGTGGCGTCTGCGACCCGGAGCGCCGTCATCGACACGACCCAGAACTCCCGGGGCAACGCCGGGCTCAGGTGCACGGCGTACCGGTGCTGCGCATTCCCCCGAGGTACGACGACCGAGCCGGTCTCGCCCTCGCGGAGTCGCACGAGTCGCCGCCCTCGGCCCGGAGCTCGAGCGGGGACCAGGCACCCGTGGCAACGCCGCCTGGGAAAACGCGGAAGAAATGGCCGAGGCGCCGGGCGTGTCCGTCGTTCTTTCCGCGTTTTCTCCCGAAGGAGGCGCGGCGAGGCGGGGGCGGGGGCGAGGTGAGTGGGTGGCGGGGAGCCGGTTGTGCGCCACCGAGGCAGACACGATCGAGTCGGCGTCACTGTCAGTGACCTCACAGACCGCCGACCCAGGTCTCCCCCACGGTGTGGTCTCCAAGCGTCGTCGAAGGGTCGACGGCAGCAGCTCATCGATGGGGGTAGGGACATGTCAGGTTCGAGGTGCCGCGTCCTGCGGCAGACGTTCGCCCGGGTCACCGCGGGGGCCGTGGTGGCCGGAGGAGCGCTCGCGCTCGGCGTGCCCAGCGGCGCGCAGGCTCGACCGGTGGACATCGTGTTCGACACGGTCGGCATGCACACGTGGACGGTCCCGGCTGGCGTGACGTCGGTTCGCATGGACGCATTCGGCGCCCAGGGCAGCTCCAACGGCACCGGCGGCGCCAACGGCTACGGCGTCGGGGGCCTCGGCGACGAGGCAGTCGGCGTGTTCCAGGTGAGTCCCGGCGACGAGCTGACCATCCAGATCGGCGGCAAGGGCGTCGGGCGAGCAGGCGGCTTCGGCGGCGGCGGAGACGGCGCACCAGGTGTCCCCGGCTTCGAGTTCCCGACGTCGGGCGGCGGTGGCGGCGGCGCCTCCAAGGTCTTCAGCGAGGGCACGTGGGGCGTCAACTACGTCATCGCCGGCGGAGGCGGCGGCGCCACCTTCGGAGCCGACGGTGGCGATGGCCGGCAGCTCGGAGCGGCGCCGCTGCCGCTCTACGACGGCCAGCCCGGTCAGCACGGAGGCGACTCCGGCGACTTCACACCCGGACATGGCGGCACCGGTGGCAACCCCGCGGGCTACACGAGCAACCGCCCGCCCGACAACACCGGCTTCTACTCGCTCTGCGACAGCGCCATCGGCGGCGCCGACGGCTCGGCAGGCCACGACGGGACCGGGGGCGACGGCGGCAATGCGGCGACGGCGTACGCCGAGACCGAGGCCGTCTACCCCGGTGGTGGCGGCGGTGGCGGCGGCGGGGCTGTCGGGGGTGGCGGTGGCGGCGCCGGCGGCGTCTGCCCGACCCTGCTCTCGATCGACGCCATCGGCAACGGCGGAGGCGGCGGCGCCGGCTCCAGCTACCTCGGACTCACGACGAAGGGGAACATCACCCCGGCGTACAACCGGGGCGACGGCCGCGTCGTGATCACGTACGACGACTCCGTCGCGCCGACGGCGAGCCCGCAGATCAGCCCGCAGCCCAACCAGGCCGGGTGGAACAACACCGACGCCACGGTGAACTGGAACTGGAGCGACGACCTGTCCGGCGTACGGCCGAGCTGCTCGACCCCCTCTCCGTCCGGGGGCCGGGTGGGACGGATCACCGTGGGCAGCACCTGCTCGGACATCGCCGGGAACCCCGGCCACGACGAGGTGGTCCTCAAGATCGACAAGACCGAGCCGGTCTCGGCTCCGGTCGTCGACGGCCCGACGGCCACCTGGCACTGGTCTGACGCCGGCAGCGGCCTGGCCGACGGCAGCTGCCCGGCACAGACGACGGCGAGCGCTGGTGAGACCACGGTGACGGCGACCTGCAGCGACCTCGCGGGCAACACGGCCACGGCCTCCAGCGACGTCACCGTCGACACCGACCCCGGCACGGACCCGGATCCCGGCACCGACCCTGACCCCGGCACGGGAACCGACCCTGGCACCGACCCCGGATCCGGCACGGGATCCGACACGCAGGCACCGGTCGCCCATCCGGCGCTGGCCGGCAACCCCGGCGCGGCATGGATCCACGGCGACGACGTCGTGGACTGGAACTGGACCGACGGCGACGGCAGCGGCATCGACGCCTCCGACTGCACCCAGCACACCCCGGTCACCGACAGCGGCGTGCGCGACCTCGAGGTCACCTGCACCGACCTGTCCGGCAACACCGGCACCGCGACGTTCACCGTCCAGACCGACGACGACGCCCCCACGGCGGCACCGATCCTGAGCGCGCTGCCCGTCGACGGCCGAGTCCGCGGGCCGGTCACGGTCGACTGGAACTGGACCGACGGCTGGGCCGGCAGCGGGATCGACGCCTCGGACTGCGACCAGCACGACACCGAGGCCGGGCCGGAGAAGGGCGCGGCGACGATGACCATGACCGCCACCTGCACAGACCAGGCCGGCAACGTGGCGACGGCCACCCAGAAGGTGACCATCGACAACGCCGGCCCGGAGGCCGACCCGACGGTGACCACGACCTCCGGCGCGACCCCGGAGCTGGTCAACGGCTGGGCGACCGAGCCGCTGGTGATCGACTGGGACTGGAGCGATCTCGTCTCGGCAGGGCAGGACGGCGCCGCGAGCGACAACGCATCGACCCCGACGCCTGCACCCAGATCACGCATGCGAACGACGAGGGTGATCGGACCGTGACCGCGACCTGCACCGACATCCTCGGCAACCTGGGCACCGCCCACCAGCACGTCCGCATCGACACCCACGCACCCACCCCAGCCACCCACGTCACCGACGAGACCACCGGCCGACCCGCCCAGCCCGTCAACGGCTGGCTCCACGGACCCGTCCTGGTGGACTGGAACTGGACCGACACCGAGAACGGCAGCGGCATCGACACCTCCCAGTGCGACCAACACACCACCGCAACCGGCACCGAGGGCACCACCACCCTCACCGCCACCTGCACCGACCACGCCGGACACACCGCCACCACCACCTACGACCTCAAGGTCGACACCACCCCACCCACCGCCAACCCCACCCTGTCCAGCACCACCCCCACCGGCACCCACGGCTGGCTCACCGGACCCGCCATCGTCGACTGGAACTGGACCGACCGACCGGCACCGGCACCGGCACCGGCAGCGGCATCGACCCCGACACCTGCACCACCCACACCACCACCAACGACGACGGCACCCAAACCCTCGCCGCCACCTGCACCGACCAAGCCGGCAACACCGGCACCGCCACCTACACCGTCAAGATCGACACCACCGCACCCGTCGCCCACCCCGTCCACAACGGAGCCACCATCCAAGACGGCTGGCTCCAAGGACCCATCACCATCGACTGGAACTGGACCGACCCCCACCCGCTGGAACTGGACCGACAACGACAACACCGGCAACAACACGGAAGCGGCAGCGGCATCGACCCCGACACCTGCACCACCACCTCCACCACCACCGACCAAGAAGGAGACATCACCCTCGTCTCCCTCTGCTCGGACCGAGCCGGGAACAGCGCGTTCAGCACTCAGGCGATCTCCGTCGACTACGGCGCTCCCGACATCCGGGTCAGCGCCCCCGCCGAGGGCACCTATCAGCAGGGAGCGTCGGTCACGGTGGGCTACACCTGCACCGACCCGGGCTCGGGCGTGGCCTCGTGCACCGGCACCCAGGCATCAGGCGAGCGCCTGGACACGACCACGCTCGGCGATCACACCTTCACGGTCAGGGCCACCGACAACGTCGGCCACCACGGCTCGACCGTCGTCCACTACCAGGTGGTGCCCTGAGCGGGCGGCGAGACCGAGTCCGAACGCAGCGTCATGTCGAGAACAGACCCGAACCCCGCGCCGACCCGAGGATCGAGGCATCCACCGGCGCCAGGCCCAGCCAGCGCCGACCACGAACCAGACAGGGGAATCAGATGACCACCACCAAGACCGGGCTCACCCGCCGCCGCGCTGCCGGCATGCTGACCGCGCTGGCTGCGACGACCGGCCTGATCGCCGTCGGCATGCCCGGTGCCCACGCCGCCGGCGCCGGCCAGCTGAACGCGTACACGCCGGGCATCGTGCACTTCACCGTGCCGGAGGGTGTGACCAGCCTCGACATCACGGCGTACGGCGCCCAGGGCGGCTCCGGACTCCCCGGCTCCGGCGTCGCCGCCCTCAACCAGTACGGCGTCGGAGGTCGCGGGGCGAAGGTGACCGGCACCGTCGAGGTCACCCCCGGCGAGACGCTGACTCTCACCGTCGGCAACACCGGGGGCATGACCGGCGTCGGCTATCGAGACGGCGGGTTCGGCGGCGGGGGCGACGGTCAGCAGGCCGCCTACGAGGGGCTCGGCGGCGGCGGCGCCTCCAGCGTGTACGACGGAGACCGGCCCTTGCTCGTCGCGGGCGGCGGGGGCGGGGCTGCGTGGGGTCACGTCGACGGCGGTGCCAGCGGGGCGATCGGCGGGTCCGGCAGCGCCGGTATCGACGGCCGCGGCGGTGAGCCGGGCAGGACGGGAGGCCAGGGCGGTGCCGGCGGGGACGACGACGACCTGACGTGCTCGCGTCCCGACCGCGGCGCCTACGGGCTCGACGGCTCGGCCGGGCAGGGCGGCTCCGGCATCACCCAGCTCGACGGCTACGAGTTCGTGGGCGGCGGTGGCGGAGGCGGCGGGTACGTCGGCGGCGGTGCCGGCGGCGGCGGTGCGTACTGCCACAACGCGACCGGTGGCGAGCTGGGCATCGGAGGCGGTGGCGGCGGCGGCAGCAGCTACGTCGCTCCGGGCTCGGCAGACGCGACCACGCACGAGGGCGTCCAGACGGGCGCCGGCGCGATCTTCGTCAGCTACGAGCGCTGACGCACACGGCAGACCCCACCGATCGCCGGGCGCGTGCTACCAGCCGCGCTCGGCGAGTCGGTGCGGCGCCGGGATCTCGTCGACGTTGATGCCGACCATGGCCTCGCCGAGCCCGCGGCAGACCTTGGCGACGACGTCGGGGTCGTCGTAGAACGTGGTGGCCTTCACGATCGCCTCGGCGCGCGCGGCCGGGTTGCCGGACTTGAAGATGCCCGGAGCCGACGAAGACGCCCTCGGCGCCCAGCTGCATCATCATCGCGGCGTCGGCCGGGGTCGCGATGCCGCCGGCGGTGAACAGCACGACCGGGCAGCTTGCCCGGCAGCCGCGACCTCGCGGACCAGGTCGTACGGCGCCTGCAGCTCCTTGGCCGCGACGTACAGCTCGTCCTCGCTCAGCGACGTGAGAGCCGGCGGAGCTCGCCGCCGATCGAGCGCATGTGGGTGACGGCGTTGGACACGTCGCCGGTGCCGGCCTCGCCCTTGGAGCGGATCATCGCCGCGCCCTCGGTGATCCGGCGCAGCGCCTCGCCGAGGTTGGTCGCGCCGCACACGAACGGCACGGTGAACTCCCACTTGTCGATGTGGTGGGCGTAGTCGGCCGGCGTCAGCACCTCGGACTCGTCGATGTAGTCGACGCCGAGGCTCTGCAGCACCTGGGCCTCGGCGAAGTGACCGATCCGGGCCTTGGCCATCACCGGGATCGAGACCGCCTCGATGATGCCGTCGATCATGTCGGGGTCGCTCATCCGCGAGACGCCGCCCTGCGGCGCGGATGTCGGCAGGCACGCGCTCGAGCGCCATCACCGCGACGGCGCCCGGCGTCCTCGGCGATCTTCGCCTGGTCGGCGGTGACGACGTCCATGATCACGCCGCCCTTGAGCATCTCGGCCATGCCGCGCTTGACCCGGGTGGTGCCCGTGCTCTGATTCGACGTCTGCGGTGGTGCTCTCAGCCATGCCCTCATCGTAGGACGGAGAGCGCCGCGAGCCCTACTCGGCGGGCTGGTCGACGGCTAGTCCGAGGGGCTCCCCTGCGGGCGCCTGCGGGGCGAGCGACTGCGGCGCACGACCAGGATCCGCTGGACGACGGTGACCGTGCTCGCCACCGCCAGGACGCCGAGCGTGACGGGGATCAGCCACATCACCCCGTCGCCGACTCCGCAGGTGGCGCAGCAGGTCGGCGAGCCCGGTCATCACCAGGATCGAGACGAGTCGGTCCGAGCGCTCGGCGATGCCGACCTTGGCCTCCATGCCGAGGGACTCGGCCCGGGCCCGCGCGTACGACGTGACCGAGCCCATCGTCAGGCAGTACAGCGCCAGCGCCGCGCGCCACTCGCTGTCGCCCGGCCCGACGTAGTACAGCACCAGGCCGCCGAAGATCGCGGCGTCCCCGACGCGGTCGAGCGTGGAGTCGAGGAACGCCCCGAACGACGACAGCTGGCCGCTGGTGCGGGCCATGTAGCCGTCGATCATGTCGCTGAAGACGAACGCCGTGATCACCAGGACGCCGGCCAGCAGCCAGCCCTGGGGGAAGCACACGAGTGCTCCCGCGCACACCCCCAGCGTGCCGACCACCGTGACGGCGTTCGGACTCACCCCCAGCCGCAGCAGGAGGTTGCCCAGGGGTGCCCAGACATTGGTCCAGAACTGGCGGAAGCGTTCGAGCATGGCGCGAGCAGAGTAACGGTCGCGGTCTCGCCGCGCAGAGTACGGTGGTCGGGCGGAGCCATTCAGGCTCCCGACGATGGAGCCAGCATGAGCGACAAGTCGCCGCGGCAAGGGATGTCGAAGAAGTCCACCAAGTCCATCAAGGAGAAGCGCGCCGACAAGCGCGCCAAGGAGCACCCCGAGGCTCTCTCGGACTCCCTCCACCCGAACCGGAAGAAGTGAGCCACCCGGCGCGCTGAGCGCCTGCGGCGCTCGACCTCAGTCGTCCCACGCCTCCGCCAGCAGCGCGCGGGTGTCCTGGAGCAGCTGCGGCAGGGTCTTGGTGCCGCCCACGACGGGCAGGAAGTTCTGGTCGCCGATCCAGCGTGGCACGACGTGCTGGTGCAGGTGGGCGGCGATGCCCGCTCCCCCGGCCACGCCCTGGTTGATGCCGAGGTTGAAGCCCTCGGCGTGCGACACCGCGCGCAGCGTGCGCATGGCCGTCTTCACCATGGCCGCCAGCTCCGCAGCCTCCTCGACGGTGGTCTCGGTGAAGTCGGCGATGTGGCGATAGGGGCAGACCATCAAGTGCCCCGTGGCGTACGGGTAGAGATTCAGCACGGCGTACGCCGTCTCGCCGCGGCGTACCACCAGGAACCGCTCGTCGTCGCCCTCGCTGGGGATCCGGCAGAACGGGCACTCCTCCGCGCTGGCGTCCGACGGCTTGCTCTCGCCTCGGATGTAGGCCATCCGGTACGGCGTCCACAGCCGCTCCAAGGCGTCGGGCTCGCCCACCCCGTCCTGCCGCAGTGGCTCCATGCCGACACTCTAGGGAGCGCCCCACCGCCCTCGCCTCACCCGGTCCAGCGTCAGTGCGGTACGCCGGTGCCGCCCGGTGACACCGGCGTACCGCACTGCCCGGTCGTAGGGTCGGGGGCATGAGCGAGGCGATCCTGCGGCCGGCGACGGAGGCGGACGTCGACGCCGTGGCCGCGCTGTTCCACGAGGGCTGGCACGACGTGCACCCGGGGCGGGTCCCGGACGGACTCACCGAGCGGCGTACGCCGGAGGCCTTCCACGAGCGCGTCTCCGACCGGATCACCCGGACCGACGAGACGACGGTCGCGGAGGTCGACGGCCAGGTGGCGGGCTTCGTCATGGTCGCGGGGGACGAGGCCGAGCAGGTCTACGTCGGACGCGCGTTCCGCGGCCGCGGCGTGGCCGGGCCGCTGCTGACCGAGGCGGAGCGCCAGATCGCAGCGGGAGGCCACGACGAGGCGTGGCTCGTGGTCGTCCGTGGCAACGAGCGCGCGCAGGCCTTCTACGCCAAGCAGGGCTGGGTGGACCAGGGCGACTACGACTACCCGGTGACCGCGCTGGGCGAGCAGTTCGTCTCGCCGTGCCGGAAGTTCACCAAGCGGCTGGCCTAGACCTGCTCGCGGGAGGCGACGGCGGCCGCCACCCGCTCGATGGCCTCGTCGATCGGCACGCCGTTGTCCTGGTGGCCGTCGCGGTAGCGGAAGGACACCGCGCCGGCCTCGACGTCCTGGTCGCCGGCGATCACCATGAACGGCACCTTCTGCAGCTGGGCGTTGCGGATCTTCTTCTGCATCCGGTCGTCGGAGTCGTCGACCTCGACCCGGATGCCCGCGCGCCCGCAGCCGCCGCGCGACGTCGTACAGGTAGTCGACGTGCCGCTCGGCGATCGGGATGCCCTGGCACCTGCACCGGCGCCAGCCAGGGCGGGAACGCGCCGGCGTAGTGCTCGACGAGCACGCCGAAGAACCGCTCGATCGAGCCGAACTTCGCCGAGTGGATCATCACCGGCTGCTGGCGCGAGCCGTCGGCGGCCTGGTACTCCAGGCCGAAGCCGCTCGGGCTGGTTGAAGTCGTACTGGATCGTCGACATCTGCCAGGTGCGGCCGATCGCGTCGCGCGCCTGCACCGAGATCTTCGGGCCGTAGAACGCCGCGCCGCCCGGGTCGGGCACCAGCGTCGAGGCCGGACTCGGTGCGCGACCTCCTCGAGGATCGCGGTCGCGATCGCCCACTCCTCGTCGGAGCCGATGAACTTGTCCGAGTTGCGCGTCGTCGCGGGTCGACAGCTCGAGGTAGAAGTCGTCGAGGCCGAAGTCGCGCAGCAGGCCGAGCACGAAGTCGAGCAGGTGCTTGATCTCGTCCGGCGCCTGCTCGGCGGTGACGTAGGAGTGCGAGTCGTCCTGGGTCATGCCGCGCACCCGGGTCAGGCCGTGGACGACGCCGGACTTCTCGTAGCGGTAGACCGACGCCGAACTCGAACAGCCGCAGCGGCAGCTCGCGGTAGGACCGCCCGCGCGACCGGTAGATCAGGTTGTGCATCGGGCAGTTCATCGCCTTGAGGTAGTAGTTCGCGCCCTCCAGCTCCATCGGGCGGGAACATGCGTGTCGGCGTAGTACGGCAGGTGGCCCGAGGTGTGGAACAGCCCCTCCTTGGTGATGTGCGGCGTGCCGACGTACGGAGAACCCCTCCTCGATGTGCCGGCGCCGGACGTAGTCCTCCATCTCGCGCTTGATCACCCCGCCCTTGGGGTGGAAGACCGCCAGCCCGGAGCCGATCTCGTCGGGGAAGCAGAACAGGTCGAGCTCGCGGCCGAGCTTGCGGTGGTCGCGCCTCTCGGCCTCCTCGAGCCGGTCAGGTGCGCCTCGAGCGCCTCCTTGGTCGCCCAGGCGGTGCCGTAGATGCGCTGCAGCTGCTGGTTCTTCTCGTCGCCGCGCCAGTACGCCGCGGCCGATGCGCATCAGCTTGAACGCCGGGATGCGCTTGGTGGTCGGCAGGTGCGGGCCGCGGCACAGGTCCTTCCACGCCAGCTCGCCGTCTGCGGCGCAGGTTGTCGTAGATGGTCAGCTCGCCGCCGCCGACCTCGACGTCGGCGCCCTCGGCCGCGTCGTCGGCGCGTCCGGCCCTTGAGCCCGATCAGCTCGAGCTTGTAGGGCTCGTCGCGCCAGCTCCTCGCGGGCGTCGTCGTCGGTGACCGACGCGGCGCGAGAAGCGCTGGCCCTCCTTGATGATCTTGCGCATCCGCGTCTCGATCGCGTCGAGGTCCTCCGGGACGAACGGCGCGCTCGACGTCGAAGTCGTAGTAGAAGCCGTTGCTGATCGGCGGCCCGATGCCGAGCTCGCGCCTCGGGGAACAGCTCCTGCACGGCCTGCGCCAGCACGTGGGCGGTCGAGTGGCGCAGGATCGTCGCGGCCCGTCCGGGCGTGTCGATGGCGACACCGGCTCGACCTCGTCGCCGTCGTGCGAGCTCGTAGGCGAGGTCGCGCAGCTCGCCGCCGACCCGCGCCGCGATCACGTCGGCGTCGTCGCGCGAACAGCTCCCAGGCCTTGGTGCCCGTCGTCGACCGTCCGCTCCTCACGCGCACCGGCGTGGGCGAGGACGACCTTGAGATCGGACACGACTGCTCCTTGTCGAATGACGGTGGGATGCCGCCGATCGTATCGAGGACGCGCCGTCCGCTTCGCGCGCATTACCCACCGAGGCCGGGGCGCACCCTGTTTACTCGTCCCGTGTCCCACGACGAGCCCGCGCCCGACGACGACGGTGGCCACGCTGGGATGGTCCGAGTCCGGGTCCGGGTACGCCGGCGCAGCCGGACCCGACGCCGGCTGCTCGCCGCCGGCGTTCTCCTGGTGGTCGTCGCAGCGGTCGTCGTGCTCGCCCTGCTCGCGCGGCCGCTGCTGGATGCCAAGCACCAGGCGCAGCAGGCACAGTCCGATCTGACCCAGGCCAAGGCTGCCCTGTCCCGACACGACGTCGCCGGTGCCAAGGCGTACGTCAGCCAGGCCCAGACCCACGTCGACCAGGCGTCGTCCGACTCCCACGGCCTGGGGAGCAAGGTGTGGGCGGCCGTGCCGGTCGCCGGCACCGCGGTCGACGACGAGCGCCATCTCGTCAGCGCACTCGACGAGACCACCCAGGTGGCCCAGCTCGGCGTCCAGATCTATCCCCTGGTCTCGGGTGACTCGTCGACCTTGGTCAAGGGCGACCGGATCGACCTGCCGACGCTCAAGGTCGTGGCCGCCAAGGCCACCGCGATCGGGCCGCACCTGGACCAGGCGCTGGCCGACCTCGGCCAGGTCAAGGGCACGACGCCGCTCGTGGGCGGCTCCATCGACCACGCGACGACGACCGCCCTGGACTATCTGCAGCCGCTCCAGCAGACGTACCACGACGCAGGCTCCCTGTTGCAGGTGCTTCCCCAGGTGGTGGGCGCCGACGGTCCCCGCACCTACCTCCTGGCCATGCTCAACCCCGCCGAGGAGCGCTACTCCGGAGGCGCCGCGCTGACCTTCACGACGCTGCGGGCCGACCACGGGGCCCTGAGCTTCGGCACCACCGTCAACGCCGAGGACCTCAACCAGCGCGGTGCCGCCCAGAGCTGGACGCCCGTCAAGGGCAACGTGTTCCACCGCAGCTCCGCGCCCCTGCGGGTGACCAGCGCGACGTTCTCACCCTGGTGGTCGGTCTCCGGCGAGGAGCTGCTGCGCGGCTACCGCGCGGCGTTCCCCGGGCCACCGCTCAACGGCCTGATCGGGATCGACCTCCAAGGTCTGGCCGACCTGTTCTCGATCACCGGTCCGGTCGACGTCCCGCTGGCCGGCAAGGTCGGGGCCGGCAACCTCGTCCAGGTGCTGGCGGGCAGCTACGACCGCTTCCCCTCGGTGGAGGCTCGCCACGAGCTGAACCTGTCCCTCGTGCCGCTGTTCCGCGAGAAGTTCCTGCAGGGCGGGCACCTGTCCGCCAAGGTCAGCGCCCTGCGCAAGGCCGCCGAGGGCCGGCACTTCTTCACCTACTTCCGCAGCGCCCGGGTCCAGCGGCGGTTCGCCCGGCTGGGCCTGTCCGGCAACCTCAGCGCCACGCCGTACGACTACGTCGGCGTGTTCAGCCAGAACCTGAACGGCAGCAAGGTCGACTACTGGCAGCGCCGAGCCGTCACCTCGACGGTGCAGCTCAAGGCCAACGGCTCGGCCCAGGTCCACCTGCACGTGGCGGTCAGGAACGCGTCTCCGCCGTACGAGCAGGCCGAGCCCGATCCGGGCATCGGCTACTTCACGCGCCTGCTCGGGACCCGGATCGGCGTCTTCCTGCCGCGGCACGCCGACTACGAGTCCGCTGAGCTCGACGGGAAGCCGGTCAGCCCCACCGTGCACCGACCCAAGGTCGCCGGAGTGCGCAACCGGAAGTACGTCGAGGGCACGCTCTCCCTGCAGCGCGGCCAGACCGGGTCCATGGACGTCGACTACCAGGTGCCACGCGCGGCCGACGTCGAGTCGTCGACGTCGATGGTCTATCGCCTCGCGGTCGACCCGCAGGATCTGGTGACCCCGGAGACCCTGCACGTCCAGGTGACCTGGCCCTCGGGCTTCCACGCCACCGGCGCCCTGCCCCGGGGCTGGACGGCCACCGCCAACGGCGCGACGTACAACGGCTCGGTGGCGATCGCGGGCTCCTGGGAGATCCCCCTCAGCAAGGGCTGATCGCCGCGCGCAGGAGGTCGAGGGTGTCGGACGGTGTGCCGCTGGCGTCGACCCACACCGCCTGCGGGCGGTCCTCGCGCAGGCCCTCGAGCGACGCGACGAGGCGCGGGGCCTCGTCAGGATCGACGAGACGGTCGTTCGCGCGATGCTCCGGGCGGGTGGGCCGCGTGGCCCGATCGCTCAGGCGCCGGGCGAGGTCGGCGGCATCGAGCTCCAGGACGATTTCGACGAAGCTCGCACCCAGCTCCGTCGCCAGCCCCTCCAGCTGCTCGATGAACGCCGTCTGCGCGAGGTACTGCCCGACCACCACGTCGTGACCCGCACTCAGCTGTTCGCGTGCGGTCGCGAGCGCCAGCCGCCGGGCGAGCAGCCCGGCGGCGAGCAGATCGTCGTCCCACCGTCCGAGCGCGTGCTTGAGCGCGTCGATGTCGAGCGCCAACGTCAACGACTGCTCCTGGGCGAGAGCAGCCGCCATCGTCGACTTTCCCGAGCCTGGCGCTCCGTTGAGGAGCACCAGGCGCGTCATGGCCAGGACCCTACTCAGTCAGGTGTCGAGAGAACGCGTGCCGGATCGGCTGACGAGGTAGGCGCGGCGGTGGGCGTCGTGCCACGTGTAGGTGCCGTCGGGGTTGCGGAGGTAGGTCCAGCGGCGCGTGGTCTTGGCGTTGTGGTGACGTCGGCACAGAGGGGCCAGGTTGGTGGGTCTGGTCTGGCCGGGTGGACCGCCTTGGTCGAGGGGGATGTAGGGGTCGATGTGGTCGAGGTCGCAGGCGCGGGCGGTGTGGGTGCACCAGGGGAAGACGCAGTGGGGATCGCGCAGGATCACGGTCTCGCGCATGGTCTCGGGTGGGTCGTGCTGATCCACGGCCGGCTCGGTCTTGCGCTGCGACTCAGCGTGGGTGAGGTGGAGGACGGGGACGATGGTGGCCCGTGAGCCGGCGACCCAGTCGCGGATCCGGGCCAGGGTGGCGGGTCCGAGCCGTTCGACCTCGCCGATCACGGACCGAGGATCGTGGTCGTGGTCTTGGTCGTGGTCGTGGTCTTCGAGGTGGAGGAGGTCCGCGAGGCTGAGGTGGAGGTAGAGCCGGGTCTTGGCCAGGCTGGGCCTCGGCACCGGCCCGGCACTGTGACGGTCGCCGGGATCGCTGCCGTCGTCTGCCAGGTCGAGGGTGGTCTGGGTGTCGGCGAGGCTGGTGAGGGCCTTGGTCTTGCGGGCGCCGAGGGGGTCGGTGTCGCCGAGCCGGGCGAGGTGGGCGGCGTGGTCACAGACCAGGTCGAAGAGGCGGGTCAGGTCCAGAGTGTCGCCGATGGCGTGGAGGTGACTGGTCGCGGCGTAGCCGCCCTCGGGTCCGGTGGGGTGGTGCAACGTCACGTCCCAGGCGTCGCGCTGGGCGTCCTCAGCGGTGGCGTGGGCCGGCGGGTCGAACCGGGCGGTGGCCTGGGCGATCGCCCGGTCGACCAGCCGGGAGCCGCCGGTGTCGAGCCGGTCCGCGACCCGGGCGTCGACGAACCTGGCGGCCTCTTCGGGGAGGTGGTGGGTGGCCTGGGCCAGGCGGCGGGCCTTCCAGGCCGGGACCTCCAGACCCCGGACCCGCGCCCAGGTCTGCGGGAGCCGGTAGGCCAGGTCGAGGGCATCGGCCAGCAGCTGCATCCCGGCCCAGGTCGAGACCCCCAAGGCGGCGGCGAAGGGCTCGGCGGCGAACGCTGCGACCAGGGGGGCGCCGGGACCGCCGAGGGTGTCGTCGTAGTCGGTCAGGCCGGGCAGCCCGCCGTCGGACCAGACCGCGGCCTCGGTGTCACTCGCCGCGGGGTGGGTGAGGCACCACTGCAGGGCGAGGTCGAGCTTGGCCAGCCCCGCACGCCGCTCGGCGGCCTCGGCATCGACGACGCAGGCCAGCAGCTCATCGGGCCCTAGCCCCGTGAGATCACGCGACGCGAGCTCGGTCGAGGCGACGTCGGTGGCCGTGGTGGTCATGGGTCAACTCAAGCAGCCGGCACCGACAATCCAGGCCCCGCGCCACCCTCCCTGCTCACATGCTGGGACGGCCACCTGAAGATGAGGCAGGCGCGGGCGTCGCCGGGTTTCGAGACAGGCGCCAGGGCGCCTTCCTCGACCAGCGAGACGACTCTCCTCGGTGGTCGAGGAGGCGCGCCAGCGCCGTCTCGAGACCCGGTGAGAGGCGCAGGGCCAGCGTCACCGGGTTTCGAGACAGGCGCCAGGGCGCCTTCCTCAACCAGCGATGGTCGCCAGGGCGCCTTCCTCAACCAGCGATGGCCGCCAGGGCGCCTTCCTCAACCAGCGAGACGACTCCCCTCGGTGGTCGAGGAGGCGCGCCAGCGCCGTCTCGAGACCCGGTGAGAGGCGCAGGGCCCGTTACCCGGTTTCGGACGCCTCAGTCCGGGAGGCGGCGGATCTCGCGTGCGGGATTGCCGACGGCGACGACGCCGGGTGGCAGGTCCCGGGTGACCACCGAGCCGGCCCCGACGACAGTGCCCGCGCCGATGGTGACCCCCGGACACACGATCACTCCCCCACCGAGCCAGACGTCGGCGCCGATGCTGATCGGCTCGGCGCTCTCCCAGCCGTCGCGCCTGCGCGACAGCTCCAGCGGATGCGTCGGAGTCAGCAGCTGAACGCCGGGTCCCAGCTGACTGCGGTCGCCGATGGTGATCCGGGCGACGTCGAGGCAGATCAACCCGAAGTTCGCGAAGACGCCGTCGCCCACCTGCGTCTGGTAGCCGTACTCACAGCGGAACGGCGGCCGGATGTTGCTGCCGGCGCCGAAGGATCCCAGCAGCGCCCGAAGCCACGCGTCACGCTCGTCATCCTGGTCGGGCGTCGCCTGGTTGATCTTGTGCAGGAGCTCGCGAGCTCGTCGTGTGTCGTCGGCGAGCGACTCGTCGAAGATGTACGGCTCCCCGGCCAGCATCCGATCCCGCATCGTCACCCCGGCATCCTGGCACCACCGGTACGCCGGGTGGCCGCACCCCGCTCAGGTCGCGCTCAGCCAGGCAGGACACCATGGTCCGATGCTCGCGTCTCGTGCCGCCCGCAGGCTCGTTCCCCTGGTCGTGGTTCTCGGTCTGACCCTCACCGCCTGCGGGTCACACGGCCCGGCCGCTCCGGCGTCCGGAGGAGTCGGCACCGTGATCGACCGCCCTGTCCCGTCGTCGATCACGGGGCTCCAGCTCCGTGATGCCACCGGCCGGCCGGTGAGCCTCGACTCGTTCCGCGGGAAGACCGTCGTCATCTCGGACTCGATGACGCTGTGCACCGAGGACTGCCCCCTCGACACCGCCAACATCGCCGTGGCTGCCCGGGCCGCCGACAACGCCGGCCTGAGCAACAAGGTCGAGTTCCTCACCATCACCGTCGACCCGGTCCGTGACGACCGCCGACACCTCGTGGCGTACCGCAAGCTGTACGACCCGGATGACGCCTTGAAGAACTGGCAGCTCCTGACCGGCAGCCCCACCGCGATTGCGCAGCTCTGGAAGTACTTCGGGGTGTTCTACCACCGCGTGAAGGAGGACTCGCCTCCGACCACGACTGGCTGACCGGCAAGCCGCTGACCTACGACATCGCCCATTCCGACGACGTCTTGATGATCGACTCCTCGGGCGACGAGCGCTACGTGATCCAGGGGCACGCCCACGTGCCGGATTCCACTCAGGTACCCGCCCGGATGCGTGACTACCTCAGCGCCCAGGGCCGCCGCCACCTCGACCAGCCCGGCGACGCGACCTGGACTCCCCGCGACGTCCTCGCGGGCGTGAGCTGGCTGACCGGACACGAGGTCACGCTGCCGAGCAGCTGACATCAGAGCCGATCTGCAAGGGAGCCTGAGGATTGGCCGTGAACTTGGCAGAACCCGTGACTCCTGGCCCGTGCGGGGGGATGGTGTGCGCGGCGGTTCGCATGCGGTCGAGAGGAGCACGCCATGACACCCCTTCTGTTGGGTGACCTGGGCACACCGGAGCTGATCATCATCTTGGTCGTGGTGATGCTGGTGTTCGGAGGGCAGAAGCTCCCGGAGCTGGCCCGCGGCAGTGGCCGCGCGCTGCGGATCTTCAAGACCGAGATGAACGCCGCCGACGACGAGTCCCCGGACTCCGTCGCCAGTGCCGCCGCCACCGCGGACGCCGACCTCGACTCACGTCACGCTGCCGAGCTCGCCGCCCTGGAGCGCCGCCACGCCGCCGAGCGCCGTTCCCTGTCTCGGGACGACACCGCCGAGCCGGGTCCTCACTAGTCGCTCGGCGGTCGCGGTTGCGCCAGGTGCTCGCCATACCTAGACTCTCTAGGTATGGCGAAGAACGACCAGACCCACGGCCATCTCGACACCCTGATCCTCTCGGCGCTGCGAGGGAGGCCGGCCCACGGGTACGACATCATCGCCGAGCTGCGAGCTCGCAGCGGCGGCGACTTCGACCTCCCCGAGGGCACCGTCTATCCCGCCCTGCACCGCCTCGAGGGTCTGGGCCACGTCACCAGTGAGTGGGCCGTCGAGGGCGGTCGCCGCCGGCGCGTCTATCGGCTCACCGCCACCGGATCGAAGGCGCTCGCCCTGGCCACGGCGCAGTGGCGACGCTTCTCGAACGGCATGAACACCGTCCTCGGTGGTGTGTCGTGACGCGCATCGACGACTACCTCACCGACCTCGAGCGACGACTCCGCCTGATGCCCGAGGCGTCACGGCGACTGGTCGAGGAGACCCAGGCGCATCTCCAGGACGCGGTCGAGGCCGAGATGGCGTCGGGCACGGACCTCGACACCGCCGAGGAGCGGGCCCTGGCCCGGTTCGGGACGGCGCACCAGGTCGCCCGGGCGGCCAACGGCGGCTACCGACGAGTCGTGGGTCCGGCCCTGAGCGCCATCGCCCAGCTCGTCGCCGTGGGCTGCGGGTGCGTGATCGCCGGGACGTTGATCGCCGAGGTGCTCTCCTGGGCCACCTCCACGTCCTGGGTGTTCGGGCCACCCTCGACGTTCGCTCCCACCGCCGGGCAGGCAGCCCACTGGCTCCACGTACAGCCCTCTGCGCAGGGGTGGCGTCAGGCCGCAGCAGCCGAGAACGCGTCCGACTCTCTGCTCCTGCGGACGGGGCTCGGACTGATCGGCCTGGCCGCTGCCGGGGTGCTCGCCCTGGTCGTACGCCGGCAGCCGAGGCTCGGCGGTGGCGTGACGCCGATCGTGGGCGTGACCGCCTTCGGCGGCGCCGCCGCCCTCCTCGCGTCGGGAGCGCTGAGCACCCTGGACTGGGGCCGCGGGCAGTCGCTCAGCGACATGATCCCTGCCCTGGTGGCAGCCGGCTGCTACGCCGTGCTGTGCGGCCGGGACCTGCTCGTGACCGGCCCGACGAGGTCGCCTCAGTGACCTGAGGTCGGAGCGGCGGAGGTGGCGGGGGACGTGCCTCCTGAGCCCCACACGGCCCGAGCGCCGGCATCGCCTGTCATCACGACCAGCACCAGCACCGCGGCCGCGCCCAGGGGCAGCAGCACGGTCAGCGGCCACGTCAGCGCCCGGACGCCGGCGTGATCTCCCTTGTCGGACAGCGGGCTCTCGTGGGGAAGTGCCCACCAGGCGACGACGACGAGCGCAGCCAGAATCCACATCGCGGTCTGCAGCAGTCCGGCGTCCTGCTCGTGCGTGTGGAGCAGTGCGGAGTTGATGTGCAGGTGGTCCTTGAGCTGACCGCCGGTCATGGCCGCGAGCTGGACGGATCCGGCGGCGGCGACGGCCACGATGGCCCCCGGCGTTCTCGTCTGCCAGCGCCGGCTCGGCCACAGCGCGTAGGCGATGGCGAAGGCCGCCGCCAGCGGCACCAGCACGACGGCGGCATGGACGACGAGCGGATGGGCTGGGACGCCGTTCACGGTGAGCATGGGGCCAACGCTAGAAAGGCTTGCCTGCGCGCAACCTGATCGGCGTGGGAGGTGGCGGGGCGCACCGAGCCCGCCAGGGTCACTCTCCGGTGGGCTGGATGTCCGGCAGAGTGCCGCGCGAGATGGCCTCCGCGACCCGGCGTACGTGTCGCTCGTTGTGAGGTACGCCGGGGAAGCGCCCGCGCAGTCGCGACATCAGCTCTGCGTGGACGCGACCGGCGTCCTGGCCGTGCATCTCACGGTTGACCCGCCGGATGGTGTCGCCCTCGAGGCGAGCCAGGGCGGCCTCGTAGCCGGTCTGACCAGCGTCCAGTCTGTTCCAGTCGGTCGACATTCCGTCACGGTATTGCGGAGGAGACCGATCGGCCAGCCCCGATTTGCGAGGAGCGCGTACGACGGGCGCGCCCCGCTCGGCATGGGGGATCCGGCGGGGCGCGGTGCACCTCCGGACGGGGGGTCCCGAGGCCACGAGCCTGTCGTTCCCACCGGCTCGCGAGCCAAACGCGCGCGACCCGGTCCTTCCGGGTGGGGCTACGCCGGCCGCTCGGCGCCCCGCCAGCGCTCCCAGGAGCGACAGAGGTTGCGCTGCAAGGTGAGGTCACGGCGAACGGTGGGAGGCACGGGGAGCTGGCGGCGTTGGAGCGCGCTCGCGTACGCCTCCAGCGCCAGCAGCGCGTCGTACCGGGTCGAGAAGACCAGCATCGCGTCGGTGCGCCCGATCAGCTCGTCGCGGTGCCGGGCCCGGGCGGTCTCGAGGGAGCCCCACAAGGTGTCGAGCTCGGGATCTCGGAGCCACATCAGAAGCGCCAGGGCGGAAGCGTTTCGGCGAGGTCCATCAGAATGCCTCGACCGTCGCGGGAGGGGTCGAGGATGGAGCGCGCGAGCAGCCGGCCGAGGTCGTCGGACTCCACGACGCGGGCAGTGCCCCCGGGCATCGACTCGAACAGGCCGCGCTCGGACATCTGGGCCAGCAGCGGGTCGAGGTCTTCGAGATCCTCGGCCACGCCCGCGGCCTCCAGCAGGGTCATGCCGGCCTCGGCGATGTGCGGCGAGCCGTTGACGTCGGCAGACAGCGAGAACAGCGCCGCACGCTTGCGGAGAAACGCCGCCAGCGCATCAGCCCGAGGATCGCTCGGCCCAGTGGTCACACCTGCCCCCTGACGGGGCTAGCTGTCCTGGGCGGCATTCGTCAGGCGCCAGGCGACCCACACGATCCGACAGTCACAGTCGTGACTTCAACGTACACGTGCCAGGTACACGTGCCAGCAGATGACGGGCGGTCGGCCGAGGCGTGGAGCCGTGCCCTCCGGCTCGGTCAACCCACCCTAAAGGGGCGGATGAGCGCCCGGAGCCCCGGGTACTGGGATGGTGACCGACCAGCTATCGACCGTCCGGGGGCCGCACGTGGGACACGCAGTGACGTTGAGCCGCGGCGGCCCGGCGGCCCCGGCATTGCGCGCCCTCGTCGAGGCCCGCGGCGCGGTGGAGGACGGCGTGCCGGACCTGGCCGGGGCCATCAGAGCAGCGGTCGCGATCGGCGCCTGGGCTCCGGTCCCCGCGCAGGGCGAGACCCTGGCGCTCTGGGAGCTCCTGGCCACCCTTGGCGCCCTCGACCTGACCGTGGCTCGCGTCGTCGAGCCCCATCTCGACGCGCTCGCGATCTTGGCCCAGGCCCGAGCCGACGCACCCCCCGCCGACGGTCCCGCCGACGAGGACGGCGACGTCGTGCCCCCGGGCTTCTGGCAGGTGTACGCCGCGGAGGGCACCGATCGGCTGCATGCCCGGCCGGCCGGCTCCGGCTGGACCCTGGACGGCGTGAAGCCGTGGTGCTCGCTGGCCGCGCTCGCGGATCGCGCGCTCGTCACCGCCTGGATCGACGAGGACGAGCGTGGACTGTTCGCCGTCGATCTCCATTCTTCTGGCGTGCACAGCGTCTCGGACGCCGGTCAGTCGGCCGGCCAGAGCGCCGCCTGGGCAGCCCGGGGGCTGCGCGACGTTCGCAGCACCGGGCTCCGCTTCGACGAGGTCGGCGCCGACGCGGTCGGTGGCCCGCAGTGGTACCTGACCAGACCCGGCTTCGCCTGGGGTGGTGCGGGAGTCGCGGCGGTCTGGTTCGGGGCGACGGTCGCGCTGGCCCGTCGGCTCCGCGACGCAGCGACCAGGCGTACGCCGGACCAGCTCGCCCTGATGCACCTGGGCGCCGTGGACGTCGCACTGGCTCGGGCTCGCGCCGTCCTCGCCCTCGCAGCGGAGGCCGCGGACGATCCGTCGACGACAGCGCCGGAGAGCGTGCATCTCGCCGGAGCCGTGCGGCAGGTGGTGGCCGACACTGCCGATGAGGTCCTCCAACGCGTGGGGCACGCCCTCGGTCCCGCTCCCCTCACCGGCGAGGAGGCGCACGCACGCCGCGTCGCCGACCTCACGGTCTACCTGCGTCAGCACCACGCCGAGCGAGACCTCGCCACCGCGGGAGGTCGCCTCCTCGACGATCCTCCCGGGTGGCGCTGGTGGTGAGCCTGGAGGGCGTACGCCGGGTCGTGGTCGTCGGCGCGCACCCCGGCGACGAGTCACCCGGCGTGACCGCGCTCGTGCAGGCCGCGCGAGCGCGTGGTCTCGAGGTCGAGGTCGTCTGCGCCGCGGACAGCGTCCCGTACGGCGAGCTGTCTGCCCAGGAGGAGCTGATCGTGACCGCCTTGGTCGACGTCGTCGGCCCAGGGCACGGCACCGCGCTGGTGTCTCCGTGGCGCCAGGACGGGCACCCCGACCGCGCGGCGGTGGGCCGTGCGGCGGCGGTGACCGCCCGGCGTACGGATGCCGAGCTCTGGGAGATCCGGCCCGGACCAGGGTCGGACGAGCCGTTCGTCGTGACTCCCGGCGCCGAGTGCGCCGACGACACCCTCGAGCGCCTCCATCTCGACGATCCCGATCCGTGGGGCGTCGACAGCCGGTGGTACGAGCGGCGCAAGCGCGACCTCCTGCTGGCCATGCTGCCTCGCGCCGAGGTCCGAGCGGCGCTCGAGATCGGCTGCTCCACCGGCGCGCTCACCGAGGCGCTGACGGCGCGCGCGAGTGCCGTGACGGGCGTCGACAGCTCCTCCGTCCGCGATCCGGCGCGGCACGCCGGCGGCTCGGCGACACCCGGCACGTCGACCTCCAGCAGCTCGACGTGCCGGCGCAGTGGCCCGACGGCGAGTTCGACCTGGTCGTGCTCTCCGAGGTCGGCTACTTCCTGAGCCCGGACGAGCTCACCCGCGTCGTCGATCGCGTCGCCGGATCTTTGGCGCCCGATGCCGCGGTCGTGCTCTGCCACTGGCGACACCCCGTGCGGGGATGGGTGCTCGACGCCGCCGCCGTGCACCGCGAGTTCGAGAGGCGGCTGCCGCTCCCGCTGCAGGCGACGTACGCCGACCGGGACGTCGAGATCCGGGTGCATGCCGCCGCGTGGCCGGCGTCCGACCGATGATCGTCGACGGAATGCACGTCGTGGTGCCGGCCCACCAGGAGGAGCAGCTGCTCGGCCGCCAGCTCCGTGCGATCGGGCGCGCGGTGCACGAGGTCACCGCCGCCTGGCCGCGCGTGAGGACGTCGGTGACCGTCGTGCTCGACGCCTGCGACGACGGCTCCGCCGAGGTGGCGGCCTCCTTCGCGAGAGTGACCGCGTTCCCGATGCAGCTGCGCTGTGTGGGCGCCGCTCGCGCGGCCGGGATCGAGCGCGCGCGACGACTCGCGCATGTCGTCCGGCCCGAGAGCACGTGGATCGCGTGCACCGACGCCGACAGCCAGGTGCCCGACGACTGGCTCGTCTCGCAGATCCACCTCGCCCTCCAGGGCGCCGATCTCGTGCTCGGCACCGTGCGGCCCGACGAGGGGCACATCTCCGCGAGGGCCCGACGTAGGTGGCTTCGCCGACACGTGCTCGAGGACGGCCACACCCACGTGCACGGCGCCAACCTGGGCTTCCGGCTCTCGGCGTACGACTCCGTCGGCGGGTTCCGCCCACTGCAGAGCGGCGAGGACGTCGACCTCGCCGAGCGCCTGCGGACGGCGGGCGCCCGCGTCGTACGCACTGCGCGGCATCCCGTGCTCACCTCGTCACGGCTCCACGGGCGCGCGACCGACGGATTCGCGTCCTATCTGGTCGATCTCTGAGGCACGCGGAGCCTCGTCACAGGTCGGCGAGGCGAGCGGCCGGCGGCAGCAGTGCCGACGACGCCTCCTCGAATCCGCCGTCCGAAAGCTCGCACCGGGACAGCTCGGGAACCTGCTCGGCGCACCAGACGGAGACCTCTCGATCGCCGCCCAGCACGGCGTCACGGAACTCCGGCCACGGCTCCCACGCCAGCTCCGCGATCTCGGCCGGGTCCGGCCGAGGCGTGGAGCGGGTAACCGCGGCGTAGACCGGGCAGAGCTCGTTCTCGCGGACGCCGTTGGCCGCCGTCGCCTGGTAGCGGAAGCCGGGCAGGACGAGCCGGAGCTCCTCGAGCTGCAGGCCCAGCTCCTCGCGCGCGCGCCGCTGCACCGCTGCGGCGAGCTCCTCGCCCGGACCGGGATGGCCGCAGAAGCTGTTGGTCCACACGCCGGGGAAGGTCGCCTTGTCGAGGGCTCGCCGGGTCACCAGCAGTCGCCCGGCCGGATCGAGGACGTAGCAGGAGAAGGCGAGGTGCAACGGCGTGTGCGCGTGGTGCACGGTGGCCTTCGGCGCCGTGCCGATCGCCCGCCCCGCCTCGTCCAGCAGGACGACCTCCTCCACGATCTTGATCGGGCCAGCGGTGGGGCCCGTGGTCGGATCGGCGCTCATGCCGGCCGCGCCAGGGCGTTGACCGCGACGCCGAACACGCGGGGCAGCCGCTCCGCAGCCGGCACCAGCAGATGCCGGACCGACGAGAGTCGGGTCGCTCCGAGCAGCCCGCCGGTCAGCAGGCGGTAGCGACGCGTCACCTGGCGCCAGTCCTGCTCGTAGCGCGCAGGGTCGCGATCGACGAGGGCGGCGACGGCGGCGCGCGCCTGGGCCACGCCCAGGGCGACGCCCTCGCCGGTGAGCGCGTCGACGTACCCTCCTGCGTCGCCGACCAGCAGCACGCGTCCCGCCACCTGCGCCGCACTCGCTGCCGCAGTGGCCCGGCACCCAGCACCTCCCCGGCGGGATCGCGCATCGCGCAGCCTGGCCACGAGCGAGGGGAACCGCGCGAGCTGCTCGTCGAAGGAGCCGCGCGCGGAGGTCGAGCACGGCGACGCCGACCAGGTCGTGCGGCGACCGGCGTCACGTAGGCCTCGACGTCGTCGGCCCAGTGCACCTCGACGTACGACGTCCAGGGCGCGAGCCGGTAGTGGCGGCGCAGGCCGTAGCGCCGGTGGCGCGCGGCTCGGCTGCTCGAGGCCGAGCAGCGCGCCGCACCGGCGAGTGCAGGCCGTCGGCGGCGACGAGGTAGCGGAATCGCTCGCCGTCGACCCGGACGCCGTCCGTCGTCCTGGCGGAGTCGCCGGCAGCGCGCGCTCGACCGGACGCCCGCGCCTCGACCGCCGCGCGCATGCGCGCGTGCAGCGTCGTCCGCCGGACGCCGCGCCCGGGCCCGGCTGCGGAACGGCGCCTCGCGGCACGCGGCGCCGTCGACGTAGCGGATCCCCGCGAGCCGGCGCCCGGAGGGCTCGACGCCGAGGCTCGGCGAGCGCGGCGACCGCTCCGGGCATCAGCCCCTCGCCGCAGGCCTTGTCGATGACGCCGACGCGCTTGTCCCACACCGTCGACGTCGAGCCCGGCGCGGGCGGCGTACAGCGCGGTCGCCAGCCCGGCCGGGCCCGCCGCCGACGACCAGGAGGTCCCTCACGGCGCACCTGCGGTCGGGCCGGTCGGCCCGAGGCGGGCTCGGCAGCAGCCAACGCACGGTTCTCGACGCGGATGCCGGACGCCAGCAGGCACGCGTTGCGACGGTGAAGACGAGCGCGGTGATCCAGGCCGAGTGCACCAGCGGCAGGGCGAGCCCCTCGACGACCACCGCGACGTAGTTGGGGTGCGACAGGAACCGGTAGGGGCCGCCCGTCACGCGCGGCAGGCCCGGGCACGACGATGACGCGGGTGTTCCACTGCCGGCCGAGCGTGCGCGATGCACCACCAGCGCAGCGCCTGGGCGGCGACCACCAGCACGAGCATGGTCCAGCCCGAGCGCCGGGACGAACGTCGGTCGCCGAGCCAGACCTCGACCAGCAGCGCCGACCAGCAGCCCGGTGTGCAGCACCACCATCACCGGGTAGTGGCCCTGCCCGCTCTCGACGCCGCCGCGCGCGAGGCTCCAGGCGGCGTTGCGCTTGGAGACCACCAGCTCGGCGAGGCGCTCGAGCCCGACCGGCGACGACCAGCGAGCGGTGTACCAGATCATGCGGCCACCTCCGGCGCCCGCAGCAGGACGAGCTCGGAGCAGAAGCCCGGCCCCATCGCGAGCATCAGGCCGTAGGAGCCCGGGGCGCGGCGGCCGGTCGGCGCAGCGTGTCGGCCAGCACGTGCAGCACCGAGGCCGACGACAGGTTGCCGATCTGGGCCAGCGACGTCCAGGTGACCTGCGAGGGCCTCGCGCGGCACGCCCGAGCGCGTCCTGCATCGCCTCGAGCACCTTCGGACCGCCCGGGTGAGCGACGCACCACTCGATGTCGTCGCTGGGTGAGCCCGTGGTCGGCGAGGAAGCCGTCGACGTCCTCGCCGATGTAGCGCTCCACCAGCGCCGGGCACGTTGCGCGTCGAGCACGATCCTGCAAGCCGGTGCTGCCGACGTCCCAGCCCATCGTCCGCTCGGAGTCCGGGTAGAGGCGGCTGCGGGTGGCGAGCACGTCCGGCTGGACCACGCCGTGGCGCCGTCGCGTGCCGTCGCACGCTCGCTCCCGACCGCCACGACCGCCGCGGCGCCGTCGCCGAAGAGTCCGCTGGCCACCAGGTTCGCCAGCGACGTGTCGTCGCGCTGGAGGGTCAGCGAGCAGAGCTCCACCGACATCAGCACGGCCACGCTGTCGGGGTGGCCGACGAGATAGTCGTGCAGCGCGCGCGATGCCGGCCGCCCCGGCGACGCAGCCCAGCCCGACCAGCGGCACCCGGATGACGTCCGGGCGCATCCCGATCAGCGCGGCGACCCGCGCGTCCAGCGAGGGTACGGCGAGCCCTGTGACCGTCGCGGAGACGATGAGGTCGACGTCCTCCGGGGTGAGCCCGGCCGCCTTGAGGGCATCGGTGACGGCCCGGGCGCCGAGCTCGACACCCGACCTCGATGAAGGCGTCGTTGGCCTCGGTGAAGCCCGTCAGCTCGCCGTAGCGGTCGCATGGGCAGGGCCAGGTGGCGCCACTCGACGCCGGCGTTGGCGTGGATCCGGGCCACCACGGCCTCGTCCACGGCGCCGCGCAGCAGCTCGTGGGTGAACGCCTGGGTCAGCTCCGCCTGCGGGTAGCGGTGCTCGGGCAGGACGCCTTGGACGCTCAGGACTCGCATGATGCGTGTCTCCTCGTGGCTCCGGTGTGGACGTGCCGGTGAGGTGACGGTGGGCTGCGGTCGAGACCAGGTGGCGGGCCAGGCCGCGCAGCGACGGCCGGCGTGATCCGGCCCCGGCGAGGCCGAGCTCGACCAGGTCGTCGAAGACCCCTGGTCGGCGACGCGCCGCGCGCAGGCCCGCGTCGACGACCGCGCCGTGGCGGCACAGCCGTCCCGCCAGCCGGACGTGGCGCAGGTGGCGTGTCGAGCAGCGGGCCGATCTCCGCAGCATGGCGGCCGCCGGCCGAGCCCGGGTCGCCGGCAGCCGAGCGCCGGCGCGGCGGCCCGGCCGGCCGCGAGACCGGTGGCGACGGCGTAGTAGATGCCCTCGCCCGTCATCGGGTTCACCAGCCCGGCGGCATCGCCGGCGAGCAGCACCGGGCCGCCGCGGCGGCGTCCAGCTTCCGGTGGACAAGGGCAGCTGGTGACCCTTCCAGTCGCGGCCGCCGGTGGTGGCGCCGGGCAGGAGTGCGTCCAGCCGCGCCAGCAGATGTGCCTTGGTCAGCGGCACCCCGCTGGCCGGCCAGCACGCCGTACCCCACGTTGCTGAGGCCGTCGCCGCGGTCGAACGACCAGGCGTACGCCGGCTGCCGACCGGTGTCGAACGCGATGACCTGGGCGCCTGCGCGGGCCCTCGGCGTCGGCGCATAGCCACGAATCGCCACCGCCATCGGCCCGGCGGCGAGCCCGAGGCCCGGCGTACGACGGAGTGGGCGCCGTCGGCGCCGATCACGACCCGAGCCTCGTGCCGGTCGTCCAGCCGGACGGCGTCTCCTCGCGCTCGTGCGCACCTCGTCGCACCTCCGGACGCGCTCGTGGCGCAGCTCGGCGCCGGCAGCCTGGGCCGCCGTGACCAGGCGCTGGTCGAACTCGGAGCCGCGGGATGACCCACGTGCTGCGCGCGAGCTCGCGGTCCACCTCGAGCTCGCCCCGCCGGAGCCGAAGCCGGGGCACTCCCGGTCGCATCCCCGACGGGTGAGGGCACGCCGGCCTCGTCGAGGAGATCCAGCACCTGCGGCGCGATGCCGTCGCCGCACGACTTGTCGCGAGGGAACGTCGATCGGTCCAGGAGCACGACCCGCAGCGTCGGGTCGGCGTTCAGTGCGCCGATCGCCGCCGCCGCGCCGGCGGGTCCGGCGCCGACGATCGCCAGGTCCCAGGAGCTCATGAGGACAGGACCGTCAGCAGTAGTGCGTCGACGAGGGCGATGGCCGCCGCGGCCTTGAACGGCGTCTGGCCGCGGCCGCAGGCGGCCACACGGCCAGGGCGGCCACGACGGCGAGCGCGACGGCCGCCCAGGTCTGCGGAGTCGGCGAGCCCTTCGGACCGAGAGCCGCGAGGAGCGAGGCGACGACCAGCAGCAGGAGTGGCCATGGCCCGGCTCGCGACGGGGCCGATCCGATGCGGCAGGCCGCGCACGCCGGTCACGAGATCGGCGCCGAGGTCGGGAAGCACGTTCAGGAAGTGTGCGGCGACGCCCAGAGCCGCGGCCGCGGCCATCATCCACAGAGGCGGCCAGGGGTGGGGGACGTCCGCCAGGGTCACCACGGCCGGCAGCGTCCCGAACGCCGTCGCGTAGGGAAGCCACGACCACGGGGTGCGCTTCAGGGCAAGGTTGTAGACGTGTCCGCTGGCGACCCCGAGGCCGAGGTGCACGACCGCGCTGCGCCAGCCGACGGTGAGGGACAGCACGACACAGCCCACGGCCGCGACGACGAGGCAGCGCATGACCGTCTTCGACGACACCGCCCCGTTGACCAGCGGCTTGCTCTCGCGGCCGACCTGGCGGTCCCGATCCTCGTCGAGCAGGTCGTTGCCCCACCCGATCGTGAGCTGCCCGCTGAAGACGGCTGCCGTCACCAGGACGCCGCGATCGGCGGGGAGGTGCTGGCCCACGGCGAGGAGTGCGACGACGGTGGTGACCGCCAGGGTGGGGCCGATGTGGGCCGCCCGCAGCAGGGCCGCCGTGGCCGAGGGCGCGTCGGCGTCAGACACCAGGCACTCGCCTCCCCCAGACTGATTCCAACGGCGATACGCAGACGGGGCACCCGTCGGTTCAGCTGTGGGTACCCGCAAGCGAATCTCGACATGCCGGCCCGAGTCGGGCCCGTTGCCAGGCTACGGGGGCTACCCGGCTCGCCGTACCCGGCGATGCAGCTGCCAGATGCGCATCGTCCCGGCGACCACCGCGAGCACCATCCCCGCGACGACTCCCGTGAGGATCACGACGGCCAGCGGCGCGTGCCACGTCCACCCGAAGAACTTCACCGATACGCGAGCCGTGTTCTGGGCGATGAAGACCACGAGCAGCACCAAGATGACCGCCAGCGCGGTGACGCCGACCCAGACACCGCTGGTCCGCGAGCCACGCAGCGGGTTCACGGTCTCCGCCTCCTGCGGGGCGGGCTCGGCGACCGTCTCGTCCGTGACGTCGGCAGGGACCGTCGCTTCGTCCAAGGAATCGGGATCTGTCATCGACTCTCCTCAACCCATGGCGGTGGCGCCGTCGAGGCCGCCTGCGCGGTCGGCCCCTGAGCCGCCACCGTACCCTCGCCGCGCCGGCTGATGCGGTGACGCTGTGCCCCGTGGCGCTGTGCTCCGTGGCGCTGCGCTCGAAACCACGTGGCTCAGAGCTCGAGCAGCTCGGCGGCTCGTAGCTCGTTGTGCTCGTCGGCGGCGCGGTGCATGAGGTCGTCCGCCTCCTCGGCGGCGGTGGCACTGGGGATGACCAGGAGCCGGAGGCGCTGCCCGGAGGACATGGCGGTGATCATCACGTGGGTGTCGTCCTCGGGAAACGACCCGGCCTTGACCCGTCTCGTCGCGGTGTCGATGCGACGGACTCTGGTGTCGGGCAGATCCCAGTCGGGACGCGAGAACAGCACGCGTGACACGCGGCCGGCAGCGACGGGGAAGTTGTCGATGAGGTCGGCGCCCTCGACCTGCAGGTCGCGAGACTGCGGCCACCACGCGCCGTCGACGGGGGTGCGGGGGTTGGGGTTGAGCGCGATCCGGAGCGGGACGCGGGCGTCTCCGGCCTGGTCGCCCGCAGAGGGGGCCTTCGGAGTCATCAGGTGTGCCTTTCAGGTGGGTGAGGTGGAGCGACCGAGCTCGGGACGTGCAGGCTCAGAAGTCGCCCCAGCGAAGAGCGCCGGCCGCGGGACACTGGAAGGGGTCGCGGGCGCGCAGGCCGACGTTGTTGAGGTAGTCGACGACGATGCCGTACGACTCGAACAGGCCGACCTCGACGTACGGCACGCCGTGCTGCGCGCAGTAGGAGCGGACCACGGCCTGGGCCTTGCGCAGCTGGGGGCGCGCCATCGAGGGGAAGAGATGGTGCTCGATCTGGTAGTTCAGCCCGCCCATCACCACGTCGACGACGGGGCCCCCGCGGACGTTGCGCGACATCAGGACCTGCCGCTGCAGGAAGTCGACCTGCATCGTGCTCGGGACGATCGGCATCCCCTTGTGGTTGGGGGCGAACGATCCGCCCAGCCCCACGCCGAAGACGGCCAGCTGGACGACGAGGAACACGCCCGCCTTGGCGGGCGACATCACGAGGAGCAGGCCGAAGACGTTCGTCCCCAGCCGAAGGATCACCAAGGAGAGCTCGGTGGTGCGGTGCCGCACGGGTGCTCTCCCGACGAGGTGCCGCACGCTCGCGACGTGCAGGTTGAGCCCTTCGAAGGTCAGGAGGGGAAAGAACAGCCACCCCTGGTGCCGGGTGAACCAGCCGCTCAGCCCCGACGTCCGGGCATCGGCGATCTCACCGGTGAAGGCGAGCAGACCCGGAGCGATGTCCGGGTCGTGGCCCGCCTGGTTCGGCCGGGCGTGATGGCGACTGTGCTTGCCGCGCCACCACCCGAAGCTCAAGCCGGCGAAGCCGCCCGCGAGCACGCGTGCGGTCCAGTCGTTCCAAGGACCGCTGGCGAAGATCTGACGATGTGCCGCGTCGTGGCCGAGGAAGCCGAACTGCGTGATCAGGAGTCCGAGAGCGGCCGCCAGTACGAGCTGCCACCAGGAGTTGCCGACAAGCCACACCGCGACCACCAGGCACCCGAAGGTGACGACGGCCGCGGCGATGCGACTCAGGTACCACCCGTGTCTTCGTGCCAGGAGGCCCTCCTGCCGAACGATGCGCGTGAGCTCGGCATAGGAGTGCGTGATGGGGGTTCCCTGGAGCACGGCCGCTCGCGAGACGTTGCGGCTCGCCGAGGGCTGGGCCATGAAGTACCTCCGATGGGGTGCGGACTACGTCCGGTTACCCAGATCCGCGATGCCCATCCGCCACTCCCCAGCCGTCCGCGCGCCGCGCCGATCAGCACCGACCGACTAGCATGGAGGGGTGAGTACAGCTCGATGAGTGAAAGCGCCCCAGGGACGTGCGATCGCTGAGGCGCGCGGAAGAGCTGATTCCCGGGCCTGGGCCATCCGCATGGTCGAACGCCAGCCCGGTAGCGACCCTGACGACGTCGGCTCGAGACTCAGCCGGATCTGCCGAGCCAGTACGCAGTCGCTCCGGATGTCCGGCACGGCGATCACGGTGATCTCCAAGGCAGGCCATCAGGCCGTCGCCAGTGCGTCGAGCACCGCCATCCGGACCATTGCCGCCCTCGAGTTCGACCTCGGCGAGGGACCGTCGCGCGCGGCGTACGAGAGGCGACGTCCGGTCTTGGTCAGCGACTTGCACGCGGGAGGCGATGCCTCCTGGCCGGCGTTCTCGTCGCTGGCCGGCGAGAAGGGCATCTGCGCGGCGTTCGCCTTCCCGATGCTGGCCGGCGCTGCTCGGCTCGGCGCACTGAGCATGTACGACGCCAGCCCACGCGCGCTGGACGACCGGGAGGTCAGCCGAGGCGCTGCCTTCGCAGACCTGGCCACCGATGCGCTCGTTCGAGACCCCGAAGACAACGAGACACACGACTCCCGTCGACCGCGTCAGCAGCCTGCTGGACCTCCGGACGGAGGTCTTCCAGGCTCAGGGCATGGTGATGGTGGCGCTCGCCGTGGGCCTGGCTGAGGCGCTGGACCGGATGCGTGCCTACTCCTTCACCGTCGGTCGCAGTCTCGACGCGGTGGCGATGGACATCGTCGAGCGCCGCCTGGATCCCACGACAGAGCTGTCATGAGGCGCACCATGAGTGCAACACCGGAGGAGGGACCCGCATGATCGAGACCGAGGAGCTGGCCCAGACCTTCGTCGAGCTCGCAGACTCGCTCGTGGACGACTTCGACATCGTCGACCTCCTGCAGACGCTCACCGAGCGCGCCGTCGCCATCACGGGGGTCGCCGCCGCAGGTTTGATGTTGTCGAACCCCGGCGACGGACTGCGGTTCATGGCCGCCACGAGCCCGACGGGCCGGATGCTGGAGCTGCTCCAGCTCCAGGCCTCCCAGGGGCCCTGCCTGGACTGCTTCAACTCAGGGCAGCGGGTCATCAACGCCGACCTCCGAACCGCCGAGGAGCGCTGGCCGGTCTTCGCCCCCGTGGCCAGTAGCGCCGGCTTCACGTCGGTCCACGCCTTCCCGCTTCGCCTGAGGTCGGAGACCATCGGGGCGCTGAACCTCTTCGGAGTCGACACCATCCTCCAGGACCAGGACCTCAGCGTCATCCAGGCGCTGGCGGACGTCGCCACGATCGCGATTCTCCAAGAGCGCGCGGTGTCCCGCTCCGAGGAGCTGACCGAGCAGTTGCAGACGGCGTTGCAGAGCCGCATCGTCATCGAGCAGGCCAAGGGCGCCGTGGCCCAGCGGCTCGGCATCAGCCTCGACGAGGCTTTCCACGGCCTTCGCCAGGAAGCCCGCTCCTTCCGTCGCCGCCTCATCGACGTCGCCCAGGAGCACCTCGACCAACGCGGCTGACGCGCGGCCAGCACACCCATAAGGGTCTACTCCTCCATCCTCGCTGGCCGTATCGTCCTCGACTACCAGCCGGACTCTCGGGGGTTACGCACCCACACCGCTGGTCCGGACCGAGCCCACCGCCGGGGTCAGGCGCGCAACCCCGCCCCGGCCGGTGGGCTCGTCCGCCGGTGGTTCGCTCCTGAGCGGCAGGGGTACGACGTCGAGACAATCCACCCGACGCCGCGGGCGACCGCGAGGAGAGAACAGGTCTGGCCATGAGCGAGCAGCACTCAGATGGAGCCGCGGACGAGCAGTCGTCGGAGCTCAACGAGTCGAGTCCGAACGCCGGCGGGCCTGACCGCGCTGCGGGAGGCATGGGCGTCAGCAGCGAGCGCGTCGGGCGGACCGGCGGCGGCGGCGAGGCCACGGACGGCGAGCGCGACACCAGCGCCCCCGAGCGTCAGGACCGGGGCGGGGACCAGATCGGCTCCGACGCCGAAGGCGCCGACGACGCCTGACGCAGCGGCGCTGGGCGGCGCTGGGCGGTGCTGCGGGCCAGGTGAGCACCCGTCCCGTCGAGCATCGAGGTTTGAGACTTCTCCCCGGGGGAACGAAGGCGGTCGCGTTCAGCTCGGACACACCGATGAAAGGGAGCGGACTGAATGGGATACGGATTCGGCATCTTCTTGCTGGCGGTGGGCTTGATTCTCGCCCTCGCCGTCCAGGACACCATCAACAACGTCGATCTCACGCTGGTGGGCTGGATTCTCACCCTCGTCGGAGTGCTGATGATCGTGCTGACAGCCGTCACCTTGAACCGTGGGCGGGCGACACGCACGGTTGCCACGACAACGCATCGCGACGGCACCCAGACCACGACCGAGCAGCAGCAGCGCAACGACCCGCCGCCGGCCGTCTAGGACCCGGGCGGATCGAGTACGACGTCGGCGTTTCCAGCCGACGACCATCTTCGGAAGGAAGCCTCTCGTGCCAATGTGGCTGACATGGGTGATCGTGATCGTCGTCGTCCTGGTGGTGGCCGGCTTGGTCGCCACGTGGGGACGTCGACGCCGTACCGAGCAACGCCGCGCCGAGGCGACACACCTGCGGCAGGACGCGTCCGAGCAGGCGTCGGCGCTGAGCGAGTCCAAGCGCCAGGCCGATGAGGCCCGCGCGCAGGCCGAGCTGGCCAAGGCAGAGGCCGAGCGCGCCCAAGAGCGTGCGGCTTCGGCGGAGCAGGCTCACCAGGTCGACCAAGCGGGCTACGAGGACAAGCTCCGGGCTGCGGATCACGTCGATCCCGATGTGAACACCAAGTCCGACGAGTACGAGGCCGAGGTCTGGAGCGATCAGGAGTCCGAAGACCCCGCACCTGCGTCCGCGCCGCCGTCGGAGCGAAACGTCTAGAGCCTCAGGCTGAACACCCACCTGGCCGGTCAGCTCACCCACGTGCAGACGGTCTCCCTGAACCCGAGGCCGACGGTGGGGGCGGCGAAGCCCGTGACGAGCGGGTCGCGGCTCCCGAATGCGTGAAGGTTCCCGCTCGATCCGCTAACAATGAGTAGGGTCCGACCAGGCTGGTCGCCAGGTCGGCCACGATTCTCATCGCCTGGAGGTGCTCGTGTCGTTCCCAGATGCGGTCAAGGTCTGCCTGAGCAAGTACGTCGACTTCAGTGGACGAGCTCGGCGGTCGGAGTACTGGTGGTTCGTGGTCTTCGACCTGATCGTCTCGATTGTCGCCAGCATCATCGACGCCATCATCGGCACCCGCTCGGGCAGCTTCGGCCTCATCGAAGGGCTGGCGGCTCTGGCTCTGCTCCTCCCGGGCCTCGCCGTCGGCGCGCGACGGCTCCACGACGTCGGCAAGACCGGGTGGCTGCAGCTCCTGGGCATCATCCCGGTGATCGGCGCTCTCATCTTGATCTTCGGGTTCTTCATCCGCGACAGCGAGCCCGACAACGCCTACGGGCCCTCACCCAAGGGCACTCACGTCTAGTCCGCCCTGGTGAGGACGCAGACCCTCGGGGGTCCCGCCATCTCGCTCATGGCGTCATTTCGTGGCATCTGAGTCGGGATTGTCGCCGGTCTCGCCCGGCTGGTCGGGTGAGGGCGGGTTGGGCTCCTCGGGGTCCGGGGTGAGGTCTGGGTCGCTGGCCGGCTCGAGCGGTGCTGAGGTCATCTGACGAACTCCCTGGCTAGACGATGCGGGACTCACGGGAGATGACGCCCCGCGCTGCGTACAGCTGGCTGCGCGGGGCGCCACCCTTGCTCCGAAGGCCCTCGGATGCGCCGTGCGCGGTGTAATCGGAGCACCCCGCTCGACCCTTCGAGAGTGCGCTCGTGAGCCGCGGACGTCTTCACCCGGCGAGGTGGGTTGTCCCGGATGGCGACCGTTGCCGCGGCGGCGAGGCAGTGCGCGAGCGCCTGGCGCTCCCCCTCGGGTCGCCGAGCGTGCGCCGCCACCGACGTATCACCTACTCGCGGAGGGTCCGGCCCCCAATTCTGGTGATCTTGTCACCCTGAGCTCGTCGTGCCGTAGGTGGCCTGCGGGCGAGCAGCTAGGTTCCCTGGCATCGGGGTTCGTTTGAGCGCTCGGGCGCTCCGCAAGAGTCAGGTTCGGGGAATGCGTCGTTCGTCTCGTCGTTGGCGGCTGTTGGCTGCCGTAGGTCTGGTCCCTGTCGTCGTGAGCGCGATGACCGTTGCTCCCGCCGGCGCTGCCGTGAGGCCGGGTGCCGCCTTGGGCCCGGATCAAGGGCTCAGCGGGACAGCCTCGAGCATCTACCAGACCGACGGGACCGTCTGGGCGACCAAGATCAGCGGCGGGGTGATCTACGCCGGCGGCGCGTTCACCCACGTCCGGCCGCCCGGCAGCGCCTCGGGCCAGAACCAGACCTCGCGCACGTATCTCGCAGCATTCAACGCCAGCACGGGTGTGGTGACGTCGTTCGATCCGACGCTCAACGGCACCGTGTACGGGATCACCATCTCGCCCGACGGATCGACCATCTACATCGCTGGGACCTTCACCACGGTCAACGGCACCGCCCGCAACCACTTCGCGGCGCTGACCACGTCCGGAGCGCTGACCAGCTGGAACCCGAATGCCACGGGCGGCAACGGCTATTCCGTCGCGCTGGGCAGCACCGGCATCTACATCGGGGGAACGTTCGGCAAGGTCGGCAACACTGCCCACGCCCGTCTGGCTGAGGTCTCCTCGACCACCGGGTCGCTGATGACGGCTTTCACGGCGACGGCCGACGCCGAGGTCTCCTCGATGGCCGTGACCGACGACGGGAGCAACCGGCTGATCGTCGGTGGCAACTTCAACACCATCGCCGGAGTCAGCTCGCACGCGCTGGCCGCGTTGAATCCGACGACCGGCGCCGAGCAGACCTGGGCGGGCAACAGCCTGCTGCCCAACACGGCCATGTGCACCTCGGACACCGACGAGCTGCTGTACGCGAACGGCGTGGTCTACGTCGCCGGCGACGGGGCGCAGCCCGGCTGCTACGACGGCGACGTCGCGATCTCGACGGGCGGTACCTCAGGTGCCGGCTCGGTGCTCTGGAACAACGCCTGCGAGGGGGCCACCGCGGCCCTGGCGATCGTGAACGGCGTGCTCTACAAGGGCTCGCACATGCACGACTGCGCCTACAACGAGGGCGGCCCCGGCGGCGGCTTCGTGGGCAGCTTCGACCGCAACAACCGAGCGGCGTACCACCTCATCGCGCAGAGCCTGACCGACGGCTCCTTCATCCACTGGGCGCCGAACACCAATGGTGGTCCGCCCAACTACCTGGGCCCGTACACCATGAGCACCGACGGCACCCAGCTCGTCGTGGGCGGCGAGTTCACCCAGGTCAACGGTGTGAGCCAACAGGGCCTGACTCGCTTCCAGCCGAAGTCGACCAGCGGCAACGCGGCGCCCGTCAAGCCGACGGTCGCGCCGACGGTGCAGGTCACCGCTGCGGGGAAGGTCACCGTCAGCGTCCCGACCACCTATGACTACGACAACGGCTCGCTGACCTACAACCTCTACCGAGGCAGCACCCTGGTCGCCAGCTCGTCCGCCGTCGAGTCCTGGCCGTGGTCGGGCCCCACGGTGCGGTTCAACGTGACGGTGCCCAGCACGACCGCGGCGTACCAGTTCCGCTACAACGCGACCGACGGAACCTCCACGAGCGGCTACTCCCCCTACGCGGCTGCGGTCACCGCGAGCGCTGCCGCGGCGCCCCCGAGCTACCCCACCACGGTGACCTCGGCGAGCCCCCAGCTGTGGTGGCGGCTCGACAACGGGAACACCGGCGACTCCTCCGGCAACGGAGAGACCGCGGTGCTCGAGGGGGGAGCCAGCGGCGACGCCAGCGGCGCGGTTCCGGGCAGTGGCTCGGTCGACCTCGATGGATCGACCGGCTACGTGACGTCCGCCAGCCCAGCACCCCTGAGCTCGACCTTCTCGGAGTCCGTGTGGTTCAAGGGAAGTGCCCTCGACGGTGGCACGCTCCTGGGTCGCTCCCAGAACCAGACCGGGACCGACCCTGCGGCCGATCGGGCGATCTGGCTCGACGACGACGGCCAGCTGGCCTTCGCCATGGACGCGCAAGCGGGCGGGGGGATGCCGGGTCCGCCGAACGCCACCATCCGTTCCACCAAGGAGTACAACGACGGTCACTGGCACCAGGCGGTAGCGACCTATGACGGCACCACGATGTCGCTCTACGTCGACGGAGCCCTGGTCGCCTCGCAGACCGCGAACGGCAACCCCGGCAGTGGCACCTACTACTACCGCGCCGGGTACGTCGACATCAGCGGCCTCTCAGCGGTCTTCGGCACCAACTCGACGACGGCCACGGCCCCCAACTCGTACTTCTTCGACGGCTCGATCGACGAGGTCTCCTTCTACAACACAGCACTCACCGCTACTCAGGTCAGCGCGCAGTACGCGTCGGACGCGGCGAACCTCTCCTGACCTCGACCCATCGACCCTTACTGCGTCGACTGGCTCGTCGGCCTGGCCGACCTCATCGCGATCGGGCCACACCCGGAGGGTTTCGCGCAGCCGCTGACGAGGTGGCGAGGTGGGTGGCGCCCAAGCCGGCAGCTCCGCTGACCATGCGGGGCGCCACCCGATCCGAAGGTCCCTGTTCGGATGAGCCGTGCGCGGTGACTAGGAGCACCACGCACGACACCCTTGAGCGTGCGACACGCGAGCGGTCGCAGTCTTCACCCGGCGAGGTGGGTTGCGGCCCGCGCATGGAGGCGCCCACGCTCGAGTGGGACGAGCGAGGGCGTGGCGCCTGCCTTCGGTCACCCCGAGCGGACGGCTACCCCTCGCACGACGACGTCGTCACGCGTGCGGTGTGGTGACACCTCGCTCGGCTTCTCGGGGGTGCGCCAGCCGATAGGGCCACGCCTCCCCTTTCCAGAGCCGAGACACCGCAACGCCCGCCGACCACGGGGTGGGCTCGGCGGGCGTCGCTCAGCTCGACAGATTGGCGCCTAGGCTGCGCTCCCCAGCTTCTTCACGGTGAACTGGATGTCGCAGGCGCTGTGCTTGTAGAGGAGCTCGCCACCGGCGTTGCCTTCCTTGTCGTGGCCCTTGCGGCCCACGAAGGCGATGTAGAGGCGGGCGGTCTGCTTCTTGCCGCTGTGGATGATAGTGATCTTCTCGGGCTGGATGACGGGATCGGCCGAGGGCTTGTTCTTGCCGACCACCCACTGGTCGTAGGCGCCGTACTCGCCTTGCCCCTTGGCCTCGTACAGCTTCAGCTTGCCCCTGACCTTGACCGTCCCGGAGCCGCAGGCGGTCGTCATGTCGGAGTTGAGCTTGATCTTGAATCCCGTGACGGACTTGTGGTTCCGGGCGACCTTGAACTGCCCGACGACCTCGTGGCCGCTGAAGCCCTCGTTGGTCACAGACCACACGCCGGCATCGGGTGGCGGCGTGTGTCCGGCGAACGCGGGCGGGGCGCAGAGGGTGGCCAGGGTGATCGCGGCGACGGAGAGGGGCGCGGCGATGCGTAGGGATCGGATCACGTGAGGATTGTGCGGAGATGAGGTGATCTGTCTCGACCCCAGTTCTGGGGAGAGGATCGGACTCCGATGGAAAGCGCGACGCGTGTCGCCTCGGCTCAAGGGATGGTCTGTCGTTGTGTCACCTGGCTGACAGACCGGATCGAGCCCGATGCGCACGATTGGCTCATGACATTCCGACCACAGCTCGTGTCCTTGCTCGCTATCGTCCCCCTGGCCCTGGTCGCCCTCGGCGGAGCCGAGCACAGCGCATCGGCCTCACCGGCGCCCCAATCCAGCAGTGCGGTCAGCGGTGGGATCACCGGCGACGTGAGCGGCGGCGAGGTGACCATCACTCCCATCACTCAGGCTGACTTCGAGAAGTCACAGGGGCCGAGCAACTGCGTCACCCAGGGCACCATCATCCTGTGCCAGCAGGCGAGCCTCGAGAAGAGCGCACGGTGGGAGCGAGTCGACTACTCAGCGACCGCCTATGTCGGCCAAACCCCCGGGCTGCACGCTGTGGCCCAGGTGGACCTGGCGGAGGGCTACCGCCTCACCTCGACCGGCACCAACACCGCGAACACCAGCCCCTACGTGCGGATCGACTGGAAGAACACGCCGAATCCCCTCGCGCCCTACAACGGTCCCGACATCGACATCCCGGCCGAGGCGAGCGGGGAGAACTTCAGCATGACCCTCGGCAGCCTTCGCGCCCCTCTCATCCAGAGCAACTGCAGCTCGGAGCCCGGGCCATACGTATCCTGGGACCTCGACTGCGATGCGTCTGACCTCCCGGCCTGATGCCGCGGCGGGCGAGAGTTCCTACTGCCTAGCGCCTCCCGGCTCGGCGTGCACCCCTGGCTGATGGGTGACCGGCCGGCGCAGCACGAGCGACTAGTGGCCCGAGCGTTTAGACGTCTCGCCCAAAGGGCACGACTCGGCTTGTGCGGGAGTGGACTGCCCGGCAGGTGATGTGGGTCCTGCTGGCGTGCTCCATGTCTTGTCTGGTCTTGAGTGTGGCCCTGCGTGGGCATCCCCTGGGTCAGCGTCGGGCAGCACAGCGCTGCTCACAGCTATCGCGGCCGCGTTCACCGCGATAGTCGATCGCCTTCAGCGCCCTCCTCGGCGCGCAAGGCGCACAATGAAGCAGTGGGGTCGAGCCGAGTGGATCTGGCTTGGGTGCGTAGGTTTGGCCTTGGTGATCCTGATCATCCTGCAATGGGCGCCCCGCTGACCACCGCCGCTGGTTGCCTGGCCAGGGTCGTCGACGCCATAGCGCCTCACGACGCCCTTCACCAGACGTGACAGCGGCCGCCGACCGAGGTCGCACGCGTGTCCGGCTACGTCGTGGGTGGCTCCTGGAACCGCCGAACCTCGTGTGGCCAACCGCAGGCGACCGTCGCCCGCCAGCCCAATCTCGAGCCTCTGCCTCGGTCTCCACCTCGATGATGACGAACCCGCCGAGATGCTCCTTGGTCTCCACATACGGTCCATCAATGAACACGAGCGAACCATCGCGCTCTTCGACGCCGTAGACAGGTGCCGAGTCGTCCAGACCACCGAGGAAGACATACACACCTGCCGCCTTCATCTCCGCACGCAAGGCTTTGACGGCCCTCGACTTCTCGGCCATCTCTTCGACGGTGTAGTTAGGCACCCACTCGTCATTGAATGCGATGAGGTACTCGGGCATGAATCTCCTCCTCCGGCAGCGATGGTCCATTCGGCCATCCTCTGCCTACCCGACGAACAGCCTCCGACGAATCCGACACCCCCACACGACCCTCGACGGCCGCTCGTGCCAGCCACACCGTCCGCCGATCCAGCGAGTTGGGGGACGCCGTCATCGAAGCCCCGGAGCGGACACCCGCCGGAATCAGCCCGGCGGGTGTCCGCGGTGACGCGCCCGCGGGAGGGGATAGTGGGGTAAGCCGAACCCTGGGTGCGACCCTGCATCCCACGTGACAGCGCGCCCACCGACTCTCCTCGCGAGTCGGCGGCGTCATTCGTGCGTTGGGGGCTGCGAAGGAGAGCCGCGACTCCGAGCGGCGGTCGGGAGGACGAGCGCGCCACGGACAGCGTCATGAGCGGTCGATTCGTCTGACCCAACCACCGAAGCCACTGTTGACTATGGGTGTGCGCGTGCTGGCCGAGAGCAGTGAGGACGAGATGGTCGCGTGCTTCCTGCACGGCGAACTGGCCAGCGAGCGCTTCGGAGACGGGATCAGGAAGGCGCTCGCTGAGGAGGGCTTGCCGGTGAGTCTCATCCTCGACGCGGATCTTGCCGACCCGGATGCCAACGATCAGCGCAGCCGACTCCTGGGAGCTACCCGCGGCTACGGACTCGATCGGGACCTCTTTGACGCAGGCTTTCCTCGGTCAGTTCACTGGGTGTGGGCACGGCTGGCCCCCGGGGAGCTCGCGAGGGTGCGATACATCGATTACTCGTACTGGAACGTGCTCTCTGGCGGGAGCCGACTTGCTTGTGATGCTGCCGACCGCATCCGCGCGGGCGTAGAGGCTTTCGACGTGCCGAATGCCCGATTCGAGTTCGCCGCGGCGGCGCTGATCGCAGGGGAGCACTTCCCGCCAATGATCCTGGCGGGGACCAGCGCGGATGCGTTGGTGTGCCTGGAAGGACATCTCCGGCTGACGGCCCACGCGCTCGCCGGCTTCCCGGTGTCCACCACATGCCTCGTGGGTACGGATCCGACGCTCAAGGAATGGGCCCACTAGGCCATGGCAGTTCATCGACACGAGAAGTGCGCCCTTCGGCAAGGCATGCGAAACGCTCGCAGTGCCGCCGACCGGAGTCCATGGGCGCTGCTGTCACTCGCTGTTACGCCTCGGGCTCAAGCCCGCGGGGTGGTAGGTGGGGTACGGCTACCCCTCGACTCCGGCGTTCCCCCGATCGCGAGCTCTTCGTCCCAGCAAGCCACTCACCCGAAGGCCCCCGTGCTGATGGGTCCAGACGCTCAATCCCCGCAGGGCAGATTCCGAAGGGGTCAGGGCCAGTCAGACGGGAGGCGGGTGCCGCACGAGATCGCCGACCGTCGTCAGCGTCGCCTTCGACGGCACCGCCCGTTTTCACCATGGTGACCCGACTGCGCCAGGGAGGCCGCAGCCAACTTCTGATGCTGGGCCTCACAGCACGCACTGGCAAGCGCCCTGTCCCGATGATGCGCAATGCGGATGAGAGGCCGCGCTATCTGGCTCCTCGCAACCCCAAAGCCACCGAGAACGCCGCGTATCATGGCACTCGGACGAATGCAGCATCCCTCGAATGCGGAGGGGCTAGTTCGATTCTTGCCCCCTCTCGGGACCACGCAGGAGATGGACCATGACCGCCGCTCATGATGCGGGGCTCTCCCCGGGTCTCAGACCGGGACAGGGAGCAAACAAGTCGCGGACGACGGACTACGCGCGCCATGCGACGGACGACCGTGACGAAGCCGAGCAGTTGATCGCTGACTTCTATCTTCCCAACAGTCTTGACCTCTCTCCGGGTTCGCCCCGGCTGGGTATGGAGCTCGCTGGTCTCCGTTTGGGAGCACTGACTGCTGGGCGGCTGACCTACGGAACCGCCGTGGAGCTGCGCACGGCTGACGCTCAGAACTTCCACATGAACGTTCCTCTGCGGGGTGGAGCAGTCTCCAGAAGCGGCACAAGCGAGCCGGTACGCACCGGCCCGGGTGAGGGTCTCGTCTTCTCCCCGGGCGCACCAGCCGACATTCGCTGGTCCGCCGACTGTGAGCAGTTGTGCCTGATGATTCCCCGCGCCTGCTTGGAGGCAGAGCTCGAGCAACTCCTCGGACGACCCGTTCGAGGACGGTTGACCTTCGAGTTCGCCACGGATCTGCACGACCCCGTCGGCCGCCGTA
>CAWFVK010000016.1:0-278732 GCA_963819215.1 uncultured Actinomycetota bacterium | reverse complement strand
GCGGCCGCTCAGTCGCGCGCTGCGGGCGGTCCGCCGAACTGCCGGACGGCCCGCCGCGCGAGTGACCACCGGTGCACCTCCGACGGTCCGTCGTAGATCCGGAACGGGCGGATCTCCCGCGCGATCTTCGCCACCGGCAGGTCGGTGGACACACCGAGACCCCCGCACATCTGCACCGCGCGGTCGGCCACCCGGGTGAGCGCCTCGGCGGCGAAGACCTTCGCGATCGACGTCGCCTTCGACGCGCGACCACCGGCGTCGAGCTCGGCGCAGGCGGCCAGCATCAGCGCACGCGAGCCCGCGAGGTCGATCTCGTTGTCGGCGATGAGCTGCTGGATCATCCCGAGATCGGACAGGCGGGACCCGAATGCCTCGCGCTCGGCCACGTAGCGCACCGCGACCTCGTGCGCCCGCTGCGCTGCACCGGTCCAGCGCATCACGTGCGTCATCCGGGCGGCACCGAGCCGGACCTGCGCAGCGGCGAAGCCGTCGTCGACGGTGCCCAGCACCGCCTCCTGAGGGACGAACACGTCGCTGTAGGTCACCTCGCAGTGCCCGCCGATCATCGACCGGTCGATGGTGCCGACGTGTCGGGTCACCTCGATGCCGGGGGTGTCCGAGGGAGCGAGGAACATCGTGGCACCACGAACGCTCCCTGGCTCGCCGCTGGTGCGGGCCATGATGATCTGGAAGCCAGCGCCGTCGGCCCCGGTGATGAACCGCTTCTGCCCGTTGATGACCCACCCACCGTCCACCCGTGCCGCCCTGGTCCTGAGCATCGACGGGTCGGCGCCGGCCCCCGGCGCTGGCTCCGTCATCGCGAAGGCGGATCTGACCTTCCCCTCGACCAGGGGCTGCAGGTAGCGCTCCCGCTGACCGGCGGTGGCCACGTGCGCCAGCAGATGGACGTTCCCCTCGTCCGGCGCGTTGATGTTCAGCGCCATCGGCCCGAACAGCGACCGGCCCGCGACCTCGAAGACCGGTGCTCGCTCGGTCATCGTCAGCCCTCGACCGCCGGTCTCGGTCGGCGCGTGGGGAGCAAGGATGCCGAGCGCACGGGCCTTGCCCTGGAGCTCGATGCGCAGCGCGTCGCCGCCGGCTGCAGTCACGTCACCGTCATAGCGGTCGTCGACCGGCATGACCGTGTTCTCGATGAAATCAGCCGTGACGCTCAGCAGGTCTTGGAGATCGTCCACCGCTCGTCCTCCTCTGCTGTCGATATCGCGAAATTCGAAAACAGCTATTACTCGGACAGGGCAGCGAGTGTGCCATAAGGTGTGCCGCCTCGACCGACCACTGTCGGCCGCTACCGGCCGGGCGCCGGGCGATCCCCACCGAGCCGCGCGTTGCTGCGACCGCGACGACGTCAGCGACGATCCGGTCAGCTCCCGACCAGCACCACTCGCGACAGAGAGGCGACAAGAGATGACCGGACGTGTGGACGGCAAGGTTGCTTTCATCACGGGTGCGGCCCGAGGCATCGGTCGCAGCACCGCAGTCCGGCTCGCGGCTGAAGGTGCCGACATCATCGCTGTCGACATCTGCGCCGAGATCGAGACCGCGAAGCGCTACTACCCGCCGGCGACGCCCGCGGACCTGGCGGAGACGGTCAGGCTCGTGCGGGCCGTCGGCGGTCGTATCCATGCCGTCCAGGCTGACGTGCGCGACCACGACACCCTCGTCGTCAGCGCTGGCCGACGGCATGGCCGAGTTCGGCGGAGTCGACGTCGTGGTGGCCAACGCGGGGATCTTCAACTCGGCGCGGCTGTGCCACCAGGTCTCGCCGCGAGCCTGGGCCGACATCATGGACATCAACCTCACCGGGGTGTGGAACACCTGCCGGGCGGCCATCCCGACGCTCATCGAGCAGGGCCGAGGCGGCTCCCTGGTGCTGATCTCCTCGACCGCGGGCCTCAAGGGCACGCCGCACGCCGGCCCCTACTCGGTGACCAAGCACGCGGTCGTCGGACTCATGCGGACGTTCGCCGCGGAGCTCGCGCCGAGCAGCATCCGGGCCAACACGGTCCACCCGACCGGGGTCGGGACGCCGATGATCCTCAACGAGGAAGCGTTCAAGCTCTTCCTTCCCGACGTCCCCGAGCCCACGTTGGAGCAGGCTGCGGAGGCCTACCGCTCCACCAATGCGCTCCCCGTCCCCTGGGTCGAGCCCGAGGATGTCAGCAACGCGATTCTCTACCTGGCTTCGGACGAAGCGCGCTACGTCACGGGCACCGAGCTGAAGGTCGACGCCGGATACACGATCAAGTGACGCGACGACGTGCGCAGCCCTTGACAGGAGCGGCTCGAGCGCAAGAATGTATTTATCGGTCGTTAAGTACGAGACGAGAGAGTGCTCATGAGGGTGGAGGACAGCGTCGCCCTCATCACGGGCGGCGCCTCGGGGCTCGGACTTGCCACGGCGCGACGCCTGCTCGACGCCGGGGCCCGGGTGGTGCTTGCTGACCTCGCGTCGTCAGACGGCAAGGCGATCGCCGACGAGCTCGGCGAGCACGCCCGTTTCGCGGCCACCGACGTCTGCTCCGAGTCAGACGTCTCGTCCGCCCTGGACCTCGCGCACGAACTCGGCGACCTACGTGTGGCGGTCAGCTGCGCCGGCATCGGGAACCCCGCTCGCGTGCTCGGCCGCGCCGGGCCGATGCCGTTGGAGGCGTTCGCAAGCGTGGTCATGGTCAACCTGGTCGGGACGTTCAACGTCATCCGGCTCGCGGCCCAGCGGATGGCCGGCAACGAGCCGGTCGACGGCGATCGCGGCGTGATCGTCAACACCGCCTCGGTGGCTGCGTTCGACGGGCAGGTCGGCCAGGCGGCCTACTCCGCGTCCAAAGGAGGCGTCGTCGGGCTCACGCTGCCGGTGGCTCGCGACCTCGCGGACCGGAGCATCCGAGTCATGACGATCGCGCCCGGCCTGTTCGAGACGCCGATGCTCGCCGCGCTGCCCGACGACGTCAAGGCCTCGCTCGGACGCCAGACACCGCATCCGCCCCGGCTCGGGCACCCGAGCGAGTTCGCCGCACTGGTCCTGCACATCATCGAGAACTCCATGCTGAACGGCGAGACGATCCGGCTGGACGGCGCCATCCGGCTGGCTCCGCGCTGACCGTGCCCACCGTTGGCGCCACCCAGGAGCGCTCGGACGTCGCCGACGCAGGTTGGCGCGACTTCCCGCCCCTCGCCCTCCATCCCATCCTCCGGCACGCCATGGAGGCGTTCAACGAGCACGGCTACCACGGGACCTCGGTGCGTGACATCGCGGCCAGGGTCGGCGTGACGGTCCCGATGATCTACTACCACCACCAGAACAAGCAGGCCGTCCTCGTCGCCCTCCTCGAGACGGGCATCGATGACGTCCTCACCCGTTGTCAGCGGGCAGTCGAGAGTGCCGGCGACGATCCCGTCGCGCAGCTGTCCGCCTTCGTCGAGTGCCTCGTGCTCTTCTCGGCGCACCGGCGTGGCCTCGCGTTCCTGGACACCGAGCTGCGCAGCCTCGAACCTGAGAACCGCGCACGGTACGTCGCCAAGCGCGACGAGCTCGAGGCGATGCTCCGACGGACCGTCCTCACCGGGGTACGCACCGGTCAGCTGCACACGCCGCTCCCGGTGGAGGCCAGCCGCGCCATCCTCGCGATGTGCCAAGCGGTGGCTGTGTGGTTCCGGCTCGACGGCCCTGACAAGCCGGCGGCGGTGGCACGGCGGTACGTCACGCTCAGCCTGGACACCCTGCGCGAGAGGCGGCACTGATGGACGTCAGCATCGTGGAGGTCGCACCGCGCGACGGTCTGCAGAACGAGAGCACGCTCCTTCCTACGGCCAGCAAGGTCGAGCTGGTACGGCGGTCGGTCGCGGCCGGCCTGCGCCGGGTCGAAGCGGTGTCGTTCGTGCGCCCGGACGCCGTCCCGCAGATGGCTGACGCGGAGGCGGTGATGAGCGCGCTGCCCCGGTCGGCCGGCGTCAGCTACTCGGGCCTGGTCCTCAACGGCCGCGGGCTCGACCGTGCGCTCGCTGCCGGTGTGGACGAGGTGAACCTCGTCGTCCTGTGCACCGAGACCTTCAGCCAGCGCAACCAGGGCATGTCGGTCGCAGAGTCCGTCCGGGTGCTCAGCGAGGTCTGCAGGGGCGCGAAGGACGCCGGCCTGCGAACCACGTTCACGTTGTCCGCCGCGTTCGGGTGCCCGTTCGAGGGAGAGGTCGCCTCGGCCACCGTCCTCGGCCTGCTGGAGCAGGTACTGGCTGCGCAGCCGGACGAGATCGACCTCGCCGACACCATCGGGGTGGGTGTCCCCGCGCAGGTGCGTTCCCTGGTCGAGGGCGCACGCAGGGTCGCCCCGCACGTGACCCTGCGCGCCCACTTCCACAACACGCGCAACACCGGCCTGGCCAACGCCCTCGCGGCCGTGGAGGCGGGGGTGCACGTGCTCGACGCCAGCACGGGTGGCATCGGGGGTTGTCCCTTCGCCCCTGCAGCGACCGGCAACATCGCCACCGAAGACCTGCTGTACCTGCTGCACCGCTCGGGCTACGCCACCGGAGTCGACCCTGCAGCAGTCGCCGCGACGGGGACGTGGCTGGGCGGTGAGCTCGGCCTCGCCGAGGTGCCCGCGCTCCTCGGGCGCGCGGGCTGGTTCCCGCCGCGCTGATCGTCGAACCCCGCGCGGAGGTCGCTACGCGGGCGTCCAGCGCATCGGCGCGCTGCCCGACCCCCTGACCACCCCGGCGATCTCCAGGCTTCGCAGGTGCGCCAGCGTCTCGCCGACTGCTGCCCGCCGCAAGAAGCCCGTGGTCTCGTCCCACGAGCGCGACCACTCGAGCGCCTCGGCGATCTCCCACGTCGTCGCACCGTCCAGCTCGGACACCTGCGTACGAACCTGCTGCAGCCGGTCGTCGTGGTGCTGCCGGATGCGCTGCACCCGACGGTCGATCCCTCGGAAGCGGTACTCGTGCCCCGGCAGCGCCTCCCGGTCGTCGAACTGCCGCACGGCGTCGAGCGAGGCGAGGTAGGCGTCGAGCGGTGCGTCCTCCTCGTAATAGCTGCTGATGTTCGAGGTGATCCGTGGCAGCAGGTGGTCCCCCGTGAGCAGGACGTCCTGATCCGCCACCAGGAAGCAGAGATGGCCCGGGGTGTGACCAGGCGTCCAGAGCGCGGTCACCCCCCAGCCCGGCACACCGGCGTCGGCGCGATCCTCCAGCAGCCGGTCGGGCACCAGGCTCGCGCGCGCCTTGATCTCGTGCGGGTCGATCAGCGAGTTCGACACCTCACCGTCCGGAACCCCGCACAGGCTCAACCAGAGCTCGTTCATCGCCGCGATCGAGTCGACGTCACGGAGCCTGGCGACCTGGTCCTCCTCAGCCGCGTGCATCGCCACCCAGCACCCGGACACCTCGCGGACCCGGTTGGCCAGGCCGTGGTGGTCCAGGTGCGCGTGGGTGATCAGCACCCCCACGGTCGACGCGACGTCGTGGCCGATCGAGGCCAGCCCGCTCTCGAGCGCCTCCCAGCCGCCGTCCATCGGCCATCCCGGGTCCACGAGGACGGGACCGGCATCGGTCTCGAAGCAGTAGCAGAGGACGTATCGGAGGGGGTTGGCCGGGATGGGGACCGGCACGGACCAGAGCCCCGGGCGCACCTGCTCCACGGGCGGGAGCACCTTGTCCTCCCAGGCGGCCTTCTGCAGCACGCCGGTCACCGTCACCGGCATCGGATCAGGTCCCTGCCCGCTCAACGACCCACCCAGACGGGGGCGCGACGCTCGATGAAAGCAGCAGCACCCTCGAGCGCGTCCTCGCTCGCCAGCACCGGCGCGATGAAGGCCCGCTGCCGCTCGAAGGCGTCGCCTACCTCCCAGCCAGCGGACTGGCACACGACCGCCTTGCTCGCGGCGACGGCGAGCGGTGCGTTGGCAGCGATGCGCTGAGCCAATCCGATCGCCGCCGCGACGGCGGCTCCGGGCTCGACCAGCGCCGCCAGCAGCCCCCAGCGGTCCACCTCTGCCGCACTGGCCTCCTCGCCGGTCAGCGCCAGCAGCATCGCCTGGTGGTAGGGGATCCGCCGCGGCAACCACAGCAGGCCACCGCCGCCCGCCATGAGCCCGCGGCGCACCTCGGGGATGCCGAAGCGGGCGGTCGTCGAGGCGACGACAAGGTCGCAGGCGAGCACGATCTCGAATCCGCCGGCGAGCGCGAACCCTTCGACGGCTGCGATCAGCGGCTTGCGTGGCGTCTGCTCGACGAGCCCGGCGAATCCGCCCCGAGCCACGATGGGGTGGTCGCCCTGCACGAACGCCTTCAGATCCATCCCGGCGCAGAACTGTCCGCCGGCACCCGTCAGCACTCCGGCGCGGACGCTGTCATCTTCGTCGAGCCGGTCCATGGCGGCGGCGATCCCTTCAGCCACCGCGAGGTTCACCGCGTTACGCGCTGCAGGCCTGTTGATCGTGATGAGCATGACCGGGCCGTCGATGTCGACGAGCACGGCCGGCTCGCTCACCGTGCGCCCCTCGAGGGAGCCAGCGCGGCGAAGGCTGGCCGGCGGCCGGCCCTGCGCGCCTCGACCGCCTCCCACAGCTCCCCGTTCTCGAGCGCGGCGATGACGAGGTCGAGAGCATCCTGCACGGCCATCTCCGAGGTCCTGGTCGCATCAGCGCGCAGCTGCCGCTTGATGGTCGCCAGGGCCGTCGGAGAGCACCCGGCGGCGATCTCCTGGGCCAGCGCGAGCGTGTCGGGCAGGAGGTCAGCGGCCGGCACGACGCGATGGACCAGGCCGATCGATGCCGCCTCCGTCGCGGCCACGGCCCGTCCGGTGAGGAGGATCTCGGTCGCCCGCGCCAGGCCGACCTGTCGTTGCAGGAACCAGGCGATGCCGTACTCAGCGACCAGCCCGAGCTGGGCGAACGCCGACACGAACGTCGCGGACTCGGCGGCGACGCGAAGGTCTGCAGCCAGCGCGTAGACCATTCCCAGGCCCACCGCAGCGCCGTTCACGGCAGCGAGGACCGGCTTGCGCAAGGTCGGCGCGACGAGCGGGCGCGCTCCCAGGGTCCTGATCGACTCCTGCACGGCCTGCTTGCCGGCGTCGAAGGTCGCCAGGTCAGCGCCAGCGCAAAAAACAGACCCTCGGCCCGTCAGCACGATCACCCGGCAACCGGGATCGTCGTCGGCGGCCAGCAGCGCGGCGTCGATGGCCAGACCCAGGGCCGGCGTGATCGCGTTGCGCTGCCGCTCGCGATCGATGGTCACGACGGTGACCGCGCCCTCGCGGGTGATCGTGACCGCGCCGTCCTGACGTCCACTCATCGAGCCACCCCTTGCCGGCCGGCATGGTCGCGGGCCACGGACGACCCGACAGGTATCGTGCAAGTTATGTACCGGTCGTCCGGTACATTCCGGCTCACCGATCTGAGAGAGCGAGTCCGCCCATGGGCCCCAGCGTCCTCCTCACCCATCCCGCGGCCGGCGTCACCCAGATCACCCTCGACCGGCCCGACCAGCTGAACACGTTGGACGAGGCCATGGTGACGGACCTGCACGAGGCGCTGCGGGGGCTCGCCACCGCGGCGGACTGCCGGGTCGTCGTGCTCGCCGCGACCGGCAGGGCGTTCTGCGCCGGTCTCGACCTCGACGCCTACGTCGCCAGGACAGCGGACCCGGAGCAGACGACGCCGGCCGCCCGGCTGGCGCTGCAGGAGTCGTTGTCCTCGCTGGTGCTCGCCCTGCGCGGGCTCCCCCAGCCGGTCGTCGCGGCGATCCAGGGCGCGACGGTGGGTGGTGGACTGGGGATCGCGCTGGCCTGCGACATCCGGCTGGCTGCCCCGGCTGCGCGTTTCGGCACCGGGTTCATCAAGGTCGGGCTGTCTGGCTGCGACATCGGGGTCAGCTGGCTGCTCCCTCGCATCGTCGGCAGCGCTCGCGCGTTCGAGCTGCTGCTGACGGGTCGGGTGCTCGAGGCCGAGGAGGCGGAGCGCATCGGCATGGTGAGCCGGCTCGTGCCCGCTGACGACCTGCTCGACGAGGCTGTTTCGGTGGCCAGCCTCGTGGCGTCCTACGGTCCGCTGGGCGTGCGGATGACGAAAGACGTGATGTGGAGCCAGCTCGAGGTGTCGAGCCTGCGTGCTGGCATCGACCTCGAGGACCGCACCCAGGTGGTGGCGACACTGACCCACGACCATGCGGAGGCGGTGGCGGCGTTCCTCGCCCATCGCCAGCCTCGTTTCGTCGACCGCTAGACCCTGCACGGGCGGTCGTGTCACGACGGCCACCCCGGCAGGTCCACGCTCGGTCGCCCCGTCCAGACCGGGGGGCGCTTCTCCAGGAACGAACGCACGCCCTCGGTCGCGTCGGGGCGTCCGACGAGCTCGTCGAGCACCTCACGTTCCCGTCGCCCGCTCTCCTCCCTGGTCCCTTCGAGGCTCTCCCACAGCAGCCGCTTGGATGCGGCGAGGCTGAGCGGCGCGGCGAGCTCCACCATCTCGGCGGCCATCGCCTGCGCTGCAGGCAGCACCTCGGCGGCATCGAGCGCGACGTTGGCCAGGCCCCACCGCTCGGCATCGGAGCCGCTGAAGATCGACCCGGTGAGGAGCAGCTCCGCCGCTCTGCCGATGCCGGCGAGCCGCACCGCGGTCCAGTGACCCATCCATTCCGCCACCACTCCCCTCCGGACGAAGGGGAACCCCAGCTTGGCTTCGCGCGCCACGAACCGGACGTCGCACTGGAGGGCCAGCGTCAGGCCGGCGCCGACGGCGTGCCCGTGCAGGGCAGCCAGCACCGGCTTGCGCAGCTGGTACGGCGAGATCCACGGCAGGGACGCGAGGTCGACGGTCGGCTCCCCGCCGAACGACGGGTTCTCGCCGCCGCCCAGCTCCGACCCGACGCAGAAGACCGGACCGGTTCCGGAGAGTACGACGGCGCCCACGGCGTCGGACCGGTCGCAGCTGCGGAGCACGTCGGCCAGGTCGCGCAGCATCCGGCCGTCCAGCGCGTTGCGACGCTCGGGCCGGTTGAGCAGGACCGTGGCGACGCCGTCGGTGACCGACATCGAGACGGTCTCGCGATCCCCGAGATCAGGCGTGCCGAGGTCCGCCGGCAGGTCCTCCCAGGCGAAGGACGACTGCTCGTACTTCATGACGGGGACGCCAGGACGACGGCTTCCACCTCGCGCACAGCCCGGTCCCCAGTCAGCTGATGACCCAGCCGCCGTCGACGGTAAGCTCCGCGCCGGTCACGTACGAGCTGCTTGGCGAGGCGAGGAACACCACAGCACCCGCGACGTCTTCGGGCACGCCCATGCGTCGGATCGGCATCCGGTTCTTGTTGCGTTCGATGAAGGCCTCGGCCTCGAACCCGCCGTCCGCGATCATGTCCGTCTGGATCGCGCCCGGATGCACCGAGTTGACCCGGATCCCGAACCGCGCGAGGTCCGAGGCCGCAGCCTTCGTCAGCCCCCGCACCGCCCACTTGCTGGTGACGTACGCGACAGCCCCTGGCGTACCCAGCATCCCGCCGACGGACGAGATGTTGATGATCGAGCCACCGCCGGCCTCCTGCATGCTGTCGATGACCGCACGCATCCCCAGGTAGGTCCCGGTGAGGTTCACCTCCATGGTGAGGGCGAACTCCTCGACCGAGGTCCGCTGGATCGGCCCGTGCCGCAAGATCCCCGCGTTGTTGACGAGGATCCCCACCGGGCCGAACGTGGACTCGGCGAGCGCCACGGCATCCGCCCAGTCCTGCTCGCTGGTGACGTCGAGATGGCAGTACCGGGCCGACGCTCCGATGTCGTCGGCGACCTGCTGCCCGGCCTCGTCCAGGATGTCGCCAAGGACCACCGAAGCGCCCGCAGTGGCCAACGCCCACGCCTCCGCGGCGCCTTGCCCGCGGGCAGCGCCGGTGACGATCGCGGTGACTCCCTCCAGCGCTCCCCCCGCGACCGAAGCGCTCACAGGGTGCGCGAGCTCTCGACCGTGTGCATGCGCACGACCTGCTCAGCAACGCAGTCCTTCGCCGCCGCCTGGAACTCGGCGAGATGCGGCTGACCGAAGTGCGCCCGAAGCGCACCCTTGTCCTCCCACTCCTCGAAGAAGTAGTACGTCGAGGGGTCCTCGATGTCGCGCATGGCGACGTAGGAGGTGCACCCCGGTTCGGGTCGCGTCTTCTCCAGCACAGCCCGGACTGCGTCCTCGAACGCCTGCTCGCTGCCGGGGTTGCACCGCATCTCGGCGGTCACGATGATCAACTTGCTGCCTCCTGCTCGCTGAAGAGAGCCGCCACCTCGGCGGCCAGGACACTGCGCTGGCCTGATGAGCCGAGCAGCTGTTCGTCCGACTTCGCCCGTCGGAAGTAGAGGTGGGCCGGGTACTCCCACGTGAAGCCGATACCGCCGTGCAGGTGGATGGCCTCGTTCGCGATCCAGAACGCTGCCTCCCCGCAGTAGATGCGGCACGCGGCCAGGCGGGCCGCCGCTTCATGGGCCGACTCGCTCGGGAGCGCTCCGAGGAACAGCGCGGAGCGGGCTGCCTCGAGCCGAACCAGCATCTCCGCGCAGCGGTGCTTGACCGCCTGGAAGGAGCCGATAGGTCGACCGAACTGGACCCGCGACTTCACGTAGCCGACCGTGAGCTCCAGCATGTGGTCCGCCACCCCGACACACTCCGCTGCCAGCGCCAGCATGCCGCCACGGACGACAGCAGCAAGCACCTCTGCTGCGCGGTCGGGGCCGGCGAGGAGCGTCGCTGGGGTGGACTCGAACGTCACGGTCGCCATCGTCCTGGTCAGGTCGACCGTCTCGAGCGGCTGCAGCGTGATCCCCGCAGCGGCCGAGTCCACCCAGTAGACGGCGACGCCGTCCTGCGTGCCAACCTCGACGAGCATGCCGTCGGCGAGGGCGGCGTCGACGACGAACTCGACGGTGCCGGTCAGGCGAGGGTCCTGCGGATCCACGCTCGCGCGGACGGCTGGCGGCCTGGCCGCACCGCCCGCCCGTGCACCCGCTCCGTCCGGAGCAGGTGGCGACTGCCACCCGACGGCAGCCGCAGCAGTCACCTCCCCGGCGGCGATGCCCGCCAGCAGCTCACGCGCGAGGGCGACGTCCGGCAGCGCCAGCAGACCTGGCACGACCTGGCCGACGGTGGCGAGGAACGGCCCCACGTACAGCGCCCGGCCCATCTCCTCGTGCACCAGCAGGCACTCGGCCTCGCCGAGCTCGGAGCCACCGAGGTCCTCCGCGATGCCCATGCCCTGAAGACCCAGGCTGCTGGCCATCTGCGTCCAGCCCGCACGCGAGAAGGTGGCCGACTCGAGGATGGTCGCCGTGCTCGCGGTGTCCACCGTGCTCGCGAGATACCGCCTCGTCGCCTCGCGCAGCGCGCGGCGGTCCTCGTCGGTCTCCGTCACTGGGTTCTCTCCTGTTCTTGGCGTGCTGGTCGTTGGCGTACGGACGGTCTCGCGAGGACGAGTCAGCCTGGCGTCGGGCCGGCGATGTCGAAGGCGATGTCCCTCGCCTGGAAGGACTCCGGCGCGGCGACCTCGACGATCTGCTCGGGCCGGTCGTCGAACTCGGTCCGCAGCGCCCGCGACATGATCGCGTGCATGACGTAGAGCGAGGTGATGTACGTGAGCTCGAGGATCTGCTCGTCGGACAGGTGCGCGTGCAGCTCGTCGAACACTCCGTCCGCCACCCGGCCACCTGCCAGGGACAGGGCGTCGGTGTACGCGAGGACGGCTCGCTCCACCGGGGTGAACGCCGAGCTGACCTGCCAGCTCGGGATGGCCTCGACCTTCTCCTCGCTCACCCCGACGCCCCGGCAGGACTTGCAGTGCTGCGAGTACACGAACTGGCTGCCGACCGCCCAGCCCGCCCTGGTCTGCGCGAGCTCGCGCAGCTGTGCAGGCAGCAGGCGCTTGGGGCTCGCGTACAGGGCGAAGCCACGGATCGCGTGCCGCAGGACGTCAGGGACGAGCGCGAACACGGTCCACCAGTCACCAGGGGTGCCCGTCGCGGTCCCGGGCTCGGCCACCGGGTCGCGGTCGCCGAAGAGCCGTTGGTAGGACTGCAGCACGACGTCCTCGGTGGCTTCGGCACGCGGTACTTCGCGCAGGCGGGGCATGGCATCTCCTTCGTCAGGTGTGCGGACCGCGGAACGGCGAGCTGCGCAACGGTGCGCTTCGAGACCGGTGAGCTAACGAGACATGAGCGCGCGGCGCAGCGTGGTGGACAGCGAGACCGCGATGATCAGCACCGCGCCGTTGATGAGGTCGGTCCAGGTGAACGGCAGGCCGCCGATCACCAGCCCCTGCGCGACGTAGACGACCGCGAGGCCGCCCGCGATGGTGCCCCACACGTGGAAGCGCCCGCTCGACAGGATGACGGTGGAGAGGAAGGCCGCGGCGTACGCGGGCAGCAGGAACCCGTCGGCGATGCCCGGCACGGCGGTGCCCTGGCTGGCCGTGAGCACGATCCCGGCGAGCGCCGCGAAGAAGCCCGACACCACGAAGGAGAACACCATGAGCCGGTTCACCCGGATGCCTGCGAGCCTGGCGGCGATCGGGTTGCCGCCGGTCGCGTAGATCGAGCGACCGAACGAGGTCTGGCGCATGACGAGCCACACGATGATGGCGGCGACGAACAGCAGCAGGATGGTCCAGTTGACCTCGGCCGGGATCCCCGACAGCTGCAGCACCCCCGCGACCACCACGACGCCCACGGTGAGCACGATGTCGCGCACTCTCGGCCTGCTCGTCCCGATCCAGCGCACCCGCGCGGCTGACCATCCGCAGGCCAGCACCGCCAGGACCACCAGCCAGGCGATCACGATCGGCGGCTTCGTCTGGAAGCTCCCGAAGCCGGAGGTCCCCGCGAACCACTTGACCGAGTCGGCCACCGACTTGTCCGTGCTGTAGCTCATGGTCTGCCCGCTGGAGTACAGCTCGGCGATACCGGTGAACACCGCCCCCGTGCCGAGCGTCGCGATGAAGGCGTTGATCCGCAGACCGACGACGAGCAACCCGTTGAGCAGCCCACCAACGATCCCGACGAGCAGGACCAGCGGGATCACGACGGCCAGCGAGAGCCCCTGCTTGAGCGCCAGCCCCACCGTGAGGAAGACCGACAACGTCGCCATCGCGCCGGCCGAGAGGTCGAACTGCCCGCACGACAGCGCGACCACGATGCCGATGCTGATGAGGAGCGGTGGCACGCTCTGGTAGACGTCGAACACCCGGTCCTCGGTGCTGAGGAACGAGCCGCCCAACCAGATGCCGAAGATCACGACCAGGATGAGGATGAAGCCGACGAGGGTCGCCGACTCGGTGACGCCGTCGGAGGTCATGAAGCGCCGGACCGGCCCCACCGCCTTCTCCTCGGCGACGGGCGGAAGCTCGTCGAACCCTGAGGTCGCGTCGCTCTGCATCGTCATAGCAGGCTCGCCATCTGTGTCGCGTCGAGCTCGTCCACCGGCCACGTCTCGCTGCATCTCCCCTGCTCCACGACGCCCACCCGGTCGGCGAGCGCCAAGAGGTCCTCGGTGTCGGACGACACCACCAGCACCGCGATGCCCTGCGCCGGGAGCTCGTTCACCAGGCGGTAGATCTCGGCCCGCGCACGCACGTCGACGCCGCGGGTCGGTTCGCACAGCACCATGAAGGACGCCGTCTGGAGCAGCACCCGACCCAGCAGCACCTTCTGCTGGTTGCCACCGGACAGCGAGGCCTGCCGGGCCCGACCGCGCGCCGGGCGCACCTCCAGGTCCTCGATCCGGCGCTGCGCGTCCACCACCTCGCCCTCGAGGTCGAGCAGTCCCGACCGCCGCCGCCACCGGCGCAGCGACCCGATGGTCAGGTTCCAGGCCACGGTCTCCGCGGGGAAGTTCCCTTGCGTCCCACGGTCGGGCGGCAGCAGCCCGACGTCGCCGGCGTCGTCCAGCAGCACCGAGCCGCTCGTCGGACGGGTGCGCCCGCTCGCGAGCATGGCGAGCTCGTAGAGGCCGGATCCGACCAGCCCGGTGACCCCGACGATCTCGCCCCGACGGACGTCCAACGTGAACGGGCCGGCCTCCTTGACGCAGGCACCGTCCATGACCAGGACCGGCTCGGTGTGCGGACGCTCGCTGGTGCGCTCCCGCTGCTGGGCGACCTGGACCTGCCCGTCCCGCACCGGCGACATGAGCCGGGTCAGCGTGCCGAGATCGGTGTGGGCTGTCGTGACGTCGCCCTGGACACGACCGTCCACGAGCACCACGCAGCGATCGGTCGCGTCCAGGATCTCGCTGAGCTTGTGGCTCACCATGAGCACGGCCGCACCTCCACGTTTGCGTGCCTTCAGGGTGTCGATGAGCCAGAGCGACTCGCGCGGGGACAGCGCGCTGGTGGCCTCGTCGACGACCACCAGTGCCGCGCCCTGCGCGAAGGTTCGCGCGATGGCCACGAGCGTCCGCTCGCCCAGCGAGAGCCGCTCGAGCGACTTGTTCGCGAGGTCGGGCGACAGGCCCACCGCGGTCAGGGCGGCGCTGCAGAAGTCGTGCTCCTTCGAGGGGCTGAGGAAGGGGCCGACGCTGTGCAGGGCGGGCATGCCGAGACGGAGGTTCTCCGTGACGGTCAGCGTGCCGACCAGGGCGAGGTCCTGGTGCACCACGCCGACGCCAGGGAGGTGACCTCCGCTCACGGACTGCGGGACACCGTCGACCCTGATCGTCCCGCTGTCCGGCGCGTAGACGCCGTCCAGGATCTTGATCAGGGTCGACTTGCCCGCACCGTTGGGCCCGACGAGCCCGACGAACTCGCCGGCCCGGATGTCGAGGCTGACGCCGCGGAGCGCCTGGGTCCCCTCGAAGGACTTGACGATGTTCTGCAGCGACAGCAGGGGTGCCCCGCTCCCGACCGTGTCCGTCATGCCCATCGCCTCCCTCACGCTCCGCGTCGTCAGCCCTCAGCTGTCAGCCTCGTGCTCGTGCCCGGCGGCTCAGCCGGTACCCCACAGGCCCTTGAAGTAGGACTGCACGTCGAAGCCCGGGTTCGTCCAGGGGGCGTTCGGCGGGTACTGGGACACGTTGTCCGTCGTCAGGAGCGAGACACCCAGCGCATCGGACGTCCACGTCGCGGAGCCGGCGAGGAGCCGCGCCGCCTGGTCGACCGAGGCGTAGGACATGTACGGCAGCGGGATGCTGACGGTGGCCTTCGCGCTCGGGGGAGAGCCGGCCGCGATCTGCGTCACGAAGACCGGCAGCGCCGCGTACCCGATGACCTGGATCTCGGTGCGTCCCTTCTGCTGAAGGTAGGTCGAGAAGGCCGCTGCTGCGCCGTCGTACGGGGCGACGATGTAGTTGATCGTCCCCTTCGGGTTGGCAGCAAGCACCCCGGCCAGCACGGGCACGCCGGGGGCGAGCTCGTCACCGGCCTTCATCTGGACCGTGTGCACCACACATCCGCTGCAGCCCTTGAAGGTGTTGATCGCCGCCGTGGTCTGCGCCGTGGTGAAGGGGAACTCGTTGTCCTCGTAGACCCAGATGTTCGCCTTGCCGTTCGATCCGGCGATGACCCACTGAGCCTGCGCGGTCCCGACGTTCTCCGGCGACGGCTCGACGCCGATGACGCCGGGGAACTGGCTGAAGGTGCTCGACGGGCCGCAGAGGATGCAGACCACCGGGATCTTCTTCGTCGCCGCGAGCTGCAGCGCGCTGGCGACGGTCGACGGCGTCACCGAGACCAGGATGATCGCCGAGGCACCGGAGGTGATGGCTGTCTGGATGTAGCCACTCTCGACGGTAGGCGTGAACTTGCCGTCGTAGGTCGGCGGCGCGGTCCACCCGGCGTCGGTGATCGCCTGCTGGACGATCTTCGCCGTGTCGGACGCGCCGGACGTCGCCAGACCGACCGCGACCACCGCGACCTTGCGCGAGCCGGGGGCGACCTTGTCGGTCGGCTTCGTCATGGTGACCGCGGGCTTGGAGAGGACTGCCACCGCAGCCTGCGCAGAGGCGACGGCGTCGGACGACGTCGCACTGGCGCTGGGGCTCGAGCTGGACCCGCTCGACCCGCCGGAGCTCGAGCTGCTGCAGGCGGCCATGACCAGGCTCGCCGCGACGACGCCGACGGCCAGCATGAACGGACGTCTGCGACGAGATGCGTTCGTGCGGTGTTCGGAGGCAACTACCTCTGCTTGCACGGCCAACTCCTCAAGATTAGTTCGGTGAATGGGTTGCCCTGCGATTCCGGTCATGACTCGCTCCCGGTGGTCCGCCCGCCCCGCCACTTGCTCGACGGTTCGCCGAGCCCGATCGCGTCGGCCCACAGGGCGGTGATGAGATCAGCCGCGGCGTCGACAGAGACGCCGCCTTTCGGCGGATCGAAGATGCACACGTCGTAGCAGTAGCGCTCGATCATGTGCGTGAGCGCACGAGCCGTCTCACCGGGATCCAGGTCGGCTCGTACCGAGCCGGCGAGCATCCCCTTGGACAGGCTCTTCTTGATCTCCATCTTGTACGCGGCCCAGAACCTTCGCCGGATCTCGGCGATGCGTGGGTCGACCGCGGTCACCTGCTCCCACAACCGGTAGAAAGCCGCGTTGTCGAAGTACCCGCGGAGGAACACCACGAGCACCCGGCGCAACCCGAGCCGACCGGTGGAGGGGTCCCACTCATCGACGTGCAGGGTGAGCATCTCGATGATGTGCTCGCCGGCGAGGACGAGCACGATGCCGTTGAGATCGGCGAAGTACTGGTAGAAGGTGCCGAGGCTGACGCCCGCCCGCGCGGCGATGTCGGCGGCGTTGGTCTGCAGGTAGTCCTGCTCCTGGAACACCTCTCGTGCTGCCTCGAGCAGCCGGGCCCGCGTCCGCTCGGCCTTCGGTCCGAGCGCCTTCTGCTCACCGTTCTGCCGGCGGACCGCCAGGTGCACCGCCTCGATGGACCTCATCAGCCGGGTGGCCGACTCGTCGCGGCCGCTGCGCGCTGGACGGATCCGGCGGACGGCACCGTCACCAGTGGTCACGGCGCAGGACCTCCTCGATGGGCTTGCGGCTGAGCGGCCCGAAGGCGCGCTCGGGCCAGCCGATGGTGAGCATGGCGGCGATGCGGATCTCCGGCGGGACGCCGAGGATCCGCCGCACCTCGCCCGGAGCTGCGACGTGCAGCATGCTGAAGACGGCACCCAGACCGAGGGCCCGGGCGGCGACGACCACGTTCTGGCTGGCCGCGAAGACCGCCGACCACAGGTAGCGCTCCTGCGGGTCGCCGGCCGGGTAGTCGTTGGAGCCGCACACGAACAGCAGCAGCGGGACGTCGGGCAGCGACTCGATGAGGTGCGTCGCGCCGCGCCGGGTCCGGGCCGCGGTCTCGTCGACCGGTGGAGCGAAGGTGTCGACCACCTGACGGAACGGGGCGATGGCCGCCGCGATGGCGTGCCGCTGCGCCTCGTCCGTGACCGCGACGAACTGCCACGGCTGCGTGTTGTCCGCGCTCGACGCCCGGGTCGCCGCCCAGACGAGCGCCTCGACATAGGCGTCAGGGACGGGCTGGGCACTCAGGTGCCGCATGGCGCGCGCGCTGCCCAGGGTCTGGAAGACCGCGACCTGCTCCGGCGTCGCCGTCGGCTCCTCGAGCAGCGCGGGCATCGGGACGGCGAGGTCCGACGTCGTCACTCGCGCACCTTGCCGTCCGGGCCGAGGCCGGCGACGCCGAGCGCGAGCGTCTTCGCGTGGTCCATGTCGTAGTGCTTCGCGACGACGACCTTCTGCGCGTACAGGCCGCCGCCGGCCTGCAGCATGGTGACGTGCTGCCAGCCGCCGTACGCGTCGGCGGTGAAGTCGCGGATCGCGTGGAACAGCCGCATGCGGTACTCGGCGTCGACCCCGTCCATCGTGCGCATGTACTTCTCGAGATACTCGCCGGTCGCCGGATTGTGCAGGTCGCGCAGGCTCGGCGCGGTGAGCACCGAGCCGCCGGCGATGTCGTGCAGGTTGCGCACCATCTTGCTGAACTCCGACGCCGCGTAGTACTTCGCCGCGTTGGTGAACAGCTCGTCGGGCGACGCCCAGCCCTCGGGGGTGAAGGTGGCAGTTGTCGATCGCCGCCTCGAGGCCGGCGCGGATCAGCGTCGCGTAGTTGATCATCTCGGCGATCTTGTCCTTGATGTGCGGGATCCGCTGCGAGGCCGTTGGCCTCGGCGATCAGCTGGGCCAGACCGACCAGGATGTCGGCGAGCTCGACGTAGTGGCCGACGCTGCCGAGGCGCTCCCACAGCCCGAGCGAGTGCGCGAACGTGGCCGAGTGCTCGACCTCGCCGGCGAGGAAGACCCGCTCGTTGGGCACGAACACGTCGTCGAAGACGACGAAGCCCTCGGTCATGACGTGCCGCGATGCTGTACGGGTAGAAGTCGGGGTCGATGTCGGGGCGCGGCGCGAACGTCGCGTTGATGATCTTGACGCCGGGCGCGTTGACCGGGACGGCGCACGGCGATCGACCAGTCCTCCTCGCCCGGCTTCATCCGCTTGGTCGGCATGACGATCAGCTCGTGGGCGACCGCGGCCGAGCTGATGTGCAGCTTGGCGCCCCGGATGACCACGCCGTCGGGCCGCCGCTCGACGATGCGCAGGTAGAGGTCGGGGTCGTCCTGCTTCATGGGCGACAGCGACCGGTCGCCCTTGGCGTCGGTGATCGTCTGATGACGCAGCGGATGTCGCGCTTGCTTGGCTCTCCTCGAAGTACGCCTCGGCCCGCTCGGCGTACTCGGGTAGCTCGGCGCGCATCCGGCTGCGCCGCGGTCAGCATCATCAGCAGCCCGTTCGACGTCGAGATCGTCGGGAACGTCCCAGTGCGCTGCTGCGATCTCCTGGTCGCGCAGCTCCTCGACCGAGCTCGGGATGAAGAAGTACGGCCCGGAGGCGTCCGGCGCCGGGTGGTAGTACCGGTCGTAATCCTCGGCGGCCCAGTCCACCGCGCTCGCTTGAGCAGCGGCTCGTCGTGACGTCGGGACCGCGTGGCCGTTGACGTAGAGTCTTCGCGGCCGTCGCGCAGGGACTCGAGGTACTGCTGCACCGGTGAGCATCAGCGCGCTGTCCTTCGTCGGAGTGGGCCGAGGCTCTCGGGGCAGGCCGAGGACCCGCTCGGCGATGATGTTCCGCTGGATCTCGTCCGTGCCGCCGGCGATGCGGTGCGCCGGCGCGCCGAGCAGCAGTGCGGACCAGGCGAAGGTCCCCCACTCGCCGGTGTCGACGACCATCCGTAGCCCGAGCAGGCGTCCGGCGACGCTCGATGTAGAACTCCATGTTCGTCGGTCATCAGCAGCTTGACGACCGAGCCCGGGAGGGCCGTCGGCCGCCTCCAGCCGAGCGCCGGTGACGTGCAGGATCTGCTCGCGCGCCCAGGCCTCGGCCAGCAGCTCGCGTGGCAGCGTCGGTCGTCGATCGCGCCGGTGGCGCGGCCAGCGCGAACAGCCTGCCGACCGGCTCGTTGAGGATGCCGTTGTGCTCGTCGCTCATCAGCGAGCGTTCGCCGCCGAGCGTGGTCTGCGCGACCGCCCAGCCGCCGTCGACCGGGCCGAGCCGGTCGGTGTCCGGGACACGCAGGTCGTCGAGGAACACCTCGTTGAAGTGCTCGCTTCCGGTGATCTGCCGCAGCGGCCGGACGTCGATGCCGGGCTGTCCATCTCGACCAGGAACGCGGTGATGGCGCGGTGCCGGCGCTCGGCGGCGTGCCGGTGCGGGCGAGCAGCTCGCCGAGCTGCTGTAGTGCGCGCCCGACGACCACACCTTCTGCCCGTTGACCACCCAGTCGTCGCCGTCGCGGACGGCCGTCGTGCGCAGGCTGGCCAGGTCGGAGCCGGCCTCGGGCTCGGAGAACAGCTGGCAGGCAGATGACCTCGCCGCGCCAGATCGCGCGGCAGCCAGCGCTCCTTCTGCTCGGCGGTGCCGTGCTCGAGGATCGTCGGCCCGACGATCTCGTGGCTGACCATGAAGCAGGAGGTGTTCGGGACCTCGTAGCTCGGCAGCCACCGCTCGCACCAGCTGCGGCGTGCGCGGCGGTCGAGCCCACGGCCGCCGTACTCGATCGGTCCGTCGACCCAGGCGAGGCCGGCGTCGAAGAGCTCGCGCTGCCAGGCCTGCGCGGCCGCTCGACCTCGGCCTGCTCGGCCTCGCCGCGGTGCAGGCGCGACGCCGATGACGTCGTCGGTGCCCTCGCCCCAGCTCTGCGACCGGACGGCGCGCGCTGCTTGACCCGCGCCGCGAAGAAGGCGTGCGCCTCGGCGGCGAGCTGGTCCAGCGTCGGTGGTCTCGTCCTCGGTGGTCGTCGCGCTCATGCCAGCGTCCGTGACGATGTCCAGCCGGAGCAGGCCCTTCTGGATCTTGCCGGTCGGGTTCTTCGGCAGGTCGCCGCGACGACGACAGCCGCTGCGGGATCTTGTAGCTGGCCAGCCGGCCCCGACAGTGCTCGCTCGACCTCCTCGAGGGTCGATCGTCGCGCCCGTCGACGGCGCAGACGACGACGTCAACGACCTCGCCCCAGAACGGATCGGGCTCGCCGACGACCGCCACCTCGAGCACCGCGGGATGGTCGGCGAGACGTCCTCGATCTCGACCGGGTAGACGTTCTCGCCGCCGCGGATGATCATGTCGTCGGCGCGGCCGGCCAGGAAGAGGTAGCCGTCCTTGTCCCGCCAGGCCAGGTCGCCGGCGTGGAACCAGCCGTCGCGGAACGATCGCGGCCGATGAGCTCGGGCTGCCCGAGGTAGCCGCTCATCATCGACTCGCTGCGGCAGTAGATCTCGCCGACCTCGCCCGAGCGCGACCTCGACGCCCGTCGGCGTCGCAGCAGCTTGATGTCGCAGCCGTAGATCGGCTTGCCGATCGAGCCGAGCAGGTGCTCCTCGCCGGCGAGCGCGCGGCGGTGGTCGGCCGGCCGGAACATCGTCTGGCCGCCGGCCTCGGTGCCGGCGCCGAAGCCGTTGTAGAGGTCGCAGTCGAAGATGTCGACCATCCGCCGGATGACGGACGGCGGCATCGGCGGATCCGCCGTACATGATCGAGCGCAAGCCCGTCGTAGTCGGAGTCCTCCACCGTCGGATAGCTCCAGCATCGCGATGATCATGCTCGGGATCAGCATCGCGTGCCGCAGCTGGCCGCTCTGCAGCCAGGCGAGCACGACGTCCTTGTCGAACTGCGGCAGCACCAGCGAGGCGCTGCCCCGGCGAGAGCCCGTACAGCAGGTGGCCGATGCCGGAGACGTGGAACAGCGGCGCGCCGGAGTAGATCAGGTCGGTCGGGCTCGAGGCCGAGCTCGAGCGCGCCGGAGACGACCAGCGCGCGAATCATGCGCTGCGACTGCAGCACCCCCTTCGGGGTTCCGGTCGTCCCGCTGGTCAGCGCCAGGCTGAGGATGTCCTCCTCCTCGGCTACCGAGACGAACTCGGCCGTCGACGGCGCCGACTCGAGGAGCTGGGCGTAGCGTCGGCTCGCCCGTCGTCGTCTCGTCGAACGAGACCACCAGCCGCAAGCCGGTCGCCCAGCGTCTTCGCTGGTCGGGACCGACGGTCTGCGCGTAACGGTTGCTGATGAACAGCGCGCTGATCTCGCTGGTGACCAGCAGGTTCGTGACCTCGGGCTCCGAGAGCCGGAAGTTCAGCGCGACGAAGGTGGCGCCCAGCTTCATCGAGGCCAGCATCAGGCAGACGTACTCGGGTGAGTCGGTGGCCAGGATCGCCGATGCGGTCGCCTCGGCCCAGTCCCGCTGCGCTCAGCGCGTGCGCGAGCCGCGTGACCTGCTCGTTGGCCTCGCCGTAGGTGAGCATCGACCCGTCCCCGCGCACCAGGCAGGGTGCGTCCGGCTGGTAACGGGCGTGCAGCGTGACCCAGTCCCCGATCGCGAGACCTGACACCTGGCGGGCTCCTTTGCCTAGTCGATCACCCTGCTACCAGCAGCTCCGAGCCGTCGTCGATCTGAAGCGGATTCAGTTTCTATCGAGGCCGACCGTCGAGGCAAGAGGTGTGGGTAACGAATTCTTAACGGAATCAACGTTTTTTCGGATACATATTTCTGAGTGTGTTTCAGGAAAGCGGAAATTCGGGCAGGCTCACGCCGGCCGTTCATTCGTCCGTCGGGCGGCCCCCGCAAGCCCGGTCAGTCAGAGCAGCTCGATGACCGTGGCGTTGGCCATCCCACCGCCCTCGCACATCGTCTGAAGTCCGTACCTGGTCTGCCTCTCCTCCATCGTGTTGAGCATGGTGGCAAGGAGCTTGGTGCCGGACGCCCCCAGCGGATGTCCGAGCGCGATGGCTCCCCCTCGCTGGTTCAGCCGCTCTGGGTCGGCGCCCGTCTCCTGCAGCCAGGCAAGGGGAACCGAAGCAAAGGCTTCGTTGACCTCGAACACCCCGATGTCGTCGATCGAGAGCCCTGCCCGCGCCAGCACGCGTGCGGTCGCAGGGATCACACCGGTCAGCATGAGCAGCGGGTCATCGCCGACGACGGCGAACGAGTGGAAGCGAGCCCGCGGACGCAGCCCGAGCGCCTTCGCGCGCTCGGCGGACATGATCAGCGCCGCCGACGCCCCGTCGGTCAAGCGGTGACGAGCTCCCGGCGGTGATCGACCAGTCGATCTCCGGGAACCGCTGCCCGAGCTCAGCGTCCCGGAAGCTCGGAGGGAGCCCGCCGAGCCCTGCGGCCGTGGTCTGCGGCCGGATCGTCTCGTCCTGGTCGGCCACGGCCGGCGCCCCGTCGGCGCCGGTGATCGGGACCGGGACGAGCTCGGACGCGAAGTCGCCCGCAGCCGCAGCCCGGGCGGCAAGCGCATGCGAGCGCGCTGCGTACGCATCGAGCTCGTCGCGGCCCAGCTTCCATCGCGCCGCGATCAGCTCGGCCGAGATCCCTTGCCCCACCAGGCCCTCCGGGTAGCGCGCCTGCACGCGGGGACCCCAGAAGTCCGCACCCTGCGCGGCCGACATCATCGGCACCCGGCTCATCGACTCGACGCCACAGGCGATCACGATGTCGTAGGCCCCCGCCATCACGCCCTGGGCCGCGAAGTGCGCAGCCTGCTGGCTCGAGCCGCACTGGCGGTCGACCGTGGTGGCCGGCACGCTCTCGGGGAAACCGGCAGCGAGCACGGCGGAGCGTGTGATGTTGGCGGTCTGCTCGCTGGCCTGCGAGACGCACCCACCGATGACGTCATCGACGGACTCGGGGTCGAGGCCGTTGCGGGCGACCAGCTCCGCGAGGAGCTGACCCAGAAGGTCCACCGGATGCACGCCCGAGAGCTGGCCTCCCGGCTTGCCGCGTCCGGAGGGTGTGCGCACCGCGTCGACGATCACCGCGTCGATCATGACGCCTCGCTTCCTGAGCAGAGGGCTACCAGCTGGTCATCGCTGAGACCCCACGTACGGAGCAGGTCGTCCAAGGTGAGGCCGCGCGTCCACCGGGTGGTCCGTGCCCGGCAGGCGCGGCATCGCGGTCCGGGTGGACGCTCGCTCGGTGTCGCCTTCGGGAAACAGCGCGCGGGCGGCCATGTGCTCGAAGGTGGGCGCCTCCGCGAGGTCCAGCACCGGCGCGAGACAGGCATCCGTGCTCGCGGCGAGGGTGGCCCACTCGTCGCGGGTCCTGGTGGCTACCGCCGCACCGATCAACCTGCGGAGCTCGGGCCAGGACGCTGGGTCGGTCCGGGTGAGCACAAGCTGCGGGTCGAGGCCGAGAAGGTCCAGGAGCTCGACGAAGAACTGCGGCTCGAGCGCGCCGATCGCCACGTAGCGCGAGTCCGCGCAGGTGTACACGTCGTAGTAGGGCGCCCCGGTGTCGAGCAGGTTGGTCCCCGCGACGTCACCCCATCCACCCTCGGCCCGCAGGCCGTACAGCATGGACATCAGGTACGTCGTGCCGTCGACGATCGCGACGTCGAGCACCGTGCCCACGCCCGTCCTGGATCGCTCCAGCAGGGCCGCGAGCACGCTCGCCACCAGGTACATCCCCCCACCGCCGAAGTCTCCGAGCAGGTTCGCCGGTGGCACCGGCCGCTCGCCGCGGCGAGCGGCCGAGTGCAGGGCGCCGGTGATGGCGATGTAGGTGATGTCATGGCCGGCCCGGAAGGCCAACGGACCCGACTGGCCCCAGCCGGTCATCCGCGCGTACACCAGGCGCGGGTTCCGCCGCTGGCACTCGTCGGGCCCGGCACCGAGCCGTTCCATGACTCCGGGGCGGAACGCGTCGACCAGGACGTCGGCGTGCTCGACCAGGTCGAGCAGGGTGCCGGCCGCGCCGTCGGCCTTGAGGTCCAGCACCAACGCGGGACGGTCGCGTCCGAGACCGCCCTCCGGCAGAGCCCCGCCCGGTCGCAGCACGCTGACGACCTCAGCGCCGAGATCGGCGAGCATCATCGCCCCGAACGGCGCCGGCCCCATCCCCACCATCTCGACCACGCGCGTCCCTGCGAGGGGGCCGGTGCTCACGCCGGCACCTTGGGGCCACCGACGAGCCCCGAGTCGAGCCAGCTCGTCCAGTCATCGGCCGTCGCGTCCACCAGCTCGCGCAGGATCTCGTAGGTGTGAGCGCCCAGCGGCGGGCCGGCGGTGTCGATGCTCGCCGGAGTCCGGCTGAACTTGGGCACCACGCCGGGCATGGGGCCGCTCGAGTCGTCGCCGAGCCGCACCACCATGTCTCTGGCTGCGTAGTGCAGATCCGTCAGCATGTCCGCTGCGGTGAAGATCCGGCCCGCCGGTACGCCCGCGCGAGCGAGGAGGTCGATGAGCTCGTCGGCCGAACGTGACCCGAACCACTCGTCGATCAGCGCGTCCAGCGCCGCCATGTTCTGCCCGCGAGCCACGTGCGTGGCGTAGCGCGGGTCGCTCGCGAGCTCCGGACGCTCCATCGCCTCGCACAGCCGGCGGAAGACGCCGTCCGCGTTGGCAGCGAGCACGATCTGCGTGCCGTCGGCCGCGGTGTAGGCGTTGGACGGCGCCACGCCCGGAAGCACGCCTCCCGATCGCTGGCGCAGCACGCCGGCCCGCTCGTAGTCGACCATCGAGGACTCCATCAACGCGGCGACCGCCTCGTAGATGGCGACGTCGACCTCTTGACCCAGCCCGGTGCGCTGGCGGGCGACGACGGCGCTCAACGTCCCGACGACGGCGAAGAGGGCCGCGAGGGAGTCGCCGAGGCTGATGCCGGTGCGCGCAGGAGGCACGTGCGGGCTGCCGGTCGTGAACCGGATGCCGCCGACGGCCTCACCGATGCTGCCGAAGCCGGCCTCGCTGGCCCGGGGACCCGACTGCCCGAAGCCCGAGACGTGGACGAGGATCACGCCGGGGTTCATGGCCGCCAGGTCGCTGTACCCGAGGTTCCACTCGTCGAGCCGGCCGGGGCGGAAGTTCTCCAGCACGATGTCGCACTGCCCGGCGAGCCGCCGCACCAGCGCACGGCCTTCCGGGCGGCGGAGGTCGATGGCGACGGACTTCTTGTTCCTGGCGATGGCCGGCCACCACAGGCTCTGGCCGTCCTCGACTATCCCCCAGCGACGCATGGGGTCGCCCTGGACGGGCGCCTCGATCTTGATCACCTCGGCGCCGTAGTCGCCGAGCAGCTGGCCGGCGAACGGCCCGGCGATGAAGCTACCGAGCTCGAGCACGCGAAGGCCCGCCAGCGGACCAGTGCGCTCGACCATGACCACCTCGTCACTCCCGCGTTCCCGACCGATCCGAATCAATCCCGACGGAATGTACCGTTCGGTCGGTACACTAGCCACGACCGACTCCGAAGGCTACAGATGGGGTGAGCTTGTTTTGGACGCTCTCGACCGCTTCCGGCTCACCGACCGGGTAGCCGTGGTCACGGGTGCGTCGAGCGGCCTCGGTGCAGAGTTCGCCGTCGCGCTGGCAGGGGTCGGGGCCGACGTCGTGCTGGCGGCTCGGCGCGTCGACAAGCTCGAAGAGACCCGCAGAGCGGTGGAGGCCCTAGGCCGCAGAGCGGTGGTCGTCACCGCCGACGTGCGCGTGGAGTCCGACTGCCAGCGGGTCATCGCCACCGCGGTCGACGAGCTCGGTCACGTCGACGTGCTGCTGAACAACGCCGGCGTGTCGTATGCCACGCCGGCTCACAAGGACGCGTCCACGCAGTTCGTGGACACGGTGGCGACCAACCTGGTCGGCGCCTACCAGATGGCGCTCGCCGCCGGGTCCCGGATGATCGCGGACGGACGGCCCGGATCCATCGTCAACGTCGCGTCGGTCCTCGGCATGAGCGGCTCACACCTGCCAGCAGCCGGCTACTCCGCCTCCAAAGCGGGAGTGATCGGGATGAGCCGTGACCTCGCCATGCAGTGGACCGGGCGCTACGGGATCCGGGTGAACACCCTGGCGCCCGGCTTCTTCGAGACCGACATGACGGCGCCGATCCGCGACTCGGACAAGATGCTGGCCGGCGTCGAGGCGCGCACACCGATGGGCCGGTTGGGTGCTGCGCCCGAGCTGGTCGGAGCGATGCTCCTGCTCGCCTCCGACGCAGGCTCGTACATCACCGGGATCACGCTGGCGGTCGACGGCGGCTGGACGCTCCACTGACCTTCACCCCAGGGCCCGGTCGGGTGGCGGGCCGCTTGCCGGGGTTCGGGGGGGTGTCCGGAACATTGATGCCGCTGAGCACCAGCTCCAGATACTGCTCACCCACCTGCTCGGGGCTCAGCCGGCCGTGCACGTCCAGCCAGAGATGGCTGCTGTTGAACAGACCGAGGATCCCGCGCCGCAGCAGGGGCGAGACCGGTCGCAGACTGCCCTCGGCCTGTCCCTCGTCGAACAGCTCCTGCCAGATCAGCTCGTAGGCGTCGCGCCGTGCGACGACGACCGCGCGGTCGGCCGGCTCGAGCGCCAGCCAGTCACGCAGGGAGACGGTCCAGGCAGCCCTGTTCTCCGCGAGATCACGGAACAGCGCGTCGGTCAGCAGCCCCAGCCGCGTCTGGACGTCGACGTCCATGGCTGCGATCGCCTGGGCCCGCGCGAGGGCGGCGTCCAGCAGCTCCATGGTGATCGAGAAGAGCAGGGCCTGCTTGCTCTTGATGTGGTAGTACAAGGCCCCTCGACCCAGCCCGATGGCGTCGGAGAGCTCCTGGACGCCAGTGGCGTCGAAGCCGCGCGCGGCGAAGAGCTCGGCCGAGATGCGCCGCACCCGGGCGGCCATCGGCTCGGCGGGGGCGGCGACATCCGGTGCTGCGACAGCAGTCCTACCCCTGGCACCTCGCGGACTCGCCACCATCCCCCCAGGCTATCGGTGCGGAATCGCTGCGCTGCGGACGCGGCAGGTGAATGCCGCGTCGCGCTTGCAGTGTACCGACCGGACGGTACAGACTGCACGTCGCCGCCGTCAGCAGAGCGCGCCACGCGGCACAGGGCGGAGGCATGATGCGCGAGGAGTTCTACGGTCCGGACCATACGGCGTTCCGCGACCTCACTCGCGCGTTCGTCGACCGCACCGTCGTCCCGTCGCTCGCACGGTGGGACGAGCAGCGGCGCATCGACCGCTCAGCGTGGCGGGAGGCGGGCGAGCACGGGATCCTGGGCACCCTCGTGGGCCCCGACCACGGCGGTCCCGACGTGCTCGACTTCCGGTACCGCTGCGTCGTCATCGAGGAGCTCGCCCGCGTGGGGGCCGCCTCGCTCTCGTCGGGGTTCTCCCTGAACGACGACATCGTCACGCCGTACCTGACACGTCTCGGCACCTCGGCGCAGCAGGCTCAGTGGCTCCCCGCCATGGCTCGGGGCGAGGCGATCGCGGCTATCGCGATGACCGAGCCCGGCGCCGGGAGCGACCTTCGTGGCATCCGCACCACCGCCGTCCGATCGGGGTCGGACTGGGTGATCAACGGCACCAAGACCTTCATCACCAACGGCATCGCCAGTGACTTCGTGATCGTGGTGGCGCGGACCGGGCAGGGTCGATCAGCCACGGCCTTCAGCCTCCTCATCGTCCCAGCGGGTACGCCTGGCTTCAGTCGCGGGCGGCAGCTCGACAAGGTCGGTCTGCACGCCCAGGACACCGCCGAGCTGATCTTCGAGGACACCCGGGTGCCCGCCGACGCCTTGCTCGGCGCCGAGGGTGGCGGCTTCAAGCACCTCATGGACAACCTGCCGATGGAGCGCCTGTCCATCGCCTACATGGGCCTGGCCGCGGCCGAGGCCGCCCTTCGGTGGACCCTCGACCATGTGCGCCAGCGGGAGGCGTTCGGGCAGCGGCTGATCGACTTCCAGAACACGAAGTTCCGGCTGGCGGAGATGGTCACCGAGGTCGACGTCACGCGGAGCTTCCTGCGGGAGCAGGTGCTGATGCAGAACGAGGGCGAGCTCGACGCGGTGGCTGCCGCCAAGGCGAAGTGGTGGGCGACCGAGGTGCAGAAGCGCGTGGTCGACGGCTGCGTGCAGCTGTTCGGGGGTTACGGCTACATGCTCGAGTACCCGATCGCCAGAGCCTTCGTCGACGGGCGCGTCCAGACCATCTACGGGGGCACGACCGAGGTCATGAAAGAGATCATCGGCCGCTCGCTCATCACTCCCTGACCTGTCGGGCGCCGGGGCATCCGCCTCAACGACCTGCCCGACCCAGCCCTGAAGGAGAACCCGTCATGCCCCGTTTCGACGGCAGGGTCGTGCTCGTGACCGGGGCTGGCCGTGGCATCGGCGCAGCCACGGCCGCCCGCTTCGCGGCCGAAGGCGCCGCAGTCGCGGTGGTCGACCGGGACGAGGACGCCGCGCAGGCGCACGCCGAGGCACTGCGTGCGGCCGGCGCGCAGGCCGTCGGTCTCGCGTGCGACGTCACCGACGCAGCCGAGGTCGAGGCTGCCGTCCAGACTGCCGTGAGCCAGCTCGGGGGCTTGCACATCCTCGTCAACAACGCGGGCGTGACCCGCGACAACCTGCTCTTCAAGCTGACCGAGGACGACTGGGACGTCGTCATCGGCGTGCACCTCAAGGGGGCGTTCCTCATGAGCCGGAGTGCCCAGCGCGTCTTCGTGGCGCAGGGCTTCGGGCGGATCATCAACCTCTCGAGCACCTCAGCGCTGGGGAACCGTGGGCAGGCCAACTACTCGGCAGCGAAGATGGGCGTCCAGGGCTTCACGCGGACGCTCGCCATCGAGCTCGGTCCACGCGGGGTGACCGTCAACGCGGTCGCGCCCGGCTTCGTGACCACGGCGATGACTGACGCGACCGCCGTCCGGCTGGGCGTGACACCGGAGCAGCTCAGGGCGAGCGCCGCGGAGAGCATCCCGGTCCGGCGCGTCGGTGACCCGTCGGACATCGCCGGGGTGATCGCGTTCCTGGCCAGCGACGAAGCCAGCTACATCACGGGACAGACCCTCTATGTCGACGGTGGTGCCACCCTCTAGCTGGCCGACCTCAGCCAGCTAGAGGACACTCTCCGGGTGAAGACAACTCCGGGCGACGCGCTCGACGTGACGTCCGCCGAGTCTGGTCCGGCTACCGGACCCGGCTCGGTGCGGACCGTCGGCGTCGAGCTCGAGGTCGAGGTGCAGTCGAGAAGCCAGCTGTCGGTGCAGGTGGCGCTCGCGGACCCGGCCCGGGAGAGCGCCGAGGAGACCGTGCTCATCACCCATGACGGATCGCCGATCCAGTGGCGGGAGCTGGCCGCCCCGCACGGGGGGCGGCTGTGGTTGATCGACGCTCCACCGGGCGTGGTCAGGGTCAGCCATCAGGCACGGCTGACCGGCCGGTTGCCGGCGCCCTCGACCGAGATGCTGGACCGGCTCGTCTACCTTCGCCCGAGCCGGTACTGCGAATCGGACCGGCTCGGCGGCTTCGCCACCAGGCACTTCCGGGGGATCGCCCATCCGCAGGACGTGCTCTCTGCGGTGTCCTCGTGGGTGGGCACCCAGCTCGAGTACGTCTCGGGCAGCAGCGGCCCGACCGACGGCGCGGTGGACACGCTGCTGGCGGGACGCGGGGTCTGCCGGGACTTCGCGCACCTCGCCGTCGCGCTGCTGCGTGCGCTCGAGATCCCCGCGCGGCTGGTCGCGGTGTACGCGCCCGGGCTGAACCCGATGGACTTCCATGCCGTCACCGAGGCCTTCATCGACGGGCGCTGGTACGTCATCGACGGGACGCTGCTCGCGCCGAGGGAGGGCCTGGTGCGGATCGCCACCGGGCGCGATGCGGCTGACACGGCCTTCCTGTCCTCCGTGGGCGGCCACGTCGAGCTCACGGCGATGACCGTGACCGCCTCGACGGACGGCGACCTGCCGGTGGAGGACGTCACCGCGCTCACCCAGCTCGGCTAGACGACGGATGCGCGAGCACCACGCGGGGAGCCCTCGCTAGTTCGCGGTGGTGGCGGTCTGGGCCTCCACGGCCCGGAAGACGTTGCCGTGCACCCGCTGCGGCCCGAGGCGAGAGAGCAGTCCGTCGCGCTCCAGGGTGGCGCGGACGTGCGGCTTGACCCGCGCGAGGCGGAGCGTGACGCCTGCCGCGTCGGTGAGGTCGAGGATCTCGTTGAGCTTCGCCGACCCCTGTGAGTCGATGAAGACGACGCCCTCGAGGTCCAGGACGAGCCCCGTCAGGTCCGGGTCGTCCTGGACGATGCCGCGCACCCGGTCCTCCAGGGCGTCGGACGTCGCGAAGAAGAGCCCGCCGTCCAGCCGGAGCACCGCGACGCCGGGCACGCTCTCGTCGTCCACGTTCTCGTCGAGGTCACGGAACACCTGGGTACCGGGTTGCCGGCCGAGCAGCGGCATGTGCGGCCGCGTCGCCACCGAGATGAGCCAGAGCAGCGACAGCCCGATCCCGATCACCACGCCGGCGAGCACCCCGAACAGCAACGTCCCAGCGATCGCGGCGACAGCGATGCCGAAGTCGAACCGCTGGACGCGGAACAGCCTGCGCATCTCAGGGAGGTCGATCATCCCCATCACCACGGCTTCGATGATCAGCGCGGCAAGCACTGGCTTCGGCAGGTCGGAGAACAGCGGCGCCAGGATGAGCAACGTCAGCAGGACCGTCACGCCCGAGGTGAGCGAGGCCAGGCTGGTGCGCGCGCCCGAGTGGTCGTTGAGCGAGCTCGCGGACAGGCTCGTCGAGACGGGCATGCCCTGGAAGAGCCCGGCGCCTGAGTTCGCCATCGCCTGCGCGACCGACTCCTGGTCGATGTCGATCTGGTAGCGATGCTTCGCGGCGAACGTACGCGCGTCGCCGGTGGTCTGCGAGAAGCCGATGAGCACCAGAGCGACGGCGGCGATGGCGACGGTGGCGCGGTGATCCCAGAGCAGGTGCACGTCGGGGACGTCGAAGCTGGGGAGCCCGCGCGGAACGGTTCCCACCAGCGCGACCCCGTGCGCGCCGAGGTCGAAGAGCCTCGAGGCCAGCAGGCCGCCCACGACGAGGACCAGCGCACCCGGCACCTTGGGGGCGACGACCCGCAACCCGAACACGACGATCAGCGAGGTCACCCCGACGACGACGGTCGGTCCGTTCCTGTCAGGGAGCGTGCCGAACCAGGACCACAGCTCTGCCAGCGAGTTGGAGCCGGTCGGCTTGGTTCCCGTCAGCTTCGGCAGCTCCCCGATGACGACGTCGATCGCAGCCCCGAACAGGAACCCCGTGACGACGGCCCGGGAGAGGAACTGCGAGATCCAGCCCATGCGCAGCACTGCGAGCAGCAGGAAGAGCAGCCCTGAGGCGAGGGTGATCCCGGCCACGAAGACGGCGACGTCGTGCTCGTCGGTGATGCTCGCCGCGAGGACGGCGCTGGCCGCCACCGCCGCCAGCCCTGAGCTCGGGCCCATGGAGATCTGCCGGCTGGTGCCGAACACCGCATACAGCAGGGCTCCGGCTGCGGCCGCGTACAGGCCGTTCTGCAACGGGATGCCTGCGATTCCTGCGTAGCCGAGGTTCTTGGGCACGATGAGCGCAGCGACGGTCACCCCGGCGATCAGGTCGCCGCGTAGCCACGTCCGGTCGTACGTCCGCAGCGTGCCGACGATCGGGACCAGGCTGCTGCGGCGACGTCCCGGCTTGGCGGCATCGCTCACGGCCGCATGCTCCCTCCTGGGGAAGCCGACAACCGGCTTCCGGTCAGCTGAGGCTAGAGCCGTGCCGACGGCGTGAACAGCCGTTCCACGAATTCGCGCGGGCGCTGTCTTCGTCGGCCCCCGAGGGCCGGACGATCAGTGCACCACCATCCAGGCGACGACCAGCGCCACCGTGTTCGTCGCGAGGTGCGCGAGCGCCGGCGCCACCAGGCTCCCCGACTTGATCCGCAACCAGCAGAAGACCAGACCGGCCACGAAGGTGGCGATGAAGGTGCCGACGACAGCCCCGAGCGTGCGAAAGGTAGAGCCGGACGAGTCCGCCAGCACCCCTGGGATGTGCCAGAGCCCGAAGAGGACCGAGCACACGATGACCGCGCGCATCGTGGGCATCGCCTCACGCAGGAGACCGAGCAGCGCGCCACGGAACGCGAGCTCCTCGACGACCACCGTGCCGATGGGGATGACGACCAGGACCTGGAGCAGCAGCTCCCCGCCGGAGATCTCCCCTTGGGCGGCATGGAACGAGCTCCGCGTGGTCGGCAGCACCAGCCCGAGGAGCACGACGACGGTGACGGCAGCGAAGGCCAGCGCACCCCACGCCAGTCCGGCGGGAACGCGTCGCGGCGACAGCCCGAGCCTGTCCACATCCAGGCCGCCCCAGAAGGCGGCGCCGACCAGGCACGCAGCGACAACCAGCCCGCCCTCGACGTGGACGTTCTCCGCCAGCGCAGGGCGGACGGCGATGTCCCAGACAGCAAGGAGAGCGACGCAGACGCCGGCGGCGACGTAAGGACGCCGTGCCAGGTGGGCTCGCGTCCGCATCCCGTGAAGCTCCTCAGCGCTGTGCGTCCGTGCCGGAAGACTACGCGAGGCCGTCCCCGCAAACGGTGCCGCGTCGCGACCGCCGGTGCACTCGCACCAACCATCAGTCTTGCGGAACGCAGGTGATCGTGGAGCCGCCTCAGGGAGTCGAACCCTGGACCTACGCATTACGAGTGCGTCGCTCTGCCGACTGAGCTAAGGCGGCGCGCAGACCCGGCTAGCCGGAGCGCGGCGGCAAGTCTACACAGCGAGCACGGCCCCTCTGACCGCCGGCGAGACGCGCCCGGACCGAGGACATCAGTGGCAGATCGTGCCGTCCGCCGGCAGCGTCCCCTTGGTCAGGTAAGCATCGACCGCATCGTCGATGCAGCTGCTCCCCGGTCGTACGCGGTGTGGCCGTCGCCGTCCCTGGTGAGCAGCCGACCGGACACGAGCTGATGGGCCAGGCCCTGCGCCCAGACGTACGGCGTCGCCGGATCACGCGTCGTGCCGACCACCAGGATCGGCTTCGCACCCACCGCCTTGATCTGGTGCGGGGTGTCGGTCGGCGCGACCGGCCAGACGGTGCAGGGGAGGTCCTGCCAGGCGAACCACGACCCGAAGATCGGGGACTCCTTAGCGAACTCGGTGGCCTGGGCCCGCACGGTTGCCAGCGACGAGGTGTCCGAGCGGTCCACGCAGTTCGACGGCGTAGCTGGCCTCGGTCTCGTTGGAGGAGTAGGTGCCGTTCGAGTTCCGGTCGGCGTACTCGTCCGCGATCTCCAGCAGGTCCGTGCCGTCGCCTGCACGCGCCTGCTTCAGCGCTGTACGGAGCGCTGGCCAGCCGTTCTTCTGGTCGTACAACGGGTAGAGCACGCCCAGGATCACCAGCGACTGCGTGACCTGCCCGCCGCTGGCGCTGGACAGCGGCTTGGCGTCCGACGCCGCGATCAACGAGGCGATCTGTGCGCGGGCCTCCGCAGCAGTCGGGCCCACCGGGCAGTCGGACCGCGCCACGCAGTCCGCGAGGAAGGAGTCGAGCGCGCGCTCGAAGCCACTGAGCTGACCTCGGATGAGCGCCGTCGCGTCCAGCGTCGGGTCGATGGCGCCGTCCAGCACCATCGTCCCGACCTTGGTCGGGAACTCGCTCCGCGTAGGTCGCGCCGAGGAACGTGCCGTACGAGAAGCCGAAGTAGTTGAGCTGCGCGTCGCCCACCACCGAGCGGATGACGTCCATGTCCTTCGCGACATCGACCGTCCCGACGTGCGCGAGGAGGTTGCCGGCTGCGCGCGGCGCAACCCAGGCGCGAAGCTGCGGTCCTCGGCCAGCAGCGCCTGCTCCTCGGCGAGGCTGTCCGGCGACCCGTCGTAGCGCGATGAACTTGTCCATCTGCGGCGCGGTCACGCAGGTGACCGGACTGCTCGCACCGACCCCGCGCGGGTCGAAGCCGACGATGTCGAACGAGTCCCGGATGGTCTGGCTGAAGACGTTCTTGGCTGACCTCGCGAAGTCGACCCCGGAGGCACCCGGGCCGCCCGGGTTCACCAGCAGCGAGCCGATGCGCTTGGACGGGTCGGCCGCCGGCAGCTTGATCAGCTTGAGCGAGATGCGCTCCCCGGCCGGGACCTTGTAGTCCAGCGGCACGCTGATCGTCGCGCACGCGAAGCCGTCCCCGCAGTCCGTCCAGCTGGCCTTCTGCCCGTAGTAGGCGGCCAACGGGTCTGCCGGCGACCCGGTGGGCGACGGCGTAGGCGCTGGTCGAGCTGGCAGTCGGCGTCGGGCCGCCGTGGGGGTGGCGGCGCTGGAGCCTCCCGGACCGAGTGGCCACGATCACCGCCACCACCAGCAGCACAGCCACGGACACCGCGGCTGCTGCAGCGACAGCGGGGCGACGCACAAGTAGTCCTCAGGGAGTCGGGTCGGCAGGCGCCGACGGGCCCTCCAGGATCTCATGCGTTCCCTCGTAGGCCTGCCGTGCGCTGCAGACGCTGGCCTTCGGGCACACGTGACGTCGGCCGTCGGCGCCTCGCACGTAGACCTCGTTCGCCGGCACGCTGTGCCCGACGACGACGCCAGGACCGTCCGGCGTCTCGACCGCCTCGCCCAGGCCGGGGGTGGACTGCTTGAAGTCCTGGTAGAGCGGGTGCTCGTACTTCAGGCAGCACATCAGCCGCCCGCACGCTCCCGAGATCCGCATCGGGTTCAGCGGGAGGTCCTGGTCCTTCGCCATCCGCAGGCTGACCGGCTCGAAGTTCTTCAGGAACGTCGAGCAGCAGGTGTCCCGCCCGCACGGACCGATCCCGCCGAGCACCCGGGCCTCGTCCCGCGAGCCCAGCTGGCGGAGCTCGATGCGGCAGGTCAGGGTGCTTGCGAGATCGCGGACGAGCTGCCGGAAGTCCACCCGGTTCGGGGCGCCGAAGTAGATGGTCGCGACGCTCGCGCGGTCGTCCCAGTCGCAGGCGGTGACCTTCATCGGCAGCTGGTTCTCCCGGACCAGCCGGCGGGCGGCCATCAGGATGCGGGCGCGTTGCTTGCGGTTCGCCTCGTCACGCTCGAGGTCGGCCTGGCTGGCGGCACCGGCGCAGACGGAGAGGCCGCCGATGTCCTCGCTGACGTACATCGGGGCCCAGACGGTCTCGGCGACCTCGGTCCCGCGCTCGGTCGGGTACAGCACCTTGTCGCCGACCTTCGGCGTGTGCGGGCCGGGATCGAGGTAGTACAGCCGTCCGTACCGCTCGAAGACGACTGCCATGATCATGCCCACGGCTTCGACGCTACTGCAGTGCTCGGCGTCGCGGGCGGCGGCTACGGCGCGCCAGGGTCATCGCAGGGCCAGGGTCATCGCAGGGCCAGGGTCATCGCAGGGCCAGGGTCATAGCCTCGACGGCGAGCAGCGGGGCCACGTTGCCCGCGAGCATCGACCGGCACTCCAGCACCGTCTCGATCCGCTGCAGGGTGCGCTCGGGCGTGCCTTGCGCGGCGAGCCGGCGGATGTCGGCCTCGACGTCGACGTTCGCCACCGGCACGTCGGCCGCGAGCTGGACGGTGAGCACGTCACGGTAGAAGCCCACGAGCTCCAGCAGCGAGAGGTCGAGCACGTCGCGCTGGTTCCTGGTCGCGCGTCGCTTCTGCTGCTTCTCGAGGTCCTTGAGCTGAGCTCTGCCGGTGGCGTCCAGCCCCTTGCTCGAGCCCTGGCCGAGCGCGACGGCCAACCGCTCCGTCTCCTGCGCGTCGTGCCTCTCGACGCCGTCGCCGGCCTCCTCGTCCGCAGCCTCGACCAGGTTCGACGCCGCGACCAGCGCTGCCCCGATGTGCTGGAGCTGCGTCGGGACCTTGAGGACCTCCGAGCGCCGGATGCGGCTGGCCTCGTCGGTGGCGAGGCGACGGGCCCGGCCGACATGCGACTGCGCCGCGCGGGCCGCAAAGGCAGCCATCGCGGGATCGATGCCGTCCCTGCGGATCAGCACCGCGGCGACCTCGTCCACGGTCGGCGTGATGAGCCCCACCGTCCGGCAGCGCGAGCGGATGGTCGGCAGGACGTCCTCCGGGCTGGGGGCGCAGAGGATCCACACCGTGCGCGGGCTGGGCTCCTCGATCGCCTTGAGCAGCGCGTTCGCCGGCCGCCAGGCGAGGTCGGGGCCTTCGAGCCGGTCTGCGTCCTCCACGATCACGACCTGCCAGCGGCCGTTGGACGGGGAGAGGCTGGCCCGGCGGACCAGCCCGCGGATGTCGTCGGTGAGGTGGTGCAGCCCAGGGCGGCCGGACGATCTCGACGTCAGGGTGCACCCCGGCGAGCGTGGTGCGGCAGGCGTGGCAGACACCGCACCCGGCGTCCTGGCTGAGGTCGGTGCACTGCAGGGCCGCCGCGAACGACCGCGCCGCCGTGCTCCGCCCCGAGCCGGGCGGGCCGGTGAAGATCCAGGCGTGCGTCATGGCCGCGGCCAGGGCCGCTGCCGTCCACGACCTCACGGGCGGCCCGGGCCGTGGCCTGGAGGTCCTCGATGATGCGGTGCTGCCCGACCAGGTCGCTCCACACGGTCACGAGAGCCACCGCTGGACCCGCTCCGCGATGGCGGCCGCGAGCGCGGCCTTGGACTGGTCGGCGTCGAGCACGAGGTAGGCGTCCGGGCGTCGCGCGGCGAGCGCGCAGAACTTGTCGCGGACGCGTCGGTGGAAGTCCAGCGGCTCGCGACTCGAGCCGGTCCGGCGTGGCTCCCGCCCGACGCAGGCCCAGCTCGGGGTCGATGTCGAGCAGGACGGTGAGGTCAGGCAGCAGGCCAGCCGTGGCCCAGGCGTTGATGTGCTCGACGTCCTGCTCGGCCAGCTCTCGGCCAGCGCCCTGGTAGGCGAGGCTGGAGTCGACGTAGCGGTCGCTGATGACGACCTTGCCCTCGGCGAGAGCCGGCCTGATGAGGGCATCGACGTGCTCGGCGCGGTCGGCGGCGTACAGCAGGGCCTCGGCCTTCGGGCTGAGCCCGCGGTTCCCGGTGTCGAGGAGCATCTGGCGGATACCAGGGCCGATCCGGCTGTCGCCCGGCTCGTGCGTGACGACCACCTGACGCCCCTGCTGGCGCAGGGTCTCCGCGAGTCGCCGACCTGGCTGGACTTGCCGGCTCCCTCGCCGCCCTCGAACGCGATGAAGAGACGCCACGGCCTGACCCTATCCCCGCTGACCGTCACCCCCGACTTGGTAGGCATCGCGCGACCGCTAGCTCGCGCTTCGTCTACCAAGTCGGCGCAGGCTGGCCCGAGTCGCTACTTCTTCGCCGCGGCCTTCTTCTTCGGCGCGGCGCGCTTGGCAGGGGCGCGCTTCTTCGCAGGGGCCGGACCCTTCGCGCGCTTCTCGGCGAGGAGCTCGCCAGCACGCTCGAGGGTGACCGTCTCCACCGCGTCGGCCTTGCGCAGCGTCGCGTTGGTCTCGCCGTCAGTGACGTAGGCGCCGAAGCGGCCCTCCTTGACCACCACCGGCTTGCCGGTCGCCGGGTCGACGCCCAGCTCGCGCAGCGGCGGCGCCGCGACGCCGCGACGACCCCGCGGCTTCGGCTGCGCGAGCAGCGCCAGGGCTTCGTCCAGCGTCACGCGTGAACAGGGCGGCCTCGGACTCCAGGGACCGGGAGTCACTGCCCTTCTTGATGTACGGCCCGTAGCGGCCGTTCTGGGCGGTGATCTCCTCGCCGTCCGCCGGGTCGGTGCCGACCACGCGCGGCAGCGAGAAGCAGCCGCAGCGCGTCGTCGAGGTTCACCGTGTCCAGCGACATGTCCTTGAACAGCGAGGCGGTCCGCGGCTTGGCGCTCTTCGGCGCGCCCTCCGGCAGCACCTCTGTCACGTACGGGCCCGAACCGGCCGACCTTCGCCACGATCGCCGTCCCGGCCACCGGGTCGGTCCCGAGCTCGCGGTCGCCGGACGGCTGGGCGAGGAGCTCCTCGGCCTTGGCCGACCGTCAGCTCGTCCGGCGCGAGGTCCTCCGGCACCGAGGCGCGCTGCGTGATCGGCTCGCCGTTCTCGTCCCGGCCGGTCTCGCGCTCGAGGTAGGGGCCGTACTTCCCGACGCGCAGCATGATGTCCGCGCCGATCGCGATCGTGTTGATGCTCCTCGCGTCGATCTCGCCGAGGCCGCCGACCATCGGATGCAGGCCGCGGAAGGTCTCGGGGTCGTCGCGGGTCAGGGCGAGGACCTGGCAACGCGCCGTCGGGGCCGTTGCCGCTGCCGTAGTAGAAGCGGCGCAAGGTGTCGACGCGTTCCGCGTCACCGTCGGCGACGCCGTCGAGGACCTCTTCCATCCGCGCGGTGAAGTCGTAGTCGACGAGCTCGCCGAAGTGCTTCTCCAGCAGGCCCGACGACGGAGAAGGCGAGGAATGACGGCACGAGCGCGCCGCCCTTCTTCCAGACGTACCCGCGGTCGAGGATGGTCCCCATGATCGAGGCGTAGGTCGACGGGCCGCCCGATGCCGCGCTCCTCCAAGGCCTTGACCAGCGAGGCCTCGGTGTAGCGGGCACGGCGGCTGCGTCGAGTGGCCCTCAGCCTCGAGCGCGCGCACGGCGAGCGCGTCGCCGACCTTCAGCGCAGGGAGCCTGCGCTCGTCGTCGTCACCGGCAGCCGCGAAGGCGTCGTCGTCGCGGCCCTCCTCGTAGGCCGCGAGGAACCCGCGCTGGGTGATGACGGTGCCGGACGAGGTGAACTCGGCGTCCCGGCCGTCGGCCGAGGTGGCTCCGACGCGGACGGTGACGGTGAACCCGCGGGCGTCGGCCATCTGCGAGGCGACGGTGCGCTTCCAGATGAGGTCGTACAGCGCGAGCTCGTCGGCCGACACCTCGCCGGGCGATCTCGCCCGGCGTCCGGAACGAGTCGCCGGACGGGCGGATGGCCTCGTGCGCCTCCTGCGCGTTCTTGACCTTGCGGGTGTACTGCCGAGGGCTGTCGGCGACCGTCTCGGCGCCGAAGATCGTCCGCGCCGACTCGCGGGCGGCTTGGATCGCGGACGCCGAGAGCGTGGTCGAGTCCGTCCGCATGTAGGTGATGTAGCCGTTCTCGTACAGCCGCTGCGCGATCCGCATGGCCGTCTGCGAGGAGTACCGCAGCTTGCGGCTGGCCTCCTGCTGCAGGGTGGAGGTCATGAACGGCGGCAGCCGGCGAGCGGCGGTACGGCTTCTCGTCGACGGAACGCACGGCGAACGGCCGCGCTGCTCAGAGCCCTCAGCCAGCGAACGCGCGTCCGTCTCGCTGAGCGCCACCACGCCGCCACGACCGGTCAGCCGGCCGTCGCTGCCGAAGTCGCGGCCGGTCGCGACCCGGTTGCCGTCGACCGCCGCGAGCCGTGCGCTGAACGCTCCCGGGGTCGAAGACGGCCTCGAGGTCCCAGTAGCCGGCCTCGACGAAGGCGATGCGCTCGCGCTCCCGCTCGACCACGAGCCTGGTCGCGACCGACTGCACCCGCCCGGCGGACAGGCCCTGCATGACCTTCTTCCACAGCACGGGGCTGACCTCGTAGCCGTAGAGGCGGTCGATGATGCGCCGGGTCTCCTGCGCGTCGACGAGCTGCATGTCGAGGTCGCGGGTGTTCTCCGCAGCGGCCCTGATGGCGTCCCTGGTGATCTCGTGGAAGACCATCCGACGAACGGGGACCTTCGGCTGCAGGACCTCGAGGAGGTGCCAGGCGATGGCCTCGCCTTCGCGGTCCTCGTCCGTCGCGAGGAGGAGCTCGTCGACGTTCTTGAGCTCACGCTTCAGCTCGGCGACCTTCGAGCGCTTGTCCGCGTCGATGACGTACAGGGGCTCGAAGCCGACTCGACGTTGACGCCGAGCCGCGCCCACGGCTGCCCCTTCTGGTCGGCAGGGATGTCGGCAGCGCGGGTCGGCAGGTCGCGGATGTGACCGACGCTGGCCTCGACCACGTAGCCGGCGCCCAGGTAGCCCTTGATCGTCTTCGCCTTGGCTGGCGACTCGACGATCACGAGCCGGCGGGTGCCTGGCCGGTCTTCCTGCGACGGACTGCTGTCGGACACTGCGCTCACTCTCTGCTCGTCTGCCGGCTGGGCGGTCTGCTGATCGGTGATCGCAGGACCCGCCGGAGTGTGACGGTACAAGGTCGGGCGTTGTCAACCTCCCAACGGGGTTGACCCGGTGCGGCGTTCCCAGCCGCCGCTCATCAGTCGACGGGGACGAGGTAGCCGTCCTCGACGAGCCCGCGGACGCTGCCGAGGGCTCCTTCCACCCCATCCTCGCTCACGATGTCACCGAGGCCGGACGCGAGGGCCGAGGCGAGCGGGGTCCGGCCGTCGCACGCGCTCAGCACCGCGACCCCGACCTCATCCACCGCGGCGCTCCGGCACAAGCCCTCGGTCTGCCGCAGCCGCAAGGACGTGGGGACGAGGCCCCCGGCCCCGAACGCTGCCTCCTGCTCGAGCACAACTCCCGCGGCGACGACCAGATTCCGCTGGAGCAGCTCGGCGTCGTCGAGGCTGCGCAGGAGCTGGTGGCGGGCGAACCAGTCCTCGACGACCGGTCCCAGCGGTTGGACGACGTGCTGCCGGAGGTCCTCGATCCGCACGAAGGGCTGGTCCGAGCCGCTCGCGTGCAAGGTGATCCAGCCGAAGCCGACCCCCTCGATGCGCTGCTCGGCGAAGGACGTCAACCAGGCGTCGTACAGGTCGGCGTACGCGCTGCTCCCGCCGGCGTCCCCGGCGTCCCCCGTGTCTCCCGTGTCCCCCGCGTCCCGCAGCCAGAGCTCGACGTACTCCATCGGGTCCTGCACCTCACGCTGGACCACCCACGCGTCGCAGCCGGTCGGCACGACCCACGACCCGACCCGCTCACGCCAGTCCTCGCCGGCGACATGCAGCCAGTTCACGAGCAGCTGGCACCAGCCGCCAGCAGCCAGGTGCCCAGGCACCGCGCTGACCAGCGACCGGCAGAGGTCGTCGCCCTGGTGGCCGCCGTCCCGGTACATGAACCGCGCCTGGGGCGACACCACGAACGGCGGGTTCGACACGATCAGGTCGAAGCGCTCGCCCTCGACGGGTTCCAGCAGGCTCCCGGCCCGCAGGTCGAAGCTGCGCCCGGACAGGCCCGCAGTGAGCGCGGCGAGCTCGAGCGCCCGCGGGTTCGTGTCCGTGGCGACGACCGACTGCGCGTGCGTCGAGAGGTGAAGCGCCTGGACGCCGCACCCGGTGCCGACGTCGAGCGCGCGCCCGACCGGTGGCCGGACGGTCAGCTGGGCGAGCGTGGTGGAGGCGCCCCCGACGCCGAGGACGTGGTCAGGGCGAACCGGACCGGTGACGCCGCCGATCCCGGTCCCGAGGTCGGAGACGACGTAGAAGTCGTCGTCGTCGGCGGCGTACGGCCGGATGTCGACGAGCGCGGTCACGGTGGCGTCGCTGCCGCGGCTGACCAGGGCGGCGTCGGCGAGCCGGTCGAGGGCGGGGAGTGCCGCGCGCGCGGCTGGCTCCGCCACCGGGGCCTGCAGGATGAAGAGCCGGGTCAGGGTCTCGAGCGGGCTCTGGCCTCTCGTGGCCCGCAAGGCCGGGACGGTCTCGCCTCGCCCGAGGGCGCCGAAGGCCGCAGGGCCGAGGAGGTCGATGACGCCGTCGACGGTGTACTCGGCGTCGAGCAGCTGCTCACGCAGCGCCTCGACGAGTCCGGGATCAGCGCTCATGCGTTGCCTCGTGGAACCCAGGCGCGGTCCGGGCACGGCGCAGGCGGGGCGCTCCGTCTCCGGAGCACCCCGCCTGGGTCGGGCCGAAGCCCCGCTGGTTCGTCGTGGTGCCTAGACCCCCGCCGGGGCCTCGACCTCGGCGTCCGGCTCAGCCGAGGGGAACTCGACGGCCATCGGACGACGCTTCGAGATGACGACGGAGCCGACCACGATGATCACCGCGAGCAGCGGCGATCCCGAGGCGTGCCCAGGTGTGCTCGTGCAGCGTGATCGAGACGATCGCCGGCGCGATCAGCAGGGCGACGAGGTTCATCACCTTGATGAGCGGGTTGATCGCTGGACCGGCGGTGTCCTTGAACGGGTCGCCGACCGTGTCACCGATGACGGTGGCGGCGTGCGCCTCGGAGCCCTTGCCGCCGTAGTTGCCGTCCTCGACGAACTTCTTGGCGTTGTCCCACGCGCCACCGGAGTTCGAGAGGAAGACGGCCATCAGCGTGCCGGTCGCGATCGTCCCCGCGAGGTACGAGCCGAGGGCGCCGATGCCGAGCGCGAAGCCGACCGCGACGGGCGTGAGGATCGCCAGCAGGCCAGGGGTGGCGAGCTCACGGAGCGAGTCGCGCGTGACGATGTCGACGACCTTGCCGTACTCCGGCTTCTCCGAGTAGTCCATGATCCCCGGGTGGTCGCGGAACTGGCGGCGCACCTCGTAGATGACGGCACCGGCAGCGCGGGAGACGGCGTTGATGGCGAGGCCGGAGAACATGAAGACGACGGCCGCGCCGATGATCAGGCCGACGAGGTTCTGCGGCTGCGCGATGTCGAGGATTCCGCCGTACTGCGCCTGGTCCTGCAGCGGTGGCGTCGGGACGCCCTCCGCGATGCCGGTCCTGGTCGCCGTGGTGACGGCATCGCGGAACGAGCCGAACAGCGCTGTCGCCGCGAGCACGGCGGTCGCGATCGCGATGCCCTTGGTGATGGCCTTCGTGGTGTTGCCGACGGCGTCGAGGCGGGTCAGGACTGCTGCACCCTCACCCTCGACGTCACCCGACATCTCCGCGATGCCCTGCGCGTTGTCCGAGACGGGCCCGAACGTGTCCATCGAGACGATGATGCCGACCGTGGTGAGCAGGCCGGTGCCGGCGAGCGCCACCGCGAACAGGGACAGCGTCACCGAACCGGCGCCGAGCAGGAACGCGCCGTACACGGCCGCACCGATGAGCAGCGCCGAGTAGACGGCCGACTCCAGGCCGAGGCTGATGCCGGCGAGGATCACAGTGGCCGGTCCGGTCAGGGACGAGGCTGAGACGTCGTCCACCGGCTTGCGGTTGGTCTCGGTGAAGTAGCCGGTGAGCTGCTGGATCGCGGCGGCGAGCACGATGCCGATGAGCACCGCGGCGATGGCGTACCAGCGCACGTTGAACGTGTCGAGGTTCGTCAGGCCCAGCGTGGACGGGTCGAGGCCGGCGAACTGGCTGAAGTGCGGCTTGAGGAACACGAACGCGGCGATGATCACGAGCACCGCGGAGATCGCGGCCGAGGCGAAGAAGCCGCGCGTGATGGCAGTCATCCCGGAGCGGTCACCCGGACGCGGCGCGACGAGGAAGATCCCGATCACGGCGGTGATGACGCCGATCGCCGGGACGACCAGCGGGAAGACCAGGCCGATGTTGCCGAAGGCGGCCTTGCCGAGGATCAACGCGGCGACGAGGGTCACGGCGTAGGACTCGAAGAGGTCGGCAGCCATGCCGGCGCAGTCGCCGACGTTGTCACCGACGTTGTCCGCGATCGTCGCGGCGTTGCGGGGGTCGTCCTCGGGGATGCCCTGCTCGACCTTGCCGACGAGGTCGGCGCCGACGTCGGCCGCCTTGGTGAAGATGCCGCCACCGACGCGCATGAACATCGCGAGCATGGCGGCACCGAAGCCGAAGCCTTCGAGGACGATCGGGGCGTCCGCCTTGTAGATGAGGACGACGAGCGAGGCGCCGAACAGACCCAGGCCGACGGTGAACATGCCAGCCACGCCGCCGGTGCGGAACGCGATGCGCATCGCGTCGCTGCTCGCCGGACTCCTGCGCGGCCGCGGCGACGCGCACGTTGCCGCGCACGGCCAGCCACATGCCGACGAAGCCGGTGATCGCGGAGAAGCACGCGCCCACCAGGAAGAAGATCGACCGACCGATCTTCTCGCTGCGTCGTGTCGGCAGGAAGGGCGAAGAGGACGAAGAAGACGATCACCGCGAAGACGCTGAGCGTCTTGAACTGGCGCGCGAGGTAGGCGGACGCGCCCTCCTGGACCGCCTCCGCGATCTCCTTCATCTTCTCGGTGCCCTCGCTCGCCGCGAGGACCTCTCTCGAGAGCACGAAGGCGACCACGAGGGCCAGCAACGCGATCACGGCGACGATCAGGACGTACGTCCAGTTCGCGCCCTTGAGAGAGATCGCCTCGCCGACTACGGCGAGCTGGATCCCGGACATCTGTTCTCCTGTCGACGGGGTCTGGTTCGACCCGGGTGTGGGGCGCCCCATCGACCAGGTGCGGCCGAGAACGGTGCGCCCGAAGCAGGTGTTCCTCCGTGTCAGGGCAGCAGTGGTGTCGCTGTCCGAGCCGGATGCGGGCGGAGTCTATGCGGATGGTCGAGCGCAATCTAACGCGGGCAGGCATGTATGCGCTTTCAAGCCGCGCGCGGGGTCCGGTGCGATCTGGCCCGGTTCCGCCGCCCGGGTCAGCCGATGGCGACGGAACGCTTCGCCGGCCAGCCCATCGAGACGACCGAGCCGTCCGGACCGACGGTGACGTTGAGGTCGTCGACCAGGCCGCCGATGACCGCGAGGTCAAGACCCGCGGGCAACGACACGTCCAACGGCTCGCCGTCGGGCGCGGCAGGCAGCGGGTCGCCGCCAGCCGTCGCGTGGCCGGAGAGGTCGGGGTCGCGGGAGGCGTCGGCCGAGCCGTCGTCGCTGGCGACGTCGACGACCTCGGCCACGAAGCGGCCGTGGTCGTCGTGCAGGCGGACCAGGACAGGCTCGCGGGGGCAGGAGTCGAGGTGGCGCCGCACCGCCCTGGTCGCGGCCTCGCCGACCGCGAGCCGGACCTCGTCGAGGGTCTCCGGGGCCACACCGGCGCCTCTGGCGAGCGAGACGGCGACCAGTCGTGCCGTTCGGACGTGCTCAGGCAGGGCGGTGAATCGGAGCTCGACGGTGGGCACGGCGGCGCCCCGCTCAGCCGGCGGCGGCGAGAGCGTCGGCGACGCTGGGGTGGATCGGGAAGACCTTGGTGAGCCCGGTGATCCGGAAGATCTTGAGGATGCGCTCCTGCGTGCACACCAGGTGCAGCGAGCCGTCGTGCGCGCGCACCCGCTTCAGACCGCCGACCAGCACGCCGAGCCCGGTCGAGTCGAGGAACTCCACACGCTCCATGTCCACGACGAGGTGGTAGCGGCCCTCCTCGACCAGCGACACGATCTGCTCGCGGAGCTTCGGCGCCGTGTAGACGTCGATCTCGCCACCGACCTCGATCACGGTCAGCGGCCCCTCGTTGCGTGTCGTGAGCGACAGGTCCACGGTCGTCCTCCCGGATGGGCGCGCCGAGGTGGCGGCGCACGCTGGCTGCAGGCGATTCAACCACGCGGACCCGCTGCTGGGTTCGCATCGGCCGCCGCGGGTGGCTGGTGCCGAAGGGCGTCAGTGGGTGGTGCCAGACTGGGCGGACGTGACTGGACCTGACGAGATGCTCGGGCGGCTGGCGGCGGCGCCCGGCCGCCAGGACAGGCTCGTCCATGTTCAGCGGGTCCCTGCCAGGCCAGGTGTGAGCGGGGAGTGGCCGGACTGGGTTGACCCCGAGGTCGTCGAGGCGCTGGCGCGATCCGGGGTGCTGCGGCCGTGGCGGCACCAGGTGGAGGTGGCTGAGGCCGCGCGCAGCGGGCAGCACGTCGTGGTGTCCACGGGGACGGCGTCCGGCAAGTCGCTCGCGTATCTCCTCCCGGTCCTCACCGCGGTGCGCGAGGGCATGGCGGCGCGGGACGGGCGCGGGGCGACTGCGCTCTACCTCTCCCCGACGAAGGCGCTCGCGGCTGACCAGCTCCGCGCCATCAAGGCGCTGGATGTACCTGGCGTCCGGGTCGCCACCTATGACGGTGACACCCCGATCGAGGAGCGCGAATGGGTGCGCGGGCACGCCGGGCTCGTGCTGACCAACCCTGACCTGCTGCACCACTCGATGCTCCCGGGGCATGCCCGGTGGGCGCCATTCCTGCGCTCCCTGGCCTACGTCGTGGTGGACGAGTGCCACGTCTACCGAGGGGTGTTCGGCTCGCACGTCGCTGCGGTCCTCCGCCGGCTGCGCCGGATCTGCGCGCACTACGGGGTCGAGCCGACGTTCGTGCTTGCCTCCGCCACGGCCTCGGACCCCGCGACCTCCGCCGGACGGCTCACGGGGCACGAGGTGCTGGCGGTGCAGCAGGACTGCTCGCCACGCGGCGAGACGGCCTTCGCCCTGTGGGAGCCGCCGCTGACCGAGCTCAGGGGCGAGCACGGCGCTCCCGTGCGCAGATCGGTGAGCGCGGAGACAGCCGACTTGCTGACGGACCTCGTGGTGGAAGGGCAGCGGACGCTGGCGTTCGTGCGCTCGAGGCGAGGCGCCGAGACGGTGGCCCAGCTGGCTCGCGAGCACCTGGAAGACGTCGAGCCCGGGCTCGGCAGCAGGGTGGCTGCCTATCGAGCGGGCTACCTGCCCGAGGAGCGGCGTGAGGTCGAGGCGCGCCTTCAGTCCGGCCGCCTGCTCGGGGTCGCGGCGACCTCGGCCCTCGAGCTTGGTGTCGACGTCGTCGGGCTGGACGCAGTGCTGATGGCTGGCTGGCCCGGCACCCGGGCTTCGCTGTGGCAGCAGGCAGGCCGGGCCGGCCGCGCCGGGCAGGGGGCACTGGCCGTGCTGGTCGCCAGGGATGACCCGTTGGACACCTATCTCGTGCACCATCCCGAGGCGGTGTTCGGGCAGCCGGTCGAGGCGACGGTGCTCGACCCGGACAACCCGTACGTGCTGGGGCCGCACCTGTGCGCCGCGGCTGCCGAGCTGCCGGTGACGGACGCCGACCATGTGCTCTTCGGTCCGACGACAGCGGTGCTGCTCGCCGACCTGGTCGAGCGTGGGCTGCTGCGCCGACGCCCGACCGGGTGGTACTGGACGAGCCCGGACCGAGCGAGCAGTCTGGCCGACCTGCGCGGGATCGGTGGCGAGCAGGTCCGGATCGTCGAGACGGGGACCGGCAGGCTCCTCGGCACGGTGAACCCCGGCGCAGCCGACCAGACGGTTCATCAGGGCGCGGTGTACGTGCACCAGGGCGCGACGTACGTGGTCGACGAGCTTGACCTCGCGGAGGCGGTGGCGCTGGTCTCGCCGGCCGCGCCGGACTACTCCACGCAGGCGCGCGAGGTCACCGACATCCGGGTGTGTGAGGTGCGCGAGAGAGCTCCCTGGCGGGGCGGATCGCTCTCGGTCGGGGAGGTGCAGGTCACGCACCAGGTCGTCTCCTTCCTGCGTCGTCGGCTCGTGAGCGGGGAGGTGCTCGGCGAGGAAGCCCTCGACCTCCCGCTGCGCGAGCTGCGGACCAAGGCGGTCTGGTGGACGCTCACCCTCGAGCAGGTGGCGGCTGCTGGCGTCTCGGCGGCCGACCTGCCCGGCGCCGCGCACGCCGCCGAGCACGCGGCCATCGGACTGCTTCCGCTCTTCGCGACCTGCGACCGCTGGGACATCGGCGGGGTGTCGACTGCGCTTCATCCGGACACGCTCCTTCCTACGGTGTTCGTCTACGACGGGCACGCCGGTGGTGCGGGGTTCGCCGAGCGGGGGTTCGAACGCGCGCTCGAGTGGCTCACCGCGACCCGGGATGCCATCGAGTCCTGCGGCTGTGCGAGCGGTTGCCCGTCGTGCGTGCAGTCGCCCAAGTGCGGCAACGGCAACGAGCCACTCGACAAGCTGGGCGCGGTGCGTCTGCTCACGGCGCTGGTGGCGGACCGGCCCGCGCCCGCACCCGAGCAGCGCCGAGCGCGGTCAGCGGTCGCGGCAGGCTGAGGCTGACCTCGAGCTCGACCTCTCCCGTCGCACTGCTGCATGCGACGAGCTGCCCGCCCGACACGACCACAAGCCGCGCAGCCGTGGCGCACCCGTCGCCGCCGGCCAGGGCGTCCTGAGCGCCCGCGAGGGCAGCGAGGTCGGCGACCCCCGCAGCCCGCTGCCGGGCAAGGACGACGGCCCCCAGCACCCCCACCGAGCTGGCCGCGACGAGCAGCACGGCACAGACGCCGAGCATCCACAGCGTGGCCGAGCCGCCCTCCGGCGAGCCGGGCTCTCCCGAGAGCCGACAACGCCAGCCCTTCACAGCGCACCAGCCCGGCGCCTCAGCGGCTTCAGCGAGGACTGCTCCGACGGTGGCCCAGCGGCCGGTGCGGCCTGTGTCGTCAGGACCTGCTCGTCCTCTGCCTCTGCGTGCCCACGAACGGTGATCGTCGGGAGCAGCCGGGCGGCGGAACCCAGCGGACGCACCTGCGCCGAAACTGTCACCTCCACCAGCGCGCCGTCACGACTGACCACGACCTCGGCACCGGGCGGAGCCACCGACAAGGCGAGCTGGTGAACAGCCGAATCGGTCTCACCCCGCGCCGCCGCACGCGCTCCGAAGACGGCGGCGTCCTGGGCGGAGAGCTCCGACGACAGTCCACGAAAGACGCCGAGCGAGGCCGCGAGGAGCAGGACGAGCACAGGGAGCACCACAGCCGTCTCCGCAGTGACGAACCCGGACTCACGGTCGCCGGGGCGCGCCGGCCGCGCGGTGTGAAGGACGGCTCGGACCACCTGCAGCCCCTTCGGTGACGGTCGCGTCACGGCTGGCTCAGAGCACCAGCGAGAAGGCGTGCTGAATGGTGCTCTGCAGAAGATCGCGAACCCCGGAGCTCGTGACGATCTTGAGCAGCAAGCCGGCGAAAGCGCAGGCGGCAACCGTTCCGACGGCGTACTCCGCCGTGGTCATACCCGCCTCGGCCGCGAGGCCGCCAGCCCGCAGCCGGCGACCGAGAGCGCGGGCGACGGCCACCGCCCACGCCACCGTCGCCGGAATGCCGACAGCGGTGATGACCGCGCGGGCCCGGTACGGGACGAGACCTGGGACTGATCAAGGGGACCTCCGTGGTGCGGACGACCGGTCGGTGCCGGGCGGCGCTGTTGCCGCTCCATGACCCTGTCCGTTGCGCACCACGGTTGGGACGCCGTGTGCCGGCGCTGTGGATGCCCGGCGGCTGTGGACGAGGCGCCCGCGCTCAACGCAGGCCGGCAAGGGCGCCGCTCGCCAGCCCGATCACCGTCGGTGCAACCCCCACGAGGAGGAAGGCCGGCAGGAAGCACAGGCCCAGTGGCGCCACGGCCTTGATCCCTGCACTGCGCGCCCGCGCCTGAGCAGCTGCCGACCGCGCCAGGCGGAGGTCATCGGCGGCGCGTTCCACCGCACCTGCCACCGCCGCACCGGACCTCGCCGATCGGCTGAACGCCCGCGCCAGCGGACCTACCTGGGCATCCGACGACCCAGGGCTGCCAGGCGCTCGCCGCCGGCGCCCCCAGACGCAGCGAGCCACGCACTCCCCCGAAGAGCTCACCTACCGGACCGCCCAAGGCCAGCGCGACGGCCTCGAGCGCATCGACGGGTGACGCGCCGGACCGGAGCGCCGCAGCCACCAGGTCGGCGGCCACCGGCAGGTCGACCGCGAGATGCTCGCGTGCGCGTCGAGACGACGCGGGCTCCAGCCTCCGGAGCCATCGGGGGAGCACCGACGAGCACCAGCACCTGCCGCCAGTCCGGACGGTCCACCCAGCACCACCCACGCGGCGAGCGCCGCAAGCGCCACCACGCTGCGGTGCATCGCCTGCCGCTGCCGACCTGCGTCGCGGGGGAGGAGCCGCAGACGGCGGGACCAGGCGCTGGACGCGGGCCCGCGCGGACGGCGCCGGCCACGTCAGAGCTGCCAGCATCAGCAGGACGACGGAGCAGCAGGACGCCAGCATCCGCTAGGTCGCTCCTGACGGCGGCACGAGCCAGCCGCTCGGTCCACCACCAGCCCGCCAGGGTCAGGGCAGCGCCCCCCGCGAGGCACCCCCAGCCGAGCAGCGAACCGGTCAGCACCGCGACGGGGTCCGCCCCGAGCACCATCCCCAGGCCGAGGCCGAACAACGGCAGCAGCATCAGCAGCCGAGCGGTCGAGCGCGGCCCAGCGAGCTCGGCCCGTACGGCCTGCGCGTGCGCGGACCTCCGCCCTGTGCGGTCGCCGCGACCGAGGCCGACGGCGTCCGCCAGCCGCGACCCATGATCGTCTGCGACCTGCCACGCGGCAGCTAGCCATGCCAGCGTCCGCAGCCCGGGCTTGACCGAGCATCGCCGCAGCGCAGCGGCGACGTCGCCACCGACCTGCTCGGTGCTGACGACCTCGACCAGCGCGTCGGCGAGCGCCCCGGCGGGCAGATAGGCGGCGGCTGTCGCGAGCCCGGCGCGCGGCGAGGCACCGGAGCGGAGCTCGGCAGCCAGCGACTCGGCGAGCTCGATGGCATCGGTCTCGGCCCGCGTCAGCGAGCCGCCGCACTCCCGGCCGCTGGCGTTGCCGAGAGTCCTGCGGCGCCAAGGCCGAAGTGCAGCGACACCGCGCACTGGCGAGGTGCGTCCGCTCGGCAGGACCGAGCGAGCGCAGCCGCCGCGCAGAGGCACCTTCCCGATCCAGCACGAGCACCGCCGCGAACTGTCACCAGCGACAGCGCCAAGGCTTCGCAGAGCCAGCGGCGCGGCAAGGCTCCGACCTCACGGCTGCCGTGCCAGCAAGCGGCGCAGCGCACCGATCGCCTCACCCGGGGTCGTGGCGCCTTCGACGAACGTCAACGCCGGCGCCATCCGCACGACACCGCCGGGAGCGCGGACCGGCAGCGCGACCTCGGCCAGCCGCCGCATGCCCGGAGCGGTCACGGACCAGGTGCACGACGGCCTCCAGGCCAGCAGCGACCTGGCTGTGCAGCGCGCGCCGGTCCAGACCGCCAGCAGTGCCCAGGGCCTCGAGCCGGGCCGGGACGTCCGCAGCGCTGTTCGCGTGCAGCGTGCCGCAGCCGCCCTCGTGCCCGGTGTTCAGCGCGGCCATGAGCTCGACCACCTCGCCCCCGCGGACCTCGCCGACGACGAAGCGGTCAGGCCGCATCCGCAGCGCCTGCCGGACGAGGTCGCGCAGCCCGACCGCTCCCGCTCCCTCGACGTTGGCCGGTCGCGCCCTCCAGGCGGACGACGTGCGGATGGTCCGGTCGGAGCTCGCTGCAGTCCTCGACGAGGACGATGCGTTCGCTCGGCCGGGACCAGGCCGAGCAAGGTCGCGAGCAGGGTGGTCTTGCCGGTCCCGGTGCCGCCGGTGACGAGCAGCGCCGCCCGCGCGGCGACCAGTCCGGCGAGCACGTCCGCCCCGTCGTCGTCGAGCGAGCCGAGCGGCGACGAGCTCGGCCAGGGTGAAGGCCTGCTTGCGCGGCAGCCGCAGCGAGATGCAGGTGCCGTCCGTGGCGACCGGCGGAAGCACGGCGTGCAGCCGCGCCCCGCTCGGCAGCCGGACGTCGACGTAGGGCTCGGCGTCGTCGAGGCGGCGACCGCCGGTCGAAGCCATCCGCTGGGCCAGCCTGCGCACCTGCGACTCGTCCTCGGAACGCGATGCCGGCGCGCTCCAGGCCCGCGCCTGCGGTCGACCCAGCACCTGGTCGGGCCCGTGCACGAGGACGTCGGTGACCTGCGGGTCCTCCAGCAGCGGTTCGAGCAGTCCGCCGCCAGAGATCTCCGCGGTCAGCAGCCGCACCAGATGCGAGCACCTCAGCGTCGCCGAGCACCTGCCCCTCGCCCTGCACGGCCCGCGCCACCCGAGCGGGCGTCGGCAACCCGGGGCCAGCGGCGTCGGCCGCCAGGCGCCCGCGGACTCGCTCGATCAGCTCCTGGCTCAGCGTCGTCATGCGACAGCGCCGTGCGGCGTCGACCGGCCCCGTCGACGACCGGGTCGAGCGGACACGTCAGCTGCCAGCGAGGAGGCGATGAGGTCGTCCGCGAGCCGGCTCAGCGGACCCCGACGGCGCCCAGGCGGCTCACCGCGATCCAACGCGGCCGCCAGACCCGGCTCCGCCCTGCACTCCCCGGCGAGCTCGACGCCCAGCGAGTCGGCGACCAGCCGCGCGTCCAGGTCGCCAGGGGCCGGCCCACGGACGACCAGCCCGATCTCGGCGGCCGAGCCACGGAGCGCGGAGACCACGCGCGCGGCCGCGGCCGTCGCCCTCACCTCCGCCGGGACCACGACCAGCGTGCGGTCGGCGCCGCGGACCGCAGCCAGGGCGGCGGCATCGAGGTGGCGAGGAAGGTCGACGACGACGAGCTCGCAGCCGCGCGCCGTGGCCTCGAGCACCGCGGTCATCGAGTCCGCCGGAACCTCACCGAGCAGCGCACGGTCCCCGGACACCAGGGACACTCCTTCGGCCACGGGCAGCGAAGCGAGCAGGCCGGCCGACCCCACCCGCCCCCGCGCACCGACGAGGTCGGACCAGCGGAGCCCAGGGACGTCCTCGGCGCCGAGCACGAGGTCGAGGCCGCCACCCAGCGGGTCGGCGTCGAGGGCCGCCGTGCGCAACGATCGCCGGACGCCCGCCAACGCGAGCGCGGCCACCAGGGTGGACGCACCGGCACCGCCACGCCCGCCGATCGACGGCCAGCACGGCTGCCCTGCCACCGCCGCCCTCCTGGGAATCCGCCAGCCGCTCGGCGAGTGCCGCCTCCGCATCAGGTAGGACGACGACGTCACTGGCCCCGACCGCGACGGCCAGCCGCCACAACGCGGCGTCGTCCGAGGTACGGCTCGACCAGGACCAGCGCGGGGTGCCGCGGCAGCGACGCGCGCGCGATGCTCTGCGCACCCTCCGCGTCGAGCAGCACCAGCGGCGCACCGGACCACGCCCGCCGGGCCGCACCGGGATCATTCGCCAGCTCCACGTCGATCCCGGCGGCGCCGGCGAGCCGGAGCAGGTCATCGAGCAGCTGAGGGTCGGTGGCGATGACCAGCGGGCGCCCCGCGACCGCGGGGTGAGGGGACAGCTCTGCAGGCACTGGCGCGACTCCTGGGACGTCCGACGAGACGTCCCGAGCCTGGCCCGCTCCCCGACCTCGGGCCGGTGGGACCTCCACCCCTGTGGAGAGGAAGGGCCTGTGGATGAGGAGCCCTGTAAAGCGGCCCGACGCCGCTGCGCGGCTCCGCGCCCGACGCCGGTGCGGAGCTCCCCGGACATGGGTCGGCCCCCGCTGGGGGGGTGAGCGGGGGCCGACATGCGGCCCGCGCCCGGGGGGGAGGGGTCAGACCGCAGGGAGCATCGCGGCTCCAGACCCGAGTTTGCCCGACCCGGTCACCGCGCAAACCCGATCCGTGACGGAAAGGCCACGCTGCGCAGTGGACCACCCATCCGGCGCATCCGTACGGGCCTAAACTTGTGAGCGTGTCGACAACGTCAGCGCCGCAGGGCCGGTCCGCCGTGGCCTCGGCCAGGAGCGCGCAGCGCCCGACCGCGGCGTTCTTCGACCTCGACAAGACGATCATCGCGCGCTCCAGCTCGCTGGCCTTCGGCCGCGAGTTCTACAAGGGCGGTCTGATCAACCGCGGCGCCGTGATGCGCAGCGCCTACGCCCAGTTCGTGTACCTCGTCGGCGGCGCTGACCACGACCAGATGGAACGCATGCGGGCCTACCTCCAGCAGCTGTGCACCGGCTGGTCGGTGGAGCAGGTGCAGGCGATCGTCGCCGAGACGGTGCACGAGCTGATCGACCCGACGATCTACGAGGAGGCCGTCGCGCTCATCGCGAGCCACCACGCGGAGGGCCGCGACGTCGTGATCGTGAGCACCTCCGGGTCGGAGGTCGTCGAGCCCATCGGCGAGATCCTCGGCGCCGATCACGTGGTGGCGACCCGGATGGTGGTCGAGGACGGTCACTACACCGGCGAGATCGAGTTCTACGCGTATGCGGAGAACAAGGCCGCCGCGATCCGCGAGCTCGCCGAGGAGCACGGCTACGACCTCAGCGGCTCGTACGCCTACTCCGACTCGGCCACCGACCTCCCGATGCTGGAGGAGGTCGGCCATCCGTTCGCGGTGAACCCCGACAAGGCGCTGCGGGCTGAGGCAGCGAGCCGCGACTGGCCGGTGCTGGACTTCGAGACCCCGGTCGGGCTGCGCCGGCGCCGTCCGCACGGCCTCCCCCCGAAGCAGGTCGCGCTGGCCACCGTCGGTGCCGCCGCCGCCGGCGTGGCGTGGTTCGCCGGGCGACGGCTCACCCGCGGGGCCTGACCCGAGGCCGAAGATCCTTTGCCCTGCAGGGGTTACGCGGGCACGGGCAACGGGTGTAGCAAGGGAGCACGGAACCGCCGGGTCTCCCGAGCAGTGCACTCGCACACCGTGCTTTGGGTGCACTACCTGCCCCGAGTCCCCCGGACCGCGACCTGTCGGACGGATTACCCACGCGGCGGACCTGCCCACGTAACGGGCGCCAGTCCGGGCACGACCCGGACGGCGACGAGGATGCACGCTGGTCACCGAGTCGACAGGTGTGAACGACGCTCCCCTGCGCAGGGAGCGTCGTTTGCATGTCGGGCCTACCGTTGAGCCGTGGACGACGTCGTCGAGCAGGGACGCGAGCCGGAGGACCGGCCCGGACGTCGCCGCTTGTTCTCCTCAGCCATGGCCGCAGCCGTGCTCGTGCTCGTCGGTGCCGCTGGGTGGGCCTTGGTCCACGGCACACCGTCGAGCCTCGCGGCACCCACGCCGTCGTCGGCGACCACGCCGGTCCAGGCCAGCTCCGCGCCCACGACGGCGCCGACGACCACGGCCGCGGGAGCGCGGGGTCCGCTGGCCGACGACCTCGTCCCTGTGGCGGCGCCCGACCAGCGCTCGTTCCTCGCGGTCGGCGGCCACATCCTGATCTTCATGATGGTGCGGAACGTGTCGACGCAGGCGGTGGGGGTCAACAACATCGTCGTCCCGCAGGTCGGCGCCTTCCCCGACTCCGGCTCGGCGGAGTCGTCCGCCCAGACGGCCAACGCCGGGATGATCGGCCCCGGCAGCGTGGCGGACCTGCTGATCCGGACCCGGGTGGACTGCGACCAGGTGCTCGCGGGGCCTGCGGTCACGACCTTCTCCGCCACCGAGCAGCACGCCACCGGTCCGCAGTACGCGGGTCGCATCAGCCTGCGCACGGTCGGCGACTTCTGGGACGAGGCACGCACGGCGGCGTGCCACCCGCCGCTGCCGACTCAAGCGATCACCGTCGCCCTGGTTCCCGGCTCGCTGGTGGCAGTCCCCGGCACCGCCCCGAGGCTGACCGCTCGCATCGCCGTGCACGACCGTGCGGGCCTGTCCGCCGTGATCCACCCGGGGCTCCCCCTGCCCGGGCTGACGGAGTCACTGCCGGCGCTGCGGGGCAACGAGTTCTCCGTCGACGGCGGGTCCACCCGGACCACCCCGGTCACGATCACGCTGAACGCCTGCCCGGCCGGCGGACGGCAGGCCCAGCTGGCGGTGTCGTTGCGGCTCGAGATGCCGACCGGCGTCGCCACGGTCACCTTCCCGCTGGCCAGCAACGCCACGAGCCCGGCGTGGTCCGACGCCCTGGCCAAGGCCTGTCGCTGACGAGCGGAACAGCGGCCTGCGCGGGCTAGGGTGACCGCCATGATCGTGGTGGCCGGCGAGGCTCTGGTCGACCTCATCGTGGCCGCCGACGGCTCGTTGTCCGCGAATCCTGGCGGCGGGCCGTTCAACGCCGCACGGACGATGGCTCGCCTCGGCGCACCGGTGGCCTTCGCCGGACGGCTCTCCGACGACCGGTTCGGGCGGCAGCTCCGCACCCTGCTGGTCGAGGACGGTGTCGACCTCGGCTGGACCGCGCGCACGAGCGACCCGACCACGCTCGCCGTCGCCGAGCTGGACGACAGTGGCGCTGCCAGCTACCGCTTCTACCTCGACGGCACCTCCTCGGCGGGGCTGCTGTCCCACGACCTCCGGCCACTGCCCGGTGACCTCGAGGCCCTGCACCTGGGGACGCTCGGCCTGATGGTCGAGCCGATGGCGGCGACCTACGAGGGCCTGCTGGCCGATCTCGACCCCTCGGTCCTGCTCCTCGTCGACCCCAACTGCCGACCCTCGGTGCTGGCGGAGCCGGACGTCGAGGCCGCCTATCGCGCGCGGCTGCGCCGGGTGCTGGGCAGGGCCGACGTCGTGAAGGTCAGCGGGGACGACCTCGCCTTCCTCTCCCCCGACCTGCCGACGCTCGCCGCCGCACGCCTGCTGCTCGAGGGCGGCCCTGCGGTGGTCCTGCTCACCGACGGTCCGGCGGAGATCGTGGTCGTCACCAAGGGCGGCGAGGACCGCGTGCCCGTGCCTGCGGTCACCGTGGTGGACACCGTCGGCGCGGGCGACGCGTTCGGGGGCGGCTTCCTCGCGTCCTGGACGGCACGCGGCTGGCACCGCGCCGAGCTCGCAGCTCCTGCCAAGCTGCGGGCCGCGGTCTCCACCGCCGCGCGGGTCGCGGCGGTCACCTGCGGACGCCAGGGCGCCGACCCGCCAAGGCTCGTGGATCTCGACGTCGAGACCGCGGCCGGCTTTCCTGCGGCAGAGCGCCGGTTCGGCTGATCCGACGTAGCGTGAGCCGCATGGCAGGTTCCGGGTCCGAGGGCGAGCCGATGGAGCTCGACCTGCTGGACGACGGCCGTGCGAGCGAGCACGGCGGGACGGTCGGAGGGCGATCTGCGTGGCTCCGTCGCGCGGTGGTGGGCGTGGCCGTCGCCGCCGTGGGCGTGGCGGCCTACGCAAGCCTGAAGGCGCCCACCCCAGCAGCGACCGCGGTTCCCGCTCCCAGCGCCACCGCGCTCGCACAGCCAGTCCGGCTGCTCGACGACCAGTTCGGGTTCACCACGGACAAGCAGTCGTTCACCTTGCAGGTGAGCGTGGTCAACTACGGCAGCAGGCCCATCCAGGTGCTGCTCACCCGGCTGCCGCAGGCTGGGGCGAAGCCGCTCAACGGTCCCGGCGGCGACCTTCCGTTCGCCCAGCCGACCACCCTCGCCCCCGGCGTCCCGACGTACCTCGAGGTCACTGCTCGGGTGAGCTGCCCAGCGGTGCTCGTCGCTCCGCTGGCCGATCACCTGGACGTCACCGTCGGGCACGACGGCCAGCCGACGGGCGTGGTGTCGCTGTCCCTCGAGCCGCTGGGCACGACGATCGACGACGCACGGCACCGGGCCTGCGGGGTCGACCTCCGCTTCCGGTGCGATCTACCCGACGATGCCGGCGACATCGGTGCGGCTGGTCACGTCGGCGGCCGGACCAGCATCGAGAGCGCCCTGGTGCTCAAGAACCTCACCCCGGGCGAGGCGCACGTCACGGTGGTGGGAACCCTGCCTGCCGGCCTGACGGTGGAGCGGGCGGACGGTGGGCGGGAGCCGTACCCGGTACCGGCTGGACCCAGCTCGGTGCTGCTGCTGCGCTGGACGGTGACCGACTGCGCGTCGGTGCAGGCGGTGCAGTGGCCGCAGCTGAAGCTGCAGGTGGCCCTGCCGACCTCGGTGGCGACCCTCGGGTACGGGTTCGACCCGCAGTTCGGTGCCGCCTGGCAGAAGGCCCTGGCCCACGTGTGCCGACCCGCAGGCTGACGCGCAGCGGGGGCCGGCGAGCACCTGGGCCGCGACCTCCCGGCCCACCTGGCCTCCCACCGCGACTGCCTCCGCGCAGTGCCCGAGCCAGCCGGCCACGCCGTCCGGGGTCCCGTGCGGTACCCGGCCAGCGCTCCCGCGTACCCCGCCTCGCCGATCCGCAGGTGGCCCTCCTCCGGCACGCTCGCTGCCCGCGGGTCCAGCCCCCGCTCGAGCAGCACCAGCCTGGCCGCCGCCCGCGCGACCAGCCCGTTGCCCCAGGCGAAGGGTGCGCAGCGCCAGGAGCTCGCCGTGCACCACGGCGGACACGACGACGGCTGGCGCCTGCGTCGGGGCGACCAGCAGCTCGGCCAGCGCAGCGAGCCGGGCCGACACCTCGGCGTCTGCCCGTGGCCGCCCGAGCTCGTCAGCCGGCACGACGTCGGAGGCGGCGAGCACGTGCACCCGGGCCAGCGCCTGGAGCGGAGCCTGCGACCACACCCCGGCCAGCCCGGCGAGCTCCGTGGTCAGCCGCAGCGCCCCCGCCGCCACGCCGGCAGCTGCCCGACCCGTCACCTCGACCGGAAAAGGGGCGTGGAAATCAGCGAGCGGCAGGGGCGCCCCGGTCTCCAGCACCGTGGACGCCCAGGCCGCTCGGCGCAGCGACTCGGCCGTCACCTCACCGACGCGTCGCCGCAGCTCTCGGCCGCGGAGCTCGCGCAGCAAGGCGTCGACCGAGCCCCGTGCGGCGTCGACGCTCTCGAACACACCAGGGAGCTCGAGCAGCCGGGCGAGCGGGTCTGGCGCAGCCGCCGAGGACACGAGTCAGCCTTCCCTTGGCAGCAGGTGGAGTGATCAGCGTACGGTCGGCGGTAGAGCCTTGGCAGCGGAGGTGCAACGCCGCACCAGCCGCGCCGGGCCATCGACGGAAGCTGCAGCAACCGGCAGCAGTGAGGAGGAGCCGTGACCAACGAAGCCCTCGAGAACCTCGGCCACGAGGACCGCCGGTTCCCCCCGTCGCCCGAGTTCGCCGCACAGGCCAACGCGACGGAGTCGATGTACGACGACGCCGCGAGCGATCGCCTGGCCTTCTGGGACACCCAGGCGCGCCGCCTGACCTGGGCAACCCCGTGGACCCAGACGCTGGACTGGTCGGACGCCCCGTTCGCGAAGTGGTTCGTCGGCGGGTCCCTGAACGTCTCGGTGAACTGCCTGGACCGGCACGTCGAGGCCGGCTACGGCAGCCAGGTCGCCATCAACTTCGAGGGCGAGCCCGGCGACACCAGGACGCTCACCTACGCGGACCTGCTCCGCGAGGTGTCGAAGGCCGCGAACGCCCTCACCGAGCTCGGGGTCGAGGCCGGCGACCGCGTGATGATCTACCTGCCGATGATCCCCGAGGCCGCCATCGCGATGCTGGCGTGCGCCCGGATCGGTGCACCGCACTCGGTCGTCTTCGGCGGCTTCTCCGCCGAGGCCCTGCACTCCCGCATCGACGACGCGGACGCGCGGGTGGTGATCACCGCCGACGGCGGCTACCGCCGCGGTAGCGCGGCAGCGCTCAAGCCGGCCGTGGACGAGGCCGTCGCGATGTCCCCCGGCATCGAGCACGTGCTGGTGGTCCGACGCACCGGCCAGGACGTCGCGTGGACCGACAAGGACCTCTGGTGGCACGACGTCGTCGACCGCCAGCCGGAGACCCACGAGGCGCAGGCCTTCGACGCCGAGCACCCGCTCTTCATCCTCTACACCTCGGGCACGACCGCGCGCCCGAAGGGCATCCTGCACACGACCGGTGGCTACCTCACCCAGGTCGCGTTCACGCACGCGCAACGTCTTCGACCTCAAGCCGGACACCGACGTGTACTGGTGCTCCGCCGACGTCGGCTGGGTCACCGGGCACTCGTACATCGTCTACGGTCCGCTGGCGAACCGGGCGACCCAGGTGATGTACGAGGGCACGCCGGACACCCCGCACAAGGGGCGCTGGTGGGAGATCGTCGAGAAGTACGGCGTCACGATCCTGTACACCGCGCCGACCGCGATCCGTACCTTCATGAAGTGGGGCGAGCAAGTGCCCGCCGAGTTCGACCTCTCGTCGCTGCGCCTGCTCGGATCGGTCGGTGAACCCATCAACCCCGAGGCGTGGATGTGGTACCGCCGCGTCATCGGGGCCGACCGCTGCCCCATCGTCGACACGTGGTGGCAGACCGAGACCGGCGCGATGATGATCAGCCCGCTCCCGGGAGTCACGGCGACCAAGCCCGGCTCGGCCATGCGCGCCCTGCCCGGGATCGGCGTCGACGTCGTCAACGACGAGGGCAAGCCGGTGCCGGACGGCAGTGGCGGCTACCTCGTCCTGGACGAGCCGTGGCCGTCGATGCTCCGCGGGATCTGGGGTGATCCCGAGCGGTACAGGGAGACGTACTGGTCCCGCTTCGACGGGCATCTACTTCGCGGGTGACGGAGCGAAGAAGGACGACGACGGCGACCTCTGGCTCCTCGGCCGGGTCGACGACGTCATGAACGTCTCGGGGCACCGCATCTCCACCACCGAGGTCGAGTCCGCGCTCGTCTCGCACCCGTCGGTCGCGGAGGCAGCCGTCGTCGGGGCCAACGACGCGACCACGGGCCAGGCCATCGTCGCTTTCGTCATCGCCCGCGGCGGTGCGCCGGCCGAGACCGACGCGCTGATCACCGAGCTGCGCGACCACGTCGCCAGCCAGATCGGTCCGATCGCGAAGCCGCGCCAGGTGTTCGTCGTGGACGAGCTCCCCAAGACCCGCTCGGGGAAGATCATGCGGCGCCTGCTGCGCGACGTCGCCGAGAACCGCGACGTCGGTGACACCACCACGCTGGCCGACCAGAACGTCATGGGGATCATCAGCAGCAAGCTCGCCAGCGGCTCGGGCGGAGCCGACGAGGGCTAGCCCTCGCGACGCACCGCCGGGCTCGTTGCCGGTACCGACTTGCGGGCGGTACCGAGCGGCTACGGTGACGCCATGGCGCGCGGACGGTTGGACGCTCTGCGCGAGTTCCTGCACGACGAGGCCGCCGGCGGCATCGTGCTGCTCGTGGCGGCGGTCATCGCCATCGTCTGGGCGAACTCGGGACTGAGCAGCTCGTACACGAGCGTCTTCGACCACCTGCTCACCTTCGGCTACGGCACCCACACGATCACCGAGTCGGTGGAGAGCTGGATCAACGACGGCCTGATGGCCATCTTCTTCTTCGTCGTCGGGCTCGAGATCAAGCGCGAGCTGGTGACGGGCGAGCTCGCGACCGTGCAGAAGGCCGCACTGCCGATCGGGGCGGCGCTCGGCGGGGCCGTCGTGCCGGCCCTGATCTACCTGGCGATCGTGCCGGCCGGCCCGGCCCGGCACGGCTGGGGAGTCCCGATGGCGACCGACATCGCCTTCGCCGTCGGGATCCTGGCCCTGCTGGGTCGCGGGGTCAGTGGCGGCGCGAAGCTCTTCCTGCTGTCGGTGGCCATCGTCGACGACCTCATCGCCATCCTGGTGATCGCCCTCTTCTACACCCATGGCCTGCACCCGGCCGGCCTCGTCGTCGCTGCGCTCTGCGTCGCGCTGATGCTGGTGATGCGCCGGTTCCTGACCAGCCCCTGGTGGTACGTGCTCCCCGCCTTCGTGCTGTGGCTCGGCGTGCTGGAGTCCGGCGTCCACGCGACCCTCGCGGGGGTGATCGTCGGGCTGATCACGCCGGCTCGACCGGTGCGCGGTACACCGGTCCTGGGCAATCTCGAGCACTCGTTGCACCCGTTGAGCGCCTTCGTCGTGATCCCGATCTTCGCGCTGGCGAACGCCGGGGTCGACCTGCGGGGCGGCGTGCTGAGCGCTGCGCTCGGTGACCGGGTGACGTGGGGCGTGGTCGTCGGCCTGGTGGTCGGCAAGCTGGTCGGCATCAGCGGCACGACGTTCGTGCTGCTACGGCTGAAGGTCGCCGCGCTGCCCGGTGACATGCTCCGGCGCGAGGTCTGGCCGATCGCCGCGCTCGGCGGCATCGGCTTCACCGTGGCGCTGTTCATCGCGAACCTGGCCTTCAGCGACCAGCTCCTGGTGGACAGCGCCACCGTCGGCATCTTCCTGGCCTCGATCATCGCCGCCGTCGTCGGCGCGGTGGTGCTCCAGCTCGGCGCGCGCCGGCGGACGGTGGAGGTGCCCGCATGAGCCTGATGGAGTCCAGCATCGACCCCGCCCTGACGCTGCCGTCCTCGCGTCGCTCGCCCGGCCAGATCCTGTGGCGCCGGTTCTTCATCGCGCTGGCCCTGCTGATCGCCACCACGCTCGTCGTCTACCTGGGTCGGGCCGGGTACCACGACTCCTATGACGGCAGCGTCAGCCTGCTCGACAGCCTCTACTACGCGACGGTGTCGCTCTCGACCACGGGCTACGGCGACATCGTCCCGGTGACGGACTTCGCACGGCTGGTCAACATCGCGATCATCACCCCGCTGCGCGTGGCCTTCCTCATCGTGCTGGTCGGCACCACCGTCGAGGTGCTGACCACGCTTGCCCGAGACCAGGCTCGCGCCCGCCGCTGGAGGCGACTCATGAACGGCCACACGATCGTCGTCGGGTACGGCACCAAGGGACGGGCGGCGGTCGCCGCCCTGGCCGACAGCGGAGTGCCGGTGGCCAAGGTGCTGGTCATCGACATCGACCAGCACCGGCTCCAGCAGGCCGGCCGGGACTCGTTCGCGACGGTGCACGGGGACGCCACCGAGGGCGCCGTCCTCTCCCTCGCCGAGGTCGACAAGGCGTCCCGGGTGGTCATCGCCTGCGACCGGGACGACACGTCCGTGCTGGTCACCCTGAGCGTCCGCCAGCTGGCGCCGCAGGTGGTGATCGTCGCCGCGGTCACCCGCGCGGAGAACGCCTCGCTGCTTCGGGCGGCGGGCTGCGCGGTGGTCGTCGTCTCCGACGAGGCGGCCGGTCGGCTGCTCGGCGTGTCAGCCATGTCCCCGGCGACGGGCGAGGTGGTCACCGACCTCCTGGTCCCGGGCAGCGGGCTCGAGCTCGTCGAGCGCGCGAGCCAGTCCGGTGACGCCGCTCGGCTCGCCGCGGCGGACGCGGAGGCCGTGCTCGGGGTCGTCCGGAACGGCAGCCTGCTGCTCGTCGGCGACGGGCAGGTCGGCGACCTCCACCCGGACGACCGGCTCATCACGATCCGCAGCGTGCCCAGCCACCCGACGACGCGTTAGCAACGCCGCGACGGGGTACCGAGGTCGGCAGGACGCGCCGCGCTGCGGCATGATCAGCGTGGTCCCCACGAAGGAGCGGCACATGAGCACAGACGGACGGCCGGCGGACCGGTCGCTCGGACAGCTGGTAGGCAGCGTCACCCAGGACGTCTCGGCGCTCCTGCGCCTGGAGATCGAGCTCGCCAAGAGCGAGCTCCAGGCCCAGGCCAAGCAGGGCGCCACCGGTGCTGCGCTGGCCCTGGTCGCTGTCGGCCTGCTCCTGCTCGCGATGATCATGGCCTCGTTCGCCGCGGCGTTCGGCCTCGCCCACGTGATGCCCGACTGGGCCGCGTTCCTCGTGGTGGCAGGCGTCTACATCCTGGTCGCGGTGATCCTGGTGCTGCTCGGGGTCCGGCGCTTCAAGCGGGTCAAGGGTCCGCAGCGCGCCCAGGCGGCGGCGATCGAGACCAAGGAGGCGCTCCAGGCACGGCAGGGTCTCCGGCGCGAAGCTGCGACCGCTGGCATGACCGTCCCGGAGCTCCGCGCCGAGATCGCGAGCTCGGACGCCCTCCAGCAGCGTGGCGCGGCCGGTTCCGGTCCGTCGGGGACGACCGCGCCGTCAACGCCGGCCGGACCACCGCCGCACCCGCCGACCGCTCGCAACTAGCGCCAGCATCGGCCCGCTACGCGCAGGCTGCCGGGCGCTACGCGCAGGTTGCCGGGCGCTACGCGCAGGGACCCGTGCCGACCGCGCGCGTCGAGCCCCCCGTCTTGCGGACGATCGACTGCGCACTGCTGGCCGTGAGCGCGTACCCGGTCGTGGGGTCGTCCACCGCGGCGGCGAACACCACGCCGAGGACCCGGCCGTCCTGGTCGACCAACGGTCCACCCGAGTTGCCCGGCCTGACCTCGGTGCGCAGCGAGTAGATCGACCGCACGGCGGCGGCCTTGCCGTAGATGTCACGCCCTGCGGCGGTGGTTGCCCCCCGCACCCGGGCCGGGGAGACCGTGAGCGGTCCGTCGCCCGGGTACCCCAGCGCGGCGGTGACCTCATCCCTGACGGCGATGCCGCCGAAGCTGAGCGGGACGAGATCCAGACCGGGCACGTACAGCTCGGCGAGGTCCTGCGCGGGGTCGAACGCCACCACGGTCGCCCGGAACCGGCGGGCCTCGGTCCCCAGCAGCACCTGCACGTCGTCGACGCCCGCGAGCACGTGCGCGTTGGTGACGACCCGATCGGGGCCGACCACGAAGCCAGAGCCCTCCAGCCGCCGGTTGCACGAGGGCGCGTCGCCGTGGATCTTCACCGTGGACGCCTGCGCCCTGACCACGCCAGGCGCGGCCTTGATGGCGTCGCCGGGGGCCGCGACCGGCGAGAGGCGGTCCTTGGACGGGTCGTCGAAGACGGTCGGGAAGCCGGTGGTGTCGAGCAGGTCACCGAACGCGCTGAACACCACGTCCGGCCGCGTCGGCATCGCCGAGTCGATGGCTGCGAGCAGCCGCGAGTCCCGTGCCTGGTCGGCGAGCGGCAGCGACGAGCCGGAGCGGAGCAGCGCCGTACCCAGCAGCCAGCCGGCCACCACTGCGGCCACCGCGCTCACCAGCGCGCCGCCGAGCGCGTCGAGGGTGCGCACCGGCTGCCAGGTGATCTGCCGTCTGAGCACCGAGGCGAACCACGCGAAGACGGTCTGCACGGTCACCGCGCACACCAGCACCACGAACAGGGCGAGCCCCGAGCGCGCGGTGCCGGGGGGACGCGAGCCGAACAGGTGCGGCGCGAGCCAGAGCCCGAACGCGCCACCGAGGCAGAACCCGCCGAAGGCGAGCACCGAGACCAGGAAGCCCTGCCGCAGCCCGGTCAGCGCGAAGACCACGACGAGCAGCACCAGCAGGACGTCGACGACGTTCATCTGGCACCCGTCTGCGGCCGGGCGTTCAGGGCAGGACCTCGGCGCTCGGAGGCGGGAGCTCGACGGTGTCGCCGCCCTCCCACGGCTCCTCCCAACCAGCCAGCGCGATCAGCCGGTCGAGCAGCCCTGCGGTGAACCCCCAGACCAGCATCCCCCTGACGTCGAAGGCCGGGCCGACGAAGCCGCTCGGGTGGACCGCTCGCCGACGGTTGCCAGGGTCGACGAGCTCGGCGAGCGGCACGCGGTGCACCGCGGCGACCTCGGCGGGTTCGGCGGGGTGGACCGGGGACGGGTCGCGCCACCAGCCGAGCACCGGCGTCACGACGAACCCGCTGGGTGGCAGCCACAGGGACGGCAACGTGCCGACCACCACGACACCGGCGGGATCGAGGCCGGTCTCCTCCTGGGCCTCGCGCAGCGCGGCACCGACGGGACCGTCGTCCGTCGCGTCGATCGAGCCGCCGGGGAAGGCGGGCTGCCCGGCGTGCGAGCGCATCGCGGCTGCGCGCTCGATGAGCAGGAGGTCAGGGCCGTCCGGACCCTCAGCCAGCAGGATGAGCACCGCCGAGGGACGTCCCCCCTGGGCCGGCGGCGCCCACCGGGAGAGCTGCTCCTGGCGAACCGTCGCGGCCACCGTCGCCAACGGCTGGATCCAGGACGGCAGCGAGGACGTCTCGACGAGCTGGGTCACGGGATGCTCACCCCGAGGTAGGTCTGCAGCGCGCTGCGGAAGCTCGCCTGCGAACCCACCCCGCCGATGATGGTGTGCGCCACCGTGCCGTCCGGTCGCACCAGCAGCATCACCGGCAGCCCGGTCGCCCAGCGCAGCGGGACCCGGGTGACGCCCTCAGGGTCGCTGACCGAGTTGAAGGTCGCTCCCGCGCCGTCGAACAAGGCGGCGACGGAGGAGCGCTGGGTCTCCTCGACGTTCACACCGACGAACGTGACCGCACCCTTGGCCTGGGCCGCGACGGCCGCGATCGTCCCGAGCTCCTGCCGGCAGATCGCGCAGGCGACCTGCCACACGCTCACCGCGTACGCGTGCCCGCGCAGACCGGCCAGCCGCACCTGGGCAGGGCCGGCGCCGGGAGCCAGGCAGTCCAGCGTCACGTCGGGCAGGCCACCGCTGACAGCGGGGACCGCGATGTCCGAGACCGGGCAGCTCGCGAGCTTCGCGTCCGTGATCGTGCCGGAGGCAGCCGGCGACGCCGAGCCGGTCGTCGCGATGGGCTCCAGCGTGCCGGCGGCTGCGAGGCCGTCCTCGGAGCAGCCGGCGAGCAGCCCGGCCACCAGCAAGCCAGCGGCGGCGAGCAGCACCCGCGCCCTCACGGGACGTCCTTGACCAGTGCTGCCGCCACGACGGGATCCGTCGGTCCCTCCCCGTACGAGGGGCACAGCCGGGCCACCGGGCAGGCGCCGCACGCGGGCTTGCGGGCGTGGCACCGGCGCCGGCCGTGGAAGATCAGGTGGTGGCTGAGCATCGTCCAGTCCTTGCGCGGGAACAGCGCTCCGACGGCGTGCTCGACCTTGACCGGGTCCTCCTCGGCGGTCCAGCCGAAGCGACGCGCGAGCCGGCCGAAGTGCGTGTCCACCGTGATGCCGGGGATCCCGAAGGCGTTGCCGAGGACGACGTTGGCCGTCTTGCGCCCGACCCCCGGCAACGTGACCAACGCCTCCAGCGTGTTCGGCACCTGACCGCCGAAGCGCTCCTCGAGCGCCTGGCCGAGGCCGATGAGCGAGGTCGTCTTGTTCCGGAAGAAACCGGTCGGCCGGATGAGCTCCTCGAGCTCGGCCCGGTCCGCGCCTGCGTAGTCCGCGGCGGTGGGGTAGCGCTTGAACAGCGTCGGGGTGGTCATGTTCACCCGCTTGTCGGTGCACTGGGCCGACAGGATGGTCGCGACGACGAGCTCCAGCGGACTGGTGAAGTCGAGCTCGGCGTGGGCGTCGGGGTAGAGCTCGGCGAGCTCGGCGTTGATCTTGCGAGCCCTGCGGACGAGCGCGAGCCTGGTCTCGCCGGTGGGCGTGCTCACGGCGGCAGCCGACGCCGGCACCCCGGCGGACGCGGCAGGTTGCGGCGCGGCGGACGCAGGACGTGGCACCGGTCCAGCGTACGTCGAACGACGGGCTCGACCGTCCGGGTGACCTCCGGCGAACGGGGCTCAACCTCACCCGCTGCCGGGACGATCCGTTGGTGCGAGCCACCTGGATCACCTTCCGGCGATCACGAAGAAGGCCCGCAGGGGGGACGGTCGACCGCACCCGGTCGACCGCAGTCGACGATGACCGCAGGGAGCACCTTGATGGCGACAGGTACCGGCCAGCGCCAGCGGACAGCACCGTCCGCTCGACCGGTCCCGGAATGCCGCCCGGAGTTCGCGCACCTCAGCCTGGACGCCCTGCGTGAGTACCGGCAGGAGCTGACGGTCGAGGAGGGCCGGACGTCCTACTGGCGCCGGCTGATCCAGGCCCGGCTCGACGTCGTCCGCAGCGCCGCCGGCAACCCCGACCCGATGGCCCACGAGCGCCTGCGCGGGGTCCTCGCGCAGGCCCGCTCCACCTCTCGGCAGGCCCTGGTCGAGCTCGTCGGGCCCGATCCGGCTCCGCCGTTGCCCGACCTCGAGGAGCTCTGGACGATGGAGCTCCGCCCGGCGGACGGCGCCCACACCGAGGCCCTCCTGCTCGCGCTCTCGCACGCCGAGCTGCAGCTGTCGACGTACCGGACCGCGGTGCACGAGAAGCTGGCCGCTGCCACGACGGAGCTCATCGCCAGGTACCGGCTGGAACCGCAGCTCGCCCTGCTGGCGCTGCCGCTCGAACCCCCGCGCCGCGTCACGTCCTGACCCGCGAGCAGCCCGATTCGTGCCCCGCGCCCCATGCGGCGACCCGGCGCGGCACACTGTCCCCAGCGTCCGTGCGAGCGCGCGGCCTGATCGGGAGGGACACCGTGTCGGACAACGTCCTCAAGCACGCCTCGCTGTTCGCAGCGCTCGACGAGGATGCCGCCTCCGCCCTGCAGGCGTCGATGGCCCACGTCCAGCTCCCCCGCGGTGAGGTGCTCTTCAACGAGGGCGAGCCCGGCAACCGGCTCTACGTCATCACCGAGGGCAAGATCAAGCTCGGGGCGTCGTCGAGCGACGGCCGCGAGACCCTGCTGGCGATCCTCGGTCCCGGCGAGATGTTCGGCGAGCTCTCCCTGTTCGATCCTGGTCCGCGGACGGCCACCGCGACCGCGCTGACCGACGCCGAGCTCCTGGGGCTCGGCAACACCGACCTCCAGCCGTGGCTCGCGGGCCGGCCCGAGGTCGCGGTGTCGCTGCTGGGCGCGCTCGCCCGCCGGCTCCGGCGCACCAACGAGGCCATGGCGGACCTGGTCTTCAGCGACGTCCCCGGCCGGGTGGCCAAGGCGCTGCTCGAGCTCGCCGGCAAGTTCGGCGAGACCAGCGACGACGGCAGCGTGCACGTGGTGCACGACCTCACCCAGGAAGAGCTCGCCCAGCTCGTCGGTGCTTCCAGGGAGACGGTGAACAAGGCGCTCGCGGACTTCCAGAACCGTGGCTGGATCCGGCTCGAGCAGCGCGGCGTCGACCTGCTGGACGTCGAGCGCCTCACCCGACGGAGCCAGTGAACCCTGGGACGCTCAGACCGTCGTGACCTGCACCGCGCCCAGGGTGACGCTCGTGCGACCGCGCAGCGAGTTCGGCACCTCGGCGATCTGGTCCACGAGCGTGACGAGATCACGCAGCTGCTGCTCGTCCGCCTTCCCCGCCAGGTCGACCTCGTAGCTGATCCCCATCGAGCGCGCCGGTTGACCCGCGAAGTCACCGCCGCAGCGGACCTCGACGCTGGCGAGCTCGATCCCGCGCAGCCCGGCCTCGCGGTAGAGGTCGTTGGAGATGCAGCCGGCCACGGCGAGGTGCAGGAGCTGGGCGCCGTTGAAGCCCTCGCCGCCACCGCCTGCCTCGACCGGACGGTCGACCGTCACGCGGAAGCCCTCCGCCGTGCCGACGGCGGTGGACACCGGACCGTCGGCCTTGGTCACCACGTCGTACATCGGGACCACCTGCCTTTCAGCCAGTGAAGAACGTCTGCATGCCTGCTACGGGTTCGTGAATGCTCCGGCGTCGTGCCTGCTGCCTGCGTGCATTGTGCCTGCTGCGGCATTGTGACTGCTCAGACGTCCGGTCCGCGAACGCCTAGCCGGAGTCACCCGGACGGAGCAGCTCGATGCCGTCCGCCTTGCGGACCAGGCGCGCCCGGCTGCCGGGCGGGAGCACCGCGAGCACGTCCGCGGGGAGCTGCACGGTGCCGTCGGCGAGGACCGGGAGGTACTGCTCCCGGTGCTGGCTGCCGTCGTCCGCGCGACCGCTCTCGAGGGTGACGGTGCGCCCGAACGCCTGCGCGACGTCCTCGTCGTGGGTGACGGCGATGACCGTGGTGCCGAACTGCGCGGTCACCGTCTGCAGGAGCTCGACCACGCGCTCGCGGTTCGGCCGGTCGAGCTGGCTCGTCGGCTCGTCGGCCAGCAGCAGCCCCGGCGCGTTCGCCATCGCCAGCGCCACGGACAGCCGCTGCTGCTCGCCGCCGGACATCCGCGCGACCCGGGTGCCCTTGAGCTTGCCGAGCCCGAGCGCGTCGAGCAGGTTGCCCGGCTCGGGCAGCCCGGCGGACCGGAACCCCTTCACGCCGCGCTGGGCGAAGCTGACGTTGTCCTCCGCGGTCCCGTAGGGCAGGAGGTTGCGGCTCGGCCCCTGAACCACCATGCCGATCCGCTGGGCGCGCAACCGCAGCAGCTCCCGCTCGGTCATGAGCGTGGTGTCGTCACCGCCGACGAAGAGCTGGCCCGAGGTCGGCCGCAGCAGCCCGGCCAGCAGGGTGAGCAGGGTCGATTTGCCGGAGCCGGAGGGTCCGAGGAGCGCGACGCTCTCGCCCGACCGCACGGTCAGGTCGACGTCGTCGAGGGCCACGACCTCGCTGCCGTCGACCTCGTAGACGTGGCGGAGCGTCCGGCACTGCACGCCGACGCCCGTCTCCAACGAACGCATGAGCCCCTGGTCGGTGACGGTCACGGCTGGCCTCCTGCTGCTGCCCGGCGGAGCGGCTGTCGCATCGTCATTCTGCGGCCTCCCTCAAGCGGGCGGGCACCGCGGCCCGCATCAGCAACCGCCCGGCCACCACCGCGACCACCACGAGCAGGACCGCCACGGCGACCACGAAGGCGGCGAGCACCGGGACGTTCGGCGTGAGATCCAGCGGGATCGGCGTCACGTCGGAGTACTCCGGGATCGCCGCGAGCGTCAGCCGCGCCGCGACGATGCCGGCCGGCACGCCGAGGAGCAGGCCGGTCCCCAGCAGGATGAGCTGCTCGCCGATCGACGAGCGCAGCAGCGAGGCTCGACGTACCCCGACCGCACGGAGCGCCGCGAGCTCGAAGGACCGCCGCCGCCCGCTCACCGCGAGCGCCAGGGCGGTGGCCCCGGCCGCGAGGATCGAGCCGGCCACCGCGCACGCGACCAGCAGCAGCAGGGCAAGGGCTGGTCCCTGCCGGGCGAGCAGCTGCTCACGGTGCGCCTGCGTGTGCACGCTCTGCACGAGCAGGCCGGCGGCCTTCAGCCGTTGCACCGCGTCGGGTGGCGCTGCGGCCCCGAGCCAGACCTGCCAGCTCGCCTCGTTGGAGAAGTCGGGGACCTGGCTCTGCAGGAACGAGACGTCCGCCAGCACGCCGTTGTCCACCGCGACCGGCAGCAGCGGCACGGTCGCCGCCTCGACGATCGCCGCGGAGGCCCCGGTCGCGTCGGTGACGACCGGCGGGCCGGCCGCCGGCGCCCGGACCAGCCCCTCCGGCGTCGCCAGCACCGGGATCGGCGTGGGCGAGTCGACGTGCCGGACCGCGGGCGAGGACCCGGAGGTCGCGGTGTAGACGTCCACCGTCCCCGCCGGTGTCGCGGTGAGCCGGTCCTTGCTGGTGTCGGGGGGGCCGTCCGCGCGCCACGCACCCTTGGTCGTGAGGGCCGACGGAACCGCGACCCAGCTCCCGGCCACCTGCTGCTCGATGCGCTCGTACCGGACCGAGCCGGCCATCGGGTCGAACTCGTCGATGGGACGGTTCAGCTCGATCCCGGTGAACGTGCAGCCGGCGGTGCACGGCACGGCGGCCTCGTAGTCGTTGGTCCCAGGACGCAGCGCCACCGTGTCGACCTCGACCAGCCGGCGCCCCGGGGGCTGGACCCTGAGCGTGATGATGGGCGGCTGGCCGGACGTCACCGCCAGCTGGGTGATCCGGACGCGGACCGCACCGGTCCGGATCGTGATCGGCGGCTGCATCTGCGGCCCGATCAGCTGGGCGGCCTCGGAAGCCGAGATCTGGTCCGGCGGCCAGTTCGCCACCGCGGCCAGCCGGCTCGAGTCGACGGCGACCATCGTGCCGGTCACCGCACCGCCGTACGGGATCCAGGTGGCTGCGCCCATCGCCCAGGCACCCGCCGGGTCGACGCTGCGCGCGATCGTCACCGGGTCGTGCCCCACCTGGTACTGGGCCACGACGACCTGGCTCGCACCGACCTCGACCGCCGCCCTGGTCGCCCGGTTGGTGCTCGCCACCGCCTCGCCGTCGACCGCGAAGGTGGCGAGGCCCAGGGCCACGGCGAGCAGCGCGGCGAGCCGGAGCCCAGCCGGGCGCCGCACCACCTGCCGCACCGCGAGGAACGCCCCGATCCGCCGGGACGCACGGGTCGGGGCCAGCCAGGCGCGACAGAGGTAAGGAAGCAGCCGGACACCGAGCAGGGCCACCGCGAGCACCAGCAGCGCGGGCGCGAGCAGGCTGATCGCCCGTGGCTGGTCGGCCGTCGAGGCGTCCCGGTTCAGCACCACCAGGCCGAGCACGGCACAGGCCGCGAGCACGAAGTCGATGATCAGCCCGACCAGCGTCGGCGGGCGGTCCTGCGGCACGCCCCGCCACTGCTCCAGCACGGGCCGTGTCAGCACCCGACGAGCTGCGAACGCCGCAGCGACCGCGCCGCCGAGGAACCCGACGAGGGCTCCCAGCAGGCCGCCCAGGGTCATCGCCACCGGAGTGCCCGGCGCCAGCACGTGCACCGCGACGACCTTGACGACCAGCCAGGCCAGCAGCAGGCCCAGCGGGACCGCCAGGGCCAGCAGCATCAAGGGCTCGGACAGGCCGAAGCGGACCGTGGCCCCCGCGCTGAGCCCGCGCAGCTTGGCGAGCGCGATCTCGTTGCCCCGGACCTCGGCCGAGTCCGAGACCACCTGGAAGAGCACCAGCCAGGCGAGCAGCGCCAGCTGCAGCGCGACGAGCAGGGTGCTGACGCTGAGCAGGTTGCGGTCGGCGATCCCGGCCTCGAGCACGCTGACGATGTTCGTCTGCAGCTTGATCGCCGACTGCGCCCCGAACTGGCCCTGCAGGTCGGCGATCTGCTGCTGCAGCGTCTCGGTGTCGCCGAGGTGCACCTGCGTCGGGTCGATGGGGTAGTTGATCGACACCTCGCCCGTCGTCCCGGCGGAGAGCTTCGGGAACAGCCCGATGTCGGTGAAGACGGCGTCCACCGTGTCGGGGCCGTCCCTGCGGCCGGCGTACAGGTGCGCGTTGAAGTAGTGCCCGCTACCCCAGTACGCCTCGTCCGCATCCGTTGGCCGGTAGACCCCGACGACCTTCAGCAGGATCGGCTCCTGGAGGGTGCCGTCCTCCCCCGTGATGTCCACGGTGGCCGCGCTGGCCTCGATCTGGCTGCCGAGCTTCCAGCCGTACCCACCGGCCACCGTCCGGTCGCTGATGATGACGTCGTCGGGGTCCTGGACGCAGCGGCCGGACACGATCGTCAGGTGCGCGCACTGGTCCTCACGCCAGGCCAGCTGGGTGCTCACGTCGCTCAGCGGGACGCCGGGCACCGAGGCCTCGGTGGGGATCCGGATCGCGGCGACGGACGTCGGGTAGCCGAGCACGCTGCCGGGGGCCGGCGTCTTCGCCCGCACGTCCTCGACCGCCGAGACCGGGGTGACGTCGGTGGAGGTCGTGAAGTTGAGCAGGGTCTGGGTCGGCGGCGACGTGCTGAGCCGGTCGTTGAAGGTGGACTCGCTGGCCGCCCGTGCGTAGAGCGGGCCCAGGGCCGAGGCCGCCGTCGTGACGACGGCCACTGCCAGCAGCGTGGCGGACGCACCACGACGCCACCACAGGGCGCGCGCGGTCAGCGAGGCGGCCGCGAATCGAGTGCCGGGCATCGAGCTAGTCCTCCTGTCCCGAGGGGTGCCCCAGCCCCTGGGAGAGGTAGTCCAGCTGGGCGCGCACGGACAGCTCGGCCGCCGGCCAGAGGGCGCGGTCGACGTCCGCGTACACCGTGGCGACGACCTCGGCGGGCGTCGCCGCGCCCTGCGCGACCGCGCGACGGACCTGGCTGAGCCGCTCGAGCCGGTGAGTGCGGTACTGCTCGACCACCGCCGCGGGGTCCTCGACCACCGGGCCGTGACCCGGCAGCACCCGCTGCACGGAACCTGCCGCAGCAAGGTCGGCGAGCACCCGCAGCGAGTCCAGGTAGGCGTCCAGCCGCCCGTCGGGCCAGGCCACCACGGTCCAGCCACGGCCGAGCACCGTGTCGCCGGTCAGCAGCGAGCCGTCCGCGGGGAGCAGGAAGCTGAGCGAGTCGGCGGTGTGGCCGGGCGTCGCGACCACCCGGACGTCCAGGCCCTCGACGTGCACCGTCTGGCCGCCACCGAGGCCTTCGGAGCCGAGGCGCAGCGTGGGGTCCAGCGCCCGGACCGGGGCCCCGGCCAGCTCGGCGAAGGCCCTGGCCCCCTCCGCATGGTCAGGGTGCCGGTGCGTGAGCAGCACGACTGCGACGCGCTGGTCCGCGGCGGCCACGCTGTCCAGGACGGCCTGCAGGTGCGCGGGGTCGTCCGGCCCCGGGTCGACCACGACGACGGACCGGGCACCGGGCTCGGCCAGCACCCAGGTGTTCGTGCCGTCCAGCGTCATCGGCGAGGCGTTCGACGCGAGCACCACCCTGGCCCTGGCAGACACCACACGGGAGCTCCACGGATCGGCGCTCAGCACGGGCTCATCAGGACGGCCCCGACCGGCGGAAGCGCGTGCCGTCCGGCATCTCGATCACCAGGCCGTCCTCGTCCGAGAGGATCACCGGCTGCACCGCGACGTCGTCCCGCAACGCCGCGGCGGCGAGGACGGCTTCCACATCGGCGCAGGCCGCGAGCTCGTGCAGGGTGACGATGGTGGGCGGCCACATCGGGAGGAGTCCTGCCTCGAACTGGCTGAGCGCCTCGGCCGGAGCCAACCAGCTGACCTGGTCCATCTCCGTCCCTCGCGCGGCCGGAGCCGCCGTCGCCGGGACCGGGGCCACGAAGAAGTGCGTGTCGTACCGGCGAACCTCGCCCTCGGGCGTCACCCACCGCGACCACTGGACGAGGGACTCAGGATCGATCTGGACCCCCGTCTCCTCCTCCGTCTCGCGGACCGCCGTGGCGCGCACGTCGACGTCCTGCGGCTCGCGGGCCCCGCCGGGGAACACCGTCATCCCCGGCGCGAACACCATGGTCGAGGCGCGACGCTGCATGAAGACCTCGAACCCGGACGGGCTCGCGCGAAGGAGGATGACCGTTGCGGCCTCGCGGGCTTCCACCTAGCGGACCTCGACGACCAGCTCGATCTCCACCGCTGCGTCGAGGGGAAGCGCCACCACGCCGACGGCGCTCCGCGCGTGCCGCCCCGCCTCGCCGAAGATCTCGCCCAGGAGCTCGCTCGCACCGTTGACGACGCCGGGCTGGCCGGTGAAGTCGGGGGCCGACGCGACGTACCCGACGACCTTGACCACTCGGGCGATCGCGTCGATCCCCCCGAGCAGGTCAGCGAGCGCAGCCACGGCGTTCAGCGCCGAGACGCGGGCCAGCTCCCGAGCCTGCTCGGCGCTGACCTCGGCCCCGACCTTGCCGGTGGCGGCCATCGCCCCGTCGACCATGGGGAGCTGCCCGCTGGTGTACGCGAAGCCGCCGCTGCGCACCGCCGGGACGTAGGACGCGACGGGAGGGACGACCGGAGGGAGCTCGAGGCCCATGGCCGCGAGGCGCTCCGAGTGGAGCATCTCGCTCACGCCGTCGGACGCTTGAGGTAGGCGACCAGCTGCTCCGTGTTCGGCCCTGGGACGACCTGGACGAGCTCCCATCCGTCCTGTCCCCACGTGTCGAGGATCTGCTTGGTGGCGTGCGTCAGCAGCGGAACGGTGGCGTACTCCCATGTCGTCATGGCCGCACCCTAGCGAACCTGCGTCGCGTGAGCCCCGGCATCGATCTACGGTTGACCCATGCCCCCCGCCGCCAGCTCTGCCGTGCCCGCGGCGCCCACGACGGCACCCGGCCCGCGTACCTGGCCCGGCGTCCGCCTGCACGTCGTCACCGGGAAGGGCGGCACCGGCAAGACCACCGTGGCGGGCGCCCTCGCGCTCGCCCTCGCCTCGGGAGGCCGCCGGGTCCTGATCCTGGAGGTCGAGGGACGGCAGGGCATCGCCCAGCTCTTCGACACCCCGCCGCTGCCGTACGAGGAGCGCAAGATGGCGGTCGCGCCGGGCGGCGGCGAGGTCTTCGCGCTCGCCGTCGACGCGGAGGAGGCCCTGCTGGAGTACCTCAACCTCTTCTACCACCTGGGCCGGGCCGGCCGGGTGCTCAAGAAGATCGGGGCTGTCGACTTCGCCACCACCGTGGCGCCCGGCCTTCGGGACGTGCTGCTGACGGGCAAGGCCTACGAGGCGGTCGGGCGGCGCAAGCAGGGGCGGCGCGAGTACGACGCCGTCGTGCTCGACGCCCCCCCGACGGGCCGGATCACCCGCTTCCTCAACGTCAACAGCGAGGTCGCCGGCCTGGCGAAGGTCGGCCCCATCCGGCATCAGGCCGACTCCATCATGGGGCTGCTCCGCTCCAAGCAGACCTTGGTCCACCTGGTCACGCTGCTCGAGGAGATGCCGGTGCAGGAGACCGCCGACGCCGTGAAGGAGCTGGCTGACACCGGTCTGGGCGTCGGCGCGGTCTTCATCAACCTGGTGCGGCCCGACGCCATGCGGGCCACTGACCTCGCCGCCGCGGCCAAGGGTCGGCTCGACCGCGACGAGATCGCGGCCGGGCTGGTCGCCGTCGGGCTCCGCGCGGAGGAGCACGTCATCGACGCGCTGGTCAGCGAGGCGGCGGACGCTGCCGAGCGAGCGGCCCTGGAGAAGCGGGAGCGCAAGAACATCCGTGGCCTGCAGCTCCCCACCTACGAGCTCGGCTGGCTCGGCAACGGGATGGGGCTCGGTGGCCTCTACGAGCTGGCGGACACCCTCATCGAGCAGGGGGTGCGCTGATGGCGACGCCGCCTGTGCTCGACATCGACGCCATGCTGAAGGACCCTGCGACGCGCACGATCATCTGCTGCGGCTCCGGCGGGGTGGGCAAGACCACGACGGCGGCCGCGCTGGCGCTGCGCGCGGCCGAGCAGGGCCGCACCGTCTGCGTGCTCACCATCGACCCCGCCCGCCGGCTCGCGCAGTCCATGGGGCTCGCCGAGCTCGACAACACCCCGCGCAGGGTGAAGGCCGTAGGCGCGGAGGCCGGCGGAGCGCTCTTCGCGATGATGCTGGACATGAAGCGCACGTTCGACGAGATCGTCGAGCAGCACGCCGAGCCGGATCGCGCCGCGGCCATCCTGGCCAACCCGTTCTACGTCTCGCTGTCGTCGTCGTTCGCGGGGACGCAGGAGTACATGGCCATGGAGAAGCTGGGCCAGCTCCGCTCGGCGGCCGACGCCGGGGACGCCGGCGCCCCCTGGGACCTCATCGTGGTCGACACCCCACCCTCCCGGTCGGCGCTGGACTTCCTGGACGCGCCGAAGCGGCTGGGGTCGTTCCTCGACGGCCGCTTCATCAAGATCCTGCTGGCGCCGGCGAAGGCAGGCGGCCGGGCCTACATGAAGGTGTTCAGCGCAGGGGCCGGAGCGGTGCTCGGGGTGCTCGCGAAGGTGCTGGGCGCGCAGGTGCTGACCGATCTGCAGACCTTCGTGGCCGCGCTGGACTCGACGTTCGGCGGGTTCCGCGAGCGCGCCGAGTCGACGTACGCCCTGCTGCAGGCGCAGGGGACAGAGTTCCTCGTCGTGGCCGCGCCGGAGCCGGACGCGCTGCGGGAGGCCTCGTACTTCGTCGAACGGCTGGCCGAGGACCGCATGCCGCTCGCCGGGCTGGTGCTCAACCGGGTGCACCGGACGCTGGCCCCCGACCTCTCGGCGGGGCGCAGCGCCGGCGCGGCGGAACAGCTGGCGGAGCGTAAGGAGCACCCGCTCGTGGCGGGGCTGCTGCGGCTGCACGCCGAGCGTGCGCAGCGGGTGAGCCGCGAGCGGCACCTGGTCCGTGGCTTCACCTCGGCGTTCCCGCAGGTCGCGGTCACCGAGTCGGTGGCGCAGGCCTCGGACGTGCACGACCTCTCAGGGCTGCGGGCGGTCGGCGAGAGCCTCGCCGGACTCGCTTAGCCCCGGGCCAGGATCTCTGCGGGCTCGCTCAGCCGACGGCGGAGACAGGCGGGAGGCCCGCGAGCTCGTACTCGTCCCTGGCCGTCTCCAGCAGCTCGCGCCAGCTCGTGACGTTCGGGCGGCGGCGCAGCAGGGAGCGCCGTTCGCGCTCGGTGAGACCGCCCCAGACGCCGAACTCGATGCCGTTGTCGAGCGCGTCCGCGAGGCACTCGGTGCGCACCGGACAGCCGACGCAGACCACCTTGGCCCGGTTCTGCGCGGCCCCCTGGACGAACAAGGTGTCAGGGTCCGTGACCCGGCACGCCGCCCCCGCTGTCCAGTCCCGAATCAGTCCCATGTGCCGGAAGGTACGGAACCGGACCTATGGTGCGACAGGTCCGAACGGTTCAACTCGTCATAGCACGAACGGGCTATGTACAGAACGTCGCCAGAGCGTATTCACGTACGCACAAACCGCCCGGCGAAGCGATCGGGACACCGGCTGCCGCACCGACCCAGGTCTGGAGCCCCTGGCATGGCTCGTTGACGCGCCCTCCGCTTGCCCGCTCAGACACGTCCACGCAGGTCAGGAGCCAGGAACTCTGCGGCGCTGAACGTAGTCTGAGAGGTATGGCTCGACCCCGTGGCCTCACCCTGGCCGGCCTGACGAACCGCGCTGCCCTCTTCCTGGGCATCAGCGTGCTCTCTGGCGTGCTCGTGGCCGGGCTGCTCCTGCCGCTGGTGGGCTCCCTCGGCGTCACCGTCCGCACGGCCACCCAGAGCTTCGACGATCTCCCCAGCGTGCTCCGCACCCCGGTGCTCCCGCAGCAGACCCGCATCCTCAGCGCGAACGGCAGCCTGCTGGCCACGATCTACTCGGAGAACCGGGTGGTCGTCCCGCTGGCGCAGATCTCGCCGCTGCTGCAGACCTCCGTCGTGGCGATCGAGGACTCCCGCTTCTACGAGCACAAGGGCGTCGACGTCCAGGGCCTCGGCCGGGCGCTGGTCTCGGACCTCACGGGTGGCAGCGTCCAGGGTGGGTCCACGCTGACCCAGCAGTACGTCAAGAACGTGCTCGCGCTCACCGCCACCACCGAGGCGGACCGCGCGGCGGCCACGGCCAGGACCTTCTCCCGCAAGATCCGCGAGATGCGGCTGGCGCTCGGCCTCGAGGCCGTGTGGACCAAGCAGCAGATCCTCGAGGGCTACCTCAACATCGCCTACTTCGGCCACGGTGCCTACGGCGCCCAGGCGGCCGCGCTGCAGTACTTCGGGGTACCAGCCAGCAAGCTCACTTTGCCCGAGGCCGCCACCCTCGCCGGCATCGTGCAGTCGCCGGTGTCCTACGACCCGCTGCGCAACCCCAAGCTCTCCACCTTGCGGCGCAACGTCGTGCTCAAGCGGATGTACGACCTCGGCATGATCACGCTGAAGCAGAAGAACGACAGCGAGGCCATCTCGATGACCAAGCTGCTCCACCCGCAGTCCCCGCCCAACGGCTGCGCCACCTCAGTCGCGCCGTTCTTCTGCCAGTACGTCGTCAAGATCGTCAAGACCGACCCCATCTTCGGCAGCACCCAGGCCGCACGTGACGCCTTCCTCTCCCAGGGCGGGCTGACCATCACGACCACGCTGAACCTCTCGGGTCAGGCGACCGCGCAGCAGGCCGTCAACGACGCCGTCCATCCCGCCGATCCGAGCCAACGCGGGGCCGCCATCAGCGTGGTGCAACCAGGCACCGGGAACATCCTTGCCATGGCCCAGAACCGCACCTGGGGAACGTCCGGAGCGGGTGCGACGACGCTCAACTACAACGTGTCCAAGGCCTACACCGGCATCGGCATGCAAGCGGGGTCGACGTTCAAGGTCTTCACGCTGGCCGCAGCCATCGAGCAGGGCATCCCCATCAGCGAACCCATCTTCGCCCCCGCCCGGGTGCCCACCACGGGCTACACCAACTGCGACGGCAAGTCGATCGACGACAAGACCGCCACCGTCGGCAACTCCGAGGGCGACGGCGTGCAGACGTACACCATGCAGACCGCGACCTGGGAGTCGATCAACACCTACTTCATGCTGCTCGAGCAGCAGACGGGTGTCTGTCGACCGTGGCAGATCGCGCAGGCCTTCGGGGTCACCCGGGCTGACGGCAACCCGCTGCTCCAGGTCCCGACCTTCACCCTCGGCACCAACGACATCACCCCGCTGACCATGGCCGACGTCTACGCGACGCTCGCGGCGCACGGCACCGCCTGCGCCCCGCGCGCGATCATGAAGATCACCGACGGCACGGGCAAGGCAGTCCCGATCCCACCCGTCAGCTGCAAGCAGGCCATCGCGCCGGCGGTCGCGGACGGCGTGACCTCGATCCTCAGCGGCGTCATCGACAACCCCCTTGGCACCGGACACTCCCTGGGGATCGGGCGGCCGGCGGCGGGCAAGACCGGGACCACGAACGACAACGTCCAGGTCTGGTTCGACGGCTACACGCCGACGATGGCTGCCGCAGCGTGGGTGGGCGACCCGACCGGCTCGGACAACGCCACCCGCTGGGCGATGCGCGACATCACCATCAACGGTCAGTACGTCGCCCGCGGCTACGGCTACCTGCTGGCCGGGCCCATCTGGAAGGCCACCATGACGGCGTTCATGGGGTCAACGCCACCGCAAGCCTTCAGCCCCGTGGACCCGAGCGTGGTCAAGGGGTACACCGTGGCCGTGCCGTCGCTGGTAGGACGCTCGCTCGCTGACGCCCTCGGCCAGCTGAACTCGGTCGGTCTCGGCAACCAGGTGGTCAACACACCGTCGGCCGTGCCCGCCGGGACCGTGCTCAGCCAGACCCCGCCGCCAGGGACCTCGCTCGCGCCAGGCACCGCCGTCACCATCACGGTGAGCACCGGCACGGCTGCCCCGCCCTCACCGACCGGCTCACCGTCCCCCTCGACGTCGGCCTCCCCGCCGGGTGGCAAGCCGCACCCCACCAGCCTCCGCCTCCCCGGGCGCGTCGAGAACCCCCTGATGTAGCAAGCGTTTTCGGCTGCTCGTGCAACCGTTCCGCCCGCTCCCCCGTCCTATCTGCAACAGAGCAGACATGGACGATGGGAGCGAGGGCAGACCTCATGATCACCTGGACGACGCCGCGGACCGACGCCGACTTCGCACGTGAAGTTCGCGCAGGGATCGAGCGCGGCGAGCTCATCACGAGCTTCCAGGCGGTCGTGTCCAGCCAGGGGACCGTCGGAAGCCTGGCCGCGTTGTCCTTGTGGGCCCATCCGGCCCGCGGTCTCCTGCGCGCGCCGGCGTTCGTGCCGCGGCTTGCCACGAGCCCCGCACTCGAGGCGTTCCAAGCGCACCTGCTCCGCGAGGCGCTCGGCCAAGTAGACGCGTGGGACTTGCCGGCAACGCCGACGATCCGCATCACGGTGTCCGCGGGCGATGCACTGGCGGATCACGTCGGGGAGGCTCTCGGGCAGTCGGCCTTTCCCCCGGAACGCCTCGTCCTCACCGTCCAGCCCGGCTCGCAGCAGGGTGTCGCCCTGGCCGCGCTGCACGACCGGCTGCATGCCATGGGGGTACGCACCACGGAGCGCTTCCCGGCGAGCATGCAGGGCAGCCTCTCCGGTGGCTTCCAGCCCACCCATGGCCTCGAGCACACCGTGCCTGTCGTCGAGTGGCTGGCCCTCACGGCCGACGACCACACGCGTCAGCTGCCCGGGCTGATCGCGGGTCTCGACCACCGCGGTGGGCACCTGTTGCTGACCGGGATCGATACGCCCGGACAGCTGGCCCAGGTGATGATGCCCCCCGGACTGCCGCCCGGACTGCCGCCCGGACTGCTGCTCCAAGGTGATGCGATTGCGAAGGCCGCGGTCATCGCGAGTCATGCCCAGTTGCGTGCGCACGTGAAGCAGGCGCGGTCGGCCATAGTTCCGCTGCCGAAGGCGTCCAACGGCTGACAGCTCCGGGCGACAGCAGGGCCTGCCAGTTCAGCATTCCTGCCCATTCTTGGCTGGCGGGCGCCTGACCATTCGCTGTCGTCACGACACCTGGGTAACGGGTATGTAGCCGGCGTCAAAACAATGGAAGTGGCCAGCCCGCAGCCGGTGCGCGCAGGCCGGTGGCCACCTTGACTGCAGCCATGACCACCAGAAACCTGATGCCACGCCACAGCGACAACACCCCCAGCGCGCGCGGGTGCCGAGCGCACCGAACAGCGCGGAAGCGCATTCCGCGCGTGCTGCATTTCCGGCGCAGTCCCACGCTGCTGCTCAGCATCGTCATCGCGGCGCTCCTCGGCACGCTGGTCGCCATCCCGGCGCAGGTCGCGTCGGCCAGCGACAACGACGAGGCGAGCAATGTCACGGCACCCGTTCCGGTCGACACCCAGCTTTCAGGGGGGCTCAGCGCGACCGGCCGCCCGCAACTTCTCGAACACCTCCCAGCCTCGAGCACCTCGGGACCAAGCCAGTACACCCAGATCGACGATGTGCTCGAGGGCCTGCCGGACAGCCAGACCTGCCCGGTGAGCGCGTTCGTCGATGTCCGCGATCCCTCTACCCTCTCGGCGATCAATGGCTCGCTGCTCGGACGTGCAGCCGGATCCTCGAGCCAGCCGGGGAACCTCTGGCTCTGCGATGCCGCCGGCAACGTGACGGCCAGTCCGCTTGCTGCGCTCGTGAGCAAGATCGCGGCGATCCCGCACGCGATCGCCGTCATCAACATCATGGGACGCAGCACGGGGGCCGGTCCGGTCAAGGTGCCCGACCTCGGGACTGCGCTCGCGCCGCTCGGGTTCACCCAAGCCGTAGCCGGCCTGGACTTCGGCAGCTGGACGCTGTCCGGGATCGGCATGAGTGGCCTTCCCGTCGGTCAGGCTTGGCAGGTCGGCGCACCGACCTCGACGGCGGCCAACGGCACACCGGCCGGTGCCGACATCCGCGGCTACTTCATTCGCAACGCGGACAACCGCTGGCAGTTCGCCCCGATGCGCTGGGCGTCGTACAACACGCACAACGGCGGGGGCTGGAACAGCAACCTGATCTCCGTGTACGCGCCAGGCAACACCCAGCTGGGCGGCACTACTGGCGGCGCCTACCCCGCCACCCTGCCGGCAAGCTATCCCGGCATCCCTGGAACGCCCGTCGGTGGATTTCAGCTGGTTACGCTGAGCCGGAGCACCTTGGCCCTGATCTCCAACCGGGTGTTCGTCACCCGCATGGTGAACGGACCGACCCCCGCCCTCGGCGCCTTCGATCTCCCCTCCTTGGCGGCTGCCTTGCGCAGCGCTGCCGCCGATCCGAGCCAGCTGGTATTCCTCGCGTCGGTCGGCGCTCCCTTCAACAACGCGCTCGCGCTGACCATCTCGGCCAGCGACCCCGCGACCGTCGCCCGAGAGGGGCTCGCCGAGGCAGTCCAGGCGGCGGGTGGTTCACCGCAAGCCATCGAAGATCTCGGCACCTGGAGCAGCAATACTCGATGGTCACCATCGGCGGCCCCAGCTACGGCCATCCGTTCGCGGTTGAATCCAGCCCGCAGATCGCACAGGACAGCAATGCCGGCACGCTGGCCGGCACGCTCACCCCGACGAACATCGGTGAATTCTGGAGCCCGGACGCTGCGAGCACGGGCGCAGGCGGTGCCGACTACCTCACCGTCGTCTCCCAGCCGGCGACCCCATGGCCGCATCCGGCAAACGCCGCCGAGCAGCAGGCGTTCGCTGACATCGCCACCGCGATGAAGCGTCGGCACCCCGAAGGCGCTGCGCGACAACTACCGCAGCGAGCAGGTCACCAACGAGGAGATCGCGTTAGGCCAGCTCCAGATGCCGTCGAACTACCCGGCGCCGGCGGCGTGGAACGCCATGGTCACGGAGCTGAAGACGGAGCTAGGCGAGGCAGCGGTCGTGCACGACTGGTTCGCTCAGGTCGTCACCACTATCCAGAACGGCGAGAGCGAGGCTGCCACCGAGCTGCCCGCTGCTGTGGCAGCTGTCGACAAGATGCTCCGCACGCAACAGGACATCCAGATGGCCAAGACCGCAGCAGATCAAGAGCATCGTTGCCACGGTGGCTGGGCTGCTGACCGGTCTTGGAGGCGCCTTCGGCATCCTCAAGGCCAGTGGCGCGAAGGACAATCTGGGCGCGTCCGGCGGGGCGGTGCTGGCTGCGGTCAACCAGGCGACCAACTCGACTGAGTCCGACTACGCGATCAAGCTGGACGACGTCCTCGCCAATGACGCCGCGGGTGCCTCTGTGCAGTTGCCCGATGCACTGATTGCTCTGGGAGCCCAAGAGGCACTCGTCACGGGGGATGCCGGACGGCTCAGCATGCTCGCCAAAAAGATCTCCTCGGCGCCCGACGGCAACCCGTACTTTCTGGACACCACCCGGCAGGCCGTGATTGGGCACGCGATGGCCGAGAACGTCGAGGCCGCCACGGAAGGCTCGCTCCTTTCCCCCTTCTTCGACACCATCGACGCGGTGAAGCTGCGGTCGAGCGATCTCTTGGACTGGGGACCGACAGCAGGGTGGGATGACGGGCACACCTTTGACCAGTACAACCTCGGGCATTCCCTGTCCTGGGATGGCTGGGTTGGGACGACAGGGTTCTCCGCCACGGTGGCCGGCATGACGCCTATGTTCACCGGGGGCGAGAGCCAGCCAATCCCGCTGTCCGACGCAACGATGAACAGCCTCATCGATACCCCGGATGCCTCGGACATGGACGGCGGCGGCCTCGGCATCTACAAGCCGTACGTGTTCTCGCGCCTCCTGACACACCACCGGCTGTGCGACGCGACCGCGACCTGGACGGTCATCTCCGGGCACTCCTCGCACACCTACTTCGTCAATGACGATCCGGGCAGTTGCTACCTCGGGACTGTCGGGGCGAACGGGCTGCTGTGGGAATCCTGAGCCTTCCCATCAAGCCATCCCGAGCTGCCGTCGAACTTCGGCGGCGACCCGGCCGCCCTCGGCACGACCGGTGACCTGAGGAGTCACCAGCTTCATGACGGCGCCCATCGCCCCCCGGCCTTGGGCGCCGTCGGCGTTCGCCTGCGCAACGGCAGCTGTCACGATCGCCGTCAGCTCCGCGTCATCCATCGCTGCCGGCAGGTACTTGTCGAGAACCTCGAGCTCGGCGCGCTCGCGGTCGGCGAGCTCGGGGCGACCGGCGTCGTCGTAGGCCGTCGCCGACTCACGCCGCTTCTTGGCCTCGCGCTGCAGGACGGTCACCACCTCGTCGTCGGACAGCTCGCGGGCGCTCTTGCCGGCGACCTCCTCGTTCGTCACGGCGGTGAGCGCCATGCGGAGGGTCGCGGTGACGACCTCCTGCCGGGCTCGCATCGCGTCGGTGAGGTCGGAGTGCAGCTGGTCCTTGAGGGCAGTCATGCCGTCATGATCTCAGGGGTTGGTCCGGCCCGTGCGAAACTAGCGTGATGGCCGACCTGCACCCGATCACTCGCGCACTCTTGGGTACCACCCTCGTGGGTGCTGCCTGTCTCGGCTATGCAGCAGGCTTCGAGGTCCGATCGTTTCGGCTGCGCCGGGTCACCGCCGCGGTGCTCCCTGCCGGGCAGCCCCCGTTGCGGGTGCTGCAGATCACCGACCTTCACATGACCCCCGGGCAGCACAAGAAGCAGGCCTGGGTCCGCGCGCTCGCCGGGCTCAAGCCCGACCTCGTGATCGACACCGGCGACAACCTCGCCCACCTGGAGGCCGTGCCGGCGGTGCTCTCCGCGGTCGAGCCGCTGCTCGAGCTCCCCGGGGCGTTCGTCTTCGGCTCCAACGACTACTTCGCGCCCCGGCCGAAGAACCCGGCGCGCTACCTCATGAAGGACATCGGCAAGCGTGAGGCCAGCCAGGATCTCCCCTGGGGTGACCTCCGCGACTCGCTGAGCGGCGCGGGCTGGGCCGACCTCAACAATGCTCGCGCCAGGGTCAAGGTCGGGGATCGGGAGATCGAGCTCGTCGGGGTGGACGACCCCCACATCTGGCGTGACCGCTACGCCGAGGTCGCGGGTCCGGGCTCTGCCGACGCCGATCTCTCGCTGGGCGTGGTCCACGCGCCGTACCACCGCGTGGTGGACGCCATGGCCGCCGACGGTCTGCCGCTGGTGATCGCGGGCCACACCCATGGCGGGCAGCTCCGCATCCCGTTCTACGGCGCCCTGGTCTCCAACTGCGACCTCGACCCGAGGCGGGCACGGGGTTTGTCCCAGCACACCGACGGCACCTTGCTCCATGTCTCCGCTGGGCTCGGCACCTCGCCGTACGCCCCGGTCCGGTTCGCCTGTCCGCCCGAGGCGACGCTGCTGACGCTGGTGGCTCCGGACCGGGGGTAACCGGGTTTGGGGGGTCCGACGCCCTCGGCTATCCTGCTCAGGCACTTGATCGGGGTGTAGCGCAGCTTGGTAGCGCGCTTCGTTCGGGACGAAGAGGTCGTGGGTTCGAATCCCGCCACCCCGACCAACGGATCAGTGCTCGAACCCCCGACCTCCTCGCGAGGTCGGGGGTTCGTCATGTCCGGCGAGCATCCGGCCGGACGGTCAGCAGTAGCTCACGGTCGTGAGGTGAGGCGCCTGCGCGATGTCCGCCGGAGTCGGTTGTTGCAGCGGGCCGGTGCGCACGTAGACGTCCATCAACCGGTCGGCGTGCGCCAGTCGCAGTGCCCCGGCAGCCACGTTGACCTTCACCATGGCGAGCACCCCGCGGTCCCAGTCAACCCTGCACCGATCCCGACCGACGATCACGGTGTCGACCGCCGCGAGGTCCGTGGGAAGCGTGCTGACCATGTGGGCGTGCAGCAGCGGCTCGAGCTCCTCGCCCGGGTTCCCCGTGGTGATCACGGTGCCGTGCAGCCCGAGCGAGCCCCGCAGGCTCGGGACGATCGCGGCACCGATGGGCTGAAGCTGAGCGACCCGGACCGTCTCCGACGCGGCAGGGAGCAGCACCGCGCACAGCGCGACGACGGCCACGGCAGCGGCAACCACGCCGACGAGCGTCCTGAGCACCGGCCGGGCCGTCATACCAGCTCTCCCGCCGGCTCGAGCTCGGGGAGCGGCGGAGGCGGCGGGGGCGGCGGGCGGCGACGCCAGCTGGCGTCGCGCAACGCCAGCTAGGAAGGTGATGCCGAGGGCGGCCATGCCGACCACGCACGGCATCCACATGACCCAGTAGTAGGGCAGCGAGACGCCCGAGATGAAGCTGTGGAACACGAAGGGAGCCACCACGGCGGCAGCGCACCACCAGACGATCTGGTCTCGGCGCAGTGCCAGGGCGACCAGCACCATGACCCCGAGGGTCAGCGCCAGCCAGTTGCCCAACCCGACGCGGGCGAACCAGAGGTTGGCCCACCACGGCGGGTGCAGCGTGACCATGCCGTCCAGACCCTCGAGGTGGCCGCCGACCGAGTGCCTGGCCTGGAAGTCGAAGACGTACCGGGCGCGCGCGACCGGCTGCCCGAAGGGCAGGTAGCAACCGAGGAACACCCCGATCGAGATGACGACGGTCAGGCCGGCCTGGACCAAGGTCACGACCAGCGACCGACCCCGACCCGCCTGCGCCGAGACTGCCGAGACCGCTCCGCTGCCGGCGGCCGTCAGGATGACACCCAGCGCGATCGGGCCGACAGCGCCGAGGAAGCCGTTCTCCTTGCAGGCCGTGGCGAGACCGACCATCACCCCGGTCGCAACAGCGAGGACCCATCGACGCCAGCCGGCCGAGCGGAACCAGTACCACGTGAGCACGACCGACGCCATCATGAACGGCTCGGCCATGTTGTCCAGCATGGCGGTGCGCCCGAACCTGGTGACCTGCGGTGACACGGACATCGGGATGAGCGCGAACGCCCCGCCCGCCAGGAGTCCCGTCCACCGGCCGGCCACGTGGCCCAGCCAGCCGCCCAGGAGCAGCGCAGTGACCAGGGTCGCCACCGCGGCCGCGCACCGGGAAGCCGTGAGGCTGGGATGGCCTACCACGAGCTGGGCGACTCCCATCAGGAACTTTCCCAGCGGTGGGTGCTCGAAGTTGTTGCCGTACAGCCGGGTTCTGATAACCAGGGGCTGCTTGCTCCAGTGCAGGTACTTCCATGCCGTCGACGAGTACAGCGGTTCGTCGGACAGGATGGGAGCCGCCGACAACCGGAAGAAGTTCTGGAAAGCCGCAGCGACTGCGACGAGCGCTACGACCACGACGAACAGCGCGGTGCCACGCCTGGCGGACACCTCGGCCGGACTCTGGCTCGACGGGTCAGGGCTCGTCTGGTCAGCGCTCGACGGGTCGGCGCTCGACAGGTCAGGGATGGAAGGGTCGACGGCCGCGGGCTCGCCGTGCTGCATTCGGCATCACCGTCCCTCCGTCGGCCAGGGCTGACCCCGTGGATGTCACGCGTTGCTGTCGAGCGGTCCTGTCGTTCGTGCTGGAGCTCCGCGGGCTCGGGCACCAGCCAGTCACCTTCAAGGGAACGATCGTGCTGCCCAGAACGAGCCCAGACGTTACCTGCGCCCTCCGGAGACTTCGAGGACATGACAGCCAGGTGGCGCTGACCCGACGGCAGGCCCCGTCAAGCGCAACGTCCGGACCCGCAGGGCTTCGGTATTCGGAGTGAAAATCGGCTGAACGGCCGGTTTGCGCAGCCACCTGACTGGTGATGTGCTGCCTACCACGCCCGTCACCGGAGGATCTCTCATGGCTCGTTCCGCACGCGTCGGTGCCCTCGTTGCTGCCGTAGCGCTCGCCGCCCCCCTCGCGCTCAGCTCAGGCGCAGCCGTCGTGAACGCGTCGCCCGCTCGTGCCACGCGGGCCGGCGCCACGCCGCTGGGCCGCCTCGGGTCACGCACCACGTTCGCGAAGCCACCGACGGACGCCCAGTGCGAGAAGGCGTACGGGCTGGCGTGCTACACCCCGATCCAGCTGGAGAACGCCTACAACCTCGACCCGCTCTACAAGGCCGGGCTCACGGGCGCCGGGACGACCATCGCCGTCGTGGACTCCTTCGGCGACCCGCAGGTCAAGCAGAACCTGGCGGTGTTCGACAAGGCCTTCGGGCTGCCGGCCCCCCCGAGCATCCAGATCATCACCCCGGCCGGCAAGCTCCCCACCTTCGACCCGTCCAACGAGGACATGTCGGGCTGGGCGGGCGAGACCGACCTCGACGTCGAGTACGCGCACGCGATGGCACCGGGCGCGAAGATCCTGGTCGTCGCGACACCGGTCTCGGAGACGGAGGGCGTCACCGGGTTCCCCGAGATCGTCAAGGCGGAGACCTACGTGATCCAGCACCACCTCGCGGACGTCATCTCGCAGAGCTTCGGCGCTACGGAGCAGACGTTCCCGTCGGCTAAGTCGCTGCTCGACCTGCGCGGGGCGTTCAAGCTCGCAGCCGCGAACCACGTCACGATCCTCGGCTCGTCCGGTGACGCCGGCGCGACCGACTCGAACAGTGCCACCGGCGACGACTACTACCTGCACCGTGTCACCAGCTGGCCGGGGTCCGACCCGCTGGTCACCGACGTCGGCGGGCTGCAGTACTTCCTGAACGCGAAGGGCCAGCAGACCCAGGCTCCCGCGGTGTGGAACGACGACGCCACGATCGGTGGACCGTCGGCCGGCGGTGGCGGCAAGTCCATCTTCTTCAGCCGGCCGTCCTGGCAGAACAGCGTGGCCGCCAGGGTGGGCGACCAGCGTGGCGTCCCTGACATCTCGCTCAGCGCCGCGGTCAACGGGGGCGCGATCGTGTACGTCGGCACCGACGCGAACGGTGGTTCCCCGGCTGGCTTCGACTTCTACGGCGGCACCAGCGAGTCGTCGCCCTCGTTCGCGGGCGTCGTCGCGCTGGCCGACCAGCTCGCCGGTCACCGGCTGGGCCTGCTCAACCCCGCGATCTACAAGCTGAACAGCGCGCACGCGGCCGGCATCGTCGACATCACCGACGGCACCAACACGGTGACGTTCGAGCAGGGCGGCAAGCTGCGGACGGTCATCGGCTGGGACGCCCGCGCCGGGTATGACCTCGCCAGCGGAGTCGGCGGCATCGACGGCGCGAGGTTCGTCCCGGAGCTGGTGAAGGCGGCTTCCTGAACGGACGGCACCCGACCGCGCCCGGGTGGAGGCGCGGCTAGCTGAGGCGCTCGACGTCGGCATCGAGGGCGACGGGGACCTTCAGCCACTGGACGTCGGTGTCCTCGACGAACGCGAGCATGCTGGCGCGGCCGAGGAACGGATGGTCGACGCGCGAGACGGTGAGCTCCAGACCGCGTGCCTGGATGCGGTCGCCGACCTGGACCTCCGTGGCCTTCACCTGCTCGCTCATGCCAGCACGCCCTCGATAGCGGCGACGACCTCGGCCGACTCCGGGTCCACGGTCGGACGGAACCGCGCGACGACCTCCCCGCCTGGTGCCACCAGGAACTTCTCGAAGTTCCACTCGACCTCGCCGGCCTCGCCCTGGCCGTCCGGGGTCTGCACGAGGTGCTGGTACAGCGGGTGTCGGCGCTGGCCGTTGACCTCGAGCTTCTCGGTCATCGGGAAGGTCGTGCCGTAGGTCGCTGAGCAGAACTCGGCGATCTCCTCGGACGTCGCGAGCTCCTGTCCGGCGAACTGTCCCGTCGGTATCCCGAGGACGGTGAAGCCGCGGTCGGCGTAGCGCTGCTGCAGTCGCTCGAGGCCTTCGTACTGCGGGGTCATCCCGCACCGCGAGGCGACGTTCACCACGAGCACGGCACGCCCGGCGAGCTGCTCAGGGCTGATGGTCTCGCCGGTCAGGCCCGGCAGGTCACGGTCGAATGGAGTCATGCTTCGAGTCTAGAAACAGCCTCAGGCGCGTCCGTCCCGGGGGGCGGAGCTCAGCGACGTCGAGTCCGCTGGCTCCTGCCCCACGGACCGCTAGTGGTGGTAGCAGTAGGCGGCGTTCGTCCAGCTCTTCGTCGGAATCCAGTCGCCACTCTGGTAGAGCAGCTGGCAGGTCGTCTGTGGAAACTGCCACTGCCGGAAGATCTCCGCCTTCGACACACCCAGGCTCTCGATCGACTGGACGATGCTCGCGGGCACAGGCGTCGCCTGGCCGTAGTACGTCGAGCCGAGCATCGGACGCAAGGCAATGACAGCCACGTTGTACGACTGAAAGCCGATCAAGCCGTCGTAGCCTGCTGCAACCTGGTCGTCCGCCCAGCTGGACTGCGAGTTCAGGGACGCCTCGGGGACTGCGGCCACCGCATTCATCTGGCCGTACTGCTCGCCCCAGTCCGCGACGCCCGGAAGGATGGCATCACGGCCCGACATCTCCTCGTAGAACTGCGGGAGGATCAGCTTGTAGTAGCCCACCTCGGCCGAGTTGTACATCTGCTGCTCGACAAACCCGTCGTTCGCGTCGTCGCCGTACCAATAACTGTCCGACGTGCTGGTCGCGCTCGCGAGGTGCGTGCCTATCGTCACGAGGCGATTGTAGTCGCCGAAGATGTTTGCGCTTAGCGTGCTCCTTGCTGCCTCGACCTGATCCATGACTCCCATCGCGGCGCTCCCGAGGCTTTGCAGGGCCGTCGCCAACCGGTAGTCGGTACCGTCCGGCTTCTTCATCATCTGGGACGTGAACTCGACGAGACCGAGCGCGGCAGTCAAGGCGCCTTCGGTCACCTCGTTCGGGATCGCGCACCCCGCGATGATCAGCCCCTCCAGAATATCGATGCCGGTGGGCTGGTTGCTCGACTTGACTGTCTGGTTCGTCGCGTTGCCGATGGCCTGGGCCACCTGGTTGTAGACCGCCTGTATACCCACGGACGTGCTGCTCTCGAACGTGTGCTGAATCGTGCTGATCCGGTTGAAGAACACCTGCACAGCCGCAGCCGCCAGCAGCTCGCGATGAAGCTCCTGACCAACGTTCACCCAGTTCTGAGCCATGAATGCGGGACCAGGAGTCGGCACGATGTTCGTCGTTGCCGAGATGAGCGGGGCGAGGTACCCGTTAGCGAAGAGCGTCCGAATGTCGCAGCTGTTGCACAGCTGCGCTGCCCACGCCTTGTACGCGGCGGGATCGCCGGAGCCGTTGCCGCTGTAGAAGGCCGGCCACGCCGAGGTCGGTTGCCCCAGGATCTCCTGCAGCTGGAACTGGTCCGCCGGCCCCGGAGCCAACCTGGACCGGCTCCCACCAGTTGCCGAGAGTGCGACGCCCGAGCTCAACCTGGAAGGTGGTGGGGTCACCCGTCGGGTCGATGCCACCGCCGATCACGAAGGGCTGCTCCGTGCGAGTGATCACCTGCCCGTTGGCGTGGCCGCCTAGGTAGGACTGGTTCAGGGTGGGGTCACCACCGGCCAGCGCGAACGAGTACTGAGACCCGAGGCCGAGTCCTTGAACGGACTCGTACGTCCCCCCGATGTTCGACACCGCGTTCGCGAGGACGCGTAGTGACGATCCCGTCCACTGGTTTCCGGCGCCCGAGGTGCGCAGAAGGATGACGTTCCCCCTGACCTGGGCCGCAGCCATCAGGTCCGCTGCGAGTGTTCTCGCTGCCGAAGGTTCGTAGTTGGCGTTCTTCGTGACCCCGAGCGTCGCACCGCTCAAGACGGTCAGCGTCCAGGCCATCGGGTCGATCGCATCGACGATGGGCCCGGTGGTGAGCTGCTGGGAGGACGTGACGTTCCACATGATCCCGCTGCCGGAATATCCGCGGCTGATCGTGACCTCGTCCAGGCGGAGCAGTGCATAGTTGCCGTTCGAGTCGAGGTCCAGCCGAGCATCGACGGAAGCGGTCGTCGAGTACAGCACGCCATTCGTTGCCGCGTAGTCATCGCCGACCGGCTCGCCGACCGAGGTGGCATCTCCGGGAGTCCAACCGAGCGAACCAACGCCGGACAGCGCGTAGGTCGCGGGGTCGAGCGTGGACATGTCGCCGGTCGGGAACCCGAGTGCGTTCAAACCCGAGAAGACTCCGAGGTAGGAGGACGATGCTCCCCCAGCAGGTGCGGGAAGCAGTTGCCGGTTGGTCAGGGTGTTGACGATCACGAGCGGATAGATCGAGAGCACCTGGTTCAGTCGGTTCAGGGCCGTGGTGACATCAGCCTTGCTGCACACGGGCTGAAGGATCCCGTGACTCCCGTTGTCATTGACCAAGGGCGCCAAGGTCGTTCGGTCGAGCACCACCAGCCACAACGTCACCGGACATTCCCCGGCGCGAGGGAGGCGGACGCCTGGTAGTCGGCGGTTCCGACCTGGACGTGAATGGTGGGTGCAGCCCCTGACGCGCTCGAACCGGCTGACCAGCGTGTGTGGAGGAGGACTCCCGTACCGGTCGTACTGGCGTCAGCATGCGCAGCCGGTGCCCAGCCCGGCACCATGAGCAGGCTTACCACGAGCGCGATCACCGCCAGCGACGCCGGCAGCGAGCGTACGAGTTCCGATGTGCGAACGAGTCATGGTGCTCTCCTGGCTAGAAAGGGGCAGAGCGTGGCTAGGCGACAACGGTCACGACGGCTTGCTGTAGTAGTTCCATGGGGAGCTGCCACATGAGGTTCCGGCCGCGTCGCAGGTGGTGGTCCGGAACGGCCACTGGTCGAACATCTCGTCGGCGGTCACGCCGAGTCCGTGCATCGTGGTGAAGAGCGCAGCGCTCGGTGGCTTCGGGTTCGACTTTCCACCGGAGAAGAGCGGCTTGGCACCGATGAAGGCTGCGTTGTAGGGGACGTACGAAAGGGTGCGACCTGTGACAAGTCCGAAAGCGCTCGGCGTCACCTGAGCCCAGGCCGCATGATCCGAGTCGTACCCGCTGAGAACGCCACCGCCCCACGACGCGAGACCGATGCCGGAGTAGTCGGTCGTTGACATCTTCTCGTAGACGGCCGGAACAAGACTGCGGTAGACGGCTAGTGTTCCCGCGTTCGTGAGCGAGTTGCTGAGTCCGTCGAGGTTCGCGTTACTTGGCAGCCAGTAGCTGTCTGCGTTCCCGATCGCCTTTCCCACGGCCGCCAAGCGCCCGTAATCGCTGTAGATCATCGCGAACTCCTGGGAGATCGCTGGACCCGGCGTCCTGGAGACGGCGAATCGTCTCGCTCGCGACATCGCTGGTCGCCTCCAGCACGCGGTAGTCCGCTTCACCGGTCGGCTTGTCCATGAAGCCCAGCGCGGCGAAATAGGCGGCGACGCCGAGACTGAACAACACCTTGATGGGCGTGATGGGGATGACCTCGCCCAGGAGCAGCAGAAGGCTGATGATGCCTTGAATCTTGGCGGCTTTCGTCGACTGGGAGGCACCGGCTGGACAGTGATGCCTGCACTGCGCCGGAGGCGCTCTCAAGTGAAGCCGAGAGCTTGTTGTTGACGAACTGGCGTGAGCTGCACCATCGCTTGCTGAGCCTGCTGCACGCCAGCAGCCCACTGCTGTTCCGTCTTGAGTTCGCTACCCATGTTCGTCCAGTCGGCTGGAGCCACCCCAGCTGGGACCGGCACCGAAGACACGTTGGACAGCAGCGTCGCGTCATCGGTGATCTCGCCGTCCGCATACTTGGCCCGATAGTCGCTGCAGCCGCAGAGCAGGTTCGACCAGCCGAGGTAGGCGGCCCGTTCCCCCGCCGTGTCCATCAAGGGCCAGCTCTGCGGCGGCTGAGCGAGCACCTCGTTGATCTCATAGGGATCCTGGCCCGACACCGGTGGAGATCGTCACTGGCTGCCACCAGTTTCCGACGGACTTGTGCCCAAGGAGGGCCTGTAAGTTCAGTGGCGCCTGGTTGAGCGGCGCTCGCACCGAGCCGCTGCTTCCCAGCTGGCGCCCCGTGACATCGATGGCATCCGTTCGCCAGGCTGCTGGCCAGCGCTGAGCGTCGGCGCCATCGCCATGGGAGGGAATGCCGTGAGGCCGACGGCGTATCCAGGGGATCGGTCGAGCCCGTGACGAGGGAGTACTGGTCGCCAGCGAGAGGTTCATGATCGACTCGTAGACGCCCCCGATCCGCGAGACAGCGTTGGCCAGCAGAGTCTTCTCCGTGGAGTCCTCAGGAACGACCGTTCCGTTGCTTGCGAGCGATCCGGCGCCGTTGCCCAACGTACGTAGCAAGCACCACCGCATCCCGCTGCTGCGCGGCGTTAAGCAGGTCGTTGGCCAGGCCCGCTCCGCTGTTCAGATAAAGCTTGTTCAGCGTGACATCAAGGTTGGTTCCGCTCAGGACCGTGAGCTGCCAGGTGGCATTGCTCGGCGTCGCCGACCCCACCGCGGGCGTCTGCACGCTGGTGCAGGTGGTGTCCTGGCTCGTCGCACCGACCATCACGTAGCGGCATGAACCGTCCGCGAGATGAAGGGTCCACCCCGTGGCGGTGACAGTGGACGAGCCGTCGACCGCGCTCCCCGTCTGGTCGTACCGGGTGACTCGCACCGCCGCCGTGTCGACGACGTGGTAGAGGCCTGCTGAATCGACCAACATCGTGGCTTCGGTCGACGCCGACGTCTTGAAGGGCGCCGTCGCAGTCGGGCTGTAGTCGCTGGACACCGGCTCCCCCACGGACGTTGCGGCGCCGGCATCCCAGCCTGGGGAGCCGATCCCGGAGATGGCGTAGGTGGTCGGGTCCACCCCGTTCATGTCGCCCGCTGGGAATCCGAGCGCCGTGAGTCCGGCGAAGATGCCGACAGAGGACCCCCAGGTCAGGTGGGTCCCGGTGAATCCCGGCGGAGGGGTCGCCGCGTATGCAGGCGACGTGAGGGTGTTGACGATGACCAGCGGGTTGTTGGGCAGCGCAGCCATCTGTGTTCACCGCGCTGGTCACATCGGCTGGTGAGCACACCGGCTGCAGCAGTCCTGCCACCGCAGCGCTGGGGTTGAGGACGGGGTGCAGGGTGATCCTGTCCAGCGGCAGCAGCCAGAGCGCGAACGGGCAGGGGCTCCGCGTCCCACGACGCCTGATAGTCGGCGGAGCCGAGACGCACGTGGATGGTCGGGGTCGCCTGCGCCGCCGCCCGTCACCAACCCACTCGACCACCGGGTGCTGATCGGGATCGGCCCACCTGCGTAGTACGCAGCCGACGCAGTTCGCTGGCCGACCGGGACGACGAGCAGGCAGAGCATCAGCGAGGCGAGCACGAGCACGGCCGGCGCCGGTTCGTCGGAGCCGTGACCTGCATCGTCCTTGAGTTCATGAGTCGCCGTCCTTCATGCTCGTGATGGTCGGGGCGTGGCGGGCACCGCGGGCCGGCGTCATCCGGTGTAGGGGTAGCCGTTGTTGAGGCAGTCCCCGGCCGAGACCAGCAGTGCGGGTTCGCCTGCACGTCGGTGTATCGATACGGGAACGGCCACTGCCCGAACGCGGTCGCGCGGTCGACCCCGAGGTCGGCGAGGTCCGACCACAGATCGTCCAGCGGCGGGTTGGGATTGGAGGCGCCCCCCGTGAACATCGGGGCCACCCCGATCGCCCTGAGGTTGACGTAGGAATTGGCTATGGTCGCCGGCGTTCCGCCAGCCGGAAGCGGCTTCGTGAACGTTCCGTTCGAGACTGAAGCGGTCCAGGACAGGGTGTTGCAGATGTAGAGGTTGTTCGGATCGCAGTAGTACTTCCAGGTGGTTGGGAAGGGGCCACCGTTTGCCCCCCAGCCAGCGATGGACGGGTAGTCGCCCGACTTGGCGAAGTTCGCGTCGTCGGTGTCGACCTCCTCGTAGAACGAGGTCATGAGGATTTCGTAGTACGACGCGGTCATGGAGGTGACGAGCTTGCGCTCACCGGCCGTCGGGTCGGCCATGTACCAGTAGCCGCTGGTCGACGAGTCGAGCGCCGTCCCGACGGCCTGGAGCTTGCCGTAGTCACGGTAGATCTCGTCGAACTCGACACCGAGAGCCGTGCTCGTGGCCGTCATCGTGTTCACGATGTCTGAAGCCAGCGACGCGATCGTCCCGTTGATCGTGTAGTCAGAGCCGTCGTTGTTGGACAGAAGCCGATAGCTCGCGAACCAACCGCCGACGGCTACCAAGTCGACGCTCTGGAACAGGTGGCTACGCAGTCCACCGAGCTCACCCAACAGCAGACCCAACGTCACGGACCCGATGAGCGTGCTGTTGTCGTCACTCGCGATATTGACGTTGCTTGCCGAATCGAGCGATTCCTGAACCCGATCGCCGGCCTGGGCGAGCGCGAACGGAAGCATCGAACTGACGTCCGCCTGGAACGATTGCTGCTTCTGCTCGTTGGTGTACACCAGATTCACCCAGCGGACCTCCTTGGTGAGCTCGGTTCGAAGTGTCCGCCCAGTCACTGGGCGTGTACCCGACGGCGTTCGCCGGCATGGCGGCCGTGTATGAGCGTGTCGAGCATCCCTGCGGTCTGGTGGGACACGTAGAGGTCCGTGATGTCGGTCCCGGCGCGCACAGTTGGCGCACAGGACCTGGGTCCAGGCAGCCAACGCGGCCAGGTGACCGGGGGTATCGCGGTCCGGGAACGCCTGCGCCGGCTGGGAAAGCACCTCCTCCAGCTGGAAGGAGTCGTCGGCACCGGAGCCCGCGCGCAGCGGCTGCCACCAGTTCCCGATGTGCTTGCGCCCCAGCAGGACCTGGAACGTCGTCGGGTCCTCGCCCTGGCTCGCGTCAGCCGAGCTCATCGTCACGGGCACGAACTGACGGGGGCGAGCCGGGGTGTTGTTCGGGTCTCCACCCGCGAGCGCGAGATCGAACTGACCACCGATCGGAAGGTTCTGGATCGTCTCGTAGACACCGCCGAGCTGCTGGATCACGGCGCCCAGCTGGTTGAGCGTCGAGACGCCAGTCGGCGCGGTGACCGCTGAGCGTGAGCTGATTGCCCGCCGACGAAGTTCGCAGCAGGAGGACATAGTTTCGAACCGGAGCTGCGGCGAGCAGTGCAGCACCGAGCTGGGCGATGTTGGCCGCACTGTAGGCCGTGCTCGACACCACCTGCAGGGTGTCGTTCTGCAGGATCGTGAGCTCCCACGCGCTCGGGTCGGTCGATGCCGGACCAGAGGAGTAGGTGGTGACCGGTGCCGAACCGTCGGCGAGCTGGATCTGCCAGCCCATCGCGCCGTTGGCGGCGTCGACGCGCTTGGCGGTCGCGGCGGCGAAGCTCGTGGCCTTGTAGTTGCCCGTGTTGTCCTCGACCAGTCGCAGATCGGTGTTCGCCGTCGTCTTGACCGGGCTCGCGGGGGTCGGGGTGACGTAGTCGCTGTTGACCGGCTGACCCACCTGGTAGGCGGCCGCCGTCGGGGTCTTGGCGCTCCAACCCACGGAGCCGACCCCCGAGATCGAGTAGTTCGAGAGGTCGACGGTCTCCACGTCGGTGTTGAAACCCAGGCGCTCGAGTGGCGTCAGCCAGCCGGTCTTCCAATTCACCGCCGTCGTTCCATAGACCGGCGACGTGAGGGTGTTGACCACGACGAGGGGGTGGTTGGGGAGCGCAGCGATCTGCGTGATCGCATCGGTCAGGCTCTGTCCGTCACAGGGGGTGCGGATCATGCCGTGGCTGCCGTTGTCGTTGTAGACGGTGGAGAGATCACTACGGCTGATGACCACGAGCCAGATCGCGACCGGACAGGTCGCCGCGGAGTAGTTCCCCCACTGGTACTGGTAGTCGTTCGCGCCGACCTTGACGTGGATCGTCGCGGACAGCGTCTCGTTGGTGCTGACGACGGTTCGAACGCCGTTGGACAGCCTGGTGTCGAGCGTCACGGACTTGAGCGCCGCGTTGCTGTCGGCGACCGCCCGATGCGCGCCGTCGGGGACGCCCAGGAGCCCAGCAAGGAGCACGAGGGCGAGAAGGACTACCAGACGGGGGGTCCGTCGCCTGCTGCGCGCATCGGTTCGCATTGGTACCTGTCCTTCGTGGTCGGACCAGCGCGCCCAGTGAAACTCGCCGATGACAGGTCGCGCGTCAGCAGAAGTACCGAGATTTGCCCCTTCGCGCGCATTGCCGCATCGCCTACCCGATGCCACCGGGCAGCTCCGGCGCTAACCTGATCTGTCGGTCAGGAACGCTCCGGATCGGCGACGAAGGGACGACGACGTCGCATGGCGATCAGCGTGTTCGACTTGTTCACCGTCGGGATCGGCCCGTCGAGCTCGCACACGGTCGGCCCGATGAAGGCCGCTCGTCGGTTTGTCGCCGGCCTTGCGCCGAGGGGCAGCTGGACCGGACGGCACGCGTGCACGTCGAGCTCTTCGGCTCGCTCGGCGCGACGGGGCGCGGGCACGGCAGCGACCGCGCCGTGCTGCTGGGCCTGGAAGGCGCAGACCCGGCCACCGTCGACACGGCGTCGATCGGCCCTCGGGTGGAGGCCATCCGGCAGACAGGTTCGCTCAGCCTGAACCAGACCCGTCCGATCGAGTTCGCCGAGAAGACCGACCTCGTCCTGCATCGCAGGCAGATCGCTCCCCTTCCACCCGAACGGCATGACGTTCGCCGCGTTGACACCGACGGCGCCGAGCTCCGGCGCCGCACCTACTACTCGGTTGGTGGGGGCTTCGTCGTCGACGACAGCACCGCGGCGGCGGCGGGTCCTCAAGGCCGACGACACGCCGGTGCGGTACCCGTTCCACTCCGCGCGTCGACCTCTCGCAGCACTGCAGCCGACCGGCCTGCCGATCAGCCAGGTCATGCTGGCCAACGAGCCGCCTGGCGCTCCGAGACCGAGGTCAGGGAGGGCCTGCTCGAGATCTGGCACGTCATGGAGGAGTGCGTTGACCGGGGCTGCCGCTCCACCGACGCCCAGCTCCCGGGCGGGCTCAAGGTCCGGCGTCGAGCGCCTGCGCTGGCCAAGGCGCTGGAGGGCGAGACGTTCAGCACCGACCCGCTGCAAGGTCATGGACTGGGTCAACCTGTTCGCGCTCGCGGTGAACGAGGAGAACGCCGCCGGCGGCCGGGTCGTGACCGCGCCCGACCAACGGCGCCGCCGGCATCATCCCGGCCGTGCTGCACTACTACACGCCGCTTCGTCGCCGGGCGCCGACGACGAGGGCGTGGTCCGCTTCCTGCTGACCGCCGCCGCGGTCGGCGCTGCTCTTCAAGGAGAACGCCTCGATCTCCGGCGCCGAGGTCGGCTGCCAGGGCGAGGTCGGCGTCGGCCTGCTCGATGGCCGCCGCCGGGCTGGCCGCGGTGCTGGGCGGCACGCACCGGTGCAGGTCGAGAACGCCGCCGAGATCGGCATGGAGCACAACCTCGGGCCTGACCTGCGACCCGATCGGCGGGCTGGTGCAGATCCCCTGCATCGAGCGCAACGCCATCGCGTCGGTCAAGGCGATCAACGCCGCCCGCCTGGCGCTGCACGGCGACGGCGCGCACATCGTCAGCCTCGACAAGGTGATCAAGACCATGCGGGACACCGGCGCGCGACATGAAGGACAAGTACAAGGAGACCTCCCGCGGCGGCCTCGCCGTCAACGTCGATCGAGTGCTGACCGACACCGATCCGCAGCGCCGTTAGGTCCTGGTTAGGCGCTCGTTAGCAGTCGCGGCTGACGACCGCTGCAGATGGCCGCAGAAACCGCCGATACTGCGCATATGCCCCTCGCGCTCTCGAAGCTTGCCCGCACGGTTCGCCCTCGTCGCCGCAACCGGTGCGCTGCTCGCCGCTGCGCCGTTCGCCTCGGCATCGGCCGCGGTGGCCGACCCGAGCGGCCGTGGCGCCCGTCCCGTCGCGACCCCTGCCGCGACCGGCCTGCCGCTGCTGCCACCGCCAAGCCGCCCGCACGAGCCAGCCGCACAGCCCGCCACCCCGACAGCAGCCGCCCCAGCGACGGCCCCGGCCGGGGCGGACGACGACACCGCCCTGCTCACCGCAGCCACGTCGAGTGCCGCCGTCCAGCCGCAGACCTCCCCGCCGCCCGGCTACGTCACGCCGGCCTGGCCACCGCCGCCGATCGCCCAACCTGCGGCGCTCGACCCGGTCGGGCCGTACATCCCGCAGTCCTCGTGCGACCCCACGGAGAAGCCCGGCGTTCAGCTGTTCCGCTGGTACTTCATGATCCACTACTACAAGATCGGCGACGACGACGGCGTCACCCGGCTCTGCTCCGACGGCGCGCTCAGCGAGCACAAGGAGGGCCGCGCCTGGGACTGGCGGCTCAGCGTGAACGTCCCCGCCGAGAAGGCCGTCGCCGACTCCTTCGTGGACCTGGCTGACCCGGACCGGCCTGGACGGCTCGATCGCGCCGGCCGCGCGCCGGCTGGGGATCATGTACATCATCTGGAACCACCGCATCTGGAACGTCGGCGACACGAACAACGGCGCCGGCGGCTGGAAGCCCTACGTCGGCGCGAGCGAGCACACCGACCACATCCACTTCTCGTTCACCTGGGCCGGTGCCATGGGCGTGACGTCGTGGTGGACGGGCAAGGTCAGCGTCAACGACTTCGGCCCCTGCCGCGTGTACCTCAACAACCCGGCGCCCCGCTGGAGCGTGGCGAACCCGAAGCCCTGCGCCAGCCCGACGACCGGACCGAGCTCGACGCAGCCGCTGGCCTGGATGGGAACGGTGTCAGCCGCGGTCGGGCACGCGCAGGCCCTGCTCGGCCTGCCCGTCGACGACACCTTCGGCCAGAGCACGCAGAACGCCGTGTACAAGTTCCAGCTAGCGCACGGGTTGCCCCTGACGGCGGCGCTGGACGCCGACACCTGGGTCACCCTTGACCCCACGACCCTGGTCGGGGGCGGTCCGCTGGGGCATCTCGACGCAGCCACTCCCGTCGGCAGCGCAGGAGCGCTGGAAGTCAGGGGCTGGGTCTTTGACCGCCAGTCCACGTCCAGCACCTCCACGGTGACGATCACGGTGGACGGGCAGCCCTTCACCACTCCGGCCAACGTCTCCCGTCCCGATGTCGACGCGGTCTACCACACCGGGACGAACCACGGCTTCGACACGACTCTTGCGGTGGGATACGGGCTGCACACGGTGTGCGCGAGCTCCAAGGGTGTCGTCGTCCCGGTCGCTGGTGAGCCTCGGGTGCATCACCGTGCCGGATCCGCAGCCCGGCGTGCCCATCGGCGTGCCGGTCCGAGCCTGACCAGTGGGCTGGTCCGGACCGGTGGGCTAGCACCGCGTCGTCCCGGTCAGCTGCCGAGGCGGGCGAGGCGCTCGCGGAGGTACTCGCGCTCGCGCGCGCTGTCTGCGAGATCAGCCGCCTTACGGTAGGCGTCCTGCGCCTCGTCCATCCGGCCGAGCTGCTCGAGCAGCTGCGCGCGTGCGGCGGGCAGCCGGTGTCCCTAGGCGTGGATCCCAGCGCGTCCAGCGCCTGCAACCCGGCCTCGGGACCGTCGCGCATCGACAGCGCCACCGCTCGGTTGAACGCCACCGAGGGGCCGGGCGCGAGCCGCTGCAAGAGGTCGTAGAGCGCGACCACCTGGTCCCAGTCCGTGAGGACGGCCGCCTCGGCCTCCGCGTGCAGCGCCGCGATCGCCGCCTGCACCTGGTAGGGACCGACCGGCCCGGCGACCAGGGCTCGCTCGACGAGCGCGACGCCGGAGCGGATGGCGGCTCGATCCCACCGGGACCGGTCCTGCTCGTCCAGCCGCACGAGACGACCCTGGTCGTCCGTCCGTGCCAGCCTTCTGGCGTCGAGCAGCCGCAGCAGCGCGAGCAGACCGAGCACCTCGGCGTCGTCGGGCAGGAGCTGCTCGAGGAGAGCGGCCAGGCGCAGCGCCTCGGCACAGAGGTCGGTCCGCACGAGCTCGTCGCCCGCTGCTGGCGTAGCCCTCGTTGAAGACCAGGTAGACCACGTGCAGCACAGCGGCCGTCCGACTTGTCAGCTCGGGGCCGGGATCGGGCAGCCGGAACGGGATGCCGGCGAGCACGATCTTGCGCTTGGCCCTGACCAGACGCTGAGCCATCGTGGACTCGGGGACGAGGAACGCGCGGGCGATCTCCGGAGTGGTCAGCCCACCGACGGTGCGCAGGGTCAGAGCGATCTGCGCGTCCTGGTTGAGCGCAGGGTGGCAGCAGAGGAAGAGCAGGCGGAGCTGGTCGTCCGCCAGCGGCGTCTCGTCGGCGTCGTCGAGCTCGACGTCGGCGCCCGGCTGGACGTGCGCTTGCCGCCGGTAGGCCTCCACCTCCTTGGGCAGCCGCAAGGACTCCCGGCGCACCCGGTCCAGGAGCCGGTTGCGGGCCACGGTCGTCAGCCAGGCCGCGGGGTTGTCGGGGATGCCCGTCTGTGGCCAGGTCTCGACCGCGGTCAGGCAGGCATCCTGGTAGGCGTCCTCGGCGAGGTCCAGGCTGCCGAAGCGACGCACCAGCGCACCGAGCACCTGTCCGGCTTGGCTCCGGAACAGGTCCTCGGTGGGCGCTGGCACGGTCAGGCGGGGCTGGTCTCGACCACGGGGCGCACCTCGATGGCGCCTTGGCGCACATCCGGGATCTGGGCGGCGAGCTCGAGGGCGCGGTCGAGGCTGGGGACGTCGACGACGTAGAAGCCGGCCAGGACCTCCTTGGACTCGATGAACGGGCCGTCGGTGATGGTCCTGCTGGCGTCACGGACCCGGACGACGGACGCGGTGTCGGGCAGCGTGAGCTGCTCCCCCGAGACCATCTCGCCGGAGGTGCGGATGCCCTCGGTGAACGCCATGTAGGCCTCGTGCATCGACTGGACCTCGCTCTCGCTCAGAACGGCCCAGTTCTCGGGGTTGCTGAAGATCATGAGCATGTAGCGCATGTCGCCTCCTGATGGTCTCGTCGTGGGCGGCACGGCACCGCTCTCACATCATCACGACGAACGGACGCCGAGGGAATCGACACTGCTGCCCAGCTGCGAGCTGAAGGCCTAGAGCTCGGCCGCCACGAGCTCGGCGATCTGTGCGGTGTTGAGTGCCGCACCCTTGCGCAGGTTGTCGCCGCAGACGAACAGCTCGAGCGCCGTCGGGTCGTCCAACGACACGCGTACCCGGCCGACCCACGTGGGGTCGGTACCGACCGCGTCGGCCGGCGTCGGGAAACCGTGGTTCGCGGGGTCGTCGACGAGGAGCACGCCGGCCGCGTCTCGCAGCAGCTTCTGGGCAGCGAGCTGGTCCACGGGCGGTCGAACACCGCGTGCACCGCGAGCGAGTGGGTCGTCACCACGGGAACCCGGACGCAGGTGGCAGACACCTTGAGCCCTGGCAGGCCGAGGATCTTGCGGGACTCGTTGCGCACCTTGAGCTCCTCGCTCGACCAGCCGGCCTCCTTGAGCGAGCCCGCCCACGGCACGACGTTCATCGCCAGCGGCGCCGGGAACGGGCCGAGGTCACCGACCACCAGCCGGAGGTCACCGGCATGGGTGCCGGCCTCGGGCTCGCCGGCAACCTTGACGAGCTGGGACCGAAGGGTGTCGATGCCGGCCTGCCCGGCGCCCGACGCGGCCTGGTAGGACGCGACGACGATCTCGCGGCAGACCGTACTCGCGGTGCAGGGCGCCGAGCGACGACGATCATCGACAGCGTCGTGCAGTTCGGATTCGCGATGATCCCGCGCGGCCGCACGCGCGCGGCGTCGGGGTTCACCTCCGGCACGACGAGCGGGACGTCGGTGTCCATCCGGAACGCACCCGAGTTGTCCACGGCCACCGCACCACGGGCGGCGGCGATCGGGGCCCACTCGGCGAGACCTCGTCGGGCACGTCGAACATCGCGACGTCGACGCCGTCGAACGCCTCCGGAGCGAGCGCCTGGACCACGACGTCCTCGCCGCGGACGCGCAGCACCTTGCCGGCCGAGCGCGCCGAGGCGACCAGCCGGATCTCGCCCCAGACGTCCTTGCCGGGTGGACAGGAGGTCGAGCATGACGGTGCCGACCGCACCGGTGGCGCCGACCACCGCCAGCGTCGGCTTGCGCCTGCCTGCGCCTGCTCATCGTCCCGTCCCTCCGTAGACCACGGCCTCGTTCGTCTCCGAGTCCAGCCCGAACGCCGCGTGCACAGCGAGCACCGCCGTGTTGACGTCGTCCTCGCGACACACCACCGAGATCCGGATCTCGGAGGTGGAGATCATCTCGACGTTGACGCCGGCGTCGGCGAGCGCACGGAAGAAGGTCGCCGAGACGCCCGGGTGCGAGCGCATGCCCGCGCCGACCAGCGACACCTTGCCGATGCTGGTCGTCGTAGCGCGATGCGATCGAAGCCGATCACTGCCTGTCGGGCGCCGAGCGCCGCCGAGCGCGGTCGGCCGTCGGCCTTCGGGACAGCGTGAAGGAGATGTCGGTGCGGCCGGTGCTGGCCGCCGAGACGTTCTGCACGATCATGTCGATGTTGACCTCGGCGTCGGCGACGGCGTCGAAGATGGCCGCCGCCTCGCCGGCTGTCGGGCACGCCGACCACCGTGACCTTGGCCTCGCTGCGGTCGTGCGCGACGCCGGAGATGATCGGCTGCTCCACGCCTGCCTTCCGCTTGCTCCTCGGTCCGCCGGACGTGTCGTGCGTGCTCACGACCGGCGTGCCCGGTCGTGCGTGCGCTGAACGACGAGCGGACGTGGATCGGGACGTCGAAGCGGCGGGCGTACTCGACGCAGCGCAGGTGCAGCACCTTGGCGCCGCTCGCAGCGAGCTCGAGCATCTCCTCGTACGTCACGGTGTCGAGCCGCTGCGCGGTCGGCACGATGCGCGGGTCGGCGGAGAAGACGCCGTCGACGTCGGTGTAGATCTCGCACACGCTGGCGCCGAGCGCCGCGGCCAGCGCGACCGCGGTGGTGTCCGAGCCGCCGCGACCGAGCGTGGTGATGTCCTTGGTGTCCTGGCTGACGCCCTGGAAGCCGGCGACGATCGCGATGTGCCCCTTGTCGAGCGCGCCGCGGATCCGGCCGGGCGTGACGTCGATGATCCGCGCCTTGCCGTGCACGGAGTCGGTGATCACGCCGGCCTGGCTGCCGGTGAACGACCGCGCCGCGCACCCCGAGGTCGGAGATCGCCATCGCGAGCACCGCCATCGAGATGCGCTCGCCGGCGGTCAGCAGCATGTCGAGCTCGCGCGCGCGGCGGCGCGGGCGAGACCTGCTCGGCCAGGTCGATGAGCTCGTCGGTGGTGTCGCCCATCGCGGACACGACGACCACGACCTCGTTGCCGGCGTTCTTGGTGTCGACGATGCGCTGGGCGACGCGCTTGACGCAGTCGGCGTCGGCGACGGAGGACCCGCCGTACTTCTGCACGACCAGTGCCACGGCACAGCCCTCCTCCGGGAGTTCCTCAGGCGGAAGGTCCAGGATACCGGCCCCGCGCGGACGCCCCGGCAATATCCACCTGATCGAGACGCCCGTCTCACCGGTACTGCGCGTCAGGTGTCCCTGAGCAGGGCGTCGACCTGGGCGGACGCGGTCTCCTCCTCGCCGGCGTCGAGGCGCTGGTGAGCGACGATCGACAGCAGCGCACGCTGGGCGTTCAACGCCTGCGCACCCCAGTGCGAGAGGTAGGAGAACTGCCACCACCACAGGGCCTCGTCGGCGCGGCCGGCCTCGAGGTGCGCGAGGCCGTGCACCAGCTCGATGGCGACGTCAGCGACGTCGTCCGAGATCTTCCCGTGCACCGGCCGCTCGGGGACCAGGGGGTCGAAGATCGAGGCGTACTCGTCGAGCCCCTCGAGCAGCACGCCCAGGCCTTCGCCGCAACGGGTCGGCGTCGGGGTCCGGCCCGGCGTCCTCCTCGTAGCGGTCCGGCGGCACGACGTCGCTGACAGCGCCGAGCATGGCGCCGGCCATGGACACCTGGGCCAGCTGGACGATGCAGCCCCGACACCGCGGTCTCGGGTGAGTCACCCGTCGCGATCTCGGTGACACCGGCGAGGTAGGCCCGCACGTGCGCGGCGATGTCCTGGGAGAACTCCTCGAGATCAGACATCGAGCAGCCGCCTTCCTTCGAACGCTCGTCCGAGCGTGACCTCGTCCGCGTACTCGAGGTCTCCACCGACCGGCAGCCCGCTGGCCAACCGGGTGACGCGCAGCCCCATCGGCTTGATCAGCCTGGCGAGGTAGGTGGCCGTCGCCTCGCCCTCGAGGTTGGGGTCGGTCGCGATGATGAGCTCGGTCACCACGCCGTCCGCCAGCCGGGCGAGCAGCTCCTTGACGCGCAGGTCGTCCGGCCCGATGCCCTCGATGGGGCTGATCGCGCCGCCGAGGACGTGGTAGCGACCGCGGAACTCGCGGGTCTTCTCGACCGCCTGCGACGTCCTTCGGCTCCTCGACGACGCAGAGCACCGTCAGGTCGCGGCGCGGGTCCAGGCAGATGCGGCACTCGTCGGCCTCGGCGACGTTGAAGCAGATGCGGCAGAACCTGACCTTGTCCTTGACCTCGATCAGCACCTCGGCCAGCCGCCGGACGTCGGTCTGGTCCGCCTGCAGGAGGTGGAAGGCGATGCGTTGGGCGCTCTTGGGACCGACGCCCGGGCAGCCGGCCGAGCTCGTCGATGAGGTCCTGAACCACGCCTTCGTACATGAGGTCCTCGACCTCCGTCCTTCGTCGCGCACCGGGGGCGGTGCGGCAGCCTGCGCTCCGACCACGAGCCTATGGGTCAGCTGGCGTCGAACTCCCCGATGACCCGCCCGCCGAGCTCGCGGGCGATGAGATCGGCGCCGGCGACGCCGGCGTCCTGGGCGTCCTCGTCGTCGTCGCTGGGGAGGTCGGGCACGGCGTCCGCTGCCGGCTCGGCGGCAGGCGTGATCTTCGGCTTGGGTCGCGCGACCGGCCGGGCCGGTTCCGGTGCCGCGGCGGCGGCCGGCGCGAGCGGAGCCGACGGAGCGGTGGACGGGGTGGAGCCGGTCGCCTGACCACCTGGCTGGTGCACGGCGTCGATCCGCCACTCCGCACCCACGATGTCGAGCACGGCCTGCTTGAGCACCTCGTCGTGCCCGCTGGCCACGAACGCCTTGACCGAACCGGCGTCGGGGAAGCCCAGGGTGAGCGCGCCGGCGTCGAGCCCGAGGACCTGGACCTTGTCGAACAGCAGCATCCACGAGACCCGGCGCTTGACCTTGACCTGCTCGAGTACCTCAGGCCACATCCGCCTGATCGCGTGCAGGTCGAGACCGTCAGCAGGCGCCTCACCCGGGCTGTCAGCACCTGACGCCACCGGCTTCGCCGGCGCAACCGCAGCCGTCATCAGCAGCGCAGCCGTCTCGGCCAGCGAGTCTCACCGGCAGGAGTCTCAGCCGGCAGGAGTCTCCGCGGCAGCAGCTTCGGCCACCGGCACCTCGACCGCTGGAATCTCGGCCACCCGAACCTCCGCCGCAGCCGCTCTCGGCTGAGCTGGGACGGCCCGGTTAGGCTCGGCCGCCTCGGCGCCGAGGGCAGGCGGGGTGATGGCGAACCGGCGCTCCAGGCGATCCAGCCGCGCACGCAGGCCACGGTCAGCATCAGGATCCGCGCCGGGCAGCAGGACCCTGGCGCAGATGAGCTCGAGCTGCAGCCGAGGGGCCGTCGCCCCCCGCATCTCGGTGAGGCCGGTGTTCACGACGTCGGCGGCACGCGCGAGGTCGGCCGCACCGAAACGAGCGGCCTGGCCGAGCATCCGGGCCAGCTGGTCGTCCGGCGCGTGCAGGATCCCCTTCGCCCCGGCGTCCGGGACCGCTTGCAGGATCACGAGGTCTCGCAGCCGCTCGAGCAGGTCCGCGACGAACCTCCTCGGGTCGATCCCGCTCTCGACGACGCGGTCGACGAGCTCGAAGACCGTCGCGCCGTCGGCGGCGGCGAACGCGTCGACGACGTCGTCCAGCAGCGCGGCGTCGGTGTAGCCGAGAAGGGAGGCGGCGTAGGTATGGCTCACGCCGTCGGGCCCGGCCCCCCCGATGAGCTGGTCGAGCACGGACAGCGCGTCACGTACCGACCCGGCGCCCGCCCTGACCACCATCGGCAGCACGCCAGGACCGACCTTCACGTCCTCGAGCTCGCAGAGGTGCTGGAGGTAGTCCTGCAGGACCTTCGGCGGCACCAGGCGGAAGGGGTAGTGGTGGGTGCGCGAGCGGATCGTGCCGAGCACGCGCTCGGGCTCCGTCGTCGCGAAGATGAACTTGAGGTGCGGCGGGGGCTCCTCGACGACCTTGAGCAGGGCGTTGAACCCCGCCGGGCTCACCATGTGGGCCTCGTCGATGATGTAGATCTTGAAACGCGACGCCGCCGGAGCGTAGAAGGCGCGTTCGCGGAGGTCTCGGGCGTCGTCCACGCCGCCGTGCGAGGCGGCGTCGATCTCGACGACGTCCAGGCTCCCGCCGCCCCCACGCGCGAGGTCGATGCAGGACGCGCAGACCCCGCACGGCTCAGGAGTCGGGCCCTGCTCGCAGTTCAGCGCCCGCGCCAGGATGCGCGCGGAGGTGGTCTTGCCGCAGCCGCGAGGGCCCGAGAAGAGGTAGGCGTGGTTCACGCGGTCGTTGCGGAGCGCCTGCTGGAGCGGGCCCGGTGACGTGGTCCTGGCCGATGACCTCGGCGAAGGTCTCCGGGCCGGTAGCGGCGGTACAGGGCGACGGACACCAGCCGACCCTAACCGGCCGCACCGACGGCACAAACCGCCCTGCGACGACAGGCTCGGCGGCCGCGTTGCCGACCGAACGAAGGACCCCCCGTGCACCCGCCAGAGCCCGCTTACCCTTGCTGCCTCTCGGCCCTGGGGGAGTTCACAGGATGACGCCGCACGAGGGGTCATCGACGAGTGTAGCGGTGCGCGAGCGGTCGATTTCCGCCGCTGGGCCACGCCCCCGGTAGCCTCTGCGACGGAGGATTCGCATAGTGGCCGAGTGCGCACGCTTGGAAAGCGTGTAAGGGGAAACCCTTCGCGGGTTCAAATCCCGCATCCTCCGCCACCGTCGGGCATTGCCAGCAGGGTCAGCGGCCAGCAGGGTCAGCGGCCAGCAGGGTCAGCGGCCGGCAGCGCAGCAGGGTCAGCGGCCAGCAGCCTCAGCGCTTCCGGGACTTGCTGGCCGTCCCGAACATCCCGCGGAAGATCTCCCGTCCCAGCGTGGCCGCTGCGGCCACCGCGAACGACTTCACGACCGGGTTCTTGAGCGCCTCGCTGACCACGTTCGGCCCGCCAGCCGGCGGTGCTGCCGGAGGTGCCGCCGGAGGTGCTGCCGGTTGCGCCGCGACGGCAGGCTCGGGCGCGGCCACCAGCTTCGCCGTCAGGAGCTCGTAGGCAGACTCGCGGTCGACCTCTGTCCCGTACCGCGCCTGCAGCGGCGACCCCGCGACGGCCGCCGTGATCGCGGCCGGATCCGTCGGACCCATCAGCGACTGGGGCGGCCGGAGCCTGGTCCAGGCGACCGGGGTCGGTGCGCCGTTCTCCGCGAGCACGGTGATCACCGCCTCACCCGTGCCGAGCTGGGTCAGGAGCTCACCGAGGTCGTAGCCCGAGGTCGGGAACGTGGACACCGTGGCCTTCACCGCCTTGGCGTCCTCGGGGTGAACGCACGCAGTGCGTGCTGCACCCGGTTGCCGAGCTGGGAGAGCACGTCCGACGGGACGTCCTTCGGCGTCTGGGTGACGAAGAAGACCCCGACGCCCTTGGACCGGATCAGCCGGACGGTCTGGGTGATCGACTGCAGGAAGGACTTCGAGGCGTCCTTGAAGAGCAGGTGGGCCTCGTCGAAGAAGAAGACGAGCTTGGGCTTGTCCAGGTCGCCGACCTCGGGCAGCCCTTCGAAGAGATCGGCGAGCAACCACATCAAGAACGTCGAGAAGAGCGCCGGCCGGTCCTGCAGCGCGGGGAGCTCGAGGACCGACACGACACCGCGGCCGTCTGGGGCGAGCCGGATGAGGTCGGTGGACTCGAACTCGGGCTCGCCGAAGAACACGTCCGCGCCCTGGTCCTGGAAGGCGATCAGCTGGCGGAGGATCACGCCGGCCGTGGCTGACGACAGCCCACCGAGATCCTTCAGCTCGGCCTTGCCTTCGTCGCTGACGAGGTGCGAGATGACCGCGCGCAGATCCTTGATGTCGAGGAGCGCGTAGCCAGCTTTGTCGGCGTAGTGGAAGACCAGCCCGAGCGAAGACTCCTGGGTGTCGTTCAGGCCGAGGACCTTGGCCAGCAGGGTGGGGCCGAACGAGGTGACCGTCACCCGGATCGGCACGCCGGTGCCCTGGCCGCCGAGGGTGAAGAACTCGGTCGGGAACGACGACGCCGTCCAGTCGATCCCGACGTCCGCCGCCCTGCTGCTGACCTTGTCGCCGGCCTGCCCCGGCGACGCCATGCCCGAGAGGTCGCCCTTGATGTCGGCGAGGAAGACCGGGACGCCCTGAGCGGACAGCTGCTCGGCCATCACCTGCAAGGTCTTGGTCTTGCCGGTACCCGTCGCGCCGGCAACCAGCCCGTGCCGGTTCATCATCTCCAGCGGGACACGGACCTGCACGTCTGGGTGGGCCGTGCCGTTCGTGACCAGCGCGCCGAGGTCGAGGACGGCCCCGGAGAACGCGTAGCCGGCGCTGACCTTGGCCACGATGGCGGCAGCGGCAGCGTCAGGCGCCGCTGCGGCGGGGGCGTTCGCGGGGTCGCTCATGCCTCCGCAGCCTAGCCATGGCGGTCGGGGTCGGCGCCTAGAGTGGTGCGGGTGATCTTCAAGCGGGTGGGTGACGGGCGACCGTACCCGGAGCACGCCACCACCGGGAGCGGCTGGGCCGCGCTCCCGCCGAGGCAGGTGCGGCTCGCCGACCTCGTGACCACCAAACGCGCCCTCGACCTGGACACGCTGCTCGCCGACGACTCCACGATGTACGGCGACATCTTCTGCCACGTCATCCGCTGGAAATCCGACCTCTACCTGGAAGATGGACTGCACCGCGCGGTGCGGGCAGCACTGCAGCAACGTCAGACGATCCACGCGCGGGTGCTCGATCTGGAGGACCGATGACCACGCTCACCCCCGTCGGCAAGGGGCGCAACGGCGGCTTGTGGCAGATCGTCGTGGCGGTTGTCGTCGCTCTCGTCGTCGGCATCGGCGGTGGCATCCTCTACACCCAGCACAACAACAACAACGCCGCAGCACCAGCCGCAGGCTCGAGCTGCAGCCCCAGCGCGAAGGCTTCGACGAAGCCCTCGACCAAGCCAGCGGTCAAGCTCCCCGCGCCCTCCACGATCACCGTCAACGTCTACAACGCGACGAACCGCAAGGGCCTCGCGAAGTCGACGTCCGGCGACCTCGTGGCGCGCGGCTTCATCGCGGGCAAGGTCGCCAACGACCCGCTGAAGAAGACCATCGCCGGCTCGGCCGAGATCCGCTACGGGACGCGCGGGGGCCGCCAACGCGAAGGTGGTTGCGGCGCAGGTCGTCTCGCCCAAGCTGGTCAGGGACACCCGCAAGGACGCGACGGTGGACTTCGTGGTCGGCGACGGCTTCACCGCACTCGCCAGCCCGGAGCAGGTGACCCAGGCGCTCTCGCCGAGCCCGAGCCCCACGCCGTCGGCGAGCTGCAAGACCTGAGATCCCTCACCCCGACGGGGTGAGAGCTGGACGAAGGAAGTGGGCCCCGCTGCCAATGCAGCGGGGCCCACTTGTCGAGGGCTCCCTCCGACGGGACCGGGCTGCCCCACTCGGGCAGGTAAGACAGCTCGGGTTCTCTCCTCGACATCGACCGTGCTCGTGGGGGTGAGCTTGGTCTTGACTGAACTTACGTTGGCGCCAAACCCCGACGCATCGGTACTACTGCCCATTCTTGACGCTTGCGGACCGGCTCGGCCTGGTCCCTGGATTCACCCGGATCGGGTGATCACTACGAAGCAGAAAGATTGCTATGCATGTTCCGGCGTCCGCGGAACCGGGTCTCGGAGCGGCACGTCCAAGACATTGAGGCCGGGTCAACCGTCGTAGGCAGAAGTGCCCAGGACGATCCCCTCAATGGGTCAGTGCGATCTGTCGTCGTCACCGACATCGCTGGCAGCAACCTGTCGGCGGACTGCTCGCTTTACCGATACCTGGTGCCGCGTCACGACAATTGCGGCCACGAGGTCCGATCACCGCGTCGACTTCACCTGGAGATCTTGTGCCGTCCGGACTTCCCCCTGCCCTCACCGCCGACAAGCTCCTCGATCTCCTGCCGTCGTTGGGCTACGTCGAGCTGATCCCCGGCGGGTCCAGCTATCCGCAACGAGCCGTGCGCATCATGGGCGAAGGCCTCAGCGCGCTGCTGGGCTGCGGGCGCCGGCAGCCGAGCGACCTGCTCATCAGGGTGGCCGTGCACCCGGACGACGCATCGTCCCTCGTCGACTCGCTGGCCGCGGCCGTCGAGCAGTCCGGCCGACCTGACTACGACGTACCGCATCCAGGGCCCTGACGGTGACTTCAGGACCGTCGAGGACAGCTCCAGGTACACCCTCGACGATGACGACGGGCAGATCCGCGTCGGGGCGCTGCTCGACATCACGGACCTCGTGGCCGCCAACGAACGGAACGCCAGCGTTCGAGCAGCAGCTCGCCGAGATCGCGCTCGCGCCGGTCGCCGCCTACCGCTTCACCGATGGCGGAGGCTTCGACTACCTCACCGCCCCCGTCAACGGCTGGTCCGCCCAGGAGTACCTCGACGACCCCGACCTCTGGCTGTCGATCATCCATCCGCTCGACGCGGAGCGGGTGCTTGCTGACGAGAGAACTGCGCTGGACGCACGCAACCGCTACGAGGCGGTCTACCGGGCACGGCGGCCGGACGGCAGCTATGCCTGGCTGCTGGACCGGGCCGACCCCATCGGCGAGAACGAGACCGGGCGGATGGTCTGGATCGGCAACACCGTCGACGTGACCGAGCTCGTCGACGTGCGCGAGTCCAAGATCAGGCTGGAAGGCAGCCTGGGGGCGCTCCTGGACGAGCTGCCGGCTGAGATCTACCAGTTCTCCTGGGAGGAGGACGGCGTCCACGAGTTCACCAGCACCGCGCCCGCAGAGGTCCGGAGCAGGGTGCTCGGCTCGATCCATGACGACGACCGCGACCGCGTCGAGGCTGCGTTGCTGGCCGCGACCGCCGGTGGCACGGACTTCCGGAGCGAGTACCGCGAGGTCGTTGACGGTGAGGTCCGGTGGGTCATCGACCACGCCAGGGCCATTGCCCACACCGTCGACGGTCGCACGGCCTGGGCCGGCATCAGGATCGACATCACCGAGCTACGGCGGGCCGAGGGCGAGCGGCAGCGGGTGCTGGCCTTCCTCGACCAGCTCATCGACCACGGCCCCGGTGGCCTCTACGCCTACAACGCCGCTGGCTTCACGTATGTGAGCGTGCCCGACTGGAGCGGCTACCGGGCCGAGCAGTTCTACAGCGATCCGCTCTTCTGGGAGTCCACCGTCGCACCAGAGGACCGGGAACGTGTGCTGACCGGCGTCTACGAGGCCGAACGCGCGGGGCAGCCCTACAAGTTCGAGTACACCTTCGTGAACGCGCGGGGTGAGCGGCTCTGGATCGCCGACCACGCGCGGCCGTACACCGACCAGCACACCGGTGAGGTGACGTGGTTCTGCATCCTGCTCGACCTCACGCAGGAGCACACCCAGGCGCTGGAGCTCGAGCGGGTCCGGAGCACGCTGAGCAGGCGTGAGATCGAGGTTCTGCTTCTGGTCGCGCAAGGCATGAGCAATGCCGCCATCGCGGCGGAGCTGGTCCTGAGCGAGCGCACCGTGCACCATCACGTCGCGAGCATCCTGAGCAAGCTGGACCTCGGCAACCGGGCCGAGGCCGCTGCCTTGGCTGCCCGGCTCGACGGCAGGTTGCCATGACGCTGCAGCGTGCCGTGACCCTGCAGCGTGCCGTGACCCTGCAGGGTCGCGTGACGCTGCAGGGTTGCGTGACGCTGCGTGCGGGGCCGGGCGGACCGCGGGCTCCCGTCCGTAGTCCGCACACGCGCCTGCCCCGTGCGGCTCACGGCTGCACGGCGCCCACCAGCTGCACGACGGCGCAGCGCGCGCTCATGACCAGCTCATGGACCCGCACGCACAGGGCGTCAACCGCTCCAGCGCTCGCGAGCGGGACCGCGGCACCGAAGACGTCACCGCTCAACCTGAGGTCCGGCAGGCCCAGCGCAGCGTGCAGCAACGGGATCGTGTCGACGCCCTCAAGAACCACGACACGGTCTCCGGAAGTGTCCAGGAGATCGACGAGGTCGGCGGACCGGTCTTCGTCACGGCCGGGCGCTCCGCCGTGGCCGGGGGCTCCGCCGTGGCCGGGCTCTGGGTCACAGCGGGGCTCAGCGTCGTCGTGGGGAGCTCTTGGGTCTGCGGAGATCACCAGCCGGGCCGGCACGCTGAGCTCCTGCTGGGCTCCCCGACTGAGCGCACGCAGCACGCCGAGGTCGGCGCTCCCGGATCCGACCGCGACGTGCACACCAGCCTCGCGAAGGCTGGCACAGCCAGCCTCGGCAGCGGAGTTGGCGAGCAACGCGGGCGAGTCGACCACTCGGATGACCAGGCGCTCCCCTGGCAGCCCGACCTCGTGGACCGCTCGCAGCAGGGCCGCGACCGCACCCTCGGTCGCGAGCTCCGCGGTCGACAACGGGAACCGGAGACGGGGGGGCCGCTCGGCTGAACCGCACGACGGCCAGTCCAGCGCCTCGAGACACGCGGCGCGCAGCACGGCCAACGAGAGCGGTGCGAGATGACCGCTCGTCATCAGCCGCGGGATGAACTCGCTGCTGCTGACGAGGCCCAGCATCGGATGCGCCCACCGGATGCTCGCCGCGAGCTCGACGAGATCGGCACCGGCTGCAGCGACGACCGGGGTGAACGTGGGGAAGAACTCACCGCGACGGACCCCGGACTCGACCTCGCGCAGGAAGTCGCTCTCGCTGCGGCGCGCGAGCCAACGATCTGCGCTCCCGCCACTGGTGAAGTACCTCGCCATGATCTGCCTTCCTCGCTGCCGCCCAACGACCACCACGAGGGTCTGCCATCGGTGCCGGGACTCAGAACCGGTCACAGCCCTGGTGTCACTGTCATGTTGGTGTTGTCGCGCTCCATGCGCGTCACCCCGATGGTGTGATGTTTCGGCTGGTCGGCAGGGTCGCCCTGCTCGCTAGGGAGAAGCCGACAGATCAGAGGGGTGGCTGGTCGTGACGGAGACCAGGCTGCGCCCACCCCGACACCCGCAAGGCCTTCTCGTGCGTCCCCGGCTGCTCTCGATGCTGCAGGCAGCGGCTGAGGCCAGCATGGTGCTCGTCACGGGCGCTGCCGGCACCGGCAAGACGACCGTCGTCCTGCAATGGGTCGCCGGCCTTGGTCCGCAGGTCCGGGTCGCCTGGCTGACCCTCGACCCGAGGGACAACGAGCCCCATCGCTTCTGGAGCGCCCTCGCCGAAGCCCTGACGCTGGCCTGCCCGGAGCTCGACTGGCGACCGCGGCGGACGGCGCACGCCAGGATCGACCCCGGGGACATCGACCGGCTGCTCGAGGGGCTCGCCTCGATCGACCCTCCGCTGGTTGTCGTGCTGGACGACCTGCACTTCGTGGTCGACGAGTCGATCCTCGCCGACATGGACCTCCTCGCCGCGGGGCTGCCCGAGGGCGTCCTGCTCGTGCTGGTCTCGCGGGGACGGCCCGAGCTCCGGCTGGCCCGCCTCGCGGCGTCGCGGCAGCTCGTGGAGATCACCGGCCGAGACCTGCAGTTCACCCTCGCCGAGACGCGCACGTTCCTGCGCGATGCCGGCCTCGGCAAGGACTGGGCCACCCGGGCAGGAGCGCGGCTGGTGCAGAACGCCACCGGCGGATGGGCCGTCGCCGTCAGCCTCACCGCACGCCTGTCCCGGTCCGGTCGGCCGCTCGGACCCCGGGACGTCCAGCGGGCGCGGCGCGACATCGCCAGGTACCTCACCGAGGAGGTCCTGCAGTCGCAGCCGGACGAGGTCCGCGACTTCCTCCTCGACACCTCGGTGCTCGACGAGATCACGATCCCGGTCGCGAACGCGGTGCGGCACCGGGACGACGCCGCCGACTTCCTCGATCACCTCGATCGTCACGACCTCTTCGTCAGTCAGGTCTTCGACCGTGCGGACCTCCAGCACTGGCGGGTGCACGCCGTGGTCCGCGACTACCTCCGCGGCCGGCTCGAGGACCACGACCCGGAGAGGTTCGCCGAGCTGAACCGGCGGGCCGGCCAGTACTTCGCTTCGTTGGACCCGGCCCAGGCCATCGGGCACGCGCTCGCGGGCGGCGACTTCGCGCTGGCGGCGGACCTGGTGGAGGCGGAGACCGCCGCGGGCCCCGAGCACGAGCGTGACTACTCGACCCTGCTCGGGTGGCTGGAGGCACTCCCGTTGAGCCTGTTCGCGGACCGGGCGGCCCTTCGCGCGATGGGCGTCAACATCGCGTTCCTCCTCGGTCGGACTGACCTCGCGGGTCAGTGGCTGCGAGCTCGTGTGGTGGACGACCAGACCTCGCTCGAGGACGTCGCCGCCGAGGCGTGGCAGGCCTCCGCGGTGGGCGACGTCCCTCGGCTGCGCGAGATGTGCCTGGTGGGTCTGTCGCTCTGCGACGCCTCCTCCTACTGGTGGCGTGGCCTGCACGGAAGCCTGGCGGCGGCGGAGGTCGCCATGGGGAACGTGCAGGACGCCCTGCGCTCCTTGCTGCTGCTGCCGCGTGACGACGTCGACACCACGCCACCGGAGCTCTTCGCCCTGCACGAGCTCATCAGGGTCTCCATCGCGGTCCTGCAGAGCCGGCTCGGGGATCCGATCTGCTGCTGCGCGCTCGCTTGATGCTGCCAGGGCCTGGACCCGGGCGGCCGAGGCCACCGGCTACGTCAGCCCTGGCTTGCTCGCCTACGGGGAGTCGGTGCTGGCGTGTGACCGGGGCGAGCTCGCCACGGCAGCACGCTGGGACGCCCTGCCCGACCTCAGCGTCTTCAGCGGGCGAAGGTTCGCCGCCGTGACGGTCCTGATCGACCGCGTCAAGGTGCGGCGATCCGTGGGCGACCAGGCCGGTGCGCGCGAGGCCCTCGTCCTCGCACAGGTGGAGGTCGACCACCTGGTTGATCCCGGAGGCCTGGCCACTGCCCTAGCCGCGGAGCGACGCGCCCTGGAAGAGCTCAGCGGCGGCACCGGACCGCCCCCGGTCTCGATCGATCCGCGCGACGCGCTCTCCCGACGGGAGATCGAGGTGCTGCGGCTGCTGCGCAGCGAGTACTCGCTGCCCGAGATCGCCGGTCGGCTCTTCATGTCGTACAACACCGCCAAGACGCACACCCGCACGATCTACCGCAAGCTCGGGGTGACGTCCCGGTCCGCGGCGGTGGGCCGTGCCCGTGAGCTCGGTTACCTCGACCGCCAACCGCACGAGCCCTGACCGCGCCGAGGTCTGCTCAGCGCCACCAGGACCGCGCGGCAGCCGCGCGCAGGTCCGCTGCGGGGCGCGACCAGCTTGCCCTCGAGCCGCTCCAGGTCGTGCAGGTACTGGGCGGTCCACAGGAGCTGCTCGGCCCGGGCCAGCGAGGCTCGTCGTCGCCACCGAGCCTCGGAGGCCGTCGACGAACGCGTCGTCCACGGTGGGACGAGCTGCGGGCACCGGCCGGGACGTCGAGCGCGCAGGAGACAGCACTGCCCGAAGTCGTCGTACCAGACGTCGACGCGTTCACACCGCTCCACGAGGATGTGCTCAGGGCCCTCGAGGGCTCCGACGCCGTTCCCGCACCTCGCGAGCGGCATCGCCGGTCGCGGCAGGCTCGCGCAGGGCCACCATCGCATCAGCCGCCAGCCGCAGCCTGCTCGCCCCGTTCGCCGCCGCGGTCACGCTGCTGAGCGGTGTGCGCTTGGCGCCGCCTTCGGCGAGGTACTGCCGGAACGCGTCGTCGAGCCGGCGCGGCCGCCGCGATCGCCTGCATGGACTCCGCCTGCGGGGACGGCCCTCCTTGCACCGTGAACGCGAGGGCGCCTGCGCAGGTACGCGGACCCCAGCTCGTACCCCTCCTGGAGCGCCCGCCCCAGTCCGGCCGCGGCCCGCGCGGCCAGAACAGGGCTCCCACGACCAGGCTCGCGGCGCAGCCGTAGGCGACGTCCTGCACCCGCACCAGCCCCACCGTCCAGCCAGCAGGAACGAGCAAGTTGAACAAGATGATCACCGTCACCGTGAAGGCGGCCTGGCCCGCGAGGAACGAGATCGCCTCCGGCGCGTAGGCCGCGAACAGCACGACGAAGGGCAGCGCGGTCCACAGGACTGCGGGCCGCGTTCCCGAGCACCTCCACCAGCAGGCCGCCGACGGCGAAGCCGAGGAAGGTGCCGACCAGCGCCCGGAGCACCGTGGCGCCCGTCGACAGCGCGGTGGTCCGCAGCACGGACATCGCACCGAGCCCGACCCAGAAGCCGTGCTGGACATCGGAGACGTCAGCCACGAGCACGGCCAGCGCGAGACCTGCCGCGCCACGCAGGCTGTTCTGCAGCCAGATGGAGTGCGGATCTGCGTGCCCGCCCGCGATCTGCGCCGCCGCCTTGACCGGACCGACCGTGACCAGCCCACCGGCCCGCCGGCCGAGCAGCCGGTCCAGCACGGGGCGGGCATCCGCGTCCCCCATCAGCGCCACCGCATGCCCGGCCAGCGAGACGGCGTAGGCGAGCTCGTGCACCGCGAAGACCCGAGCGAGCTCCGCCGTCCCGCCCTCCTGCAGGTCGGCGACCCGCGCCCTGGCCTCGGCCGCCAGGCAGGAGTCGAGCTGGCTCGAGGCTCGCTCGCAGCGTCGAGCGCGCCGCCGGGCTCGGCTCCGAACGCGCGCTGCTCAGCACGTCAGCACACGCGTCGAGCACCGCGACCGTCGACGCCCGCAGCGGCGACGGAGCCGTGTGCCAGCGCGAGGCGTCGTCGGTGCAGGCCGCTGCGGACAACGAGAGCAGCCACTCGAGCTCGTCCACCAGGCGCACCAGCGTGCGGGTGCCGGTGGTCAGCCCGACGGGACGGTACGGGCTCGACCGGAAGGTCGCGCGCAGCCGGGTCATCGTCTCGCTGGTCTCCGCGAAGGCGGCCGCGCCAGGCTTGGCGAGCAGCCGGCCGAACGAGGCGAAGCTCGCAGCCGCCCTCGCCCGGAGCTCGTCGTGCTGACGAGGCGGCCACACCAGCATCACGGCGGGGATGCACACCGCGCAGGCGATCGCCCAGCCGGCCAGCCGCGGCAGCAGGTCCGAGATCGTGCCGGGCAGCGTGACGGGCAGGATGAACGTGAGCAGCGCCGACCGGGCACCAGCAGCGGTCGCGGCGCTCACCACTCCGGCGAACAGGATGGCGAACGCCGCCAGCGCCATGCCGACCACCGCGAGCCAGGTGGTGCGAGCGCACAGGGTGCCGAGGGTGATCATGACCGCCCCTACGAGGGCGAGCATGAGATACGCGCCCAACCGTCCGCTGCGGCTCCCCGGGAAGTCGACGAAGACCAGCAGCGCGAACGAGCCGAACACCGCGAACGTCGCCAGCTGCGGGTTGCCCAGCACGTTGAGGCCGACGGCGAAGAGCACGGGGACGATGACGGCAGCACGCACCGCCTTGTGGAAGGCGTAACCGTCCGGGTCGCGTGCCTTGAGCGCAGCAACGAGCACGCGGCGACGCTCCTTCGACCGACGGGAGTCACAGCCTTCCACGACTGGCTAGTGTTCGGCACGGGGATCGCCCCATGATCACCGATGAGCACCTCACCCCGAGATGCCCGATGCGAGCGAGCGGCGGAGCCACCCATGACCACGCAGCGAAACCATCCCGCCTCTGCTGACGCGTTCGTCGCGTTCGGCATCACCGGCGACCTTGCCCGGAAGATGACCTTCGTCTCGCTGTACCAGCTCGAGCGACGCAAGCTCCTGCACTGTCCGGTGATCGGCGTGGCCGCCGAGGACTGGACGGACACCCAGCTGCGGGAGCGGGCGGAGGAGTCCGTGATGGCGGCGCTCGGCGACGTCCCGGTCGATCAGCCTGCGCTCAAGCGGCTCCTCAAGCGCATGCACTACGTGGGCGGCGACTTCAACGACGCCACCACCTTCAGCAAGCTGGCGACCGCCCTGAAGGGTGCCAAGCTGCCGGTGTTCTACCTCGAGATCCCGCCGTTCCTCTTCGGTCCTGTGGTGCAGAACCTCGCCGCAGCCGGCCTCACCGCGGGTGCACGGGTCGTCGTCGAGAAGCCGTTCGGCCATGACCTCGCCTCGGCCCAGGAGCTCAACGGCGACCTCCGCGAGATCCTCGACGAGTCGCAGCTGTACCGGATCGACCACTTCCTCGGAAAGCTCTCGGTCGAGGACATCCTGCATCTGAGGTTCGCCAACACCGTCCTCGAGCCGGTGTGGAACAGGAACTTCATCAGCAGCGTCCAGATCACCATGGCCGAGACCTTCGGCGTGGCCGACCGTGGTCACTTCTACGACAAGGTCGGATGCCTGCGCGACGTCGTGCAGAACCACCTCATGCAGGTGCTCGCGATGGTCGCGATGGAGCCCCCCTCGCTGGGCGGCCTCGGAGCGCTGTCCGACCGTAAGCGCGACGTGTTCGCCGCGATGCCGGCCGCCGACCCCAAGCGGTACGTACGCGGCCAGTACGACGGCTACGACCGCACCGACGGTGTCGCGGCCGGCTCGACCACCGAGACCTTCTCCGCCCTCGAGCTCCAGATCGACAACTGGCGATGGAGCGGGGTGCCTTTCTTCATCCGGGCCGGCAAGGCGCTGCCGCTGAGCGAGACCGAGGTGCGCATCGTGTTCAAGGAGCCGCCGTCGCTGGGCTTCTCGTCGGCGGCCGACCGCGCGGACCCCAACCAGTTCGTCCTGCTGATCGACCCGCATCCCGCCGCCCGGTTCGTGCTGCAGATGAAGGCCACCGACGGCCCCGGGCTGCGACCCATCGACCTCGACATGAGCTTCGGCGATGGCGCGGAGCGCGTGCCTGCGCCCTACGAGGTGCTGCTGCACGCGGCGATGGAGGGCGACCAGAGCCACTTCACCCGCGAGGACTCGGTGGAGGAGACCTGGCGCGTCCTCGAGCCGCTCCTCGACCTCCCGAGCAAGCCAGCGCCGTACGCACCCGGCTCGTGGGGGCCGGCCGCGGCCGAGAAGCTGCCGGCGGCCTACGGCGGTTGGCACCGGCCCTGGGCGCCGCACCCTGCCCGGCTGGCGACGCACGAGTAGTCAGCAGCTGAGTCCTGCGAGGACCGGTCGCTAGCGGACCGCCGCCGCGATCAGCGACGAGAAGGCGGTGATCCCGGCCGCGGTCAGGTGGACGCCGTCGGCGACGAACCAGTCCCGGTGACCGATCGAGGCGCTCGACCAGTCGGCGACGCGGACGTTCGGGTACTGCCGGGCGATGGCGTAGATGTCGCCGTTGGTCTCGTCCATCCAGACCTTCGGGACTCGCACGGTCAAGATCACGACGCGTCGCCGGTCGCGCAGCGCGTTGAACAGCGACGTGAGCTCGTCCCTGGTCACCAGTCCGTTGGTCCCCGCCGACACGATGACCACCGGGGCAAGGGCTCCGGCCGACTTGCGAGCGAGGATCCTGGCGAAGATGACGTCCGGCTGCCGGGCCACCACGGCATCCACCACGACACCGGGCACGGCTCGCTCGACCCCGAGCCGGGCACCCAGGAGCACCGAGTCACCCACTGCGGTGGCGGCACCGACGTATACCGGCCGCGGCGGGCTCGGCGGTGGCTTCGGCTTGGGCTTGGGGGTCGCCTTGGTGGCGGCACGCACGGACGCCGAAGCCCTGGCGGCCGGACTCGGCAGCGGCGCCGGCCGCGGTGGGACATCAGCGTTGGCCGGACCAGGTCCGGCGGTGCTGGCCGGCAACGGGGTCAGCGGCTCGTCGCCGACTGCGCTCACCCCGCCGAGGTAGGTGCTGAGGCTGACCTCGGGGACCTGGGCCAAAGCCGATCCCACCAACGCGACGGAGGTCACCAGCGCCGCCGCAGGGACGCCGATGCGCACGGCAGCGACCCGAGCACCGCGATCGAACGCGCCTGCCCAGACCCTGTCCAGTGCTCCCCGGCGGATGGGCATCTCGACGTAGCGGTAGCTGAGCTCGGCCGCGGCAACCGTGAGCCCCATCGAGAGCGCAACCGCCGTGAGCCCCGTGTAGGGGACGTCGATGCCCGGCCGGGTGACCATGAAGATCGGCCAGTGCCAGAGGTACAGACCGTACGAGCGCTGACCGATCCACCGCGGTACCGGGGCGGCGAGCATCGCGGCCGCCCCCACGGCGGGATGGCTGGCGGTGGCGATCAGCCCGGCCGCGAGCAACGACACCAGCAGGAACCCGCCGCGGTACAAGAACGAGGAGTCCTGGTCGAACAGCGCGAACGACAGCGCCAGTCCGGCGAGCGCAGCGACGAACGCGCCCTGCAGCAACCGCGCCGCCGACGGCTGGACCTGCGCGGACAGCCGGCCGGGCCGCCAGACGGTGGCGAGCGCTGCACCCACCAGCAGGCCGAACGCGTGCGTGTCCGTGCCGAAGTACAGCCGGCTCGCGTCGCCGGTGGCGGGGAGGTTCTGCGACACCGCGAGGAACGCCATCCAGGCGGTCGACGCCAGGGCACCGCTGATCGCCGCGGTCCGCACCCCGCTGCGGCCGAACCGGCGCAGGATGAACCACATCACCACCGGCCACACGAGGTAGAACTGCTCCTCGACCGCCAGCGACCAGAGGTGCTGCAGCAGGGGCGGGCGCCCCACGGCCTCGAAGTACGACTGCCCGTGCGCGACGTACCACCAGTTCGTGACGTAGCCGAGCGAGGCAAGGCCATCCTCGCGCACCCGCTCGGCGGCGTCCCGGGCCACGGTGAGCGCCAGCAAGGACGTCGCGAGCAGCACGAGCAGCAACGCGGGAAGCAGCCGCCGGGCCCGACCGAGGTAGAAGCGACCGAAGTCGATGCGGCCGCGGCGGTCGACCTCCTCCAGCAGCAGCGAGGAGATCAGGAAACCCGAGAGCACGAAGAAGACGTCGACGCCCAGGAAGCCACCGGGCAGCCACGCGGCGCCTGCGTGGTAGATGAGCACCGCGGCGACCGCGATCGCGCGGATGCCGTCGAGCGCAGGGATGTAGGGCAGGCCAGCAGGTCGGGGTCGGGACAGCGCCACCCGGCTGTCCTGGACCACAGTCATGCTGGCCGATGCCTCCCGCTTGCCGATACCGCCTCACTGAACTACGAAAGTACACGGACGGAGCGACGGCGCGGAACACGCTGACGCGTCGGCCGGACCGCGTCGACCCTCGTCGTGGGTCACCAGCGTGAGTCGTCGTGGGTCACCAAGCGTGAGTCGTCGTGGGTCACCACCGTGATTCACTGCCTCGACCAGACAGGGGAAGCCATGAGCGAGGGCGTGTTCGGAACCGACGACGCTGAGCGTGTGGGCGAGCGAGAGGTCGAGACCAACGACACCTTGCTGCCCGACGAGGACGAGATCTACGACGAGGGGTACGCGATCAACGACCGGCCGCTCGGGGTCGACCGCTTCGGCACGACAGCGGAAGAGCAGCTGGACGGCGAGAGCCTCGATCAGCGCCTCTCCGAGGAGGAGCCCGATCTTGTACCCCCCGAGCTTGTCGGACCGTACAACGAGACTGTGGGCGGGGACGTCGGAGACGCCCCCGCAGGCCGTCTCGTCGCCCCGGACGAAGGGGCGCACGGCGACAGCGAGAGCGACGAGATCGCCTTCGAAGAGGGCTCGGGAGGTCTGTCCGAGTCCGCCGAGGAGGCCGCGATGCACATCATCGACGAGTAGGACCGCAGCCCGGCGGTCGGAGCGCGCCGCACCCGCGGCCGGTTGAGGGAGGTCGCAGGTGCTGGCCTGGCAGGACTCCCTGTTCGACGACGCCGGTGATCCCGCTCCGGCGCTCGACGCCGGCGCGCTCTCCTTCGCCGGTGTGCAGCGGGTGCGGCTCGACGACCGCAGCTGGCTCGACGTCGCACAGGGTTGGCTGCCTGGTCATGCCGCGTTGTTCACCGAGCTCCAGCACCGCGCCCCCTGGCAGCAGCGCGAGCGCTGGATGTACGACCGGCAGGTGCTCGAGCCAAGGCTGGTAGCAGCCTGGTCGGGCGAGCACCTCGCCGAGCTCCCCGCACCGCTCGAGGCGGTCCGCGCCGCTGCGTCCGAGCACTACGGCGTCGCCTTCGACTCCGTGCTGGTCAACCTCTACCGCGACGGGCGGGACGGCGTCGCCTGGCACGGCGACACCGTGCGCAAGAGGCTGGCGGAGGCGATCGTCATCACCGTGGGCTTGGGCGAGCGCCGTCGTTTCCTTCTCAGGCACGGCACGAGCGGCCCGGTGGCCCGCACCCTGCGCACCGGGCAGGGCGACCTGGTGGTGATGGGCGGTCGCACCCAGCACGAGTGGCAGCACACGGTTCCGAAGGAGTCCAGGGCGGGCGCGCGGATGAGCATCACCATGCGGCACTCGCAGCCGTTGCCCTAGCCGACTCCTCCCGTGCCGCTCACGTCGGCGCCTCGCTCAGCCCCGCGATCGGCTCGCGCAGTCGATGCAGGTGGTGGCGGTCGGCCGGGCCTCGAGGCGGGCCGCGCCGATCGGGCGACCGCAGAGCTCACAGGTGCCGTACCGCCCCTCGCCGAGGTCGGTGGCTGCTCGCTCGATCGCCGCCAGCCGAGCCCGTGAGCGCGCGAGCGCCGCTGTCAGCTGAGCACGCTCGAAGGCGATGCTCGAGCCCTCCACGTCGTGCTCGTCGTCCGCGTTCGAGGCGACCGAGGCCTCGACCATCGCGGCGAAGTCGCGCTCCTGGGCAGCGACGAGGGCCGCCACGACGGCGTGCTCCGCGGCGAGCTCCGCTGCGCGCTCAGCTGCGGTCCCGAGGTCCGCCATGGCAACCCTCCGGAGCTCTTGGACGTCTTTCCCACCGTCGGGTGATGAGCCTGTTTAACGTCACCATAACCACATCCAGACCTGCAGCCCCACCACCAGCATGGGAGACTCCAGCGTGATCGCACGGGGACCTCGCGCGCTCGTCGCGCTCGGCTTGGCCACCGCCCTGCTGGGCGGCCTGACGCCCTTCGCCGCCTCGCTGGCAGCCGCCGCCGACACGTCCGCAGCCAGCTCACCCGCCGGCTTCACGGCCGTCACGCCGTGCCGCGTCTACGACACCAGGACGGGCACCGGGACCTGCTCCGGCAGCACACACGCCACGGCCCGGCCGGTGTCGGGCGGCGCCGCTGCCGCACTGCGGATCAAGGTTGTCGGGGTCGCCGGCGTGCCGGCGAGCGCGACCTCCGTGGTGCTCAACCTGACCGCGGTCGACGCCACGGCGAGCGGCTACCTGACCGTCTATCCCGACGGCACCACCGCGCCAGCGACCTCGAACCTGAACCGCTCGGACGCCGGCGCCCATGCCGCTGCGGTGACCGTCCGACTCGGCAGCAACGGCGTCATCGACGTGCTCAACTCGGCCGGCACCGTCCAGGTTGCGGTCGACATCGCCGGCTACTACGCGCCCGGCGGTGGCGGCTACACCTCCCTGCAGCCGTGCCGGCTGCTCGACACCCGGGTGGGTTCCGGCACCTGCGCCGGCGGACCGACGACCGCTGTCGCACCGGTGCACGGTGGCGTGGTCCAGACCGTGAAGGTCGCGGGGGCCGCCGGCGTCCCGGCGAACGCCAGCGCCGTCGTCCTGAACCTCGCCGCTACCGGCCTCGCCCAGACGTCCAGCGCCTACGTCACCGCGTACCCGACAGGCAAGCCCAGACCCACGGCCTCGAACCTGAACGTCCTGTCGAGCGCTGCCATCGCGAACCTGGTCACGGTTCCGCTCGGCACGGGTGGCTCGATCAACCTGGTGACCTCCAGCGGCACCGTCAACCTCGTGGTGGACCTCGCCGGGTACTACGCAGCGGGCTCCGGCTCGCTCTTCGTCGCGGTCAACCCCTGTCGCGTCTACGACACCCGGGTGGGCCGCGGGACCTGCACGGCCGCGCCGCACGGTCCGCTGGCGGCGGTGCGGGGTCCCGGCGGGATCGCGATCACGCTCCCCGGAGTCGCCGGGATTCCGGCCGGAGCGACGGGCGCGCTGCTCAACGTCACCGCCACCCAGGCGTCACGGACCAACTTCGTCGCCGCGGTGCCTGACGACACCACCACCGCACCGTCCGTCTCGACCGTGAACGTGGCGGGTTCCGCGCCGATCGCCAACCTCGCGCAGGTGCGGCTCCCCGCAGGGACGCCAACGGCCGGCGGCGCAGCCGGGGTGGTCGACCTCTACGCCTCGGCTGGCTCGGTCCACCTCGTCACGGACCTCGAGGGCTATTTCGCGCCGAGCTCCGGCACCCAGGCAGCCACCCCCACCTCGTCGGTCTCGGCGATGCGGACGAACGCGCTGGCGACTCCCCCGCCCATCGCCGTCGGGCATCAGGTGATGGTTGCGGGCGCAGTGGTGGACGGCTCGTCCGGCTCGCCGGCGGTCGTGCTCCAGCGCCTGGACGGCTCGGCCTGGGTCACCCAGTCCACGGCCACGGTGACTGGCGTCTCCTACGCGGGCGCGGTGACCCCGGCAGCGTCCGGCACGACCGTCTGGCGGTCCCGGGCCAGCTGGCCGACGGGTCAGGTCCTCTTCTCGGGCACCGTCCAGCTCGTCGCCGGTGCACCGTTCTCCCGAGCGACCACGAACGCGCTGCCCAGCACGCTCGGGGCGTTGCGCCCGACCACGGTGTCCGGCAGCGCCGTCAACAACCTCGGACTGTCGGGCACCGTCGCCGTCCAGTACCTCAGCCCGGCGCTGGGCTGGACGACCTTCCACACCTTCGCGCTCCCGGCGTTCGGCGGGGCGTGGTCGCTCGCCTGGACCCCGGACCGGGTCATGGCCTACAGCTGGCGCAGCATCGCCACCTGGGCCGACGGCACGACGGCGCAGAGCGCCGCGGCCAGCACCACGGTGGTGATGGTCATGGACTTCGCGGCGTCAGGCCCGCTCACGCAGGCGAACGTGCCCTACTCCTACCGCGCCGGCTGCCCCGTCGGGCCGTCGAGCCTGCGCGCCCTCTCGATGAACTACCTCGACTTCAACGGCGTCGTCCAGCGCGGGACGCTGGTGCTTGACGCCGGTTCGGTCGGGGCGATCGAGGCCGTGCTCAACGTCGCGGAGATCCGGTCGGGCTTCCGGATCAAGACCATGATCCCGACCGACCACTTCTACGTCGGCGGCTTCGCGACCTCACCCACCGGCAGTGACATCAACTCGATGAACGCCGGCAACACCAGCGAGTTCAACTGTCGCAGCGTCACCGGCAACCCCTACCGCATCTCGCAGCACTCGTACGGCAACGCGATCGACATCAACACCTTCCAGAACCCGTACGTCGTCGGATCGACGATCTATCCCGCAGCAGCAGCCGCCTACGTCTACGACCGCGCCGCTCATTACGGCGACATCGGAGTCATCGCTCCGGGAGGGGCGGTGGCCACCGCGATGGCCAACGTCGGCTGGCTCTGGGGCGCGCGCTGGAGCAGCCCCGATTTCCAGCACTTCTCGTCGAACGGGGGCTGATCGAGGTGCCCCCGGTGCGCATCCGGTGGATCGCAGGAGCGCTGGCCGCCGTCGTGGTGGCAGGCGTCGCCGTCCTCCTGCTCGCGCACTCGGACCGACCAGCCCCAAGCCCGGTCGCAGCGAGCCAACCGCCCAGCGCGCAGGCACCGACGGCACAACCAACGGCGAGCATCCCCGCGAGCACCACCGCTCCGGTGGCGCCGGCCGTACCGGTCAACCAACCCAGCGCGTCTGCGCTGTACTCGATCGACCACAGCGTCCCGGGGACGCACTCGGGACCACTGACCGGGGCTGACCTGCCCACGCCCGCCGCGCTCGGTGCCGGCTGGGCGTCACGTACCGATCCCGGAAACCCCGAGGACGGCTATCAGGGCAACGGCACGCCGAACGTCGCCCGTAACCCGGCAGAGGTCGTCGGCACCGCCGTCCCGCTCGGGTGCCTGCTCCGGACCTCGCTGCCACTGCCGCGCTGGGCGCTCGAGTCCGACTACGTCCACCAGCCAGACGGGACGTACGCGGTGGTGATCCGGATGCGGTTCGCGAGCACGAGCGCGGCGGCGACCTTCATGGCCGGGCGTGACCACGACCTCCTCGCCTGCAGCACCCAGGCTGCGCCTGCCGGCCTCGTCCAACGTCTGCAGCCAGGGACGACCACCACGGTCTCCGTCCGAACCGACGCCGGGTCGCTGAGCGACGGCTCCGCCTGGACCGAGATCGCGCACCTGACCGGCACGGACGTGCTGCTCGCCGCGGCCAACACGACGACGGCTTCGGTGTTCTCGCCGGGGGCCATCGCCCCCCGGCTCGGCTGAGCTGCGCCCGGACCGTCGACGGCTGTCGGTGTCCGCGCGTATGGTCCGAAACGACCGGATCGTCCTGACCGAGGGAGCCACCCATGACCACCCGTGAGACGCCTTTCGCCGCTGGCACTCCCTGCTGGGTCGACGTCATGACCTCCGACCACATCAGGGCCAAGGCCTTCTACGGCAGCCTTTTCGGCTGGACCTTCGACGAGTCCGGCGAAGAGTTCGGGTACTACGTGACCTTCTTGTCCGACGGCCACCCCGTGGCCGGCCTGACCAGGAACACACCGGAGATGGGTGGTGGCCGCGACGTCTGGACCACCTATCTCGCGAGCGACGACGCCGCGGCGACCGCGGCGCTGGCCGAGGCGAACGGCGGCAAGGTCCACGCCCCGGCGATGGACGTCGGGGAGGTCGGCCGCATGGCCGTGGTCGAGGACCCCGCGGGAGCGTTCTTCGGGGTGTGGCAGCCAGGCACCCACACCGGCTTCGGGAAGTACAACGAGCCGGGTTCGGTGACCTGGGACGAGGTCCACAGCAAGGACTTCGCGGCGACGACGGCCTTCTACCCGGCAGTCTTCGGGTGGACCGTCGAGCGCATGTCGGACACCGACGAGTTCCGGTACTACACCGGTCAGATCAACGGCGAGAGCGTCGCCGGAATGATGGACTCCAAGGGGTTCTTGCCGCCGGAGGTGCCGTCGCACTGGGCCGTCTACTTCAGCGTCGAGGACACCGACGCCGCGCTCGCCCGGGTGCCCGCACTCGGCGGCACGGTGCTGCGTCCGGCCGAGGACACCCCCTTCGGGCGCGTCGCCGACGTCGCCGACCCGACGGGCGCGGTGTTCAAGCTGCACTCGACCAAGACCCTCGTGCCGCAGGAGTAGGGGCCTCCTTAGACTCCTGACGGGTCGGCACACGCACCGGCCGTCTCGGTGCCCCGGCGCCGGGTGAGTCGAGGGAGCCCCATGGACGACGACGCGCTGGTCGACTTCTCCGTACGCGACGGAGTCGGCTGGATCACGCTGACCAAGGGCGACTCCGGCAACGCCTTCGGGACGCCGATGGGCGTCGAGCTGCTGGCTGCCGTCATGGCCGCGGAGGAGGCCGACGTCCCGGTGCTGGTCGTCTCGGCGACCGGCCGTTTCTTCTGCGTGGGCGGCGACCTCCGCGAGTTCGGCGCCGAGGACGAGCCTGCGCTCCTGATCGACGAGCTCGCCCACATGCTCAACCGCATCGTCTCTCGGCTGAAGTCGCTCGACGCCGTGGTGATCTCGGCCGTCCAGGGCGGCGCAGCCGGCGCCGGTCTGGGCCTTGCTGCCGCAGCCGACCTCGTGATCGCCGCCGAGTCCGCGAGCTTCACCCTCGCGTACACGAAGGCGGGGTTGTCCCCGGACGGCGGCGGCACGCTGCTCGCCGAGTCGGTCGGACTGCACCGGGCGCTGGCGCTGGCGCTCCTCAACCCGGTGTGGTCGGCTGCAGGACGCGCTGGCCGCCGGGCTGGTCACCCAGGTGGTGCCCGACGCCGAGCTCCTCGACCAGGTCACGGCTCTGGCCGGCAGGCTCGCCCGCGGCTCGCGCACGGCGCAGGCGGCGACCAAGCACCTCATCCGCGGTAACCCGGTCCCGAGTGACGGCCGGGTGGAGCTCGAGGCCCGCAGCATCAGCGCGCTGGCCGGCAGCCCCGATGGACGCGAGGGCGTGCAGGCCTTCCTGGCCAAGCGGCGGCCCGAGTTCCCGTCGGCAACCAGCTAGCCACCGGCGAGGGTCACCGCCCGAGTCTCACCGCCCGAATCTCACCGCCCGGATCTCACCGCCCGGATCTCACCGCCCGGATCTCACCGCCCGGATCTCACCGGCGAGGGTCAAGGTGGATCTTGGGTGCACCGGGCGCTCCGCCGATCCGCTGGCCCGCGAGCGCGGCTGCGGCCGAGTCGAGGCCCACGGTGGCGGCGACCAGCGGGTCCGGGACGACCGTCCCGTCGGCGTAGGCCGCGATGGCGTGCGGGAGTCCCGGCGAGCCGGACAGGATGCCGACGACCGTCGCGTCCTTGAACACGATCGCCCGACTGTCCACCAGGCTCGCCGCGGCGGCGATGCCGATGAGCACCACCCGCCCGCCGGGCTGCACGATGTCCACGGCGCGGGCCGGGACCTCGCTCCCGCTAGTGGCGTCCACGACTGCGTCGAACGGGTGGTCCGGGAGATCGTCGAGCAGGCTGCAGTGCGCGAATCCGAGACTGCGGGCGAACTCGAGCGAGGCTTCGTCCTGGCCGGCGAGGTGGACGTCAGCGCCCAGGGCGCGCGCGAACATCGCCGTCAGGAGGCCGATCGTCCCGGGACCGCAGACCAGCACGCTGCCCCGGCCGGGCGGTCCCTCAAGCGCCGCGGTGGCCGCACGCCAGGCGTTCGCGCCGGGCTCGACCATCGCACCAGCGGTGACGCCGAGCCCCGCTGGCAGCTCGAGCACCGCACGGACCGGTACGGCCAGCCGTTCCGCCAGCGCCCCCGGCCGACCTCCCCGGATGCCGATCTCCTGCCGGGCACGGCAGTCGTGCTGACGGCCGGAGAGGCAGAGCCGGCAGACGCCGCAGCCGAGCATGGTGTCGGCGGTGACCCGCTTGCCCAGCCAGCCCGGATCGACGCCGGCACCCACCGCGCTGACCGTGCCGCACCACTCATGGCCGATGCGCACGGGATAGCTGGCGTGCCCGTCGTGCAGGTAGGCCATGTGACCGGTGAAGAACTCGTGGTCCGTCCCGCAGATGCCGACCCGCTCGACGTCGACGACGAGCTCGCCAGGCACTGCGACCGGCTCCTCGACCTCCTGCACCTCGGCGTGGCCGGGGCCGGTCACGACGAAGGCCCTCATGCAGGCCCGATCACGAGGACCAACGTCACGAGCACCATCATCGCGACGACCAGCATCACGAGGACCAGGCCGGCGACGAGGTCGAGCCCTGCCACGGCGTGGTCGGCACCCCGGACACTCCCACGTCGCAGCTGAAGAGCCCGCCGAGCAAGGGAAACGCCGCGAGCTCGGCGGGCGAGAGGTGCTCGCGGCCGGAGGTGATCAGCAGCAGGTCGAGCGCCGGCCCGACGAACGCCACACCTGCCGGTTGCGGGACCGGCAGCGTGATCCGCGCGGTGAGCTCGCCGTCAGGGGCGTGCCGGTGCACCTCGCCGCCGCCCCACCGTGCCACCCACAGCTGCCCCTCGGTGTCCACGCACAGGCTGTCCGGGATCCCGACCCCCGGTTCGACGACCACCGTGGCTGGGCCCAGCGGCCCGTCGGCCGGGTAGTCGAAAGCCCGGACCACGCCGTCGGTGCTGTCCGCGTGGTAGAGCGTCGTGCCGTCCGGTGACCAGCCCAGGCCGTTCGACAGCGAGAGCCCTTCCAGCAGGACGGTCACCGTGCCGTCGGGCTCGATCCGGTAGAGACGCTCCTGCCCACGAGCGCCGTCGCTGGGCACGCTACCCACCAGGAACCGGCCCGCAGGGTCGACCGCTCCGTCGTTCAGGCGCCCCGCGACGGGCTCCGGAACCAGGACCAGCGGTTGCGAGAACGCATCGTCACGAAGCGCGACGACCCCCTTGTCGACCGCGAGCAGCAGCCCGCCGTCGGCCGCAGGGACGACGCACCCGACGGCTGCCGCACCCGGGACCGAGCGTCGTTCGACGTCATCGACGCCCTGGCCGTCCAGCCGGGCGGACAGCACCGTGGCCCGCAGGATGTCGACCCATCGCACCCGTCCCGCCGCGGCGTCCCAGCAGGGGCTCTCGCTGAGCTCGTACACCTCGTCGCCGACGGGATCGGCCAGGTAGGTCCTCGGCTCAGTAGGCTTCGGCACGTCCCGAATAGTAGCCAGGGGGCCAGGACTCGGAGGGGCGCGTGCCGGATCGCCGCAGCAGCACCGCGCTTCGCAGCAGCCAGTGGTACGGCGGCACCGACCGGGACGCCTACATCCACCGCGCCTGGATGCGGCGAGGCCTCCCGAACCACGCCTTCGACGGACGACCGCACATCGCCATCGCCAACACCGCGTCCGACCTCACCCCCTGCAACGCTCACCTGGACGAGGTGGCGGACAGCGTCAAGCAGGGCGTGTGGGAGGCCGGCGGGGTGCCGCTGAACCTGCCGGTCATGTCCCTCGGCGAGACCCAGGTGCGGCCGACGGCCATGCTCTGGCGCAACCTGGCGGCGATGTCGATCGAGGAGATGCTCCGGGCGAACCCGATCGACGGAGTCGTGCTGCTCGGGGGGTGCGACAAGACGATCCCGGCGTTGCTCATGGCTGCCGCGTCGGTCGACCTGCCCGCCCTGGTCATCCCCGGCGGTCCGATGCTGACGGGGACCTTCCGCGGCCAGCCGCTCGGCTGCGGCACCGACGTCTGGCGGCTGAGCGAGGACGTCCGCGGCGGCGAGCTGGCGCGGCGGACTTCCTGCTCTCCGAGTCCTCGATGATCCGCAGCCGCGGCCACTGCAACACGATGGGAACCGCCTCGACGATGGCCTGCGTGGCCGAGGCGCTCGGCATGACCGTGCCCGGGACGGCCGGGATCCCAGCGCCCGACAGCCGGCTGCTCGCGGCGTCCCACGAGGCCGGCGCCCAGATCCTGGCCATGGTCGAGGCCGACCGCCGGCCGAGCACGATCCTCACCCGCGCGTCGTTCCGGAACGCGATCGTCGCGCTGGCGGCGATCGGCGGCTCGACGAACGCGGTCCTGCACCTGCTGGCGATCGCCGGCCGGGTCGGGGTGTCGTTGACGCTCGACGACTTCGACCGCATCGGGACCGGGGTGCCGTTGCTGGTCGACCTGCAGCCGGCAGGGCGGTTCCTGATGGACGATCTCCAGCGCGCAGGCGGGCTCGCTGCGGTCCTCGCGCAGGTCGAGGACCTGCTGGACCCGACCGCGATCACCGTCACCGGACAGCCGTTCGTCGAGTCACTCGCTGGCGCTCGGATCTGGGACGAGGAGGTGATCCGGCCGCGCGAGCGACCGCTGCTCGAGGAGGGCGGCATCGCCATCCTGCGCGGCAACCTCTGCCCGGACGGTGCGGTGATCAAGACGGCTGCGGCCTCCGCGCACCTGCTGCGTCACCGGGGACCGGCTGTGGTGTTCGACAGCGTCGAGGACCTGCGGGAGCGGATCGACGACCCCGACCTCGACGTGACGGCGGACAGCGTGCTGGTGCTGCGCGGCTGCGGCCCCCGTGGCTACCCGGGGATGCCCGAGGTCGCGAACCTGCCGCTGCCCCGCAAGCTGCTCGAGCAAGGCGTGCGCGACATGGTGCGGATCAGCGACGCACGGATGTCGGGCACGGCCTACGGAACGGTGGTCCTGCACGTCGCTCCCGAGTGCGCAGCCGACGGGCCGTTGGGGCGGCTCCGCGACGGCGACATGGTGGAGCTGGACGTCCTGGCCCGCACGCTGCACGCGGACGTCCCCGAGATCGAGTGGTCAGCCCGGACCACCGCGCTCGGCGCGAGCTCGGCGTTCGCCCGTCCGCTGCGCGGGTGGGAGCGGCTCTACGTCGAGCACGTGGAGCAGGCCGACACCGGCGCCGACCTCGACTTCCTGCGCGGATCCAGCGGCAGCACGGTGGGCCGCGAGTCGCACTGACGGCCTCACCAGTAGCCGGCCATCAGCTCGCTCGCCCACGGCGGTTGCCGGGTCTGGCCGCGCGGCGCGAACTCGCGCATGTACGGCTTGACGTCGAGCACCGGGCTCCCGTCCATGGCGTCCAGACCGCGCACCTGCAGGTCGAGCCCGTCGACGCCGAGCAGCTCGCAGCTCGAGACGCCGAGGCGGTTGGGTCGCATCTTGGCGCGCTGCGCGAAGATGCCGACCTCCGGCCAGTCCTGACGCTCGCGTGGGTGCCGCGAGCCGACCTGCACGTCGGCCTCGGCCACCTGGTCGAAGACGAACACGACCTCGATGTGCGAGAAGGCGTCCAGTCCCGCGACGGCGGCGGTCTCGAACCGCGCGGCGTCCAGACGGATGACGGCCGTCACCAGGCCCCAGTCGTCGTCCTTGAGGTCGGTCCGGCCACCGATGACCCTCCCGACCGGTGCACAGCTGATCTCCATCGGGCTCCTTCGCGTCTTCGTCGCGCGCGACTTGAGGCTGCGGCGCCGTGACGGAGCACACAGTCGAATTCAGGCTACGGACGGCGGCGCGAAACGTCCTGTCAACAAAGGCCAGGTTTGCTTTTCCTAGGACAAGGCCCGAATCAGGGCGCCGAAGAACCACAGGCCGAGACCGACCGGCCTTCCCACCACAGGAGATCACCATGCTGGACCGACTGACCCTTCTCTTCGCACCGAGCGAGACTGACGGCGCGCGGGGCATCGACGACATCGACCGCTCGATCGAGCAGCAGTGGGACGCACTGCGGGACGCTGCCGGCAGCGAGGCCGAGCGCACCGAGATCGACGCGATCTTCGGGCGGCACGCCGCCTGACCTTGATCCTGCGATGATGGCCGCACCATGCGCGCCAGCACTGAGCAACGACCCGGCGGGCGTCAGCGCCGACGCTGGGCCACGCTCGTCGCACTGCTGCTCGCCGTCGCCCTCGTCGGCTCAGCCTGCAGCGCCCCTCGACGGCTGACCGGGGGGATCGCCGATGCCATCACCGACACCGCCTTCTACGACCTCCCGAGCACGGTTGCGCCGGGAGCTCCCGGCGCCCTGATCCGCGTCCAGCGACTCCTGGGTGCGCCCGACGGTTCGGTGGCGTGGCGGGTCATCTACCACTCGCGCGACGTCACCGGGGCTGACGTCCCGGTCTCGGCGGTGGTCGTCGCACCGACCGGCTGGACACCCAAGGGAGGGCGCGCCGTCGTGGCGTGGGGCCACCCGACCACCGGCATGGTCGCTCGGTGCGGTCCGTCGCTCGGGGTCTACCCGTGGCTGCTGATCGAGGGCCTGCAGGACATGCTCAAGGCCGGCTACGTCGTGGTGGCGACCGACTACCCCGGCATGGGCGTCGCCGGGCGCCCGTCGTACCTGGTCGGCGAGTCGGAGGGTCACAGCGTGCTCGACGCCGTCCGCGCGGCGCGTTCCATCACGGACACCGGCGCGAACAACCAGGTGCTGCTCTGGGGGCATTCGCAGGGCGGGCAGGCGGTGCTGTTCGCCGGCGAGGAGGCACGCAGCTACGCGCCCGAGCTGCATGTGCTCGCCGTTGCGGTCGCGGCGCCCGCGACCCAGCTGGCCGACCTGCTGCGCGACGACATCAGCGACGACTCCGGGGTGACCCTCGGCGCCTGGGCCTTCGCCACCTACGCGCAGGTGTATGGGCCGACCACGCCGGGGACCGAGCTGACCACGGTGCTGACGCCCGCGGGCGCAGCCGCCCTGCCGTCGATGGAGCCGATGTGCCTGCTCCGCGACAACAGCGCCCTGCACGCGATCGCCGGTCCACTGGTCGGCCACTTCCTGAGCAACGACCCCGGAACCACGAAGCCGTGGAGCACGCTGCTCGCGCAGAACACCCCGGGCAACCAGCCGCTGGGCATCCCGCTGTTCGTGGGGCAGGGCACCGCGGACGTCCTCGTGAAGCCGCCGACGACCGACACGTATGTGGCGAAGTTGTGCGCAGCGGGCGAGCACGTCGACTACCAGAAGTTCCCCGGCGTGGGTCACGGCGGCGCCGCCGACGCAGCGTTGCCTGACGTCGTGCACTGGTTCGCGCTCGCCGTCGCGGGTCAGCCCATGCTCGACAACTGCCCTGCCTAGCCCTGGGCTTCGAGCGTGACGGGCTCCCACTCGCGCCAGGTCGCGAGACGGCGCTCGTAGTCGGCGGTCGCGATCGCGAGCGGGCCGTCGCCGAAGAAGATCCGCAACGGTGGCTGCTCGGCGTCGACGACCTTGAGGATGGCGCGGCCGCTCGCGACGGGGTCACCGGGAGCGGCGGATCGCTGCGCCCGCATCTTGTTCATGCGCTCGCGCACCTCGTCGTAGACGGCCAACGGCTTGGCCGTCTTGGCCGACGGTCCCGCCCAGTCGGTGGAGAAGGCCCCGGGCTCGACGAGCGTGACGTGGATACCGAAGTCAGCGACCTCGGCTGCCAGTGCCTGGCTGAAGCCTTCGAGCGCCCACTTGGACGCGTGGTAGGTCCCGATACCGGCGAAGGCGGAGATGCCGCCGATGGACGACACCTGGATGATGTGGCCGCTGCCCTGCGAGCGCAGGATCGGCAGCGCGGCCTGGGTGATCCACAGCGCCCCGAAGACGTTCGTCTCGATCTGGTCGCGCGCCTCGGCCTCGCTGATCTCCTCGATCATGCCGAACTGGCCGTACCCCGCGTTGTTCACGACGATGTCGAGCCGGCCGAAATGGTCGTGCGCCGCGTGCACGCTGGCGAAGGCAGCCGTCCGGTCGGTGACGTCCAGCGCGAGCGGGAGGATCGCGTCTGCGTACTTCTCGACGAGGTCGTCGAGGGTCGCGGTGTCTCGCGCCGTCGCGGCCACCCGGTCGCCGCGGTCGAGCGCCGCGATCGCCCACTCGCGGCCGAAGCCGCGTGAGGTGCCGGTGATGAACCAGGTCTTCTGCGCCATGGTGGTGCCTCTCGATCGGAGTTCGGTCGCGCCGAAGGGGGTGGTGACTCGGGTCATGATCGCCTCGGTGAGCGGCTAGCCCGGTCAACGGATGAACTCCGGAACAGCCTATTCGGAGGGCTCATGGCCGAGGGGGCCGGACCGGCACGACCTGGCGCGCCGGCTCGCAGCTACCCGCGACGGGCCCAGTCGGTGGCGACGTCCGAGCCACCCTCGACGCTGACCCGAGCACCGAACCGCACGAACGTCGGCAGCGGCACGACCTTGCCTGCCACCAGCGCCTGCCCCTGCCGGAAGCCGGTCGCCTGCTCCAGCAAGGACTGCGGGACGAAGGAGAAGAGGCCAGCGAGGCTGGCGAGGTCGGCGACCGAGTTCATCCGCATGAGCAGCAGGTTGTCGCACTGCGAGACGACGTTCTCGTGGACCTTCTGCGGTCGCTGCGTCGAGATCAGCAGGTACAGACCGAACTTGCGTCCCTCGGCCGCGATGCGCACGGCGTAGTCGGTGGCGAGCTGCTGCATCAACGACTCAGGCAGCTGCGGGCAGACGTTGTGCGCCTCGTCGATCACGATCAGCAGCGGCCGGCGATCGTTCCGGCGGGACCAGAGGTGCTCGAGCACCGCCTGCGCGACCAGCGCCTTCTCCTCCGGGCTCCCGAGGGTGCCGATGTCGACGACGAGCGCGCGCCAGTCGTCCTGGTCCAGCTCCTCCAGCACCGTACCGGCCTGCCCGCGCGCCCAGATGTCCCAGCGGTCCGAGCCGAGGTTCTTCACCCTGCGCAGGAGCATCTTGGACTCGGGGCTCGCCCCCTCGACCTCGGAGTCGGCCTGCAGCTGGGTGAGCGCGGCCATGCCTTGCTGCTGCTCCATCGTCTCGCGCAGGACCGCGTACTCCTCGGCGTCCTTGATGGGGTCCAGCCTGAGCAGCGCGGCCCACGCTGCCTCGTCGAGCTCGTCGAAGCGCAGCCGGAGGCGGTCGTCGGACGCCGCGCCGAGGTCCGCGGGCGGGGACGGTCGACGCACCCTGATGCGTGGGGCGAGCGCCGCGAGCTGAGCTGCGAGTTCTGGGTCCGCGCCGGGCCTGGCCTCGTCGATGTGGACGAAGTCCGAGTTGGGGTCGATCACCACCATGCGCAGGTCGGTGTCGAGGAGCAGCCGCTCGAGGACGACGCCGAGCGAGTAGGTCTTGCCGGAGCCGGACTGGCCGCACAGGAACGTGTGCCGGTCGAAGCCGGAGGCATCCAGCGCGGCAACCACAGGGGCGTCCATCAACGCGAGCTCGCCGACGGGCAACCGGGTTGCGCCGCGGTTCGCCTGCACGAAGAAGGCCTCGACGTCAGCAGCGTCCGCGGCCTCGACGGCAGCGTCGACGAACGGCTTGCCGTCCCCGAGCAGGATGCGACCGTTGCCCTCGACGACGCGCAGCCGCACGTTCGTCGACAGTGCGAGGTTCCCCTCACCGCCGAGGCCGGCCTCGTCGAGCGTGGCACTGGTCGCGGGCCCCTCCCGCACGGCGAGCACCTGGTCCATCACCTGGCCCAGCACCCGGCGCTCGCCGTCGACGAGCGTCACGAAGCCGCCCGGCGAGACGACCTGCGAGCCGACGGGCGCCTGGTAGGAGAACCGCAGCCCGTCCACCGAGGTCGCACCCGCCGGCATGCTGCTCTCGAGCCGGCGGCGAAGGGACTGGAAGCCTTCGAGGGCCTCCCCGAGCGTTCCGTGTCGTTGGTCCACATCCGGACCTTACCGATCCAGCAGCGCTGAGCGACGGCTTTGCGCCACCATCTCCCAGCCAGGCGATCTCAGTTGCCGCAGGACCATGGTTGCGACCAGCATCGGATCATGGTCAGACCCGAGCGGGTAGCCGCAGATCCGCTGACGCTGCTGCGGACCGAGCCGTCCTGGGCGCAGGCGTATGACGACGCGATCCGCGCCTCGCTGCCCGAGCTGTCGCAGTTCATGCCGTGGGCGACCGAGGAGCACGGCCTCGACCAGTCGCGGGAGTTCCTGGAGCGTGCCGTCCTGGAATGGGACGCGGGCGAGGCCTGGCACTACAGCCTGCTCGACAGCTCGGGGCGGCTGGTGGGCTCCGCCGGCCTCATGACCCGGATGGGTGCCGGGATCCTCGAGATCGGCTACTGGGTGCACAGCCAGCACACCGGCCGCGGCTACGCGAGCGCCGCCGCGACGACGCTGGGCCAGCTGGGCGTCGAGACGGAGGGCGTCGAACGCGTGGTCATCCGGCACGACGTCGCGAACCCGGCCTCGGGCCGCGTCGCGGCGCACGCAGGCTTCGTCGAGGTCGACCGCGAGGACTACGAGCCGGTCGCCCCGGGGCAGGCCGGCGTGATGGTCGTCTGGGAGCGTCGACCATGACCTCCCGCGGCTGGCCGCAGGCGGCTAGCGTGGCGTGATGGAGCTCGAGCAGGCGCTGGCGTTCGTCCGCGAGCACAGCCACACCATCCTCAGCACGACGCGCGACGACGGCAGCGCGCAGATGTCCCCGGTGAACACGGCCGTGGACGACGACGGATTCCTCGTGATCAGCACCCGAGAACCCGCGCTCAAGGTCCGGAACCTGCGCAAGCGGCCCGCCGCCTCCCTCCTCTTCCTTAGCGAGGGCTTCTACGGTCCCTGGATCCAGGTGGACGGCGAGGTCGAGATCGTCTCGCTGCCCGGGGCGATGGACGGCCTCGTGGACTACTACCGCAGGCTGTCCGGTGAGCATCCGGACTGGGACGACTACCGAGCGGCCATGGTCAGGGACCAGCGCGTCCTGCTGCGGATCACCCCGCGTCGCGCTGGTCCCGACCACTCGGGCTAGCCCTTCATCAACCGGCGAGCAGCGCCTTGGAGAAGTCCCACGGCGCCTGGGTCACGCCACTGCAGTCCGCAGCCGCGTAGTCGGCGCCTCCCGGGCACGCTGCGTCCCGCGTGCTCGACCACATGGACAGCCGGCCGACTCCGTGCGAGGACGCCCAGCTCGCCAGCTGGGCGGCATCGGCAGCGGTGAACACCTCGTCGTCCGCGTCGTTCTGGCCGATCATCGGCGTCACGCCGACCATCGCCCAGAGCTGCGCCGCGGTGGCGTGCGGGTAGATCGCCGCCAGCTGAGCCTCGGTCGCGGTGCCGGCGTCGATGGCGTAGGTGCCCATCTTCCCGGCCGGGCTGGGCGCCGGGGAGTCGCCGTAGTCCATCGCCATCACGTTGACGACGCTGACGGTGACACCCGCCGTGACCGCCGATCCGATCACGTTGAGCTCGTCCTGGGGAAGTCCTTGCGGAAGCACCGGAAGAGTCAGCGAGACGCTGACCGGCGTGCCCGCCGCGGCCTCCGCGCTCTGCAGCGCAGCCACCGCCTGCGAGCGTCGGGTGATCGACGCCGTGTCAGCCACGGCCCCACCCTCGACGTCGAAGTCGATCTGGCGCAGGCCGTAGTAGTCCACGACCGAGCGGTAGGCCGCCGCGAGCTGGGTGACGTTGGTGCAGGACTGGGCGAGCTCCTGCCCGTTCTCACCGCCGAACGACCCGATGACGTCGCCGCCCAAGGCGCGCAGCTGCTTGATGTCAGCCAGCAGGGTCGGGTTCTGATAGCTCGCCCCGGCGAGCGTCGGCGTGCAGCCGGATCCGGTGAAGAAGGCGAGCGTGAACTCCCGAGTCCCTGCAGCGCACGCGGTGTTGGTGAGGCTCACCTGCGGGTACAACGTCACATCGGCGTAGGGAGCGAACGGAACCGAACCAGGCGTGCCCGGGAGCGAGGTGCACGACGCCGCTCCGCCAGCACCACCGGTCTTGACCGGGATCGTGCACTGGCTGGTGCCGTCCACCGAGCATGCAGACGGGTTCAGGTCAGAACCGTCGATCTCGAATCCGACCGTGGTGCTCCCACCCGCAGCCAGGCTGCTGCCTGCCGACGAGGTGACGGTCACCGTGCTGCCAGCGACCGTGTCGGTCGCATCCCACAGGCTCCCCAGCGTGCCGCCGCTGGGCAACGAGAAGACCAGGCTCCACGAGGTCACCGGCGCAGCGCCAGCGTTGCTGACCGTGAAGTGGGCGGTGTACCCAGTGCCCCAGTCGTCGTCCGTCGCGAAGACCGCCGACACTCCCGCCGCACCCGTCCCTGTGCCCGTGCCAGTGCCCGTGCCAGTGCCCGTCCCTGTGCCAGTGCCCGTCCCTGTGCCAGTGCCCGTCCCTGTGCCTGTGCCAGTGCCGCCGTGCCGGTGGGGAACGAGCACGTCGCAGCGCCGTTCACCGTGCAGGCGCTCGGCGGGGCGTAGTGCCCGGAGTAGGCGACCGCCAGCCCGAACGAGGCGCTCGCCCCGGCGGTCAGGACGCCGTTCCAGCTCGCGTTCTTGACCGTGAAGGTCGATCCGGTGTGCGTCACGGAACCGTTCCAGCTGCTGGTGATGCTCGCACCTGCGGGGAGCGTGAACACCAGCTTCCAGCTCTTCACGGTCTGGGTCCCCGCGTTGACGATCGCGAACTCAGCCGTGTAACCGCCCTGCCAGGTGCTGTCGGTGCTGAACGTCGCCGTCAGGCCAGCACTTGGCTGCGTGGTGGCCGCGCCGGCTGTGCCGGCGACCACCGGGACGACGAGGGCAGCGCCCACGAGGAACAGCACGGACCTGCGCACGCGTGAGGGCGTGTGCGTCGGTTTCGATTTCATGCGTCCCGCTTTCTCGAGAGTGCCTCTTGGGTGTTGGCGGGACGAACTCCACGTGATCAACCCTGACGATGTCGAGATCAACTAGTCCGTTCGCATGTATGCCATAGACAAAGACGGGCAGAAATGCCTACGCCCACGCCATCTGCTGACCCCCACCAGCCACGCCCGACGGCACTGCCTAGGGTTGCCGGAGGATCAACGACCAGAAGATCTGAGGACACGTGACTGTCGACGGCCCCACCGACTGGACCACCCCAGGCGCCTTCGAGATCCGTCCCGACCTTTATCGGATCCCGCTCCCGCTGCCGGGCGACTCGCTGCGCGCGGTCAACGTCTACGCCATGCTCGACGACACCGGCGTCGCGATCATCGACTCCGGCTGGGCGATGCAGTCCTCGCGTGAGCAGCTCGAGGCCGGTCTGCGGCTGATCGACCGCAGCGTGTCCGACATCGGGCGCATCGCGGTGACGCACCTGCACCGCGACCACTACACCCAGGCGGTCCACCTCCGTCGCGAGTTCGGTTCCCGGGTGCTGCTGGGTCAGGGCGAGATGCCCTCCATGAACCGGCTGCTCGACCAGGAACGCTCGCCGCTCGCGGCGCAGATCGGTGCGTTGGAGGCAGGCGGCGCTCCCGAGCTGGCCGCCGAGATCAGCGCCCACATGCACCGGCTCGATCCCGTGGACCTCAGCCTCGACTGGCAGCATCCGGACGAGTGGTTGGCCCCCGGCCCCGTCGGCATGGGAGGACACCGGCTTGACGCGATCGCAACCCCCGGCCACACCCAGGGCCACCTCGTCTTCCACGACGCGGGTCGGGGGCTGCTGTTCGCCGGAGACCACGTCCTGCCGACGATCACGCCGTCGATCGGCTTCGAGCCCGTCCTCGGGCGCGACCCGCTCGGGGACTTCCTGAGGTCGCTCGCCGTCATGCTCGAGCTTCCTGACGCCGAGCTCCTGCCTGCCCACGGACTCCCGGGCGGCAGCGTCCATGCACGGGTGCACCAGCTTCTCGAGCACCACGACCGACGGTTGACGGCCACCGAGGACCACGTCCGCGCCGGCGCCAGCTCGGCGCACGAGGTCGCGCGCGAGATGCGTTGGACGCGCCACGAGCGGACGTTCGAGAGCCTCGACGCGTTCAACCGCATGCTGGCCGTGATCGAGATCGGGACGCACCTCGACCTGCTCGTGCTGCAGAAGCGCTGCACGGTCGAGGTCGTCGACGGTGTCCGGCGCTACCAGGTCGCCTGACCTCGGACGCAGGGCACCGAGGCAGGATTCACTGGACTGCTTTACAACTGGAGTGCGTCACAAGTAAGTTGCCGGGCATGAGCATCCGCGTCGGGTTGGGTACGCCACAGCTGGGACCGCACGTGACGAAGGACGTGGTGCGAGGCTTCTGCACCCGCGCCGAGGAACTCGGCTACGCCAGCCTGTGGGTCCAGGAGCACATGTTCTACCCGCACGAGAACTCCTCGGGGTACGCCGGCAGGACCGACACGGCAGTCAATCCGCGCTACCGCTCCATGTACGGGCCCTTCGAGCTGTTGGCCTACGTGTCGGCGCTGACCGAGCGGGTGACGGTCGGGACCAGCATCCTGGTCGCTGGGTACCACCGGCCCATCGAGCTCGCGCAGCGCCTCGCCACCATCGACCAGCTGTCAGGTGGTCGACTGATCGCCGGGTTCGGGGCCGGCTGGTCGCGCGAGGAGCACCGCCAGATGGACGTCGACTTCGACACCCGCGGAGCGCGCATGGAGGAGCTGATTCGAGCGCTCAAGGCCTGCTGGGGACCGGACCCGGTGTCGTTCGAGGGAGAGTTCTTCTCGATCCCTGTGTCCGACGTGAACCCGAAGCCTCTCCAGCAGCAGCCGCCGCTGCTGTCCGGCTTGAAGTCCGGGGCGGGCCGACGACGGACCGCGGCGCTGTTCGACATCTGGAACCCGACGACCGCACCGGCTGCGGACCTGCGTTCCGGTCTGGACGCGATGAACGCGCAGCGGCCGGAGGGAGCCGAGCCCCTGCGGCTGTTCGTCCGGGCGTTCGCGCAGCGGCCGACGGACCCGCTGGGAGGCGGGGGCCACGGCATCGAGGGACTGCACTCGGACCTCGCTCTCGCCATCGAGGCTGGTGCGAGCGAGATCATCCTGGAGTGCAACTTCTGGGACGGCATCACCTCGTCCGACGACTGGCTGAAGATCCCCGATCTGCTCGCCCCGCTGCTCGAGACGGCCAGCAGCGCATGAGCCCAGCGGCAGGCCAGTAGTGGCCTGCCGTCAGAGCGTGCTGCTGGGGGCCGATCCCGACGCGGCTAGGCGTCGTTCGGGACGCGGTAGTTGCCGTTCATGGCCTGCATGCCACCGTCGACGTCCAGCGCCACCCCGGTGATGAACGAGGCGTCGGGCGAGGCGAGGAAGGCGATCGCGGTCGCGACCTCCTCGGCCTCCCCCATCCGTCGCATCGGCACGCCGGCGCGGATGCCTTCGGCGCGCTCGGGCTCCCTCGCGAGGGTGGGTCGTGTCATGCCGGTGAGGATCGGACCCGGGCAGACCGCGTTGACCCGGATGCCCTCGCTGGCGAGGGCAAGCGCCGCGGACTCGACGAGATTGATGACGGCAGCCTTGGTGGTGCCGTAGGCCCAGCGCGTGGGGTCGCCGCCCTTGCCGGAGATCGACGAGGTCACGACGATCGCGCCGCCGCCGGTCGCGCGCAACGCCGGGAGCACCGACCAGATTCCTTGGGCCACGGCGACGACGTTCACCTCGAACGCCCGACGAAGACCGTCGAGCGAGACCTCCTCGAGGCCGCCGGACATCTTGATGCCGGCGTTCAGCACGACGCGGTCGAGCGGACCGAACCCCGCTGCCAACCGCACGGCGTCGTCGTAGGTGCTGGCCTCGCCGACATCGCCCGCCACCGTGGCCAGGCGCTCGTGGGCGCTCAGCGACGCCAGGGCTTCTGCCTCACGGTCAACCGCGACGACCGCACCGCCGCGGGCGAGCAGGAGCTCGACCGTGGCCTTGCCGATGCCGGAACCTCCGCCCGTGACGATGGCGACGCCGGCCGAGGTTGGGGAAGTCATGAGCGCTCCGTTCGTCCGGTCCTGTCGAGAGACCGACCAGGATGGGTTACTGGATGGAGGCTACAGTAAGCAGGCGCTCAGGCGCTCGGGGTCGGCTCAGTGCACCGCGTCGGTCGCCCTCGTCGGCTGCGGCTGCACGGCAGCAGCGCGGGGGCGGACCAGCGCCAGGACGAGCAGCCCCGCCACGATGCCGAGCGTCTGGTGACCCAGGGCACTCCGGTGCGACGGCAGGGACCGGTCGCGCGAGGTAGCGTCGAGCGATGACCCTGTCCAACCCGCGGCGCCGGCTCTTCTACGGCGGCCTGGTGGTGGCGGTGCTCGTCGTCGCGCTGATCGTCGCGATCAACCGGACGCAGGCGTCGAGCGCCGGAACCGTCGCGCAGGGTGTGCCGCAGGCCGTCCCTGGTCCGGTCGTGCTGGTACCCGGCTACGGCGGTGGCACGGACAGCCTTGAGGTGCTCGCTGGCACGTTGCGCACAGCCGGCCATACGGTCTCGATCCTGACGCTCGCCGGCGACGGCACCGGCGACCTCCAGGTGCAGGCGAAGCTGCTGCAGGCCAAGGTGGACGCGCTGCTCGCTGCCGGCGCGAAGTCGGTGGACGTCGTCGGCTACTCGGCCGGCGGGGTGGTCACCCGCCTATGGGCCAGCGAGCTCGGCGGGTCGGCGCAGGCGCGACGCATCGTCCTTCTGGGCTCGCCGAACCACGGGACCGAGATCGCCGCGCTGGGCTCGGCCTTCGGAGGTTCGCTCTGCCCGGCGGCCTGTCAGCAGCTCGTGCCCGGCAGCACGTTGCTCTCGGGCCTGAACGAGGACGGCCCGATCAACGGCCCCCAGGTCGTGAGCATCTGGACCGATCAGGATCAGGTCGTCACACCACCCGACACGGCACGTCTCGACGGCGCCACGAACCTCACGGTGCAGAGCATCTGCCCCCGCGAGCAGGTGGACCACGGCTCGCTGCCCCGGGACACGGTCGTGCAGCAGCTCGTGGTGCGCGCACTCGCGGTCAAGCCGTTCGTGGCACCGACCAGCAAGGACTGCGGCGCCCTCAAGGCGTAACCAGGTCAGCTCTTGATGTCCTTCGTGACGAACCCGGCCCAGGCGATGCCGAGCAGCACCACGACGTAGACGCCCTGGACCGCGACGCCGCGCTCGACGTCATGCCACAGGATCGGGTCACGGAAAAGGTCGACCCAGGAGAGCCAGTACCGGGTGGGTAGGTACGGCTGGATGCTGCCTGCGGCGTCGAGAGTCACCAGGACCTGGCTCAGCACGAGGGCCGCGAGGGCACCGAGCGCGGCACCGAGCGAGGAGTCGGTGAGCGTCGAGAGCAGCAACGCGACGGCCGCTACGCCCACCATCGACCACGCGACGTACAGGACCACGAGGATGGTCCGCCAGAAGAGGTCCGCCGGACTCAGGGCTGTCCCTGACAGCGAGACCGGGATCGCCGACGGAACCGAACAACGACGTACCGATGAGGTATGCGGTCCCCGCGACCAGCGCCACCGCAAGCAGCAGGAACGCCAGCACTGCCACGAGTTTCGCGACAAGCAGCCTGGTGCGACCGACGGGTCGCACGAGCAGGTAGCGCAACGTCCCGCCGGCGGCCTCCCCCGCGATGCTGTCCCCGGCGATCACCGCGACGGCAACCGGCAGGAACAAGGGCAGCACGATCCCGAGGGCCGCAGCAGGGAAGAGCTGGCCGTTCGCGAGCACCGCCGAGAGGAAGGCTGGTCCGGTCCCCGGTCGTGGCGCGAGGTGGGAGACACGCAGGAAGAGCGCCACGACCAGCGGGAGCGAGCAGAGCAGCAGCAACGCGACCCAGGTTCGCGGCCGCAGCAGGAGCTTGCGGACCTCGACCAGGATCACGGCATGGGCTCGGTGTCGGTGGAGCGCGGCTCCGGCTGCGGCTGCGGCTGAGACTGGGCTCTGGCCGCGCTCGCCTGTCGATGCGGTCGCTGCCCGACGAGGTCATGGAGAGGACGACCTCCTCGAGGGTGCGCCGTTCCGCGCTCACCTCGCTGACCCGAAGGCCAGCAGCCACCAGGAGAGCGACCAGGTCCTCGGGCTCGATCCCCGCGACCACCAGACGGTCGCCGTCGCGGCGCTGCACCCGACCGTCGAGAAGCGCGGCCGCCCGCGCCGGATCCGGGGTACGGAGCACGACGCGGCCGGTCGCTGCCGTGAGGAGAGCAAGCTCCTCCTGCACCACCAGCCGGCCACGGTCGAGCACACCCACCCGCGTGCACAGGTGCTCGACCTCGGCAAGCAGGTGGCTCGAGACGAAGAGCGTCGTGCCCGCCTCATTCAGGCCCACGAGCAGGTCGCGCACCTCCCGGATCCCTTGCGGGTCCAAGCCGTTCGTCGGCTCGTCGAGCACCAGGAGCTTGGGCCGCCGCAGCAGCGCCCCGGCCAGCCCGAGTCGTTGACGCATCCCGAGCGAGTACGCCCGGACCGGCCGTCGGCCCACCCCCGCGAGCCCTACCTGCTCGAGGGCCTCCGCCACCCGGGTGCGCCTGGTGCGGCTGTCGCTGCGAGGACCGGCGGCATCCAGCAGGGCCAGGTTCGCGCGCCCGGACAGGTGACCGTAGGCCGCCGGCGCCTCGACCAGCGCCCCGACCTCGGGCAGCACCCTGGGCAGCGCTTGCGGCACCTTGGCGCCCATGAGCTCTGCGGTGCCAGAGGTGGCGAACACCAGTCCCAGCAGCATCCGGACCGTCGTCGTCTTGCCGGAGCCGTTCGGCCCCAGGAAGCCGTACCGATCACCCTCACGCACCTCGAGATCGATCCCGTCGACCGCGAGCACCGACCCGAATCGCTTGGTCAGCCCGTGGGTCATGATCACGGGGCGGCCCTCACGTCGGCGAGCTGACCGACCGCCGCGCTCGTGAAGGCAGCCATCGCGGTGGGCGTCAGGGTGCCGGCCAGCAGGAACCCCGCACCGTCGGCGCGCACGACGAGCACCACCTGCAGCAACGCGCTGCTCAGCGCCGCTACCTCGGTGCCGTCCGGGTTCTGCACGGCTTTCCCGCTGACGGACTGCAGGATGCGCGGCACGAGTCGCGAGGGCAGCTGCAGCGCTGCCACCCTGGTGAACCCGACACCGTAGCTCGCGATCCCGGCTGGCTCACCGACTCCCGACAGAGCGGGCAGACCTCCCAACGAGGCGGGGAAGTCGGCGCTGCCGCTCGCATCGATGTAGGTCAGCAGATCGCGGCGTCCTTGGTTCGACCACTGCGCACCCGGCGAGAGAACGGGCGCGAGCACCGAGGCGCTCGGAACCTCGATCGACACCTCTTCGAACAACGAGCTGAACACGGGGGTCTGCGATCCGCGGGCGTACACGTCGAGCTCGAGGGGGAGCCCGCTGTGCGGGTCGATGTAGACGTCGACCCTGGCCACCGACGTCCTGTCGTCGGTGGTGGTCACGCGGGCACCCGACGCGGCGAGCCCCCCGATCCGCCTGGACGGCAAGGGCGACACGATGTCGGTTGGCCCGATCCACGCGAGGACGCTGCGTGCCGCGGCCGGCGGGAGCAGGTCGCTGGGCTGCGGGAGGTGAACCCGGGCGGTCCCGTGCACCGTCGTGACGCGGTCGTTCTCGTAGCTCCACTGCACGGTGCCGTCGCTGCCGCTGAGCTCCTCCTCCTGCCCCGCGGCCGAGAGGACGTCAGTCCGCCACGATGTCGCAGACGCGTACCAGGAGCGCACCCGCGAGCTCTCGTCGAGCAGCGCGGCCGACCCTGCGGCGACGGGCAGGGTGGGCAACCCCAACCGACCGTCGATCTGGACGAGACCCTGGTACGCGACCTCTTCGGAACGCAAGGCGGCGGTGACCACCTGCTGAGCCGAGAGCCCGGAGCTCGGAACGGGAGCGGCCGCGACGAGCGAGGGGATGGCCACGAGCGCGGCAACCCCTGCGACGACGGCGCCCCACCGCAGGGCTCGGGCGCGTCGCAGAGAACCCATACCTCTGGTGACGTCCCTGGCCCGCGAATCGTTCACCGGGCGACCGGCTGCACGGGGTGGACGGTGTGCTGCACCGATGGTGCAGAGTCCGCGACCCACCGCCGTCGGAGCGCGGCGACGAGCACCACGAGCCCGGCGAGGCCATACCCGACGACCGCCCGCGAAGCGATCGTGTCCTGGGTGAAGCCGAACAGGTAGGGGACGTAGCCGGCCGCCGCGACCACCAGCCAGGAGGGGCGCGAGGCGACCACGGCGAGGGGGACGAGCAGCAGCGCGTACCACGGGTACGTGGGCGTCACGATGAGCAGGCTGACCCCGACCATGACCGCGGCCCAGCGCCACGGGTCGTCCGGCTCCGAGCGCAGCAGCACCACCGTGGCGGTCGCCAGCAGGACCAGCACCGCAGCGATGCTCGTCCAGCCATGCGGAAGCAACGCAGACAGGATCGCGAAGCGACTGCCGTCGTCGTAGCCCTCGTCCGCCAGGTACTGCGGAAGGAAGCCGATCGTCCCTGAACCAACCCCGAGCACGTGAGGGAGGTAGGAGAGACCGAGGACGCCGACCACTCCCACGACGACCTTCCACGGGCTCCGCCGGACCACAGCCGGCAGCACCAGCGCGGGGAGGAGCTTGACCCCGACGGCGACGCCGAGAACGACCGAACCCAGCCAGGTGCGGCGCCGCGCCAACCAGTACACGGCGAGCAGCGTCAGCAACGCCCCGAGCCCGTCGACATGACCGTTGGCGCCCGACTCCAGCACCACGAGCGGGCACCAGGCCCAGAGCACCGCGTTCCGGGGGTCCTTCCCGAGCCGCCGGAGCACCCCGATGAGCACGAACGTGGTGGCCACAGCCACCAACCCAGCCGCGAGCTGGTACCCACGTATCCCGAGCGAGTCAGGCGACACGAGATCGACGAGCCGGAACCACAGCTGCGCGACCGGAGGGTAGATCGTGTGCACGTCCGGCCGGTTGATGAGCGGCACCTGTCCCGGTGGGAACAGCCACGGAACCCGCAGGCCGCTGAGCTGCGGTGCGTTCGGCACGTACGAGTAGGGGTCGATGCCGTGGTTCCCGACCCGGCCGTCCCAGGCATATCGATAGACGTCGTCGGACAGCCGAGGGGTGAACAGCGCGCCCCAGGCCTGGAGCACCACCCCGACGGTGACGATCAGGCGCAGCGCAGCGCGCTCGGTCAGCGCCCGGACGCTCCAGGCCGCGAGAGCGAAAGCCAGCCACGACGCCACCACCGCCCACGAGGTCAGCCGTGAGCTCCCGTCGCGGTCGCCGACCGCGACGGTCAGGCCCAGGACGACCACGAGGACCAGGCACGCGACACCCGGGAGGAGCTTGCTCGTTCTCATGCCGGCTCCGCGAGCCGGCTTGGGCGCATCAGGGTGGCGAGCCGCGCGAAGCAGGTGTCAGGGGCGAGCGCCCTGACGACGTCGACGTCGTTCGCCGTGTCGACGTCCAGCAGCTCCGGCAGCACGGTGACGCTGAGCCCAGCGCTGCGTAGACGCCGGAGCTGCCGGGCGCCGGTGTCCGGTTGCGACATCGGCACCCCGAGCAGGCAGCGTGCCAGCACCGCCGGCTCGACCGTCCTGGCGAAGCCCAGCGCCCAGAACCCGCCGTCGCAGGCCGGCCCCAGCACGGCGTCGGCGCCGGCGAGATCGACGTCCAGCAGCTCCGGGGAGAGCTGAGGGGTGTCCATGCCGACGAGCAGGACTGGTCCCGCGCTCCGCGCGAACGCGACCGAGAACGCATGCAGCAGGCGCTCGTCCAGACCCGCTCCCTGCTGCGGCACGACCTCGAATTCCGGCCGCTGCCAGCGGTCCGCCGGCCCGTCCAGAAGGAGCAGGCGGTGACTGGCACGGGCTCCAGCGACCGCGTCGAGGGTGTCCTCGAGCGCGGCCGCGGCGAGCAGCGCCGCTTCGTGCGGGGAGTAGTCCGGCGTCAGCCTGGTCTTCACCAAGCCGGGACGCGGGCTCTTGGCGAGGACCACCAGGGTCGGGAGGGTCAGCACGGCAGTGCCGTCGACCGCACTGCCGTCCACCGCGTGCCGTCCACCGGGGTGCCGTCCGCCGCCGGCCGCTCACCGCAGGACCGCGCTCATGTCCTGCACCGCGTGCAGGGTGCCGAGCCAGGTGCCGGTCACCTTCGACCGGCCGGTGCGGGGGAGGTAGTCGACATCGACCTGCCGGATCCGCCAGCCGGCGTCGGCGGCGGCCACCACGGTCTCCAACGGATAGCCGCTGCGTCGATCCTGGAGATCGAGCCCGAGCAACGGGACCCGTCGAGCGACGCGCAGCGGACCGATGTCGCGCAACGACGTCCCGGTGCGGCGGCGGACCCGCCGGGCGAGCTCGACGTTGGCGACGCGTGCATGCAGCGGCCACGCAGTGAACGTCGTCGGGCGCCGTCGTCCCACGACCAGGTCGGCGGCGCCGCTCGCGACGAGCTCGACAAGACCAGGCAGCTGGCTGAGGTCGAGCGAGCCGTCGCAGTCGGCGAAAGCCACGATGTCGGCGGTCGCAGCGAGCAGACCGGCGTGACAGGCCGAGCCGTAGCCACGGCGGTCCTCGCTCACCACGAGCGCGCCGAGCGCGGCAGCCCGCTCTGCCGAGTCATCCGCGGACCCGTTGTCCACGACGATCGCCCGGTACCACCGGGGCAGCTGGCCCAGCACGACGGGGAGAGCCTCCGCCTCGTCGAGGCAGGGAAGCACCACGTCAACCGCGTGCGTGCTCACGCGGATCCCGCATGCTCGTGGGCGAGCTCGGCGACCCCGGCCGCGAAGGATGTCGCCGGCTGCCAGCCGAGCTCGGCTCGGATGCGGGCCGACGAAGCAGTGATGTGCCGGACATCGCCCAGCCGGTACTCCCCGGTCACGACGGGATCCGGGCCGCCGCACGCGAGCGCCAACGCCTGAGCCATCTCGCCGACCGAATGCGGAACACCGCTCCCGACGTTGAACGCCCGCAGCGACCCAGGCCGCCCCGAAGCCAGCAGTGCGGCAACATTGGCGGTCGCCACGTCACGCACGTGCACGAAGTCACGGCGCTGCCCGCCGTCCTCGAACACCCGTGGAGCCTCGCCTCGCAGCAGCGAGGAACGGAAGAGAGCAGCCACCCCCGCGTAGGGGGTGTCCCGCGGCATCCGCGGCCCGTAGACGTTGTGGTAGCGCAACGCCGCGACGGTTCCCCCTGTCCCGCGGGCCCAGGCCGCGGCGAGGTACTCCTGCGCTGCCTTCGTCGCCGCGTAGACGTTCCGTGGATCGAGGCGGGCGTCCTCGTCGACGAGGGTCGAGGTCAGCGGGAGGGCGCAGCTCGGGCAGCCGGGCTCGAACATCCCGAGCTCCAGATCGGCGACGGTCCGGGCTGCGGCCGCTACCGGCCCGTGGATGACGCACTGGTACGCGCCTTCGCCGTAGACGACCATGGACGACGCCAGCACCAGCGTGTCCACCCGCGCCTCAGCCATCGCGGCAAGGAGCACCGCCGTGCCCAGGTCGTTGTCTCCCACGTACCCCGGGAGGTCTTGCAGGTCCACGCCAAGTCCGACCATCGCCGCCTGGTGGCAGACGGCGTCGATGCCCGCCAGCGCGTCCTGACAGGCCGTCCGATCGCGCACGTCACCCTTGATCAGCTCAGCCCCCGGCGGAACGTGCTCCGTCGGCAGCCGGTCGAGGACGCGCACCTCATGTCCGGCGTCGAGCAACGCCTGCGCCACGTGCGAGCCGATGAAGCCCGCTCCGCCGGTCACCAGGATGCGCATGTCCTGACCGTAACGACGTTGGGCCACAGGCACCTGTTGAGAAGCTCTGGTTCGGTCCGACGTCAGGACTTCGTAAGCAGGCTCAGCGCGCGGGCCGCGCGGTCAGCCCCTAGCGTGGCTGCACATGACGATCATCGACAGTCGGGGTCCTGTCGTGGTCGCACCGCACGCCTCCGCCATCGACGTGTATGACCAAGCCTTGCTGCGTAAGGGTTCGTTGCGCCTGCTGCGCGATGACGGTGGCCACGACGTGCTCGACCTCGAGCGGTACGCCGGCACGGTGGACGCCACGGACTCCGAGCTGTGCGACCGCTGCGCCGGCCCCACGCTGGACGTCGGATGCGGACCGGGCAGGTTCGTCGCGGCCTTGATGGCACGCGGAGTGCCATGCCTCGGCGTGGACGTCGCGCCGATGACCGTCGCCGCGGCCCGGGCTGCCGGCGCGAACGTGCTCCACCGTTCGGTCTTCGCACCGCTGCCCGCCGAAGGCCGTTGGTCCCGGGTCCTCCTGCTCGACGAGAACGTCGGCATCGGGGGCCACCCGGCTGCTCTGCTCAGCCGGGTGCGTGAGCTCCTCGCGCCGGACGGGCTCGCGCTTGTCGAGGCTGACCCGCACGGCGAGCGCGACGACCACGGCCTGGTCCAGATCGAGGACGAGCACGGTCGTACCAGCCAGCCGTTCCCGTGGGCTCATCTGGGTGCGGCGTCGATCGCTCGGGTCGCGGCGAACGCCGGCCTCGACCTGGTCGAGGCCTGGACCGTGCGCGGCCGCAGCTTCGTCTCGCTCTCCCCGGCCTAGCTGCACCGCCTGACTGCTCCGCCTAACTGCTGGCTGGCAAGGCTTTCTGGCTCTCCCGGCGCCGCAGCACCACCGTCACGGCGATCGCCGTGGCGGCGAGCAGGGCTCCCTCGATGACGAGCAGGCTCGCGACGTAGTTCAGCGGCAGGATGGTCGCGTTCTGCTTCGGACGGTGCGAGGCGATGATGATCGGCACTGCCACCAGCAGCACCGTCCCGGCTGCTACCAGACCGACGCTCACCACCCCACGCAGCCTGACCGGCACCACTCTGAACACCAGCGCACCGATCCCGAGGAGCATGGGCGCGACCAGACCGTCGTGCAGCGCGACGCCGGCGGCCAGCCAGATGAACAGCGACACCGGCGCCGTCTGGGCGTGGTCGCGCAGGATGCCGAGGATGGCGACGGACATCACGATGACGCCGACCCCGCCCAGCCCGTAGCGCGTGACCCGAACCGCGTTCATGCCGCCTCGATCCGCGAGAGCCACTTGGTCTGCGCGACGCCCGGGCGACCGGGTGCGATGAGCCGGCACGGCCACCCGTGGTCGAGCGTGAGCTCCTCGCCCTCGAGCTCCAGGGCCAGCAGCGTCAGCGGATCGCGCGCCAGATCGGCCGCGACGAGCGCTTCACGGCTCCCGCCGTGCTGCTCCAACGACACCGCGCGCAGCTCGACATCGGTGGGCGTCCCCGCAGCGTCGAGCACGTGGCTCAGCCGCACCCCTGTCCAGCTCGCCTGCACGCTCCACCCTTCGACGCAGGCGATGGGCAACGAGACCGTCGTCTGCGGCATCGCTCGCAGCTGCGCAAGAGTCAGCGAGAGGTTCGGGGAGCCCACGACGGTCAGCACCCAGTCGGAGGCCTGGGCGGACTCGACCACGTCGGCATCGGCCGCCGTGCGATTGATCGGCACCCCGCTCGCCCCGTCGCCGGGAGTGCGTGGGGCCAGCAGCGCGGTCCGTCCGAACCAGCGCGCGCTCTGCCCGACCGTGACCAGCGTGACCACCGCAGCACTGCCGACGCCGGCCGTGATCAGCGAACGCCGGCTCACACCGGTGAGCCGTTCTTGCTCGGCCTCCTCCGGCGAGGGAGCAGGCTTGCGCCAGTGCCCGGTGATGAGCGGCAGCTTCACCGCGATGTGCAGCAGCAGGGCGCCGATCGTGAGCCAGGCGACCCACCAGTGCGCCTGGATGAAGCCGAACTTCCAGGGGTACCACTGCAGGATGTTGAGCAGGCCCGTGGTGAGCTCGAAGATCGCCCCCGCCACCAAGGCCGCGATGCTCAGCCGCTCCAGGACCGAGATGACGGTCCTTGCAGGTGGCCAGGAGAACAGCCGGGGATAGACCGTCCAGAGCTTGGTCAGCAGCAAGGGGATCGCTGCCAGGCCGACAGCGACGTGGATCCCTTGCGTCCATCGGAACAGCGAGGCTGGCCGGGTCGGCAACGGGAACCAGGCAACCGGATGCTGGTGCAGATGGCTGAACACCCCGGTCACCAGGCAGATCGCGAAGGCGCTCCCCAGCAGCCGTCCGACCGTGACGACCGAGCGCGTGTCCCGCAGCCGGGTCGGTGGCCTGGGCCACAACCGCGGCGGCTCGGCGGGCAGGGTCGGCAGGCGCATGGTGGCGACAGTAGGCCCGCCGCATCAGAAGGGGGCGGTCGAAACCCCTTACAGAGCGAGGACGTACCCCGACGGGGGACGCCGATCGGCCCAACGAGTGACGCCGGTCACTCGACCAATCCATGGCGCGCTCGTCGCCGAAGCACCTTCGACAGCAACCCAATCGAAGGAATGGTCACCATGCGCACCACCCCCACAGCCGTCAAGGGCTTCATGGCAGCAGCGCTGGTCGCCCTGTCCCTCGCCGCGTGCTCGAGCACCTCGTCAGCCGGAGCCAGTGACAAGCCGCTCGCGCAGATCCCCGCACTGACCGGACAGAGCACCGCCGTCGCCCTCGACGCCGGCTTCGTCGCGGCGCTGACCCAGCTCAAGCTCACCCCGGGCGTGATCGGCACCGCCACCCTGGCCAACGGCTCCGTCTCGTTCCCGATCACCGGTGGCAACATCACCTACTACAAGCCCTACAGCCGCATGCCGTACGTCACGGGCGACGTCCAGCACATGGGTTCGGGCCTGTCGCTGACCTCCGGCGGAACCAAGGTGTCGCTGACGAACTTCGACATCGACCCCGGGACGTCCAAGCTCTATGGCGATGTCGCGGTCAACGGTGCTTCAGCGGCCACCCACGCGTACCTCTTCAACCTCGCCGGCTCGACGTTGAAGCCGCTCGAGACCGGCCCGAACGACACCGCGATCCTCGAGGGAACTCGCGTCCTGATCTCCCCCGACGCGGCCACCGTGCTCGACAAGGTGTTCAAGACGGACGCGGTCAAGGCCGGGCTGCTGGTAGGCGTCGCGAAGATCACCGTCAACACGAAGTAGCGCGAGCAGGACCGGTCAGGGCCGCCAGGACGACCCTCGATCTTGAGCGATACAGAGCGGCAGGCGCCGAATCGCGCCTGCCGCTCGTTTTCGTCGGCCCCAAGGCTCCTGCTGGGCCACTCCGACCGTTACGCTTTCTGCCATGACACAGACGACGGACCGTCAGGAACCCTTGCTGCCCAAGGATCTCGAGATCGGCGTTGCCACCGCGTCGTGGCAGATCGAGGGAGCCGTGGCCGAGCGCGGCCGCTCGATCTGGGACGACTTCGCCGACACCCCGGGCAAGATCCTCGACGGCGCGACCGGCGAGCCCGCCTGCGACCACGTGCATCGCGTCGAGGAGGACCTCGACCTGCTCGGCTGGCTGGGCGTCGACTCCTACCGCTTCTCCATCAGCTGGCCGCGGGTGCTCCCGACCGGCTCGGGTGGCGTCTCGGCCGAGGGCATCGGCTTCTACGACCGCCTGGTCGACGGCCTGCTCGCCCGCGGCATCCGCCCGGCGGCGACGCTGTACCACTGGGATCTCCCGAGCCCGCTGCAGGCCGCCGGTGGCTGGACGTCCCGCGACACCGCGGAGCGCTTCGCCGACTACACCTCCGTCGTCGCCGACCGGCTCGGTGACCGGGTCGACCGCTGGGCGACCCTGAACGAGCCCTGGTGCGCTGCCTTCCTCGGGTACTCGGCGGGCGTGCACGCCCCCGGCTACCGGGACGGCGCCGCAGCCCTGTCCGCGGCGTACCACCTGATGCTGGGGCACGGCCTTGCCACGCAACGGCTTCGCGCTGCCGGTGCGCGCAACCCGGGTGTCGTGCTCAACCTCATCCCGGTGCGCGCGGAGAGCGCGGAGGCCGCTGACGCCGCCCGGCACGTCGACGGCCTGCAGAACCGGATCTGGCTCGAGCTCCTCGCCGGCCGCGGCGTTCCGGCGGACGTGCTGGAGTCGACCGCCTCGGTCAGCGACTGGTCGTTCGTCCGCGAGTCGGACCGGTCGGTGATCGCCGAGCCCATCGACTGGCTGGGCGAGAACTACTACACCGTGCTGCGCGTCGCGGTGGGCGGCGGCGACGCCGATGCGGTCGGGCAGGACACCGCGGCCTTCCCCGGTGCTCCGGCCTTCACCTTCCGGCCCCGCCCGCCTCTCACCGACATGGGCTGGGAGATCGAGCCGTCCGGCCTCGGCGACGCGTTGCGGCAGGCCGCCAGCGCCCTGCCCGGTGTCCCCCTGTGGATCACGGAGAACGGCATGGCTGCGCCCGACGAGCTCATCGACGGCGCGATCCACGACGAGGGCCGCGTGAGCTACTACCGCGACCACATCAACGAGCTGCTCTCGGCCCGCGCCGGCGGGGTCGATGTCCGTGGCTACTACGCCTGGTCGTTGCTCGACAACCTCGAGTGGGCCGAAGGCTGGACGAAGCGCTTCGGCATCATCGGCGTCGACTCCAAGTCCATGGAGCGCACCCCGAAGGACAGCGCCCACTGGTGGCGCGCGCGTATCGCCGAACGCGGCTGAAGCCAGCCAATCAGAGCGACGTCGAAGGGTCCCCCGAAGCCAATCGGTTCGGGGGACCCTTCGATCGTTGGGGCGACCCTGCAGACGCAGAGCCGGCCGTTGGTCAGCCCTTGACGGAGCCCGAGAGCAGGCCGCGGACGAAGAACCGCTGCAGCGAGAAGAACACGATCAGCGGGACGATGATCGCGATGAACGCCCCCGCCGTGAGGAGCTCCCACTTGCTGCCGAACGCGCCGGTCAGCTGGGAGAGCCGGGCGGTGAGCGGCTCGACCGCCGTCCCGCCGCCGGCGAAGGTCAGCGAGACCAAGAGGTCGTTCCACACCCACAGGAACTGGAAGATCGCGAACGAGGCGATGGCCGGCGTCGACAGCGGGAGCACGATCTTCCGGAAGATCAGGAAGTGGCTGGCGCCGTCGACGCGGGCTGCCTCGAAGAGATCCTTCGGCAGCTGCGAGATGAAGTTGTGGAGCAGGAACACCGCCAGCGGGAGCGCGAACATGGTGTGCGCGATCCACACCGGCAGATACGGCTCGTTGGCCAGCCCCGCGATGTTCGGACTCGGGATGTGAACCCCGAACAGGCTGAGGTTGCCGGTGAAGAGCTGCAGCAGGGGCAGCAGCGCCATCTGCAGCGGGATCACCTGCAGCGCGAAGATCGCGAAGAAGATGAACGTCGCACCCCGGAAGGGGATCCAGGCGAGGGCGTAGGCCGCCATGCACGCGAGGGTCAGAGGGATCAACGCGCCCGGGATCGTGATGATGAACGAGTTCACGAAGAACGGCGCGAGCCCGGCAGCACCGGACCCGCCGCCGGAGAGCACGTTCTGATAGTTCGCGAGCGTGACCGACGGGTGCTGGAAGAAGGTCCACCACCCGCTGCTCGCGACATCGCCGGCCGGCCGGAACGAGGTGACGAAGAGGCCGATGGTCGGGATGGTCCACAGGACGGTGATGATGATGACGATGAAGGACGCCCACGGTGAGCTGAACGACGCCCGCATCGCGGCGGACTGGCCTTCCTTGCGCTCCGGTGGGGGCGGCGGGGGTGAATCGACGACGACTGACTCGCCAGTACCAACGCTCATCGCGTCGCACGCTCCTTCCGCAGCTGCCGGATGTTGTAGTACATGACCGGCATGACCCCGATGAAGAGGATCACCGCCAGCGCGCTACCCCGACCGTTGTCGAACAGGGTGAACGTCTGGTTGTACATGTCGTTCGCCAGGACTTGCGTATTGAAGTTTCCGCCGGTGGTGGTCCGGACTATGTCGAAGATCTTCAGCACAGCGATCAGGATGGTCGTGAACACCACGATGAGGGTGTTGCGGATCATCGGGATGGTGACCGTGCGGAAGAGCTTGGCGCCGGTCGCGCCGTCGAGCGCCGCAGCCTCGATGACATCAGCGGGGATCGCCTTGATCGCCGCGGAGAGCACGACCATCGCGAAGCCGACCTGGATCCACACCATGATGACCATGAGCAAGAAGTTGTTGAACGGCTGCCACAGCAACCAGTTCGGCGGGTTCTTCCAGCCGAGCCAGATCGCCACCTGTTCCAGCAAGCCGATCTGCGGGCAGCGACGGGTCGCGGTAGTCGTAGACGAACTTCCAGATGATGCTGGCGCCGACGAACGAGATGGCCATCGGCATGAAGAGCAGCGACTTCGGGATCGACTCCCGTTTCATCCGGTCGATGAGCAGCGCGAGCATCAGGCCAAGCGCCGTCGCCGCGATCGGCGCGATCAGCAGCCAGAGGATGGTGTTGACCAGCACCTGCCGCGTATCGGGATCGGTGAAGGCCCAGTCGTAGTTCTTGAGGCCGACGAACTTCGTGCTGTCCGGAGTTGAACATGCTGAGGGTGATGGTGCGGATCGCCGGCATCACCAGACCGATCGGCCACCAGCACGACGGCTGGGCCGAGGAACGCGATGATCGCGAGAGGGGTCTGCGCCTTGCCCTTCGCGCGGGCGAAGAGGAAGAACACGAGAAGGAGGACGGCGAAGAAGACGGCCAGCGCGACCAGCATCTGGCCGATCTTCGGGATCGCGTCCGTGATGATGTCCCCGATAGCACTGCCGAGGACCGCGGTGGAAGGGATCGGTGCGGACACGCGCTCCTCCTCGAGCCGCGCCGACGGTGGCGCGACGAGTCGCTGTGTGGGCCGTGCAGGCTGTGCTCTTTGCTACAGGTCCACGCTGGCGGAGCCGGTGCCCGAGTAAGGGCTAGCGGAGATCCTCGTGAGTGCTGGGGCCCGGGTCAAGAGGACCCGGGCCCCAGCATCACCCACGTGTCAGGAAGGCCAGGCCCCGTCGATTGCCGACAAGACTGCTGACGTGTCCTTGTTCTCCGCGAACCATGCCGTCATCTCGGTCCAGAACTTCCCGGATCCGACTGCTGCTGGCATGAGGTCCGACGCGTCGAACCGGAAGGTAGCCGTCGGGTCGGTCAGGTACTTCGCCGACAGCTGGTCGATCGGGTCGGTGTACAGGGACTTGTCGACCCCGTTGTTCGCCGAGACCCAACCGGTTGCGACCTTGACCCGGCTCGAGGCCCACAGCGGCGTCGAGAGGTAGGTCTGGACCGCCTGGACAGCCGGGTCGTTGGAGAACGCGACGACGAACTCGCCGCCACCCTCGACCGGGTTGCCGAACTGCGTGCCCATCGCGGGCAGGTAGAACGCGTTGACTGCCTTGTCGGGACCGACGGTGGTGCCTGCCGGCCACTGGGCCTCGTAGAAGGAGGCCTGCTGCAGCATCGCGCACTTTCCGGTGAGGATCGGCTTGCCGGCGTCCTGGAACGTCGTCGTGGCGATGGTGGCGACGTTGCCGAAGCCTGCGTTGACGAATGCCGGGTTACGCATCCAGCCGTTCAGCGTGCTCATCGCCGAGGTGATCTCGGGCGAGTTGAACTTGACGTCGTGGGTGATCCACTTGTCGTAGACGTCCGGGCCGAGCTGGCGGAGGACGATCTCCTCGAGCCAGTCAGTGGCCGGCCATCCGGTGGCGGTACCCGAGCCGATGCCGCCGCACCACGGCTTCATCTTGCCGTCGGAGACGATCTTGTTGCTCAGGGTCATCATGTCGGCCCACGTCGTCGGGACCGTGTAGCCGGCTGCCTTGAACGCGGACGGTGAGTACCACACCAGGGACTTGAGGTTGGCGCTCATGGGCGCGCCGTAGAACTGCCCGTTGACCGTGGCGTAGGCCTTCCACTGCTTGTTCCAGTACTGGTCCACGTTCTTGGAGACCTGGTCCGGAGCGGCGAACGCCTTGCCCGTCTTCACCATCTGAGCGATGAGACCGGGCTGCGGGATGATCGCGAGGTTGGGGGCGGTGCCACCCTGCACGCGAACCGGAAGCTGGGACTCGAAGTCGTTCGAGCCTTCGTAGGCGATCGTGATCCCGGTGCAGGTCTGGAACTGGGCCCAGGACTTGTTCAGGGAGTCGGACTCGGGCGAGATGATCGACCCGTACATGGAGACGGTCTTGCCTGAGTGACCCATGTAGGCGGCGTACGGTGCGCAGGCGGGGTCGGTGTTGCTAGCCGACGCCTGGGCTCCGCCGCTGGAGCTGCTGGAACATGCAGCGAGCACCAAGGTGCTTGCTGCGGCTGAAGCGATGAGCGCGATGCGGGTCGCGCGTTTCCTCATTGTGCCTCCCGTAGTGGGACCCGGCGACGCCGCGGGGCCTAGGGCGTGTAAACGCGATCATCGTGGACCCTGCCGAGGGGTGACGGCAAGGTTTCGCGCAGATTTTCTCGTGATGTACGCGGTTACGGTTTGGCGTCGGCCAGGTCACGAAATGAACGCCACCGCGTTACCTGGTCACGACGGCGGCCGGCGCGCACCCGACGAGCCACGCACGACGAGCTGGGTCGGGAGCAGCTCCTGGGTCGGTTTCAGCTCGGGGTCGTTGATGGTGTCGAGCAGCGCCTGGGCCGCGCACGCGCCCAGCTCCTCGACCGGCTGCACGACCGTCGAGAGGTCGAGCAGGTCCGCCATGTTGTGCCCGTCGAAACCCACGATGGAGACGTCCTCGCCCGGTCTGAGGCCGTGCTGGCGCAGTGCGCGCAACGCACCGAACGCCATCTCGTCGGAGATCACGAAGACAGCCGTCGGGGGTTCGGGCAGCGAGAGCAGGCTCGTCATGGCGGCCGCTCCGCCTTCGACCGTGAAGTAGCCGTGCGTGATGAAGCCGGGCTCCGGAGCGAGGTCAGCCGCCGCGAGCGCGTCGAGGTAGCCCTTGTACCGGTCACGCTCGGGAGTGAAGGGGCTCGGCAACGGACGGCCGGAGATGAGCGCGATGTGGGTGTGCCCCTGGTTGAGGAGGTGCTGGGTCGCCGTGCGCCCGCCGTCGACGTCGTCGATGGAGACGCTGGAGAAGCCGTCGTGGCTGGTGCCGATGAGCGTCACGGGCATGTCGAGATCGAAGAGCTCACGGACGTCGGGGCTCTCCGCCTCCAGGGCCAGGACCAGAAAAGCGTCCACCCGTTTGCGCAGGCGCCGGTGCGACGGTGTGCGGTGGACCTCGCTCGGGTCGCCGACGCTGAACAGGAGGAGGTCCAGGTCCGAGCGCTGCAGGACGCGTTCGACGCCGCTGAGGACGGTCGCGAAGTACCAGCGCGCGACGAAGGGGGTGATGACCGCGATGCTGCCGGCGCGGCCGCTGGCCAGCCGCGAGGCAGCCGGGGACACGACGTAGTCGAGGCGCTCCGCGACAGCCAGCACCCGCGCGAGGGTCACGGGGTCCACGTTGGGTAGACCTCGCAGCGCGCGCGACACCGTTGCCGTCGAGACACCCGCCTCGCGGGCGATGTCCCGGATCGTCATGCCCATCCGCAGCCTCCGTTGGCGTCCGGACCTGGGCAGCGTAGGAGCCGCGCCCCGAGAGATGCAACCGTTTGCGGACACCCAGTTACGCCGCGAAGCCTAGACGTGCCTGCGCAAGTCGATGACGTGAGGTTCCGTCACGGGCGGACAGATGAAAGCGCTGCCAGCGCGAAAGCACCCAGGTGCCGAGCGGATAGGCCCTTAGCCGCCGACCGGGAGCACGACGAGCGCGGGCTCCAGGGTCACAAGATCGAGGACCCGTCGGACGTGCCGGGTGGGTCCCGAGACGGTCAACGAGCTGCCGCGACGGCTGCACTGCTCGTTGAGACCGGCCAGGAACGCCAGGCCAGTCGAGTCGCAGAACGTGACCTCGGTCAGGTCGACCACGACATCCCGGGCGTCGCCGCACGCTACGTCGTCGAGCATCCGGTGGAGCTCGGGAGCGCGCGTCAGATCGATCTCGCCGCTCAGGGAGATCCGGTAGGGGTCGGTCACGTGCGCGAGACTGCCAGACCCGACAGGGCCCGGATACCCGACGAACGGTCCATGTGTGCTGCCCCAACGGCGGAGACGTCCCCACCGGTGCACTGCCTCGCCCGGCTCGCAGGGACGAGAGCTGGGACTTACTTCATCCAGACCGTTGCGACGTTCTTGCGGTACCCACGACCGAAGACGCCACCGATGATCGTGATCACCGGACCCGGGATGTCCCGGGTGATGGCCTCGCGCTCCTGCGGTGTCGCGCCGTCGAGCACCCAGGCGAAGAACTCCCCGCCCACCGCTGGGCTGACCTTGCCGAACGCCTTCCCCATGGCCTTGATCTCCGGGGTGTCCCGCTTGTCCTCGTACACCTGCTCGGTCTCGGCCTCCTCGTGCGACAGGTGCGCCAAGGTCACCGTCTGCAGCTGCTCGAACGCTTCGAGTGCGGCGTCAGCCTCCGGCTTGGCCGGGGTACGACCGAGAGCAGCCATCGCCGACCTCGTCGTGGCCAGCGCCTCGGCCATCCGTTCGTGCTCGGCATCCATGACAGCCAGGAGCTCGGGACTCACGCCGACGGCCTCGAGAGCAGGCCAGGCGATCGCGTGCTCCCCCTCGTGGTGGCGAGTCAGCTGGGCGTCGAAGTTGGACCACGCGGTGCCGAGCTGACGAGCCCTGGTCAGGTTCCCGGCGGGGAACGCGCGCAGCGCCGCGATGAACCGGCCGAGGTCGCGCCGGAAGGCTCCGTGGATGGCCTTGTTCATGCTCATCTCGGTCATGGCACGACTCTACGACGTCCCTCTTCCGTGGCGTCGGCTGCGCGAGCTGTGACCACCGCGACCGCACCCAGGACGGCTGGCTCCGACCGCACCTGACTGCAGTCGGCGGGCGCCGGCCGTTGACGCCTCCGGCACCCGGGCCTACGTTGCAGCAACTGGAGATTGGCTTCAGTAAGTCGCCTTGTCGCGGCTTGCAGGTCGAGGAGATCCCATGACCGTGAACAGCGTGCTCCAGCCGATCGAAGGGCGGGTCGCCGTCATCACCGGCGCCTCCAGCGGCCTCGGCGCTCAGGCGGCACGCCGCCTCGCCGCTCGGGGCGTGCAGGTCGCGCTGCTCGCCAGGCGCAAGGACAAGCTGGACGCGTTGGCTGAGGAGATCAGCTCGGCTGGTGGGACGGCCGTCGCGATGGTCGTCGACGTCACCGACGCGGCGGCGGTCACCGACGCGGCCGCGCGGGTGCGCACCGAGCTCGGGATCGCCAGCATCGTGTTCAACAACGCCGGCATCATGCTGCCCGCCGCGATCACCGAGGGTCGGACCGACCAGTGGTCGCACCAGATCGACCTGAACATCAGCGCCGCGATGAACACCATCGGCGCGTTCACCGCCCAGCTCATCGAGGCTGCCGCCAGCGGCGACCGTTCTGATCTGATCAACACCTCGTCGGTCGCGGCGACCGGCGTCTACCCGAACTTCGCGGTCTACGCAGCCAGCAAGGCGTTCATCAGCCACCTGTCGCGGCACCTGCGCGTCGAGCTCGGGCCGAAGAACGTCCGCGTCTGCGCCCTCGAGCCGGGCGTCACTGGGACCGAGCTGATGGACCATGTCACTGACGACGGCGCGAACCAGTGGCTCGCCGACTCGCAGGGCTTCATGACCTGGCTCGACGTCGAGGACATCGCCGAGACCATCGACTTCATCGTCTCGATGCCGGCGCACGTGTCCTTCAACCAGATCTCGATCATGCCGACGCGTCAGCCCTAGATCAGGGGCGGCCGGTCCACTCGGTACACGACGTGCTCACGCGAGTCGACCGGGTTGTCCGGCTCCAGCTCCCCAGCGCCGGCGCGGTGCATCCCGGCGCGCTCGAGCGCGCGCCACGACGCGATGTTCGCTGCGACCACCGGGACGATGACGGCCGGCGCCTCCGGGTAGGCCGCCCAGCTCGATGACACGAACGCGCGGATCATCGCCGCGCCCATTCCCCGGCCGCGCAGCGCCGGGTCGCCGATCAGGTAGTCGATGCTCAGCGCCGCGGGCGGAACCGGCACGATCGCGGCGAGCGCCTTGAGGTGCGGACGGTAGGAGTCCAGGCGGTAGCGCTGGATCAGCCCGAACGGCGAACCCCCTTGGCTGGCAAGGTAGATCTCGGTGGGATCGGTGCGGTCGACGGACGGCCCGAAGTCCCGTTCGAGCGCCTCGGGCGTCCACTCGTGGTCCCACCAACGCGCCACCAGAGGTTCCTGCAACCACCGCGCGAGCAGCGCGAAGTCCGCGCGCTGCAGCGGCGAGAAACTGATCTGCGGCTCGGTCACGGCTCCAGGCTCTCGCGTCTCGCTTGGGCGACTCACCTCATTTCCAGCAGCAGACCGGGCGTATCGTGCCTGCGTTCACCCTTTCGCCCTGTCGCCGGGCAGCTCTCGTGACCATCAGGAGTGTCTCGTGGATCTAGAGACATCCGTTGGACACGGCCCCATGGCCTTCGTGCTGACGGGCTCGATCGACCTGAGCCGCGAGCCGGAGCTCGACGAGCTGCTGGCCGTGTTCCGCGATTCGAGGTCAGCGGACGCCAGTGTCGACCTCGCCAGGGTGACGTTCTTCGACTCCGTCGGCCTGGGCTTCCTGGCGCAACTACGCCAGCTCGCGCTCAGGCGGGGCGGACAGGTGAGGATCCGACGCCCCAGCGCCGTCGCGCTGCGCACGCTCCGCCTCGTTGCCTTCGACACCGTCTTCGAGATCGTGCCCTGACGCTGAGTCCTGGCGCTGAGTCCTGGCGCAGAGTCCTGGCGCTGAGCCCTGACGGTGCTGGGGCTCCCTAGCTGTCGCCTGCTGCGGCGTCTTCCTCGTCGTGGATGCCGGGGAGCGGACCAAGCGCCGCGGCCTTCGACAACGCGGACTGCTCCTCGGCTCGGTGGTCTCGGTGGTCTCGGCTGGGCGTTCCTGCTCGTCGCGTTCCATGACGCCTCCTTGCTCGGACCCGCTGCGTCGCGGGACTGCTCACCGCCTGATGCCCCGAGCGAGCCGTCCGGAAACGTCCCGCGCCTCGTTCTCTGACTGAGGGCCTCAGGCAGCGGGCTGGGCCTCGATGAGGTCGCGAAGGCTGCCGTGCAGGTAGGACGACCAGGCGTTCGAGCATGCGTCGTAGCACTCACGCTCGGGAACCAAGCCCTCATGGGTGAACCGCACCTCGGTACGACCGCGGTCCTCGGAGAGCACGAAGGTGACCGTCGTCCCCGTCCACTCCTCCGTGTCCTCGACGAAGTCCAGGCGGCTGTCGACGACGAGCCAGCTGAGCTTGATTCCTGGGACGAGCGCGGTGACGCGCATCCGGCTGAAATGGATCCCGGGGACACGGTAGGAGAACTCGTCGCCGAGGCTCGCCGTGCTGCCCTCGATCTCTCCGAACCACCAGTGGCGGATGTCGAGGATGGCGTCGAAGGTCTCCTCAGGGGTCCGATCGACCTGGAACGTTGTCGTGAAGCTCACCGACATGGCAGTGCCTTTCTTCCGTGGCTGCTAGCTGTGACAGGGGGCTGCGGCTTACTCGAGGTGCTCCCGCAGCGCGCTCAACGGGCCGTCCCAGTCCCTGGCCAACGCGGCGAGGAACTGCTGGGCGATCTGCATCGGGCCGGACTGCAGGCGGTACCTGACGCGGCGTCGCTCGCCGGGCTCCGCTGCGACCAGGCCGGCCTCGGCGAGCAGCGCCAGATGCTTCGCGATCCCTTGCCGGGTGATGGGCAACGCGTCGGCGAGCTCGGTCACGGTGGTAGGCCCTCGCGCGGAGAGCACGGCGAGGATCGCCCGTCGGTTCGGGTCGGCGAGGGCGACGAACACGGACTCCGCGACCGCCTCGGAGGCACGCTCAGGCATGCAGGTAGGCGACGAGCTCGTCGAGCTCGCTGGCCCAGCCGCGCACGTTGCCCTCGAACGCCTTGGCATGGTCGTCCGCGTCGAGCTGGGCGAAACCGGTCTCGACGACCGTGACCGACGTGCCGGCGTCATCCGGCGTCAGGGTGAACTCGACGTACGTCCGTCGCTGATCGCCCTCGGGCAGGCCATAGATGCCCCAGGTGTAGCCGAACACCGTCTTCGGCTCGAGCCGCTCGATGCGCAGCTGCGCGCAGTGACCGCCTTCCCAGGTCAGAGTCGCCTTGCCGCCGACGCGCAGGTCGATCTCGGCGCTCTGCCCGAACCAGGTGCCGAGGCCTTCCGCCGTGGTGATGGCCGACCACACGGAGTCCAGCGGTCGGTCGATGCGTACGGTGCGTTCGATGCGGTCCGGAAATCCCATCGGGGCCCTCCTCGGTTGCAACTGTTCGGTTGCCATCGACCGTATGGCAACCATTTGGTTGCGTCAAGCCCGGCCCGGACTGCAGGCAAGGCGTGCACGGCGTACTCGCCGCTTCGCTCAGCTGCTGGCTGCGCGGGACGGCACTCTCACCCGTGGCAGGAGACAGCGCGGTCTCCGCCACCGCAGAGCGCTCGTCAGCACGCCGGCGCCGTAGGCGGCATCGTCCAGCAGGCGAAGAACGCTGTAGCGGACCGGATCGAGGTCCGGGCGCTCGCGTACCCACTCGAGCGCGAGCGGCGCAAGCATCGCCGCTGCACCCAACCGAGCAGTGCGGCTCCGGCTGGCGCACGCCAGAGCCAGCCAACCGACCGGCCACCACTCTCTCCGCAGCGCATGGCCGATGGCCGTCGAGTCGGCGAGGAACCCCTTGCCGACGATGACGGCCCCGAGCTTCGTGCCCTCGTCGATGCGACGTAGCCGTCGCCCGAGGGCGACCGCGGCGCCTCCTCCCACCAGCACTGCAAGCCTGCGCCTGCGCCCGACGAGCAACGCAGCCACGGCGACGCTCCAGACGGACACGTCCGCAGGCACGAGACGTCCAGGGTGGCGACGGTCGAGCGCAGCGGCAGAGGTCCCGTAGGCGAACCGTCTCCCGGCCCAGTCCCGCAGTCCGAGCCTCGGCTCGTGCTCCACCGTGACCGTGGGCTCGTACCGGACCTGCCAACCCGCCCCGGCGAGCCGCCAGATCAGGTCGACGTCCTCCCCGAGGCGCAGCTGTGGATCGAACCCGCTGTCGCCCAGCGCTGCCCGCCGGACCACCAGCGCCGCCGACGGGACGAAGCCCAGCGCAGCGCCCGGGCGGACCAGGCGGCGATGGCGTCCCATGTCAAGCGAGGATCGGCTGGCTTCGTAGCTCGCGAGCAGCGACCGGCGGGCCGACGCCGCCCGCGGCAAGACGCGAGGGGCAACCGCGCCCACTCGTGGTTCGTCGAACAGCGGCACCAGCGCGTCCAGCCACCCGGGTGGAGCCACGCAGTCCGAGTCGACAAAGGCGACGAGAGGCGCCTCGGTCAGTCCCAGACCAGTGTTGCGCGCCCCTGCGGCTCCCTGGTTCGTCTCGTGCCGGTGCAACTGGGCCTTGTACTGCGCGACCACAGCGGCGAGGGCCGCCGCGTCGGGTGAGGCGTCGTCGACGACCAGGACATCGACTGGCGACGAGGCCAGCGACCCAAGGCAGCGTGCGAGCAGCTGAGGGCGGCCATAGGCAGGTACGACCACAGCCACCGCGCCATCCGCGGGACACGGTGTCGCGATCGGATGAGCGACGCCTCGGTCGATCAGCAGCTCGAACGCGGACTGCTCCGTCGCGTCCTCCGCCAGCACCCCGTACTCCCCGGCCTGCTGCATCCGGTCCAGCAGCCGTGCCACGGCGGGCGCCACTCGCGTCACTCCCCAGGGCGAGCCCCCGAGCAGGACGCGACCACCCTGCCAGCGGCTCAGCCGGTCATCGATCACGGCCCGGGTGCCCGTCGCCGATCCTGCCGGAGCCGCGGTCGCATCCGAACCGGCATCCATGATCGGGCCCACGCGCCCGGGCTAAGCGTCGGCCGAGGGCACGCCCAGCGTCCGCGTGAAGCCCGGCGGCACCGACAAGTCGTCGGGGCCGAGCTCGTCGATGGACGCGCGCCCCAGCCCCAGCAGGGTGGAGTCGATCCCCGATCGCAGGATGTCAAGCACGTTCTCGACACCGGCCTGCCCGTTCGCGGCGAGCCCCCAGAGGTAGGCCCGGCCGATCATGACCGCGCGCGCGCCGAGCGCCAACGCCTTGACGACGTCGCTGCCGCGCCGCACGCCGCCGTCGAGCAAGACCTCGACCTGACCTCCGACGCGGTTCGCGATCGCTGGCAGCACCCGGATCGAGGCAGGGGTCGAGTCGAGGTTGTTGCCCCCGTGGTTGGACACCGACAACGCCGTCACGCCCGCGTCCACCGCACGCAGCGCGTCATCGACCCGACAGACACCCTTGAGCATGAACGGGCCGCCCCACTCGTTCCGCAGCCAGGCGATGTCCTCCCAGCTCGGCGGCGCAGTCTGCATCCACTGGCCGTACGCCTCGAAGAACGTCGGGGGTCCGGCCCCTCGGTCCAGGTTCGGGGTCGTGAGGTCGGGGATGCCGCCCGCGCGCGCGAACGAAGCAAGCCAGCGGGGGCGCCGCAGTCCTTCGGGTGCGAACCGGACCATCGCCCGGAGGTCCATCCGGTCAGGGATCACCGGGCTGCCCCAGTCCCTGTGATGCGAGAACGACCAGTCCAGCGTGGCGATCAGGCCGACGGCCCCGGCGGCGCGGGCACGGTCCATCCGCTCCACCATGTCCTCGCGCGAACCCATCCAGTACAGCTGGAAGAACGTCTGCGGATTCGCTGCGACGACCTCCTCCAGCGGCTTGCTGGCGAACGAGCTGAGGCCGATGACCGTCCCGCGTGCGGCCGCCGCGCGCGCCACCGCGACCTCACCGTCGGGGTGCACCGCCTGCACCCCGGTCGGCGAGATGATCACCGGCATCGAGATCGGCTGACCCATCACCGAGGTCGCCATGACCCGTTTGCTCTGGTGCCCTGCCACGTGCGGAGCGAGACCGATCTCGGCGAAGGCGGCCGTGTTGTCGGCGTACGTCGCGCCGCGCTCCGAACCAGCGAGCAGCGCACTGTAGACCGACGGCGGGAGGCGTCTCTTTGCTCTGCGCTGCGCTTCCGCGACCGTCTCGAACCAGGGGTTCTTAGCCAACGCCAGCACCGGGGCCAGCAGCTGCCGACGGCGCGACGAAGCCCGCCAGCGGGTTCTCCTCGCACGCGCTCACCGGCACAGCACGGGGTCCATCGGTCAGCGTGAGCATCACCGGCGCCCGCTTCGACGGAACGCGCTTCGACGGCGCTGGGCGTGAATGGTCCAGCGAGGGCCGGGGTTTGGCCGTCTCGCCCCTGGCCAGCAGCGCATCGACGCCGTAGCCCTGCACGCACTCCGGGTCCGGCCCGTCGAGCGGGAGCCCGGTGAAGAACTTCGCCGCCATGCAGCCGCCACGGCACCCGTCGTACGCGCCACAGCTACGGCACGACCCTCCGGTCTGCGGTTCCCGCAGCGAAGTGAAGAGCTCCGAGGTCCGCCACACCTGCGTGAAGCCCCCGGTCGAGGTGACGTTGCCGGCGAGGAACTCGTCGTGGATCGCGAAGGGGCAGGCGTACACGTCCCCGACCGGATCGATCAGGCACACCACTCGCCCCGCCCCGCACAGGTTCAGGCCCGGGAGCGCATCCCCGTAGGCGGCGAGATGGAAGAAGGAGTCGCCGGTGAGGACGCCCTCGCCGTGGGCCACCAGCCAGTCGTAGAGCTGGCGCTGCTGCCCCGCCAGCAGATGGAGCTCGTCCCAGACGTCAGCCCCTCGACCGGACGGTCGCAGCCGGGTCAGCCGCAGCTGGGCACCGAACTGGTCGGCGAGGGCCTTGAAGTCGTCGAGCTGGTCGATGTTCTGCCGGGTCACCACGACCGAGATCTTGAAGCCACGAAAGCCCGCCGCGAACAGGTGGCCCATCGCGGCCAGCGCCGTGTCGTACGAGCCCGCACCTCGGACCGCGTCGTTGACCGCCGCGGTCGCACCGTCCAGCGAGATCTGGACGTCGACGTAGTCGCTGGCCGCGAGCCGGTCTGCCACAGCCCGGGTGATCCGCACCCCGTTGGTGGAGAACTTCACCCCGACCTGGTGCGCCGTCGCGTAGTCGACGAGCTCCCAGAAATCGCTGCGCACCGTCGGCTCGCCGCCCCCGATGTTCACGTAGAACACCTGCATGCGCTGCAGCTCGTCGATCACCGCCTTCGCCTGCTCGGTGGTCAGCTCCCGCGGGTCACGCCGTCCCGAGCTCGAGAGGCAGTGCACGCACGCAAGGTTGCAGGCGTAGGTGAGCTCCCAGGTGAGGCAGATGGGGGCGTCGAGGCCACGCTCGAAATGATCCACCAGCCGCATCGGGCCCGGCGCGTCGATCACGGTCATGGCTGGACCACGTCCAATCCGGGGGCAGAGGGATGGATCATCTGGCTGGTCGCCAGCCTGGTCAGCGCAACGGTGAAGTCAGGGAGCTCGGGCTCCTGGACACCGGCCGCGAGGCAGGCGTCACGCGCCGTCGGGTGCCCGTCCAGCGTCGTGACCACCACGTGCAGCCGGGGATCCTTCAGGAAGGACAAGCGGCGCGTACCGAAGTGGTAGAGCAGCGCACCGAACGGCTCCGGACGCACGGACACCTGGCGATCGAGCGTCCACCTGGCATCGAGGTCGAAGCCGACCGCCACCGGGGAAGAGGTCATGGGTCGACCTCAGTAGACGCCGCACATGCCGTCGATCGAGACGTCCTCGACCAGGAGGTCCTGCGACGCTGCGGCGGTAGGTGCTGGGGTGGGTGCCATGGCGAGCGGCGGCGCTGGCAGTGGCGGCATCGGCGGGGCGAGCACCTCAGTTGCTGCGGTCATGGCTGATCCTTCCGGGAGGAGGATGGCACCCGGCGGGCTCGCGCCCGCGATAGTGGCACTGAGTGCCGGAACAGATCGCTACCATAACGGCACTCGATGCCAGAGGGAAGGGGTTCCATGAACGGCGTCGCCCCTTCCACGCGGCCTTCGCCCGGCAGGCCGCTGTCGTCCTCCCGAGGGGAGATCGAAGCCGCAGCCTTCGACCTGTTCCAGCAGCGTGGCTTCGACGGCACCAGCGTCGACGACATCGCGGCAGCCGTGGGCATCGGTCGACGGACGTTCTTCCGGTACTTCGCATCCAAGGCCGACGTCGTGTGGGGCGACTTCGACGAGGGCCTCGACAATATGCGCCGCCATCTCGGGGCGGTCGCGGCCGACGTGCCCCTGCTGCGGGCAGTGCGCTCCGCGGTCCTCGACTTCAACGCCGTCCCGCCCGAGCAGCTCGCGTGGCACCGGCGGCGGATGACGCTGATCCTGGGAGAGCCGACGCTGCTCGCGGGCTCGACCCTGCGGTTCAGGAACTGGCGCGCGGTGATCGCCGAGTTCGTCGGCGACCGCCAGGGCCTGCCCCCCGACGACGTGGTCCCGGTCATGGCGGGCTACTCCGCGCTCGGATGCTCCCTCGCGGCCTACGAGCAGTGGCTCGCACGCCCGGGCAGCGACCTCGTCGCGCTGCTGGGGGAGACCTGGGACGCACTCGAGTCAGGTTTCGCGGACCCCGGACGCCCGAGACCACGTCAAGGCAGCGGAAAGAGGGCCAGATGAGCGCTCACCCTCATGAGGGGGAACGGCCCGTGGCCGTCGTCACCGGCGGTGCTCGCGGCATCGGGGCAGCCACCTGCGTCGCCCTCGCGACCGCGGGCTGGGACCTCACGATCGGGGACGTCGACCGTCGCGACGCCGTGGCCGGCCTGACCTATCCGCTGGCTGCCGCGACGGAGCTCGCAGCCAGCGCAGAGCGCTGCCGGGCCCTCGGCGCCACCGTGACGACGGCGGTCTGCGACGTTCGGGACGAGGTCGCGGTGCGGGCTCTGGTCGACGACGCAGGCCCCCGGCTGACGGCGGCTGTCGCGGTCGCTGGCATCATCGGCGCGGACGGCCCGACCTGGACGCAGTCCGCCGCCGACCTCGACCGCGACCTCTCGGTGAACCTGCACGGCGTCGCGAACCTCGCCCGCGCTGCGGTCCCGCAACTGCTCAAGGCCCCGGACCCACGGCGCTGCCGCTTCGTCGCGGTCGTGTCCTCCGCGGCGGAGAACGGCCTGCCGATGCTGTCGTCGTACGTCACGGCCAAGCACGCAGCGCTCGGCTACGTGCGCAGCCTCGCAGCGGACCTCGGGCCCTACGGGATCACGGCGAATGCCGTCCTCCCAGGGAGCACCCGAACTACGCTGCTCGAGCGCACCGCGCAGGCGTACGGCCTTACCGGAGCCGAGGAGTTCGCCCAGCACCAGCGTCTGGGCAGGCTCCTCGAACCCGACGAGGTGGCGGCGGCGATCTCTTGGTTGTTGTCGCCAGAAGCCTCAGCCACCACCGGCCTGGCCATGCGCGTGGACGGCGGCTTCGTCGGCTGAGCCGGCGTGCACCGGCTACAGGCGACCCTTCACGGGGTCACCAGCCGGCACGGCGTGCAGCACGGTGATCACCGCGCGACCCTCGAGCAGGCCTTCGTTGCGCACCGACGAGGCCGCCACCGCGGCGCCGGCACCGTGCACCTTGAGGGCGTCTGCCGACTCCCACTTCTCGATGAACACGAAGGTGTCCTTGGTCCGGTTGAGCGTGTAGAGCAGACAGCCTGGCTCCGCGTGCACCTCGGCCACCAGCTGGCGCAAGGACTCCTCGACGGCGTCGCCGTGCTCGGGCTTCGCCGTCATGACTGCGGTCACGACGACCTCGTCCTCGCTGCTCATCGCTGCTCCGTTCCGTACGAGTACCAGCCGCGGCCGGACTTTCGGCCGAGGTCGCCGATGGTGACCTTGCGCACGAGCGTACGAGGGGGGAGGAAACGGACGTCACCGGTCTCCTCGTAGATCCGGGTCGACGCCTCCTGCTGCACGTCCAGCCCGGTCAGGTCCATCATCTGGAACGGCCCGATGGGATGCCCGAAACCCAGCCGGCAGGCCGTGTCGACGTCCTCAGGTGTCGCGATGCCGGCTTCGACGATACGGATCGCGTCGTTGCAGAGGGCGGCGCCGATGCGCGAGGTGACGAAGCCAGCGCTGTCCACGTTCACCACGATGCAGGTCTTGCCGACCGTCTCGGCGAAGGCCCGCGCCCTCGCCAGCGTCTCGTCCGACGTCAGCTGGCCGCGCACCAGCTCGCACAGCTTCGTCATCGGCACCGGCGAGAAGAAGTGCGCCCCCACGACCCGATCGGGCCGCACCGTACGAGCGGCGACGAGGGTCACCGGGATGGCACTCGTGTTCGTCGCGAGCACCGCGTCCGGCTGGCAGACCGCCTCCAGCGCTGCGAAGACCTCCTGCTTGATCTCCAGCCGCTCGAACACCGCCTCGACCACGAGCGGAGCAGCACCCAGTGCTGCGATGTCGGTACTCGTCGAGATCCGGCCTAGCGTGCCGGCGAGCAGGCCAGCCGGGTCGTCCTCCTTCCGGTAGATGCGCGAGAGCGAGTCGTTGATGGCGACCAGCGCGCGCTCGAGGGCTTCGTGCCTCGTGTCGACGAGGACCACGTCATAGCCGGCGGCTGCGGACACCTGAGCGATGCCGGAACCCATCAGCCCGGCACCCACCACGCCGACCGTCCCTCGGCCTGCGGAGTCCTCGGTCGTCATGCGCCCACCGTCCCTCGAAGCGTGAGCCCGCCGTCGACCACGAGGGTGACGCCGGTGATGTAGCGGGCGGCCGGCGAGCAGAGGAACACCGCAGCGTCGGCGACGTCCTCCGGTTCCGCCCAACGCCCGAGCGGGATGGTCTCGACGATCGCCGCACTCGTCAGCGGGTCCTCGTGCTGCGGCGCCGAGAGGTCGGTCCGGACCCAGCCGGGGGCGATCACGTTGACCCTGATGCCGAGCGGTGCCCATTCCAACGCAGCGGTGCGCGACAGGCTCACCACCGCGGCCTTCGCAGCGCCGTAGTACGCCAGACCAGGGCTCGGGATGAGCGCCCCCGTCGACGCGATGGTCAGCACGCAGCCCGCATCGCTGCGGCTCAGCAGCTCGGCGGCGTCATGCAGCCCGTTGAAGACGGGCAGGAGGTTGCGCTCGACCTGGGTGGAGAACCCGCTGACCCTGGTCCGCGCGATGGGTGCCACGAAGCCGCCACCCCCGACGTTGTTGACCAGGATGTCCAGGCGTCCCCAGCGCTCGTCCACCGCGCGCAGGGCAGCTTGCAGGTCGGCTGGTACCGAGGCATCACCGGCAATCCCGACGGCGTCGACGCCTGAGTCGCGAAGCTCAGCGGCTGCCTCCTCCACGGCGGAGGCGCTGCGCGACACCAGCACGACCTGGCACCCGGCAGCACCGAGCGCGGCCGCGATCGCCCTGCCGATCCCGCGGCTTCCGCCGACGACGAGCGCGACCCGACCAGTGAGGCTGGCCATCAGAGCTCCGACGACTCGTCGAGCATCGCCGCGAACCTCTCGATGGCGGCGGCCCGTCGGGTCGGGACGTGCTCGGAGGGAACCTCGACCGCCTCGTACCCACGGAGCAGGCGACGGGCGACGACGCCGCGGTGCACCTCGTCAGGACCGTCGTAGATCCGGGCGGCTCGTGCGTAGCGGTACATCGCCTCGAGCGGAAGGTCGGTGGAGTAACCGAGGCCACCGTGCGTCTGCAGGGACCGGTCCACGACGTCGTAGAGCACCTGGGCACCGAAGTACTTGATCATCGAGATCTCGGCCCGCGCGAGGCTTAGCCCGCCGTTGTCCAGCTTCCAGGCGGCGTAGAGCGTCATCAACCGCGCGGCGAGAAGCTCGGCGGCCGAGTCCGCGATCCACCCCTGGATCGTCTGCTTGTCGGCCAGCAACGAGCCGTGCGAGTACCTCGACTGCGCGCGCTCGCACATCATGTCGAAGGCGCGCTGGCCCTGACCGAGCCAGCGCATGCAGTGGTGCAAGCGACCCGGTCCCAGCCGCTTCTGTGCCAGGGCGAAGCCCGCGCCCTCCTCGCCCAGCAAGTTCTCCTGGGTCAGGCGCACGCCCTCGTAGCGGATCTCCGCGTGACCGTAGCCACCGGCCCGGAATCCCGTCCCGACGTTGTCCGGCGTCTCCATGGTCGGGATGTCACGGACGATCCGCACCCCGGGCGCGTCCGCTGGCACGAGAAACATCGACGACGCCTGGTGCGGCGGGTTCTCCGGGTTCGTCACGGCCATCACCACGAGCAGGGTCGCGCGCGAGCCGCTCGAGGTGTACCACTTGTGCCCGTCCAGCACCCAGCCGTCCCCGTCGCGGACCGCGGCGGTGCGCAGCAGCGTCGGGTCGGACCCAGCGACCTCCGGCTCGGTCATCGAGAACCCGCTGTGGATGGCACCGTCGAGCAGCGGCCAGAGCCACCGCTCCTTCTGCTCAGGGGTGCCCGCGAGCGCGATCAGCTCGGCGTTGCCCGAGTCCGGTGCCTGGTTGCCGAAGATGGTCGGCGCGTAGACGCTGCGGCCGAGGATCTCGTGCATCAGGGCGAGCTTCACCTGGCCGAACCCCTGCCCGCCAAGCTCGGGCGGCAGGTGGGCCGCCCACAGCCCCTGCGCCTTGACCTGCTCCTTGAGCGGGGCCGCGAGCCGCTGGAAGGTCGCGTCGTCGCGCGGGGCCAGCGCCTCGATGGGCAGGATCTCCGCATCGACGAACGCACGCATCCAGACCAGCTTGGTCTCGAACTCAGGCTCGGTCGAGAAGTCCCAGCCCATACAGGCTCTCCTGTCGATCGGGGGCGCGGGAGGTCCGCGACTTCGGGTGAACGGGTCTCAGCGGAGGCGTTCGAAGGCCATCGCCATGCCCTGGCCGCCACCCACGCACATGGTCTCCAGTCCCAGGGTGCCGTCCAGCACCTCGAGCTCGTGCAGCAGGGTCGTCGCGATCCGGGCTCCTGTCATGCCGAACGGGTGGCCGAGGGCGATCGCGCCCCCGTTGGGGTTGAGACGGTCCAGATCGATGCCGAGCTGGTCGGTGACGGCGAGCACCTGGGCGGCGAACGCCTCGTTGAGCTCGACCACGTCGAAGTCGGCCACGGTCAGGCCGAGCCTGGCCATGAGGTCCTGGACCGCGACGATCGGGCCCACCCCCATCAGCTCGGGCTCGAGCCCGGAGACGGACGAGCCGAGGATCCGGGCCAGCGGTCGCAGGCCGAGCTCGGCCGCGCGGTCCGCCGACATCACCAGCACCGCGGCGGCGCCGTCGTTGAGCGGGCAGGCGTTGCCCGCGGTCACCCTGCCCGCCTCACGGAACGCAGGTCGCAGCTGGCCGAGGGCCTCGACGCTCGTCCCCCGCCGCGGCCCGTCGTCGACCGAGACGATGGCACCGTCGGGAGTCGTCACCGGGGTGATCTCTGCGGCGAAGAAGCCGCTGTCCTGCGCCGCGACCGCCCGCTGGTGCGATCGGACGGCGAACTCGTCCATCCGGGCTCGGGAGATGTCGTACTTGTCGGCCACGTTCTCGGCGGTGAGCCCCATCGAGATGTACAGGTCATCGACGTAGTCAGGCCTGCTCGGAACGGTGAACCGCGGGTTCTCGTGCTCGACCTCGAAGCCCTGTCCGCGCACCCGGCTGACGCTCTCGACCCCCATGGCCACGAAGGTGTCACCCTCGCCAGCGGTGATCGCGTGGAAGGCCATCCGGATCGCCTGCAGCGACGACGAGCAGAAGCGGTTGACCGTGGTGCCGGGAACCGACACCGGCAACCCGGCGAGCTGCCCGACCACCCGGCCGAGGTTCATGTTCTGCTCGCCGAACTCGCTGGACGCTCCGCAGATGACGTCGTCGATCTCCACGGGGTCGAGCTCGGGGACCTTGCCCAGCAGCGCAGCGAGCGCCATCGCCCCGAGGTCGTCAGGGCGGACCTGGGTGAGCGACCCCTTGCCCGCGCGGCCGATCGGGGTCCGTGTCGTGGCGACGATCACGGCAGCTGGCATGTCACGTCCCTGCTCATCGAGGCCGACTCAGGCGTCGGCGCTCGCCGAGCATCGCCTCCCCTTCCGAGCCGAGCAAGCGGCTTCTGCACGGAGAAGAAGTTCCGGTCAGAACGACTTTCGTCCACAGAAACCCCTTGCGCACCGGAAACCGTGGTCCACAGGATCACTCCATGCAGTCGACGAGGACTCGCCAGGTGACCGGACGCCCCTTCGATGGCGTGGCGCCAGACACCCAGGCGCCCAAGCCCAAGCGGTCGGGCGTCCCGGCCGTCGAGAACGCCATCGGCATCCTTCGTTGCCTGCAGGCGAACGGGAACCGTCCCTCCACGATGATGGAGATCGCCCGCGAGCTGGAGATGAACGGCAGCACCTGCTTCAACATCCTGAAGACCATGCAGGCGTCCGGGCTGCTGGGGTACGACCCCGACACCAAGCGCTACGAGCTGGGCCTGGCGATCGTCGAGCTCTCGACCATCGTCAACGGGGGCGGTCAGATTCTGCGGGTCACCCTGGAGCACGTACGGAAGATGACCAAGGTCATCGGCCTGACCTGCCTGGTGGCGAAGATGCAGGAGGGCCAGGGGTTCATCGTCGTCGGCAAGGCGGACAGCAACGCCCGGCAGGTGCGCGTCACCGTCTCGATCGGGGAGCGGTTCCAGCCCAACGCCGCCGTCATGGCCAAGGCCTACTACGCCTGGACCCCGCAGGAGGAGTTCGACGAGATGGTCGCCGAGCACGGCCTCCCGGCGCGTTCGCCCTACTCGATCACGGACATCGACTCGTTCAAGCGGGACGTCGGGGGGGTGCGCCTGCGCGGCTACTCCACGAGCGTCGGCGAGTACTTCCAGGAGCACAACGCGGTCGGCACCGCCGTCATCGACCCGACCGGAGCCGTCAGCCACGTCCTGATCGTGACCGGCTTCGCGTCCCAGATCACCCCGCGCACGCTTCCGCTCATCGGGCGGCACCTGAACGCCACCGCCCGAGCGATCACCGCCGAGATCGGCGGGACCTACCCCACCGACTGGAAGGGCCTCACCGGCTGGCTGCAGCTCTGAGCCGGTCGCCCCGAACCAGCTGAAACCTGCGAGGAGCTGACGTGGAGCGTTTCCGTGACAAGGTCGTGCTGGTGACCGGTGGGGCCCGCGGCCAGGGCCGTTCGCACGCGGTCGGCTTCGCCCGCGAGGGCGCGAACGTGGCGGTGTGCGACCTCGTCACCGACATCGACACCGTGCCGTACGCGATGGGGACCAGCGCCGAGCTCGACGAGACCGCCAAGCTGGTCGAGGCGGAGGGGCGGGACTGCCTGACCCTCACCGCCGACGTCCGCGACGCCGCACAGCTGGCGGCGGCGGTCGAAGCGACGCTGAAGCGCTTCGGCACCATCGACGTCCTGGTCGCCAACGCCGGGATCGCGAGCATCTCGACCATCGAGCTGATGTCGGACGAGATGTGGCAGACGATGATCGACGTCAACCTCACGGGGGTCTTCAAGTCGATCAGGGCGGTGATCCCGCACATGGTGTCCCAGGGGCGCGGCCGCATCGTCGCGACCTCGTCGATCGTGGGACGCCAGGGCTCACCGAACATCGCGCACTACGTCGCCGCGAAGTGGGGTGTGATCGGACTGGTGAAGAGCGCGGCCCTCGAGCTCGCGGACAAGGGCGTCACGGTGAACTGCGTGGCGCCCACCTCGGTGGGGACGGCGATGATCCTCAACCAGGCCTTCGAGGAGCTCTTCCTGCCGGACGTGCCGCATCCGACGAAGGAGCAGGTCGAGGCGGCGTACACCGCGCTGAACCCCATCCCGGTGGCCTGGCTCGAGCCCGAGGACGTCACGGCCGCCGTGCTCTTCCTCGCTTCCGACGAGGCGCGCTACATCACCGGCGAGGCGTTGTCGGTCGCGGCCGGCTGGAACGCGCGGAACGCCAGCTAGTGGGCCGCTTCGACGGTCGGGTGGTGCTCGTCACCGGGGGTGCCCGAGGCCAGGGACGCTCGCACGCGCTCCGCTTCGCCGGCGAGGGAGCCGACGTCGTGGTCTGCGACGTCGTGTCCCAGCTGGGCACGGTGGGCTACCCGATGTCGACGCCGGACGATCTCGCCGAGACCGTCGACGGGGTGCTGGCCCAGGGGCGGCGCGCTCTCGGCCTGGTGGCAGACGTGCGGGACCTCGAGCAGCTGAAAGGCGTCGTCGCGCGGGCGGTTGAGCAGCTCGGGCGGGTGGACATCCTGATCGCCCAGGCCGGCATCTGCACCTTCGGTGAGATCGCCAGCATGGATGCCACGACCTGGGCCGAGACCATCGACACCAATCTCACCGGCTGCTTCAACGCGATCCGAGCGGTGCTGCCGGGGATGGTCGAGCAGCGCTACGGGCGCATCGTCGCGACATCGTCGATGGCAGGGCGGGCCGGCTGGGAGAACATCGGCCACTACGCCGCGTCCAAGTGGGGGGTGATCGGACTGGTCAAGAGCGTCGCTCTGGAGGTCGGTGCGCACGGCATCACCGCCAACGTGGTGTGCCCGTCGTCGGTCGCCACCCCGATGATGATGAACGAAGGCTCCTACCGGCTGTTCCGCCCCGACCTGGACGCCCCGACGCTTGAGGACGCGCTCCCCGCTTTCACCGCGGTGAACGTGATACCCGTGCCGTACGCGGAGCCTTCCGACATCTCGGCGGCGATGATGTTCCTCGCCTCCGACGATGCTCGCTACATCACCGGCGCGACGCTGTCCGTCTCGGCCGGGGTCAATGCCCGCAACATCTGAGCAGGGGCGCTTCGCGCTCGACGCGACTCGGCTGGCTCCCTACCTCGCTGACGTGCTCGGGACGCCGTTGCCGGTCGCCGAGATCAGCACCGAGCTCGTGGCCGGCGGCCACTCGAACCTGACGTACCTCGTCCGGGCCGGGGAGCGCACCATGATGCTGCGCCGTGGCCCGGTCGGCGCCTCCGCCGGTGGTCACGACATGGGTCGCGAGCATCGGATCCTGGTGGGACTGGCCCGCAGCTCCGTACCGGCCCCGCAGCCGATGGCCTTCTGCTCCGACCCGGACGTGCTCGGGGCTCCCTTCCTGCTCATGGAACGGGTGGTCGGCCCGATCGTGCGCACCCAGGCGGACGCAGTGGCGCTGGGCGCGGAGGGAGCGCGCCGTGCTTCGCTCGCCCTGGTAAGCACGCTTGCGGCGATCCACGATGTCGACCTGACGGCCACCGGGCTGGACGGCCTGGGTCGTGGGACCGGGTACCTCGAACGGCAGGCAGTGCGCTGGGTCGCGGCGTCCGCCGCCATGCCCGATGCTCCTTCCGCGGTTCGCGCCCTCGCCGACCTGGTCGCCGCGGAGCCTGTTCCGGCGACCAGCCAGCTGGCCCTGGTCCATGGCGACTTCCGGCTCGACAACGTGGTGCTCGGCCCGGACGACCAGGTGCGGGCCGTCCTCGACTGGGAGATGGCCACGGTCGGCGATCCGCTGTCCGACCTCGGCCTCCTGCTCGTCTACTGGGGCGAGCCCGGTGACCTCCCGGTCAGCCCGGAGTACGAGGTAACGCACGCCGCCGGCTTCCTGAGCCGGCGCGAGCTGGTCGAGGCCTACGCCGTCGCCAGCAGCAGGGACGTCGCCGGTCTCGACTTCCGCGTGCTCCTGGCTCACTTGAAGATGGCGGTGATCGTCGAGGAGATCGTCGAGCGGACACGGCGGGGGCTGACCCCCGTCGAACGCTTCAGCCATCTCGACCGCATTCCAGGCGCCCTCGCTGAGCGCGCGCTCGCCCTGCACCACGGGTCCACGTGAGCCGCGCATCGGTGTCCGGCAGGGGCTCGCAACCCCGCTGAACCGGGCGAAGGTCCGATCCGGAGAAGCCGTTCGGTTGATCCCCGCGTCTAGGTGTCCTAGGTGGCAGCGCCGCTCAGCGAGAGGTGGTGGAGGAGACGTTGCTGCATGCGTTGTTGAACGCCGGCCGGCTCAACGAGGCGCAGATCGTTCTGTCGCGAAACGAGCGCGGAGCTCGTGCTTCTTGACCTTGCCCGCTGCGGTGCGGGGGAGGTCGGCGACCACCTCAAGACCCTCGGGCACCTTCTGGCGGGCGACGCCGTTGCTCGCGAAGTGCTCGCCGACAGCGGCGAGGTCCAGCGACGTCCCCGACCGCAGCACCACGAAAGCGAACACGCGCTCGCCGTAGCGGGCGTCCGGCGACGCGACGACCGCGACGTCCTCGACCGAAGGATGACGCAGCAGGACGTCCTCGACCTCCTTGGCGGAGATGTTCTCCCCACCCCTGATGACGATGTCCTTCTTGCGGTCGACGAGCCGGAGCAGACCGCGCTCGAGGATCCCGATGTCGCCGGTTCTAAACCAGCCCTGCTCGTCGAATGCGGCGGAATTCAGCGTGGGGTCGGTGTACCCCGCGAATTGTTCCGGACCGACCAGGAGGACCTCACCAGGAGTTCCCTCGAGAACATCCTGACCGACGTCGTCGACAATCCGCACCCGGGCCCCTCCGATGGCCCGGCCGTCGACGAAGGCTCGGACGTCCAGAGGATCGGTTCTGGCACACGCGACAGCTGATGGCTGCTCGGTGGCGCCGTAGCAGCGGAGCACGGTCCAGCCGTGCTCGTCCGCGCGCTCGACGATGGACGGCGGGACTCCCGCACCCCCGGTGAGCATGTCCCGCAGTGACGGCAGGGTTGCCTCACCGCGATCGACGAGCTCGAGGAGCGTCGTGATGTAGAAGGGCGTCCCGGCCATGGACTGGAGTGACCACTCTTCGACGAGCGAGGCTGCCAATGCTGGGTCCCAGCTGTCCATGAGCACGGTGCGGCAGCCGTGCGCCGCCGGGCCGAGCATGCTCATCACGCCGGCCGTGTGCCCCGCCGGGAACGGCTGAAGGGTTCCGGTGCCCGGCCGGTCGGTGGGTGGGGTCGGCGAGCGGAAGAGCTCCGCGACCATGGACTCGTGGGTGTGCAGCACCCCCTTCGGCTCCGCCGTGGTACCCGAGGTGTAGATGAGCATCGCGATGTCGTCAGGTGTCTGCAGGTTGAAGGCAGAAGCTCTTGTCCAGCAAGGGCTTCGAGGTCGTCCCAGGTCGTGGTGGCCGAGCTCCCCCGGTCGCCGATCATGATCACGTGCTCCAAGGCGGGGAGGTCGACCAGTCGCCCGACGCGCTCGTCGAAGTCCGTGCTCCGCCATCGGTCGGGGACGACCAGCGCCCGCGCCCCGGACTGCCGCAGGATGAACTGCAGCTCGGCGGGACCGTAGATATGCACGATCGGCAGCAGCACGAGCCCGAGTGCCGCGGCAGCATGGAACGTCACCGCAGCCTCGACCCGGTTGGGGACCTGGACGGCGAGGACGTCGCCGGGCCGCAGCCCGATGGCCTGCAACGAGGCTGCCACCCGAAGCCCACGCGCGTGGACCTCGGCCAGGGTCACCACGGTCTGCCCGCTCGTGGTCTGGAAGATCATCTCGGTGCTGGCGTGGCGTTCCGCCCCCGCCGACAGGACTTGCCCCAACGTCTGCCCGCGGTAGCCGGCGGAGGCTGTCCACTCGGCTCGCAGCGAGTGTCTCGCCGCTCGTTGTCCGGCATTCAACCCGCGCTCGGCGAACGCCAGGGAAAGGGGCTCCACGGTCGCCTCCCAGGCTCCGCAGCAGAAATAGGATTGCGTCCTGGACTTCTGCTGAAAGAAATAGCCCTGGCGGCCCGCGCAAGAGCACCTATTTCTTTGTTAGCGTAGCACCCATGGCCTCTCTTTTCGATCTCAGCGGGCTGGTCTGCGTCGTCACCGGGGGCAACCGCGGGATCGGTCTGGGCATCGCTGACGCGCTCGCCGCGGCGGGTGCGGACGTCGTGGTGGTCGGTACCGACGAGGAGCGGACCGCACGCGCCGTCGAGGCCGTGGGTGCGCACGGCACGCGGGTGCTCGGCGTCCGCTGCGACGTCACGGACGAGGATGCCGTGCGGACCTGTTTCGAGCACGTCGTCGACGAGCTCGGCCGGCTCGATGCCTGCTTCGCCAACGCCGGCATCGCGGCCAGGCCCACCAAGCTGCCCGACGTCTCGCTCGCCGACTGGCGCAGCGTGACCGCGGTCAACCTCGACGGCGTGTTCCTCACCCTGCGCGAGGCCGGCCGTCAGATGGTCAGCCTCGGCAACGGCGGGAGCCTGGTGGTGACGTCGTCGCTGACCGCCGTGCAGGGGGCGCCCCGGAACGCGTCCTACGCCGCGAGCAAGACCGCCGTGCTCGGCCTCGTCCGGAGCGTGGCAGTCGAGCTCGGCCGCTACGGGGTGCGTGCCAACGCCGTACTCCCGGGCTGGATCGACACCGAGCTCAACACCGAGCTGCTGGCCAGTGACGCCTTTCGCGAACGGGTGCTCCCTCGCGTCCCGTCCGGTCGGTGGGGCAGCCCGGCTGACATCGGCGCCGCCGCGGTGTTCCTCGCGAGCCCCGCGGCCGCCTACGTCAACGGCGCCTCGCTCGTGATCGACGGTGCGTACAGCCTCTTCTGAGGCCATCCTTGCGACAGGCCGCGCCTGGCGCCTACCCCTCACAGCGGAGGAGGAGCTCACCCGATGGACCTGCACCTCGAGCTCGACGACGACCAGCTCCAGCTGCGTGAGGCCACCAAGGCCCTGCTGGCGGATCAGCTGGATGCTGCCGCTGTTCGCCGGTACGTCGACGAGAGCGCCCCAGGTGCCCCGTCGGCCGCCTGGTGGAGGCGCGGGGCGGAGGTGGGGTGGACCAGCCTGCTGCTACCCGAACCCTGGGGCGCGGGGGCCACGGTCGCCGACCTCGTGGTGGTCGCCGAAGAGCTCGGCAGGGCGTTGTTCCCCGGCGCCTTGGTGGGGGCCACCGCTGCCGGTCTCGTCCTCGCGTCCTCACTCCGGTCGACGGCCTCGCAGACGCACCGTCAGCTCCTCGGCTCCCTGGCAGACGGCTCCAGAGTCGTCGGCTGGTGTCCGCTGCCGCCGACACGTCCCGGTGCCGCACCCATGCGGCTGACCGAGACGGGCAGCGCCTTGGTCCTTGCCGGCCGCGCCCGGTACGTGCAGGACGCCGACGTCGCCGCCGCCTTCGTGGTGGGCGTGCCGGACGGCGACGGGCTAAGCCACCTGCTGGTCGACGCGACAGCTCCCGGCGTCAGCGTGCAGCGGTCAGGCGGGCTCGACCTCACGCGCCGCTTCTTCGACGTCACCTTCGAGGAGGTCCGGCTGACGCCTGAGGCGGTCCTCGGCGAACGCCGGGCCGGCACGGGCCTAGCGGGGTACCTGCGGCTGCTTGCCGCGACGCTGCTGGCCGCCGACGCGGTCGGCGGGTGCGCCGAGCTCACCGAACGCACGGTGCGCTATGCCGAGGAGCGCATCGCGTTCGGTCGCCCCATCGCGTCATACCAGGCGGTGAAGCACAAGTGCGCGGACATGCTGGTCTGGACCGAGTCGGCCCGGGTGGCGACCTACGCGGCGGCCCTGGCCCTGGACACGCAGCCCATCGACGAGGCGAGCAGAGCTGTCGCGGTGGCGAAGGCCTACGCCGGCGAGACGTATCCCCGGCTGACCGGGGAGAGCCTGCAGATCCACGGCGGCATCGGGTTCGCGTGGGAGCACGACTGTCACCTGTTCATGCGAAGGGCCAGGGCCGACGAGGTCCTGTTCGGCAGTCCGAGGATCTACCGGGACCAGCTGGTGGCGACGCTCGGCTGAGCCGAACAGGATCGTGCCCGGCTAGCTGGGACGCAGCTCCCGCGGCATCCCCAGGGCACGCTCCGCGATGATGTTGCGCATGATCTCCGAGCTCCCCCCAGCGATCGTGTAGGTCCGGGCGTAGAGGTACTCGTCCTGCCAGGCCCCGTCGTCAGCGGCGCCGTCCTCACCCCCGACCAGCAAGGCGTCCTCGCCGAGGAGCTCGAGCGCGAACTCCGCCATCGCGAGGTTGAGCTCGCTGTAGACCAGCTTGCCGACCGGGATGTCGCCGGGGGTCGACCGGCGGCTCTCCTCGCGGCTGATGCGCTGCTGGACCAGCAGGTTGCAGATGTCCACCTGGGCGATCAGCTCGCCGAGCCGCTGCCGCACGGCGGAGTCCTCGATCGCCGGGCGCCCCTCGAGCTCGACCCGTCCGGCGAGAGCCACCAGCCGGTCGAGCTCCACCCGCAGCCGCGCACCGCCGGCACCAATGCCCGAGCGCTCCGCCTCGAGGCTGCCCATCGCCACCCGCCACCCGTCCCCGAGCGGACCGATCAACGCGTCCTTGGGCATCCGTACGCCGTCGAAGAAGACCTCGTTGAAGTCGGAGGTGCCGGTGATCTCACGCAGCGGCCGGATGTCGATCCCCGGCAGGCTCATGTCCAGCGCGAACGCGGACAGCCCGCTGTGCCGCTTCGAGCCGGGGTCGGTGCGGGCCACCGAGGAAACCGAGCTCGGCCCACTGGGCGTTGCTGCTCCACACCTTCTGGCCGTCCACGACGTAAGCGTCGCCGTCGTCGCGTGCCCTGGTCGCGATCGCCGCCAGGTCGCTGCCGGCTCCAGGCTCGCTGAACAGCTGGCACCAGACGTCCTGCCCGGTCCGGATCCGCGGCAGGAAGCGTGCCTTCTGCTCGTCCGACCCGAACTGGATCAATGCGTACGCCGCGAGATGGGTCTGGTCCGACAGCGGCGGCAGGCCGGCCCTGGCGAGCTCCTCGGCGAGCACGAGGTCGCGGCGGGCGTCCTCGATCCCCAGACCGCCCCACTCGACGGGCCAGCTTGCGCCCAGCAGCTGGGCGTCGTACAGCGCGGACCGCCAGCGTCGCAGGGTCGCGTCCTCGTCCGCGTCGTCCGGGCTGCGGAACCCCGCGCGGACCTTCACCCTCGGCGCCTTCGCCGCGATGAGCTCCCGGACCATGGCGCGGTGCCCCGCGAGGGCCGGCGAGGAGTCGACCTTCACGCTCCGGCGTCCCTGCCGACCGCGAGCGGGCGGAAGTTCCACCGCGGCGGCTCGACCGTCAGCGCGATCTCGGTGTCCACCTGCGTGTTGCAGCCGGGGCAGACGTAGACGCGGACGACGAGATCGCCGTCGGGACGGGGCCGGATCGTGTTCTTGATGCTGGTGCTGCTCACGACCTGCTGGTCGACGCGCGCATACCACTTCCAGTTCACCGCGTTGCTGCAGAAGCGGTGGCCGCAGCGACGGCAGCAGTACCACCCGGACGAGTCGATGCCGAGATAGTCGTTGAGCAGCTGCGCGCGGATGGGGCCCACCGGTCCGGGGTCCGTGCTCGGGGCCGTGCCCGGCAAGATCTCCGCACCGAGCGGGAGCGCCTCGCGGTTGCGACGGAGCTCGGCGCGCACGTCCTCGGTCGCCGCCTCGTCGATGGCTTGGTCGGCGCCGGTGACCACGCCGTACGCGAGCCGCGCCATCTGCGGCGAGACGGCGCCGACGCGGACGTCCTCGCGGACGGCGTCGACGGTCCGGTCGAGCGGGTCACCGTTGCCGGGCCCCCCGGTGGCACGCATGTAGTAGCCGTCGGTGCGGTCGACCCAGAGCCCCTTGCCGCGGGTCGGGGCCTGCTCGAGGTTCTGCATGTACTCGGTGACCGGAGCGGCTTGGGAGTCCCGCTGGTGCTGCTGGACATCGTCGAGGACGTCGCGGGCGAAGGAGATCGTCGAGCCCGCACCGGGCAGCCCGCCTGAGACCGCGGACGACGGGGCGCTCACCCTGTTGTGGAAGACCACGACGTCCCAGCCGTCGACCATGTACGGCACGCAGAACGACTCGAGCGCGAGACCACCCCGGAACCGCCCGGCGCCGCCGGAGTCCGTCGCGAAGCCGCGTTCGAGGAAGAGGACGGGGCTCTGCTGCTCGTAGTCCTCGATGTTCGGGGTGAAGGCGTCGATCGTCTGGATCCCGAGGATCGCGTTCTCGCCGTCCCGCTGCGGCAACGCCCCGCCCCCGCCGGAGCCGCCGGTGAAGACGTTCCAGAACCAGGGCTCGCCGTGCTGGTTGAGACTCTGCAGCCAGGCGAAGCTCCAGCACCCCCACGGGCCGGTGCGCCGATGCTCGAGATCCGGTGCGTCGGCGATGAGGTAGTTCGCGGCCTCGAGGATCGCGTCGGTCCCGAACCAGGCCGCGTAGACCGTCGCTCCCGAGATGGGAGCCGGCTTGATCGCGTTGACCAGGGTTCCCGGTTCGGCCTCGATGGTGACTGGATGGAGCAGCCCCTCGTTGAACGGGATGTCGGGGGCGAAGATCGTGCCCAGCGCAGCCATGACGTTGCCGACCGCGCCCACCCTGGTGCAGTTCAGGACGCCGACGGCCTGCTCGTCCGTGCCGTCGTAGTCGAAGGTCAGCGAGTCGCCGTCCTTCACCAGCGTCATCCGGATCGTGTAGATGCGGTCGTCGCGCCCGTCGTGCTCCATGTGCGCGGCGCCTTCGTAGATGCCGTCCGGGAGTCGGGAGAGGCGCTGCCGGAACGCCTTGCCCGACTGCTCCAGCTGGCCGGCATGCAGGGCCATGACCGTGTCGCGGCCGTGGTGCTCGATGAGCCCCTGGGCACGCTCGCGGCCGATCCAGACCGCACCCATGAGCGCCTTGAGGTCGACCCCGGTCTGGTCGGGCACCCGGACGTTGGTGAGGAACGCGTCCAGGACGTCGCCGCGGAACTCGCCCTTGTCGTAGATCTTCACCGGGCTGAAGCGGATGTTCTCGCCGAAGACCTCCATCGGCTCGACCGAGTAGCCACCGGGCAGCGCGCCACCGACGTCGCTGACGTGCGCACAGACCCCGACCCACATCACCAGGACGTCCTCGTTGAACACAGGCGCGACGATGACGACGTCGTGGGCGTGCAGCCCGCCGCCGTCGTACGGGTCGTTGCAGAAGATGACGTCTCCGGGGTTGATCCTTTCAAAGCGTGCGAGCGAGGAGCGCACCGTGTTGGAGATGGCGTACCCCATCTGCAGCGACCAGGCCGTGGTCGTGAGGATGTTGCCCTCCGCGTCCAGGCAGCCGCAGGCGAAGTCCGAGGCGGAGACGAACAGGAACGAGCCGCTGAGGTTGACCACGGCACGGCCCATCTCGCGGTTCATCGTGAGCTCGTAGTTGTAGACGATCTGCGAGAGGACAGGGTCCACGACCACGTCGGGGCCACGCGTCTCGGCGAGCACGCCGTCGGTGGAGCTCATGTCGCTCACGCCTCCTCGGTCGAAAGGATCAGGTTGCCGTAGGTGTCCACTGCTGCGCCCAGCCCCGTGGGCACCAGCACGGTGGTGTCGGAGTACTCGACGATCGCGGGCCCCGCAAGGCGCTGGCCGGCGGCGAGGCGCTCACCGTCGTAGACGGGGAGTTCGCTGAGCTCAGCCTTGTCGACCAGCGCCAGCGCCTCCCGGTGACCGGTGGGGACCGGCGCGGCGCCGCTGGTGTCCAGCGCGGCAGCGAGCGGCGGTCTGGCCAGACCACCGACACCGGTGACGCGGAACGTCTTGAGCGAGTAACCCTGCTCCGGGGCAGCCGCGCCGGGGCCGTACACCGAGCGATACCGGGTCTCGAAGTCCGCGACGACCTCGCGCAGCGACTCGTGGCTCAGCCGCGTCGGCGAGTCCACCTCGAAGTTGAGGATCTGCCGTCGGTAGGACAGCTCCAGCGCATGGCTGACGCTCACCTTCTCGGGGCTGATGCCGTGCGGTTCGAGGGCGGTCGCGACCTTGCTCTCCAGGTCGGCGAAGATCTGGTTCATCTCATCGATCTCCCGATCGGTGCACCGACCATCGGGGCCGAGCTCGCGCTGCTCGGATCGCGCGAACCCGTAGGTAACGTCGGTCGACACCAGGCCGAGCGCCGAGAACACCGACGCCATCCGAGGGATCACCACCGTCTTGATGCCGAGCTCCTGAGCCACCGCCGCGCAGTGCAGCCCGCCCGCGCCACCGAACGAGACGAGAGCGAACTCGCGCGGGTCCAGGCCGGCGAAGACGGTGCGCAGCCGGATCGCGTCCGCCATCACGGCGTTGGCTACCCGGTAGATGCCGTGCGCAGCCTCCAGGGTGGGGAGCCCGATGGTCGCGCAGAGCTGGTTGACCGCGTGCTCAGCCAGCTGGGTGTCCAACGTGAGCCGGCCGCCGAGAAAGTTGTCCTCTGGCAGCAGGCCGAGCATCAGGTTGGCGTCGGAGACCGTCGGCTCAGCACCACCCCTGCCGTAGCAAGCCGGCCCAGGATCTGCGCCGGGAGCTCTGCGGTCCCGACCCGCAGCGTGCCGTCAGGAGCCCGCCAGCCGATGGAGCCGCCGCCAGCGCCGACCGTGGTGATGTCGATCATCGGGGTCGCCAGCGCCTGCCGCTCCAGGAACTGCATGGACGTGGAGCGCACCGCACCGTCATGGATGATCGCGACGTCCGTGCTCGTCCCTCCCATGTCGAACGTGATCAGGTTGCCGCGTCCGAGCGCGGTCGACAGTGACTTCGCCGCCATGACGCCGGCGGCCGGACCCGAGTACACCGTCTGGCCGGCGGCCCGCACCGCCGCCTCGATGCTGCCCAACCCGCCGTCGGACTTCATGAGCAGCAGCGACCCGGCGAAGCCCTCGGTCCGCAGCTGCTCCTCCAGCAGCAGCGCGTACCGCCGCAGCGCCGGTCCGGCGAACGCGGTGATCACCGAGGTGCTGGTGCGCTCGTACTCGCCCATGACGGGGCACGCCTCGAACGATGCAGCGATGTAGGCGTCCGGGCACATCTCCAGGACCACCTGCTGCGCGCGCTCCTCGTGCACCGGGTTGACGAAGGACCACAGGAAGCAGATGGCGAAGGACCGGATCCCCTTGTCGAGCAGCCGCGTCACCGACGCCCGGAGCCCGGTCTCGTCGAGCTCGACCACCACTTCACCGCGATAGTCGAGCCGCTCGTCCACCTCTTCGACGTCCTCCCGCGGCACCAGCGGACGGGGGTGGGTGACCAGGGCGGGGTCCTGCTCATGGCCGCGGTACTGCCGCGCCAGGGCATAGGTGTCGCCGAACCCCCGTGTGGTCAGGAGGCCGACGCGCTCACCGCCGCGGGTCAGCACGACGTTGGTCGTCACCGTGGTGCCGTGGACGAACTCGGTGAGGTCGGCGAGCAGCTCCCTCCTCGTCAGGCTCAGGTCTGCGGCGACGAGGTCGATCCCTGCGAGCACGCCCTGGGAGAAGTCGGGAGGGGTGCTCGCGACCTTCCAGCTGCGGAACGTCCCGTCGTCCTGCTGCAGCACGACGTCCGTGAACGTGCCGCCGATGTCGACGCCTAGGCGCATCAGTTCTTCCCTCGGGTCGATGGGTCGGTGGTCGGTTGATGCTCCGGCTCAGCAGCGCTGCTGCTCAGCTGCGGATGGAGCGGAGGCGAGCCAGGACGACGGCGACGATGAGCGCGCTGCCCTGGAAGACGTCGACGACCCAGAACGGGATGCCGTAGAGCTGGAGCCCGTTGGTGCCGATCGCAACGATGAACACCGCGACGACCAGGCCGGGGACGTTGAACCGGCCCGGCTTGATCATCGTCGAGCCGAGGAACGCGGCCGCGAACGCAGGCAGGAGGTACGCCGCACCCGTGTTCGGCGGGCCCGAGCCCAGCCGCGCGCCGTACACGACGCCGGCGAACGAGGCGAGGACGGCCGAGCAGATGAACATGGTGAACACGACGCGACCGGTACGGACGCCGGACAGCCGGGAGGCCTCGCGCCCGAAGCCGGTGGCATAGATCTTGCGGCCGAGCGGGGTGTAGTCCAGCAGGTACCACACACCCAGGGCGAGGATCGCGACGTAGAAGACGGTGACAGGCACCGATCCCCAGGTGCTGCGGGCCAGCGCGGTGAACTGCGTCGGGATGTTGAGCGAGATCGTGGTGCCGCCGGCGACGAGCTCGGAGATGCCGAGCAGGACCGTGCTGGTGCCCAGGGTGGCGATGAACGGGTCGACCTTGGTGCCCACGACGAGCACACCGTTCACGCAACCGACGACGACGCCGACCAGCAGCGTCAAGATGATGGCCAGCGGGATCGGCATGTTGCCGTTCGTGGACTGGAAGAGGCTGGTCACGACGACCACCGCCAGCGTCATCATGCCGCCGATGGAGATGTCGAACGCCCCCGCAGCGAGCGGCAGGAGCAGGGCGAGGGCCATGATCCCGGCGATGGACTGGTTGGCGACGACGCTGATGATGTTGTCGACCGTGAAGAACGTCCCGGGCAGCGTGACGCTGAAGATCACGATCAGCAGGACGAGCAACGCCACCCCGGCATAGCGCTCCAGCAGGTTGCCCTGCCCACCAGGACCGATGTGCATCATGCGCGCCAGCAGGGCGCCGGACGACACCTCGACCTCCGGTGTTGCGACCTCCGGTGCGGCAACCTCTGCTGCCGCGGCCTCCGGTGCTGCGACCTCGGGGCCGGCCTGCACCGGGGCACCCTGCTCGGGGGCTGGCTCCTGCTCGATCCCGGGGTCAGTCATCGGTGGCGTCGCTCCTGTAGCACTCGGTGGTGATGAACGTACGGGTGATCGCGTCGCCGACGATCTCGGTGGCTGACCGCCCGTCACGCACCACGACGACGCGCGAGCAGATCTCGGCGAGATCGTCCAGGTCGGAGGAGCAGATGAGCACGCCGAGCCCCTGCCGGCTCGCCGAGACCAGGAGGTCCAGGATCTCGCCGCGACCGCCGACGTCGACGCCTGCGGTCGGCTCGTCGAGGACGATCAGCTTGGGACGGTCACGGAGCCATTTGGCCACGACCACCTTCTGCTGGTTTCCGCCGGACAAGGTGACGAGGGCGCGTTCGGTGTCGCGGGGCTTGATGTCGAAGTCCTCGATCAGCTTGCCCGCGATGACGCGTTCGCGGCTGACCCGGAACCAGCCACGGCTCCACATCGGCGTGAGGTTTGGCAGGGTGAGGTTCTCGCGGACCGTCATCGCGGCGATGCTCTTGAGCTCGCGGGCTGACGGCAGCACGGCGGCGCCCGCGTCGAGCACCGCGTTGGGTGACGGGTGGTCGATCTGCCTCCCGCCGAGCTCGAGCGTGCCGCCGGTGAGCCGCACCCGCCCGAGCAGCAGCTCCGGAAGATCGTGAACGCCGGAGCCTGCCAGGCCGGCCAGGCCGACGATCTCGCCGGCCCGCACCTCCAGCGAGAGCCCGGTGAGATGCCCCCCCACGCCGTCGACGACGCGGAGCAGGGGGGTGGCGGACGACCCGGCAGGAGCATCCGCAGGGGGGCCCGACGCGACGCGGCGAAGTCCTCTGGTCGCACCCTTGGAGCCGACGATCAGCTCGATGAGGTCGTCCTGCGGAAGCTCAGCCGTGGCCGCCTCACCGACCACGCGTCCATCCCTGAGCACCGTGACGCGATCACCGATCTCGTAGATCTCCTCGAGCCGGTGGGACACGTAGATGACCGCGACGCCGGAGGCGACCGTCGAACGGATCAGCGTGAACAGCCGCTCCACCTCGGCCTCGGCGAGGGAAGCGGTGGGCTCGTCGAGGACGAGCACCCGGGCCTCGGAGCCGTCCTGCAGAGCTCTGGCCAGCGCGACCTCGACTCGCTGGACCGGCGAGATCGCGTTGACGAGCTCGTCCGTCCCGACCGTCGCACCGACGCGATCAAGGAGCCTGCGGGCGACCCTGCGCTCGTGGCCCCAGCGGATCCGCCACAGCGGAGCGGTGTCGTAGGTGTCCGAACCCAGCTTGAGGTTGTCCATCACGCTCAGGCCGCCGACCAGACCGAGCTCCTGGTGGATGAACCGCAGCCCTGTGGTGCGCGAGGAGTCCGGGTCGCCGAACCGCAGGGGTTCGCCGTGCACCTCGACCTGGCCACCAGGTTCTGGAACGTGGAAGCCGGAGAGGATCTTGATCAGGGTCGACTTGCCAGACCCGTTGTGGCCCACCAGTGCGTGGACCTGCTGCGGACCGACCGTGAAGCTGACGTCATCGAGGGCGAGCTGGCCCGGGAAGCGCTTGGAGAGGTGGCGTACCTGCAGTGCAGGTGTCTCTCCCACGTTTTCTCGAGTATCCACGTCCCGCTCTCTGACTCAGGTTGCACCGCCGGTCCGCAGCCGATCAGCCGATCAGCTGACGCCCCACAGCGTCTTGAACTGGTTGACGTAGCCGGTGGCCCCCTTGAACACCGCCCCGATCGTCGGAGCGTTGTTCTTGGTGATCAGCACCGTGGAGACGTTGATCGAGTTCGGGAGCGTCTGGCCGGCGATCACCCGGATCGCGGCGTCGACCGCAGCCCAGCCGGCGTCCTCGGACCCCGTGGTGATGTCGGCGACCTGGATGTCACCCTTGGCGATCAGCTGCAGGTTCGGTGCGTTCGCATCGAAGCCCACGACTTTGATGTTGGTCTTGCCGGACTGCCTGATCTGGTCGGTCGCGGCGAGAGCCACGGCGTCGAACGTACCGGCCACGTAGTTGACGTTGGCGTTGGCTGTCAGCCCCGACGAGATCTGCTGCGGAAGTGTGGTCTGCAGCGAGTCGATCGCGAAGTCCAACGACTTGGCCGTGCAGGTGGTGCACGCCTGCATGGCTGCCTGGTAGCCAGCGAGCCGCTGGACGTTGCAGGCATAGGTCTTGGTGCCCACGAACAGCGAGTTGCCCTTGCCGTTGGAGTCGGCGATGACGAACTGCCCGAGGATGGTGCCCTCGTTGGTGCAGGCGGTTCCTGCGACCTCGGTGACGACTCCCGGCACTGCGCCTGGAGTGTTGCCGGTGAACGACCCGATCACGGGGATCTTGGCTGCTGCGGCTTCCGCGTAGCCGTTCGCCGCTGCGTCCGCGCCGATGCCGTTGACGATGATGACATCCGGCTTGGCGTTCACGGCCTGGTTGAAGCAGGCGGTGATCGTGTCAGCGGTCGTCCCGCCGTCGCAGATCTTGAAGCCGATGCCGGCGGTCGTCGCTGCTGCCTTCATGGCGTTGGCTACGTTGGAGCAGCCTTCGAGCGCCAGGTTGCACGCGATGTGATAGATCGTGCTGCCGGCCTTCACCTTCACCGGACCCAGTGTGGCCGACGGGATCGTTGTCGGGATCGTCTCGGCCGCGGTCACGGCCTTCTGGGCGTCGGTCACGTACGACGGCGTCCCCCCACCCGTTCCTGCACTGCTGCTAGCGCTGCCACCGCTGCTGCTCGACGAGCACGCCGCCAGCAGCGCCGCGGCGGCGACCGCGCACGCAGCCATGATCAGGTGCTTTCGCACAAGTAGCTCCTCTCGATCACCACTCGCCTCGGAAACCCTTCGGCATGCCGGATTTCAGCAGTGTTAATAGATCCCAGCAAGGAGATTCTCTGAGCAGAAGCCGTTGTGACCACTTCGATACCGACGCACGCTCACGGACTGCCTGACGAGTCAGTAGGGCCAGGTCTGCTCGAGCAGGTCGCGTTCCGCGGGAAAGCGCACGAGGTGCGCGAAGGGGTCGACCGCCGCGTCGAACTGGAGCAGCTGGACGAGCACCCCGTGCGTCTCGGCGGGCAGCAGGAACGCCTCGTGCCAGCCCGCGCCCTCCAGTCGGACCCCCCGCGGGTGGAGGCCATCGGCGCGCAGCTGGTTCACCCGCTCGCCAAGATCGTCCACCCGCAGCGTGAGGTGGTGGAAGCCCTCCCCTCGGTCGGCGAGCCGGTCAGCGAGCGCTCCGGGCCCCAGCGGAGAAAGGAGCTCGATCGTCCCTCCGCCGGGGAAGCGGTAGTGCGCGAAAACGAAGCCCCCGGCCGGGTTCTCGCCGCCCTGCACGAACAGCGCGCCCAGGTGGTCGCGGTAGAAGAGCGCACCGTCCCGAAGGTCGCGCACGGCCATCCCGACGTGGTCCAAGGTCGCTCCATCGACCAACCTGGACAGGTGGCCTTGGCCGGGAGCGTGTTCGCTGGTCACGTCAGACCCCCTTCTCGTGGGAGGAACGCGTGTCGCACCACGATCCCGTGCGGATACGGTCGGGCGACCAGCAGCGAGGGAGGACAGCGTGCAGCGCACCTTGAGCGAGTACCAGGACAGGTACTCGCACGTCGCGATGAACCGCACCGACGGCATCCTGGAGATCACCCTGCACTCGCAGGGCGGACCGCTCGTGTGGGGAGCCGAGCCGCACAGCCAGCTCGGCCTCGCGTTCGCCGACGTCGCCGCTGACCCCGACAACCGCGTCGTGCTGATCACTGGAGCCGGTGACAAGTTTCTCGCCGCACTGGACGACAGCTGGGTGGGTGCGATGACGCCGGCCAAGTGGGACCGCATCCATGCGGACGGCAAACGGCTGCTGGTGAACCTGCTCGCCATCGAGGTGCCGGTGATCGGTGTGGTGAACGGACCGGCGACGGTGCACGCCGAGCTGGCGGTGCTCAGCGACATCGTGCTCGCTGCCGACCACGCGTACTTCAGCGACGCTCCGCACTTCCGTTACGGCACGGTCCCCGGCGACGGCGTCCAGGCCGTGTGGCCGCTCCTCCTCGGCTACAACAGGGGGCGCTACTTCCTGCTCACCGGTCAGCGGATCGGCGCCGAGGAGGCGCAGCGGCTCGGCGTGGTCAACGAGGTGCTGCCGCGCGCCGACCTCCTGCCGCGCGCCCGCGAGCTCGCGCGGCAGCTCGCCCAGCAGCCGGACCTCACCCTGCGCCACACCCGCGAGGCCTTCGTGACCCCGCTGCGTAGGCTGATCGCCGAGACCATCCCGTACGGCCTCGCGCTCGAAGGCCTGGCTGCCCATGCCGCTTGGCCGACGCACGACTGAGGCTCCTTACTTGAGCAAGTGGTTGGTTGGTGTGGTCCAGTATGCCAGGTGGCCTACCGGGCTTCTCACCTCGGGAGGTCCGTCCGCCAGGTCACGGTCATGACCCGACGGACGAGCAGCAAGGCGTCCTCGACCCGGTCCAGCAGGTCCTCGTACGTCACGCCGAGGACCTCGAGCCGGGGGCCCGCGGGCGTCTCGTAGGCGTGGCTCGCCAGGCCGTGCGCGCGGTGCACGCCACCCTCGTCTGCCTCGGCCGTGCCGAGCACGGCATGCCTGCACCAGGCCAGCGCGCGCAGCGGTTCGATCGCCAGGGCGATGTCGAGGCGTCCCCGGTGCACTCGCTCTCGCGAAGGGCCGGTTGGCCTGTCCCGGACGACGAGGACGCCCTCCGGCCTGAACAGCGCCGCGACGGCCGACGGGTCACGGGAGTCGGCGGCTGCCGCATAGCGCCGGCAGAGGGTGGCGTAGTCGACCGGACCCATCAGCCGGTCGCCGCGTCCAGCGCTCGCACCATCGCGGCCAGGGTCTCTGGTGCTCGCGCGGGTTCGGGGCACCAGCTCTCGAGCAGCACGAACACGTCCGTCGCCCCCGCCGCCACCTGTTCCGGGACGCGGGCGAAGGACGCGGGGAAGTCCAGCCTGCCGTCCGAACCCCTGCGAGGGGCAGGGCTGGTCCTCACGGCCACCTCGTTCGGATCCCTACCTGCCGAGCGCAACGCGGAGCGCAGGCGCTCGAGGTCAGCGACGACCTGCGTCCAACGGGCGGTCGGGGCCGGGATCCAGCCGCGCCCGAACTGCACGATCCGGTCGAGGTTCGGAGCCGAGAGCTCGCCGCCGATCCAGAGCGGGACACCGTGGGGCTGCACCGGCTGGGGGCGGCACCAGACGCCCTCGAAGGACAGGGTCGCGGAGTCGAACGTGGCCGGCCCATCACCCCACAGCGCCTGGCAGGCCGCGAGCCCGTCGGTGAAGAGCTGACCGCGATCGGCGAAACGCAGGCCTGCTGCCTCGTACTCCTTCGCCTGCCAGCCCATCCCCACGCCGAGGTCAAGCCGCCCCTCGGTGAGCACGTCCAGCGTGGCCGCCGCCTTGGCGAGCAACGCGGGTGGGCGCAGCGGACTGATGAGTACGCCCGTGGCCAGACGCAGCGTGCTCGTGACTGCACCGATGGACGCCAGCACCGTCAGCGGCTCCAGCCACGGCTCGTCCGGCTCGCCGGCGAAGGCCCCGTACGGGTAGCTGCCGGTGTCTGACCCCATGACGACGTGGTCGGACACCGACACCCTGGCCACCCCGACGTGCTCCGCCTCGACCGCGAGCGCTCGAACCGCACGTCCGGTCTCCACGGCCGTCCCGAGGAAGCGCCCGTAGCTCGGCAACCCGACCGTGAGCGGCGGCGTCATCGCGACAGGATGGTCGCCGACCCGTGCCCGAACAGGCCCTGGTTGGCAGCGATGCCGACGCGGGCGCCCTCGACCTGCCGGCTGCCCGCCTGGCCACGCAGTTGCCAGAACAGCTCGCAGACCTGCGCGATGGCCTGGGCCGGGACCGCCTCCCCGAAGCAGGCGAGGCCACCTGAGGCGTTGACCGGAATCCGGCCGCCGAGCTCGGTGGCCCCAGACCGCAGGAGCTCTTCGGCCTCGCCTCTGCCGCAGAGCCCGATGTTCTCGTACCAGTCGAGCTCCAGCGCCGAGGAGAGGTCGTACACCTCGGCCAGCGAGAGATCAGCCGGACCCAGGCCTGCCTCCTCGTACGCTGCCCGCGCGATGGAGTCGCGGAACTGCTCGGGCGCGGGACCTCCGGCGACGACCGCGGTGGAGTCGGTCGCGAAGTTCGGCATCTCGATCAGTGGCTCCGGGTAGCTCGGGCTGACCGTCGACACGGCGCGCACCCGGACCGGATCGGTGACGCCGAGCCGGTCGGCGTACTCCTCGCTCGCGACCACCAGCGCCGCCCCGCCGTCGCTGGTCGCGCAGATCTCGAGCAGGTGCAGGGGATCGGCGACCACGGCCGACCCCAGGATCTCCTCCACGGTGAACGCCTTGCGGTAACGAGCGTTCGGGTTCTCCAGCCCGTGGCGCCCGTTCTTGGCGCGGACTCTGGCGAAGTCCTCCGGCGTCGCGCCGTAGATCGCCATCCGCCGACGGGCGTACAGCGCGAAGTAGGTCGGGTTGCTCGCACCGAGCAGCCGGAACCGCAGCCAGTCCGGGTCGTCCGGGCGGTCACCGGCTGCGGGCGCGAGGAAGCCCTTGGGGGTGGTGTCAGCGCCGACGACGAGCGCGACGTCGCACAGGCCGGCCAGGATGTTGGCCCGCGCCACGGCGAGGGCGGCCGCACCGGATGCGCACGCGGCGTAGGAGGACGACACCCGGACCCCGGTCCACCCAAGCGCCTGCGCGAAGGTCGCACCCGCCACGTAGCCGGGATAACCGCAGCGCATGGTGGATGCTCCGGCGACCAGCTGCACGTCACGCCAGCCGAGGCCCGCTTCGGCGAGGGCCGCCCTGGCGGCGTGCACGCCGTACCCCACGAAGCTGCGGCCCCACTTGCCCCACGGGTGCATCCCCGCACCCAGCACGACGACATCGCTCATGACCGCACCTCCTGGGGACGCCACTTCCAGACGACGTGGTCGACGCCGTCTGCGGTGAACAGCACCTCGACCACGAGCTCGACGAGCTGCCCGACGAAGAGGTCGTCCACCGAGTAGCCGTCGGCGACCTGCCCGAGGACGACCATCTGCTCGTCCTCGAGCTCGACCGCAGCGATGGCGAAGGGCACATGCTCCGGCCCTGGCGGGACGTACGGCGGGGGCGGTTGGTACCTCGCGTCGGTGTAGGACCACACCCTTCCCTGGCGCGAGAGCGGGACAGCGTCGAACTCCAACCCGTCGCAGTCCGGGTTGCGGCAGAACGCAGCCGTGGGCGGGAAGGTCACCGTGCCGCAGGTGCGGCAGCGGCTCCCGAGCAGGCTCGGCTCCCCCGCGCCGTCGGTGAACCAGCCCTCGACGGCTGGCAGTCTGCTCGGAGCACTCGCGGTCTCGCCTGCCATGTCAGTCTCCGTTCCCGGCGCTGGATCGATGGGACGACCCTGGCACGCTCGACCAGAAGGCCTGCCAGCTGGGCCACCGCTCCGGCAGGTCAGCAGCCTCCACGAGGGGGTTGCCGGGGAAGGCGAACCGGCCCGGCGCCTCGAGCGGGCTCGCGCGCACGTCCGCGGCGTAGAACGGGTGGATGCTGCGGCTACGGAAGAACCACTCACCGTCCACGCGCTCGTACCGGTCCCAGTACTGCAACGGCATCACGACCCACAGGTCGCCGACCTCGTGCTCCGGGCGGCAGTACAGGATCCCTGTCGCATGGTCCTCGTCGACGAGGTCGATGACGTGGTTGCCCACCAGGTGGTAGGTGATCCCGTACGGCCGAAGGATGGGGTCGAACCAGGCCGCCAGGGCTTCCCGTCCGACCGTCCCGTCGCCCACGTTCACGTCAGGGACGAAGAGCGCGACCAGGGCGCCGACGTCGCGGCTGTCGAGGGCGACCGAGTAGCGGGCGACGAGCCCGCGGACCGCCTCGAGAGCCTCCAGCCGCGCGACCCGGGCCGCTAGGTCGTCCAGCTCGGTCATGCATCCTCCTCAGGCTGACCAAACGCTTGCTACATTACTGGATGGCCAACCCAGGTGCAGCCACCCCTCCCGAGGAGGACCCGTGACGCAGCGTCCCCCGGTAGCGATCGTGACCGGCGGGGGCGCCGGGATCGGCGGAGCGGTCTCGCTCGTCCTTGCTGCGGACGGGATGCAGGTCGTCGTCAACGACGTCTCGCCCGACCTCGCCGAGTCCACGGCCACCCGCATCCGCGCAGCCGGTGGCAGCGCCGTCACCGTGGTCGGTGACATCCGCGACCCGCGCACGGTCGCCTCGGTGGTCGAGGTCGCGCAGGATGCGGGTGGTGGCGCGGTGGACGTGCTCGTCAACAACGTGGGCGACTACCGGCCAGCTGGTCGCTTCGCACGGTCGACCGAGGCGTCCTGGACCACCGCCTACGAGCTGAACCTGTTGCACGTGCTGCGCTGCACCCACGCCGTCCTGCCGGCGATGCAGGCGCGTGGTGCCGGGAGCATCGTCAACGTCTCCACCGTGGAGGCGCTGCGCGGGATCCCGGCCAACGCCGTGTACGGGGCGTTCAAGGCGGCCGTGGTCGCGTTCACCAAGAGCCTGGCCGTCGAGGTCGCCAGGGACGGCATCAGGGTGAACGCGGTGGCCCCCGACCTCGCCGACACGCTGCAGACTCCAGCCGAGGCGATGCTGCACGGCCGCGAGCCTGCGTCGGTCGGCCGGTGGGTCCCGCTCGGGCGGTTCGGACAGCCCGACGACTACGCGCAAGTCGTGCGCTTCCTGGTCAGCGATGCCGCGCGGTTCGTCACCGGAGTCACCATCCCCGTGGACGGGGGCACCTCCGCGGCCAGCGGCTGGTACGGGAGGTCTGACGGCCGAGGCTGGACCAACCTCCCTGACCAGCCTTGACGGACATCCCCCAGGGGAGGTGGGCCCTGACGGGTGGGCCGGGCTGTCAGCTCAGGCGTTCGATGATCGTGACGTTGGCCTGGCCGCCGCCCTCGCACATCACCTGGAGCCCGTAGCGCGCCTGTCGTCGCTCCAGCTCCCCGAGCATCGAGGTCATCAGCCGCACCCCGGTGGCTCCGATGGGGTGTCCGAGCGCGATGGCGCCCCCGTTGACGTTCGTCAGAGCGGGGTCGGCGCCCGTCTCCTTCAGCCACGCGAGGACCACGCTGGCGAAGGCCTCGTTCACCTCGAAGAGGTCGATGTCCTCGATCCGCATGCCGGCACGCGCGAGCGCGTGACGGGTGGCCGGGATGGGAGCAGACAGCATCATCACCGGGTCGTCGCCGCGGGCTGACAGGTGGTGGATGCGAGCCCGAGGGGTGAGCCCGTGCGTCTTGAGCGCGGCCTCTGACGCCACCAGCATCGCCCCCGCGGCGTCGGAGATCTGGCTCGCCATGGCCGCGGTCAGGCGTTCGCAGCCGGGCAGCGTCGGCAGGCCGGCCATCTTCTCCAGCGTCGTGTCGCGTCGTGGGCCCTCGTCCCTCTCGACGCCCTGGTACGGCGTGATCTCGGCGTCGAAGCGCCCCGCGTCCACCGCAGCCACCGCCCGCTGGTGGCTTCGCAAGGCGAACTCCTCCATGTCGGTGCGGCTGATGTCCCAGCGGTTCGCTATCAGCTCGGCACCGCGGAACTGGGAGATCTCCTCGTCGCCGAACCGGGCCTTCCAGCCGATCGAACCGTGCTGCGGCGTCGGGAATCCGAGCTGCTCGCCGAGCGTCATGGCCGAGGAGATCGGGACCAGGCTCATGTTCTGGACGCCGCCGGCGAACACGAGGTCGGCCGTCCCGCTCATCACGGCCTGAGCCGCGAAGTGCACGGCCTGCTGGCTCGAGCCGCACTGCCGGTCGACCGTCACGCCCGGGACCTCGAGCGGCATCCCGGCGGCCAGCCACACCATGCGCGCGATGTCACCGGCCTGCGGTCCGACGGTGTCGACGCAACCCATGATGACGTCGTCGACCGCGGCGGGGTCGATCCCGGTCCGCGCGACGAGGTCGGTGACGACGTGCGCGCCCAGGTCGATCGGGTGGGCGGTGCTCAGCCCCCCACCGCGTCGTCCGACCGGCGTGCGCGTGGCGTCGACGATGTAGGCCTCAGGCATGGTGGCTGTCTCCTGCTCTGCTCGACGTGCTCCGCTGACTGGGTGCGACGGGCGTGGTCATGCGTGCTGGCTGCTGACGGCGACGACCTCGCCCGTGAGGTAGCCGCTGTAGTCGCTGGCGAGGAAGACGATCACGTTGGCGATCTCCCACGGCTCGGCCGCCCGCCCGAAGGCTTCTAGCTGGGCCAGCCGGTCGAGCAGCTCGTCCGTGGTCACCTTGGCCAGGAACGGGTGCATCGCCAGGCTCGGCGCCACAGCGTTCACCCGGACACCGAAGGGCGCGCCGTCCATCGCGGCGCAGCGCGTCAACGCCATCACCCCGGCCTTCGCCGCCGCGTAGTGCGCCTGGCCGGCCTGGGCGCGCCAGCCGACCACCGAAGCGTTGTTGACTACGACTCCGCCGTGCCCGGCATCCCGGAAGTACTGGAGGGCGGCCCTGGTGCAGCGAAAGGTCCCACCCAGCGTCACGTCCAGGACGCGGCCCCACTGGTCGTCGGTCATGTCGAGCAACGACACCTCGCCGCCGAGGCCCGCGTTGTTGACCACGACGTCGACCCGGCCGAAGGCGTCGACGGCCGCAGCGAGCATGGCGCGGACGTCGTCCTCGCTGGTGACGTCGCACCGGATGGCCGCGACATCGGCCTCGGCACCACCGCGGCTCGCGGCGAGCTCAGCTCTGGTCCGCTCGAGCCGCTCCGCGTGCCAGTCGCTGATCAGCACCCGCGCGCCCTCCTCCAGCGCCCGGCGCGCCGTCGCCGAGCCGATCCCCGTACCGGCCGCGGCGGTGACGACGACGACTCGGCCGTCGAGCAGGCCATGCCCGGCGACGGGCACGGGGGGCATCGAGGGTGCGGTCGGCGCAGCAGCGTCCGAGGTAGTCACAGCCGAGGCTCCTTCGGTAGGCCGAGCACGCGCTCGGCGATGATGGTGCGCTGGATCTCGTCCGAGCCGCCGTAGATGGTGTCGGCTCGGCTGAACAGGAAGAGACGCTGGTACTCGTCGAGGTCGTACGGCGGCCCGGTCGCGACCATCCCCGCGGCACCCGCGACGTCCATGGCCAGCTCGCCGAGGCCGCGATGCCACGAGGCCCAGAAGAGCTTCGCAGTGGAGGCCTCAGGTCCGGGTGCGCCGGCAGAAGCTCCCGCCAGCGTGCGCAACGCATGCAGTCGCATCACGCCGAGGCCGATCTCCGCCTGCACGACACGGTCGACCAGGACGGGGTCGTCGAGGGCTCCGTTCGCCCTGGCCAACGCGACGATCGCGTCGAGCTCGCGCCGGAAGCCGAGCTGCTGGCCGATGGTCGAGACCCCGCGCTCGAAGCCGAGGGTGGCCATCGCGACCTTCCAGCCGTCTCCCACCCCGCCGACCACGTTGTCGCGCGCGGTCCGCGCACGGTCGAAGAAGACCTCGTTGAACTCCGAGGTCCCCGTCAGCTGGATGATCGGTCGCACCTCGACGCCGTCCTGCTCCAGCGGGCACAACAGATACGTCAGGCCCGCGTGCCGAGCTGTGCCCTGGACGGGTGAGGTCCGCACGATCAGGAAGATCCACTGCGAGAGGTGAGCGAGCGAGGTCCACACCTTCTGCCCTGTGACCAGCCACTGGTCGCCGTCGAGCTCGGCCTTGGTCGCGACGGCAGCGAGGTCCGATCCCGCACCGGGTTCGGAGTAGCCCTGCGCCCACAGCTCGCGGACCGCCTTGATCGCCGGGAGAAAACGCTGCTGCTGCTCCGCCGTCCCGAACGCCATCAGCGTGGGTGCGACGAGCTCCTCACCGATGTGATTGACCCGGACCGGCGCGTCCGCCCTTGCGTACTCCTCGTGGAAGATCACCTGCTGCAGGAGGGGGAGGTCGCGGCCGCCGTGCGCGGTCGGCCACCCGAGACAGGTCCAGCCGTTCGCGGCGAGGTGCCTGTCCCAGGCGAGGCGGAGGTCGAAGGCTTCATGCTCGCGCCCGGGCCCGCCGAGGCCGCGGGCCGCACCGAACTCCCCCACCAGGTTGTCGGCCAACCACGCCCTGACGGTACGCCGGAACTGCTCGTCCTCTGCTGAGAACCGCAGGTCCATGAGGGTCATCCTCCACGCTTCGTCGTCGATTGGCCCTGCTAGCCTACCGAACAAGCGTTTGGTGTCATCGGCGGTGTCGCGCGGCCGTCCGTCCGCTGGCGCGACCACCCTGCTGGAAGGACGTGACTGGGCCCGGCCGATCCTGACCGGGCCCACACCTGACCCGTGAACTCCCTCGAGAGGATGACACCGTGGACCTCTCCCTGACTGCTTCCGAACGCGCCTTCCGCGCCGAGGTCGCCGGCTGGTTGGCGGCCCACGTCCCGGCGGAGTCGCTCCCCTCGATGGACACCGCTGCGGGGTTCGAAGCGCACCGGGCCTGGGAACGCGTCCTGGCGGAGGCAGGCCTGTCGGTGGTGAGCTGGCCCGCCGCGGTCGGCGGCCGGGATGCCTCGCTCGTCGAGTGGCTGCTCTTCGAGGAGGAGTACTACCGCGCGGGCGCGCCCGGCCGCGTCAGCCAGAACGGCATCTTCCTGCTCGCACCGACGCTGTTCTCGCACGGAACCCCTGAGCAGCAGGCGCGCATCCTTCCCCCGATGGCTCGCGGCGAGCAGATGTGGGCCCAGGCGTGGTCCGAGCCGGGGGCCGGCAGTGACCTGGCCGCGGTCCGCAGCAGAGCAGAACGCACCGAGGGTGGCTGGCTGCTCCTTCGGGCAGAAGACCTGGAGCACGCGGGGCGCCTTCGCCGACCGGGCCTTCGGGCTCTTCCGCAGCGAACCGGGCTCGAGCCGGCACCAGGGCCTGACCTACCTCATGTTCTCCCTGCATGCGCCGGGGGTGACCGTCCGACCGGTCCAGCGGCTGGACGGTGACCCCGGGTTCGCCGAGATCTTCCTCGACGGGCTCTTCGTGCCGGACGATGACGTCATCGGCGAGGCCGGCGAGGGCTGGCGGGTCGCGATGAGCACGACCGGGAGCGAGCGTGGCCTGTCGTTGCGCAGCCCCGGCCGCTTCCTCGCGGCGGCCGACCGGCTGCTCGACCTGTGGCGACGGGAGGACCAACCGGAGCGCAGCACGCTCGCCGGAGACGTCGTCGACGCCTGGATCGGGGCCCAGGCCTACCGGCTGTACACGTTCGACACGGTCGGCCGGATGCTCGAAGGTCCTGTCCCCGGCCCAGAGTCCAGCCTCAACAAGGTGTTCTGGTCCGAGCTCGACGTCGCGCTGACCGAGACGGCGACGCGGCTGCTCGGCCCTTCCGGCGAGCTCGTGCGACGAGGGCGGGGGCTGGCAGGAGGCCTACCTGTTCGCCCTCGCCGGACCCATCTACGCGGGGACGAACGAGATCCAGCGCAACGTCATCGCCGAGCGTCTGCTCGGCCTTCCGAAGGGTCGCTGATGCGCTTCACGCTGGACGACGACCAGCGCGCCCTCGCCGGCACGGTGCATGACGTCCTCACCGGGCAGGACACCGCGACCGCGGCGCGCGCGTGGGGCGACGGTCATCCGCAAGCCGGCCAGGCGATCTGGCGGACCCTGGCTGAGGTCGGCGTCGCTGGGCTCCTGGTGCCGGAGTCCTTCGGCGGGCTCGGGCTGGGCATGGTCGAGGCGGCCGGCTGCCTGTTCGAGATCGGTCACCACGCCGCGCCCGGCCCCTGGGTCGAGTCGGTCGCCGTGGCGCCCGTGCTGCTCCGAGACTCGGTGCACCCAGCAGCGGCCGGATGGCTGTCCGGGCTGGCCACCGAGGCCCTCGTCGTGAGCGTACTGCTGCCCGGCTCGGGCGCCGGGGCGCTGGACGCGGACGTCGCGGGGCTGCTGCTACGAAACAGCACCGGCTCCGACGGGGGCGTCGAAGAGGTCGAAGCTGGCTCGGTCGGCAGGCGGCTGGTCTCGGTGGATCCGGTACGTCGCCTCTTCGAGCTCGACGGATCGTCGCTGGCGGCCGGCGCGATCGTCGCGCCAGACGCGCTCGCCAGCGGCGTCCGGAACGCCTTGGACGCGGGCGCACTGGGCGCGTCGGCCGTCGTCCTCGGCGCCGGCCATGCCGCGCTGGAGCGTGCGCGCGACCACGCCTTGGTGCGTACCCAGTTCGACCGCCCGATCGGTGAGTTCCAGGCCGTCAAGCACCTCCTCGCGGATGCGCTGGGTGCGTTGACGTTCGCCCGGCCGCTCGTGCATGCAGCCTGCGTCGCGCTGGATGCGGGCGCCCCGACGGCCAGCCGTGACGTGTCAGCAGCCAGGGTCGCCGCGGACCGCGCCGCCCGGCGTGCGGCCAGGGCTTCGTTGCAAGTGCACGGCGCGATGGGCTATGCGGCGGAGAACGACCTGAGCCTCTTCCTGAAGCGCATCTTCGCGCTGTCCTCCACCTGGGGTCCCGTCGAGGCTCACCGGGCGCGGCTGACCTCGCTGCTCGCCGAGCCCGGCCAGCAGCCCTGGATGGGCCCGACTGAGCATGAGGTCGGCCCGCGTCGGGTCACTGGGTGAACGCGACCCGACCCGCCGAGAGCGCGACCACCTCGTCGGCAGCCACCTCGAACCCACGCCCCTGACCATCGACCCACGAGTGGACCGTGAGGTCCTGCCCCGGTCGGACCGGTGCAGCAAAACGTCCGGCGAGCTCGCTCAGCTCAGCCGGGTGCCGCCCGACCGCGTCCGCGACGGCGAGCGCAGCCATGCCGAGCGTGCAGAGCCCGTGCATGATCGTGCCAGGCAGGCCGATCGCGCGTGCCGCGACGGGGTCGATGTGGATGACGTGGCGGTCACCGGTCAGCCGGTACAACGCCGCCTGGTCGGGTCGCGTCGGCACGGTGGCCACGACGTCCGGCTCGCCGGGTGGCGCAGCGGCCGAGGACGGTCCACGGTCGCCGCCAAAGCCTCCGCAGCCAGGGGCGTAGATGCCGTACGTGGCCGTGAACTGCTCGCACTCGACGACCACCTCGAGCACCGCTGCCGATCCCTTGTCCCAGGCAGCGGCCACCCGGCCCGAGAGCTCGAGCTCTCCGCTCGGCGGCAGCGGCGCGTGCATCGAGAGCCGTTGACTGCCGTGCAGCGCGGTGCGCGGCACGTACCCGCCGAGGACGCCGAGCAGGTCGGGCGCCCAGAGCCCCAGGGTCAGCCCGAACGTCGGGAGCACCCGCAGGTCGCGCTCGTAGACGAGATCGAGCCGATCGGCCGGGGCCCCGACAGCGAGCGCGTACAGCATCACGTCCCGCTCGTCATAGGCGACCGTGCGCGTGCCGAGCTCGACGCCCGTGAGATCCGTTCCGAGCCGGATGCTATCGACGGCCGCACCCGATCCGACCGGCTCGACGTCGGCGGTGCTGCTCTCGGTGCTGCTCTCGGTGCTGCTCGACATGTGGCTCCTCGATCCGGGCGGCTCTGGCATCCTGCTCGCACCTCCTGCTGCCGCACCATCTTCGGCCGAAGGCTAGAGTTCGAGCAAGTGCTTGGTTGCTTAGACTGACTCGCTGCCTCTCCAGGAGACCGGATGGACTTCGCGTTCGACCCCGAACAGCTCGAGCTCAGGGCGGTCGTGCGGTCGGTGCTCGACCGAGACGCCGGCTCGGCAGCGGTCCGCGCGGCGAGCACCTCCGCGCTCGGCTACGACCCAGCCCTGTGGCGGCTGCTCGGCGAGCAGGTCGGCGTGCACGCGCTCGCGATCCCCGAGGAGCACGGTGGCGCCGGGTACGGCTTGGTGGAAGCCGGCCTGGTGCTGGAGGAGCTCGGTGCGCACCTGGTTCCGTCGCCGTTCCTCGGGAGCTCGATCCTCGGCGTCCAGGCCGTCCTGATGACCGACGATCCGGACGCCGCCGCACGGCTGCTCCCGACCGTCGCCACCGGCGAGTCGGTCCTGGCGGTCGGCTGGGCCACCGAACGCGGCTGGTGGGACCGGTCAGGCAGCGGCCTTGCCGCCAGCCTTGGGACGCGGTCCGGCACGCTGCTGGTCGACGGCACGGTCGACCTCGTCCTTGATGCCGTAGCCGCTGACGTGCTGCTCGTCGTCGCCTCGATCGATGACCAGGGGGTCCTCGTGGAGGTGCGGCCGGGCACGTCCGGGCTCAGCATCGAGCCCCTCGTCAGCATGGATCAGACACGGCGGTTCGCCCGCCTGCATCTGGACAGCGTGCCCGGCGAGGTCCTCGGCGGCAGCAGCACGGGGCCGGACCTGCTCGACCGGCTGAACGTCCTCGGCGCCGCAGCGGTCAGCGTCGAAGCTGTCGGTGCGGCCGCCGCCTGCCTCGCCGACGTTGTCGCCTACGTCAAGCAACGCCACCAGTTCGGCCGGGCCATCGGATCCTTCCAGGCCGTCAAGCATCGGCTCGCCGATCTCCTCGTCCTCGTCGAGACGGCCAGGTCGGCGGCGTACGCCGCGCTGTGGGCCGTGAGCGTCGCGGACCCCGACGCCCGACGGCTGGCACTGCAGGCCAAGTCGTGCTGTGCCGAGGCCTACATGAAGGTCGCCGCCGAGTCCGTCCAGCTGCACGGCGGCGTCGGCATCACCTGGGAGTACGACGCGCAGCTGCACCTCAAGCGGGCCCACTCCTGCAGCGAGCTCTTCGGTGATCCACGCACCGTCCGTCACGTGCTCGCCGCCCAGCTCGGCTACGCGGGGCCATGAGCGCTTCGGACGACGCGCTGCCAGGCATCCGGCTGGCGGCTGTCACCGCCTGGGTCCGTGCACGGTGGCCGGGAGCCGTCGGCGAGCTGCGGCTGAGCGCGGTTCCCGGCGGTCGGTCGAACCTCACCTTCCTCGTGGAGGACGCGGAGGGGCAACGCGTGGTGCTGCGGCGACCGCCGCTCGGTGCGCTGGCCGAGTCGGCCCATGACGTCCTGCGCGAGGCCAGGATCCTGCGCGCGCTCGCCGGCACCGCCGTCCGCGTCCCTGCGGTGCTCGCCGTGTGCGCGGACAGCTCGGTCACCGGTGCGCCTTTCGTCGTGATGCAGCACATGACGGGGATCAGCTGCCAGACGCCGGCCGACGCGCAGCTGCTCCCGATGCAGGCTCGCGCGCAGGCGGGGCGGTCACTGGTCGCCACGCTGCTCGCCCTGCAGCGGCTCGATCCGGACCAGCTCGGGCTCGGCGCACTCGGACGTGGCACGGGTTACTTCGGACGGCAGCTCAGCCGGTGGCTGGCCCAGTGGGAACGCACCCGGACACGAGAGCTCCCGGCGATCCAGGCCGCGCACCTCGATCTCGCTGCTGCCGTGCCGCAGCAGGAGCGGACGGTGCTGGTGCACGGCGACTACCGGCTGGACAACTGCCTGGTCGGGCCCGACGGAGAGGTCACGGCGGTGCTGGACTGGGAGCTCGCCACCCTCGGAGACCCGCGCGCCGACCTCGGGCTGCTGCTGGCCTACTGGGCCGACCCCGACGACGTCGTCACCGCGCTCGAGCACCCGGCCACCGTGGTCGCAGGGTTCCCCCGACGCGCCGAGGTCGCCTCGCTCGCGCGGTCGGGCAGCGGGAGCGAAGAGGTCCGAGGAGTGGAGGGCCTGGACTTCGCGACGGCCTTCGCGTGGTGGAAGCTGGCCTGCATCGTGGAGGGCGTGTACAGCCGGGTAAAGTCCGGCGCGATGCCGTCGCCGGACCGCTCGCCGGCGTCGTTCGCGGCCCAGGCCGAACGCCTGGCTGAGCGCGCCGCAGACCTGGCCGCCGGTTTGTCAGGGCCGGCGACACACCCGAACAAGCGTTTGCCAGGATGACGTTCGATCTCAATACTTCGACTATGAGCAGCCGCGCTTCGAACCCAGGAACGCCGAAGGCGCGGGCGACCCACGGGGAGGACTCCCCGCAGCCAGGGTCCGAGCGCCGGCAGGCTCTGGTGGCGCTCGCCGCCGACCTGTTCGCCGACCGCGGCTACAAGGCCACCACGGTGCGCGACATCGCTGATGCAGCCGGCGTCCTGTCCGGCAGTCTCTACCATCACTTCGCGTCCAAAGAGTCGATCATCGACGAGCTCCTCTCGAGCTATCTCGACGAGCTTCTGGAGTCCACCAAGCGGATCGTGGCCGAGGGTGAGCCAGCCGTCCTGACGCTGCAGCACCTGGTGCGTGAGGCCTTCCACTCCTTGGAGGAGCACCGCGCTGCCATCACGGTGCTGCAGAACGAGCGCCAGTACCTCATCCAGTTCCCCCGCTTCGCCTACCTCCCCGGGCAGCAGGCCGAGATCCGCAAGCTCTGGATCACCGTGCTCAGGCAGGGCATGGGGTCGGGAGCGTTCCGCGCGGACCTCGATCCCGAGGTGACCTACAGGTTCATCCGAGACGCCGTCTGGGTCGCGGTTCGCTGGTTCCGGCCGGACGGCCCGATGCACACCGAGGACCTCGCCACCCAGTACATCCGGCTGATCCTCGAGGGGATCGTCGGCCCCAAGAGCAGCCGTGCCGCGCAGTCGACGAAGGCGTCCAAGTCTGCGACGAAGCCGGCAGCGAAGCCGCGCGCGGCCCGCTGACGTCGTCTGCTCAGCCGAGCGGCGCTGGTGCCCCCACGAACACGACGATCTCGGTGAGCCGGCCGTCCGCCCATCGCCCGACGTGCTCGCCCGCCAGCGTCCGGCCGGTGGGAGAGGTGGCCGCCCAGGCCACCCGGAAACGGTCGTTGTGCGCCTGCAGCGCGCTGTCGCGCCGCATGACGAACCGGTCGGGGACGTCCGCGATGCTCGCGAGCTGAGCGGCGACGGCAGCTCGACCCTCGCCCGCGACCACCGGGCTCAGCACTCGGACGTCGGGGCTGACGCACTCGTCGAGGATCGCGGGGATCGCCGCCGCGCCCGCGTTCACGGCGTCGAGGTACCGGTCGTAGAGCGCTGTGAGCTGGTCGACTCGCTCGGTCGTCATCGGTCTGCTCCTCAAGTCGTGCCGCGCCGGCGGCGTGGTCGTCGTCAGAACGTGTGGGGGCTCCAGCCGCCGTCGACGTCGACGGCCGCCCCCGTCAGGTACCGCGCCTCGTCGCTGACCAGGAAGGCGACGAGATCGGCGACCTCGCTCCCCTCGCCCATGCGGCCCGCCGGGATGGCTGCCGCCACACCGTCGAGGACCTCCTGAGCAGTGGTTCCGCTGCGCTGCGCCATTCGGTCGGCGCTGGCCTCCCAGCCCGGCGTCATCACCATCCCTGGCAGCACCGAGTTGACGGTGACTCCGCGGTCGGCGTACTCACGCGCGAGGGCGGTTCCCACTGCGGTGAGTGCGGCCTTCGCTGCCGCATAGTCGATGAACAGGGCGCTCGGGTACTTCGCCGCCACCGAGGACACCATGACGATCCGGCCCCAGCGGCGCTCGAGCATCCCGGGCAGCAGCACTCGGGTGCAACGGACGGCCGCCAGCAGGTCCAGCCGGAGCAATGGTGCCCAGTCGGCGTCCTCGTCCATCGCGAGGAAGTCTCGGGGCAGCGCCCAGCCAGCGTTGTTGACCAGGATGTCGACGCCCCCGAGGTCAGCCTCGGCAGCGGCGAGGAAGCCATCGAGCTCAGCCCAGTCCGCCAGGTCAGCGCGGCGGGTGACCAGTGAGCCAGGCAGGTCTGCCGTGCTGGCGCGCAGCCGCTCGAGGGCAGCGACGTCGCGTCCGCAGCAGGCCACCGACACGCCGTCAGCGAGCAGCCGGCGGACGACCGCCTCGCCGATGCCCCTGGTCGCTCCGGTGACGACCGCACGCCGGGCGGGCTCGGTCATGCGTCTAGCTCTCCCACGCCGCGTCGCGCTTCTCCACGAAGGCCGCGCGGGCCTCGTCCGACACCCCGCTGAGGTTCAGCTCGTAGGTGAAGCCCTGCTCGAAGCGATAGCTGCGGTTCACGTCGACGGGGTCGATGCCGTTGAGGGACTCCTTGGCCCTGCGCAGGATCATGGGGTGCCGACGCGCGATCTCGGTGGCGACGGCGAGCGCGGCGGACTGCAGCTCGTCCGGCGGGACCACGGACAGCACCGAGCCGAACCGGTGCAGCTCGGCGGCCGTCACCCGCGCGCCGGTGTAGACCATGTGCCGCATGGTCTGGAGGGGGACGAGCCGAGACAGGTGCGTGGCTGCGCCGAGCGCGCCACGGTCGACTTCCGGGAGCGCGAAGAACGCGTCGTCAGCCGCGACGATGATGTCCGCGTTGCCGACCAACCCGATCCCGCCCCCGACACAGAAGCCGTTGACCGCGGCGACGACCGGCACCTCGCACTCGTACACCGCCCGGAACGCCTCGAAGCACCCGCGATTGACGGCGACCAACGGACGAAAGTCTGCTGCCTCAGCCAGTTCCTTGATGTCGACGCCTGCGCAGTAGCCGCGTCCGGCGGCTGCCAGCACGACAGCGCGCACGTCTGGCTCGCGACCAGCGGCCGTGACGGCTGCGGCGACCTCGAACCAGCCTGCACCCGTCAGCGCGTTGACGGGTGGATAGTCCATGGTGAGCACGACGACGCCTGCCGGTCCGTCGGACCGCTCGATGGGCATGCGCGCACACTACCTAGCGTTTGGTTGTGTCACAAGATACGGTGGCCACGACCAGCTTCGGGCGTGCCACTGCCCATTCGTGAGGAGCGCCCTGTGCCGTTGACGATCGACCTCTCGGGCCGCGTCGTCCTGGTCACGGGCGGCGCGCGCGGGGTCGGGCGAGGGATCACCGAAGCCTTCCTGCGGGCCGGCGCCCTGGTGGAGACCTGCGGTCGAAGCGACCCGCCGGCCGACCTGCCAGCGGGAGTCGGGTTCACAGGGACCGACGTGCGCGAGCCGGACTCAGTGCGGCGACTGGTCGACGAGGTGGAGCGCCGCCACGGTCGGCTGGACGTCGTGGTCAACAACGCCGGCGGCGGCCCCGGGACCGAGACGCTCTCTGCCTCGCCGCGGTTCCACTCCAAGATCGTCGACCTGAACCTTCTTGCGCCGTTGCTCGTCGCCCAGTCGGCCTACCCGCTCCTGGCTGCGAGCGGGGACGGCTCGATCATCAACATCAGCTCGGTGAGCGCCAGCCGGGTCGCTCCTGGCACAGCCGTCTACGGAGCAGCCAAGGCCGGCCTGGAGCACCTCACCGCAACGCTGGCCGTGGAATGGGCACCCGGGATCCGCGTCAACGCCGTCGCCCCGGGACTCATCGCCACGGACAGCGAGGCCAGCTTCTACGGCGAGCAGGACCGCGCAGCAGAGTTCGCGGCGACCGTCCCGCTCGGGCGCCTGGGCCTGCCCCTGGAGATCGGCTACGCCTGCGTCTTCCTCGCGTCGCCGCTCGCGGCCTACATCAGCGGCAGCGTGCTCGCCGTCAACGGTGGCAAGGAGCGCCCCTCCTACCTCGCTGTGACCTGACCGATCGTCCCTCGCGGCCGAGCCCCCACCGTCTTCGAAGCTCGTACGGCCGCCCATCGTGCGGCATCCACCTCGACCCGAAGGAGCCTGCTGTGGCTGATCTGCTTGACGGCCGCGTCGCCGTCGTGACCGGTGCGGCACGTGGTCTCGGGCGCGCCCATGCCCTCGAGCTCGCTCGCCGCGGCGCCAAGGTCGTGGTCAACGACGTCGGCGTCCAGGCAGACGGCACGGGGGGCGACGCCGCCCCGGCGCAAGAGGTGGTCGACGAGATCCGCGCAGCCGGCGGCGATGCCGTCGTCAACACCTCTGACGTCGCCGACTGGGACGGCGCGCGCCAGCTCATCGAGGCCGCGGTCGACAGCTTCGGCGGCCTCGACGTGCTGGTCAACAACGCCGGCTTCCTGCGCGACCGCATGCTGGTGACGATGTCCGAGGAGGAGTGGGACGCAGTCATCCGGGTGCATCTCAAGGGCCACTACGCCACGCTGCGGCACGCGGCCGGGTACTGGCGCGACCAGAGCAAGGCCGGGCTGCACCCTGTCGCGCGGATCATCAACACCTCCTCCGGCGCTGGCCTGCTGGGCAGCGTCGGCCAGGGGAACTACGCCGCAGCCAAGGCCGGGATCGCCACGCTGACGACGGTCGCAGCAACCGAGCTCGCCCGGTACGGGGTCACGGTGAACGCGATCGCCCCTGCGGCACGCACGCGGATGACCGAGCAGGCCTTCGCCGCCATGATGGCCACGCCCGACCGAAGGCTTCGACGCGATGGCCCCCGAGAACGTCTCGCCGCTCGTGGCGTGGCTGGCCAGCACGAGCTCGTCCCACGTCACGGGGCGGATGTTCGAGGTCGAGGGCGGCCGCATCTCGGTGGCCCAGGGCTGGCGGCACGGACCCGCCATCGACCGAGGCGAGCGCTGGGACGCCGCGGACGTCGGTGCGGCCGTCGACCAGCTGCTCGACGAGGCCTTGCCCCCGGAGCCCGTCTACGGAACTGCGGGTTGAGACTGCGTCAGAAGCGCATCTCTCCCTCGAACTCCCCGGTCTTCATGAAGTGCTCGAACATCTCCCGCCCGGCGTCATCGACGAACTCGAAGCGGACGCCGTGCGCATCCGACGGTTCGTTCATCCAGGTCAGCAGACCACCGTCCGCGGTGACCACCCGGGACGCGCTGCGCAGCCCCAGCGCGCCCATCCGGTCGGCGTGCCGGGCCAGCCCGCTCTCCCAGACGCCCACGTGGTGCACCCCTTCGCCGTGCGCCAGCGCGTAGACGCCGGCGTCCTGCGCTTCGACGAGCTCGATGTGCGGGGGGCCTTCCGCCGAGTAGGTGAACCGCAGCTCGACGGGGTGCGGGTGAGGATCCTCGACCCGCTCCAGGAAGGCCGTCCGCGGCGGGTGGAACCTCACGCCCAGGATCTCGGTGAATCGCGCCATGCCCTCTTCCAGGTTGGTCACCAGGAAGGCGACGTGGGAGTGCGGGGTGCCGGTCATCGGTCACCTTTCTGTTGGCATGACTGGTGCTTGCAGGGTCAAGCGGGCGCCGAGGTGATGGCGTCGACGGCATCGAGGTCCTCCTGCGTCAGCTCCCAGCCCGCCGCTTCGACGTTCGCGCGCACCTGGTCCGGCGCGCTCGCGCCCACCAGCACCGAGGCGACCCCGTCCCTGGCGCAGAGCCAGGAGAGCGCGAGCTCGGTGAGCGACCGACCACGATCGTGGGCCAACGCCGTCAGCGCCTCGACCCGGTCGAAGGCGTCGTCGGTCATGACGTATCGGAAGTAGGGCAGCCGGTCCATCCGCGACCCCACCGGAGGCTCCGCCCCACGGGCGTACTTGCCGGTGAGCATCCCGGACGCCAGCGGGTAGTAAGCCACGACGCCAAGACCGTGCTGTCGCGCAGCCGGCACCCGCTCGCGCTCGACGCCGCGGCTCAGCAGGTTCCACTCGAGCTGCGTCGCCACGAAGCGCTCCGTACCCCGCTGGCGCGCGAGGTGCTCAGCATCGGCGAGCTGCCAGCCGGCGACGTTGGAGCTCGCTACGTAGCGGACCTTGCCGGCACGGACGAGATCGTCGAGGGCGGAGAGCGTCTCGTCGATCGGCGTCAGCGGGTCAGGCCAGTGCTGGTAGTAGAGATCGATGTAGTCGGTGCCCAGCCGGCGCAGGCTGGCCTCGCACGCCTGCACCACGTACCGCCGGGACCCGCCACCGGAGAAGGGCCCGTCGGCAAGCCGAGAACCGAACTTGGTCGCGATCACGACCTCGTCGCGATGACCGCTGAGGACCGCGCCGAGAAACTCCTCCGAGCGACCGCCGCCGTAGCTGTCGGAGGTGTCGAAGTGGGTGATCCCGCTCTCCAGCGCCGCGGCGACCACGGCCGCTGACTGCTCGACGTCGAGCTTCATGCCGAAGCTGTTACACCCCAGGCCGAGCACGGACAACGGCAGCCCTGAGCTCCCCGCCCGTCGATGCTCCATCCAGGAACCTCCGCCTCTGCCGACCGCCTGACAGCCCGACCCGCCGTGAGACTACAGAGCAAGCGCTCGGTTGACTATGCCCTGTACCGCCTCGCGTCAGCCGTTCCAGGCGCGGGCGAACGCGATGGCGTCCGCCCGGAGGTCTCGCTGTCCGTCGAGGGCCAAGAGCTTGAGGACGGGGATGTCGACGCCGGCCTCGGCGTACGCGCGCACCTGCGCGACGCAGGACTGCACCGACCCGTGCACGAACAGGTCGTCGACCACGGCGTCCGGCACCGCCGACACGGCAGCCTTGCGGTCACCGGCCGCCCAAGCCGTCCACATCGGAGCGAGCAGCTCGTCGCGTCCCAGCCAGCGGTGGAAGGCGGCGTACCCGGGCACCGTGAGGTAGCCCGCGATGAGCCGGCGGGCCGCGGTGCGCACGGCGACCTCATCGGTCGAGAGGGTCACGAAGATACGGGCGACCACCGTCGGCCCGGCCTCACCGGCCGCCGACGACGCCGCGCGCCCACCAGCCGTCCGCGCCGCCTGCACCAGCGGGACCACTCGCCCGACGTCAAGCGACGACAGCCAGTTCAGCACCGCGCCGTCGCCGTCCCGCCCCGCGACCTCCAGCATCCCCGGGCGCAGCGCGGCGACGACGATCGGGGGTACTACGTCGGGCGGGTTCTCGAGCCGGAACCCCTTGACCTGAACCGTCTCCAGGTCGAGATCGACCCGCTCGCCCGCGAGCGCCGCCCGAAGGATCTGCAGGACGTCGGTCACCCTGGTCAACGGCCGGTCGTACGCGATCCCGTTCCACTGACGGACGACAGCCGGCGACGCCGCACCGATTCCCAGCGTGAAGCGCCCGGGCGCTGCCTCGGCCATGCTGGCCGCTGTCATCGCCAGCGTCGCGGGCCCGCGGGTGTAGACCGAGGCGATGGCGGTGCCGAGCTGGACATCAGGGACGGCGGCGGCCATCGCCAGCGGGGTGAAGGCATCCGTGCCAGCGGTCTCGGCAGTCCAGAAGTCGCTGTACCCGGCGTCGCGCAGACGACGGACGTCGTCCGGCACGCCGACGAGCGGACCGTCCAGCGGAATGGTGATCCCGAGCCGGGCGTGACCGGACATGCCGACCTCCTGGTCCAGACGATGAGGTTCTGTCGGCATCCAGGGTGCCACCCTAGCAGCGGTGACCAAGCGCTTGCTAACCTACGGCGAGACCGGCTGCAGAGGAAGGATGTCCATGGCGGACAAGCGCATGACCGAGGACGACGTCGTGTCCGAGCTCCGCTCGGGGATGACGATCGGAATCGGTGGCTGGGGCTCGCGCCGCAAGCCGATGTCCCTGGTGCGCGCCCTCCTCCGGTCGGACATCACCGACCTCACCGTGGTGTCGTACGGCGGCCCTGACGTAGGCCTGCTGCTGGCAGCTGGGAAGATCCGCAAGCTGGTGTACGGCTTCGTGTCGCTGGACACCATCGCGCTCGAACCGCACTTCCGGGCAGCCCGCGAGCGCGGCGGCGCTCGAGGTCACCGAGTGGGACGAAGGCATGGTCCGCTGGGGCCTGTACGCCGCCGCCTGCCGGCTCCCGTTCCTGCCGACCCGGGTGGGGCTCGGCTCGGACGTGATGCGCGTGAACCCCGACCTCCGCACCGTGCGATCGCCGTACGACGACGAGGAGCTCGTCGCCGTCCCCGCGCTGAAGCTGGACGCTGCCCTGGTGCACCTCAACCGGGCGGATGCGAGCGGCAACGCGCAGTTCCTTGGTCCGGACCTTTACTTCGACGATCTCTTCTGCATGGCGGCGGATCGCGCCTACGTCTCCTGCGAGCGCATCGTGCCGACCGAGGAGCTCGGCCGCACGGCGCCGCTGCACACGCTGCAGGTGCACCGCTGGATGGTGCATGGTGTGGTCGAGGCGCCGAACGGTGCGCACTTCACCTCCTGCGACGTCGACTACGGCAGGGATGAGGAGTTCCAGCGGGAGTATGTCGAGGCCAGCCGCGATCCCGAGCGTTGGCAGGAGTTCGTCGACCGTTACCTCACCGGTGACGAGGCGGCGTACCAGGCGGCCGTGAGTGCTCGCTCCGCGGTGCGCGCATGAGCGCGCCGGCCAGCCGTGCTGAGCACTGCGTCGTGGCCTGCGCCGACGCGTGGCGAGGGAACGGCGAGATCTTGGCGAGCCCGTTCGGCACCATCCCTCTCATCGGCGCCCGGCTGGCCAGGGCCACCTTCTCGCCCGACCTTCTGCTCTCCGACGGGGAGGCGACGCTGGTCGCCGGCAACTGGGCCGTCGGCGCCGCGGCACCCTCGGTCGCCGAGGGCTGGATGCCGTACCGGGCCGTCTTCGACCTCGTCTGGTCCGGCCGCCGGCACGCCATGATGGGACCCAGCCAGATCGACCGCTTCGGCAACGTCAACATCTCGTGCATCGGCCCCTTCGAGCTCCCGACGCGGCAGCTGCTCGGCGTGCGAGGTGCACCGGGGAACACCGTCAACCACCCCTGCAGCTACTGGGTCCCGCGGCACTCGACGCGCACCTTCGTCCCCGTCGTCGACATGCTCTCCGGCGTCGGGAACGACGCCGCCGCCGCGGCAGGCAGCTCGGCGAGCCGGTTCCACGACCTCCGTCGGGTGGTCACGAACCTGGGTGTGCTGGACTTCGCCACGGCCGATGGCAGCATGCGGTTGGCATCGTTGCACCCTGGGGTCACCGTGGCGGAGGTCGAGGCAGCGACCGGCTTCGACGTCCAGGCCGACACGGAGGTCGCGGTCACCAGGACGCCCACGGACGAGGAGCTCAGACTGATCCGCGAGGTCTTCGACCCGTCCGAGCTGCGGAGCAAGGAGGTGCCGGCGTGACCCAGGATCCGCATCCCGCCCTCAGCACGCGGGCGTGCGCGCTGTTCGGCGTGCGCTATCCGATCGTGCAGACCGGCATGGGCTGGGTGTCGGGTGCCCGGCTGACGGCGGCCACCGCGCAAGCCGGCGGGCTGGGGATCCTAGCGAGCGGCACGATGACCTACCCGCAGCTGGTCGCTGCGATCAAGAAGACCAAGACGCTCACCGACCGACCCTTCGGCGTCAACCTGCGAGCCGACGCGGAGGACGCCGACGCGCGGGTCGACCTGCTGATCGCCGAGGGGATCAAGGTCGCCTCGTTCGCCCTCGCGCCGAACCGCGACCAGATCGCCAAGCTGAAGGACGCCGGGCTCGTGGTGATGCCCTCGATCGGCGCACGCCGGCACGCCGAGAAGGTCGCCGCGTGGGGAGCGGACGCGGTGGTCGTCCAGGGCGGCGAGGGCGGTGGCCACACGGGGGCGGTCCCGACGAGCCTGCTGATCCCGCAGGTGGTCGACACGGTCGACATCCCGGTGATCGCGGCCGGTGGCTACTTCGACGGGCGAGGACTGGTCTCTGCGCTCGCCTACGGCGCCGAGGGCATCGCCATGGGCACGCGCTTCCTGCTCACCACGGACAACGACGTCGCGGACGCCGTCAAGGCCGTGTACCTCGGCACCTCGATCACGGACACGGTCGTGACCACCAAGATCGACGGGATCCCGCAACGCCTCGTCCGGACCAGGCTCGTCGACGCGCTGGTCTCCGGCAACAGGGTCACCAGGCTTGCCCGTTCGGCTCGCAACGCCGAGGACTTCCGCAAGGTCACCAGGACGACCTGGCCGGCGATGCTGCGCGAGGGCCTGGCCATGCGCAAGGCGCACGACCTCACCCTGGAGCAGATGGTGCTCGCCGCGAACACTCCGATGATGCTCAAGGCGGCGATGGTCGACGGCGACCCGTCCCTCGGGATCATGGCGACCGGACAGGTGGTCGGGCTGATCGAGGACCTTCCGAGTGTCGCTGAGCTCGTCGACCGCATCATGCGCGAGGCCAGCGACGTCCTCGACCGGCTGACTGGCCCGCGCGCCTGAGCCGCCACCGGATGGCTGGGCAGACCGGGCTGCGCTAGCGGTACTTGCTCAGCTCGCGGCGGGCGACCGTCCGGAGATGGACCTCGTCGGGGCCGTCCGCGATCCGGAGCACCCTGGCCGAGGCCCACAGCCGGGCGAGCGGGAGGTCGTTGCTCACCCCGGCACCGCCATGGACCTGGATGGCACGGTCGAGCACTGACGTCAGCAACCCTGGGGCCCACCACCTTGATGGCGGCGATCTCGGTGCGAGCCTGGCGCGCGCCCACCTCATCGATCAACCACGCCGTGTGCAGCACCAGCAGCCGCGCCTGCTCGATCTCCAGGCGGGACTCGGCGATGCCCGCCGCCACCACGCCCTGATCCGCCAGCGGCCCCCCGAACGCCACCCGCGACAGGGCCCGCCGGCAGGTCATCTCCAGCGCGCGCTCGGCGGTCCCCAGCATCCGCATCGCGTGGTGGACCCGGCCGGGGCCGAGCCGGGCCTGCGCGATGGCGAACCCGCCGCCTTCCTCGCCGAGCAGGTTCGTCCGGGGAACCCGAGCCTCGGTGAAGGTGATCTCGCAGTGCCCGTGCTGATCCCAGAAGCCGAAGATGGGCAGCGGTCGCACGACGTCGACACCGGGCGTGCTGCGCGGGACGAGGAGCATCGACTGCTGCTGGTGATCGGCAGCGGCTGGGTCCGTCTTGCCCATGACGATGAGGAGCTCGCAACGAGGATCGCCGGCACCGGTGGTCCACCACTTCCGGCCGTTGACCACGTAGTCGTCGCCGTCGCGCACGATCGAGGTCGTGATGTTGCGGGCGTCCGAGGACGCGACCTCCGGCTCGGTCATGGCGAACCCGGAGCGCATGGTGCCCTCGAGCAACGGCTCCAGCCAGCTGGCCTTCTGCTCCGCGGTCCCGAACAGGTGGAGCAGCTCCATGTTGCCGGTATCCGGAGCCGCACAGTTCAGGGCCTCAGGGGCGAGGTACGGCGAACGTCCCATCACCTCGGCCAGGTGGGCGTACTCGTAGTTCGTCAGCCCCGAGACCTCGGGCAGGAACAGGTTCCACAGACCCCGCTCGCGGGCCGCTGCCTTGAGCTCCTCGACGATCGGCGGCAGCTCGTGGTCGTTGGGTCCCGCGCCGGCGCGGGACTGCGCGTAGACCGGCTCCGCGGGATACACGTGAGTGTCCATGAAGTCCTGCAGCTCGCTGAGCGTCCGCGTGGCTCGGTCGGACAGGGCCGGGAACATCGCGCCTCCGGGGGGAGAGTGGATAGAGTTACCCTAGCAAGCATTTGGTGGGTACCGCTGCGACGAGCAGCCCTCGCAAGGGAGTAGCGATGCCAGCACTGGACGGACAGGTCGTCGTGGTCACCGGCGCGGGGCGCGGGCTCGGGCGTGAGTACGCGCTGCTCGCCGCGTCCGAGGGGGCCAGCGTGGTGGTCAACGACCTGGGGTGCGAACCCGACGGGTCAGGCAGCGATCCTGCCCTCGCGCAGGCTGTGGCAGCCGACATCGTCGCGGCTGGCGGCGCGGCCGTTGCCAGCGCCGACGACGTCGCGACGATGGACGGCGCAGCGGCCGTGCTGGACCTCGCGCTCGCCGCGTTCGGTCCCGTCGACGGACTGGTGAGCAACGCCGGCGTGCTGCGGGACCGCATGTTCGTCAACATGTCCGAGCAGGAGTGGGACGACGTCGTGCGAGGCCAGCTACGGACGACCTTCTGCATGACCCGCACGCTGGCCGGCCACTGGCGGGACCGCTCCAAGGCAGGGGAGTCCGTGGCGGCCTCGGTCGTCGCCGTCTCGTCGACGTCGGGCCTCGTCGGAGCACCGGGCCAGTCGAACTACGGAGCAGCCAAGGCCGGCATCGCCGCGATGGCGGTCATCCTCGCCGGCGAGCTCGCCAGGTACGGCACCAGGGTCAACGCCATCACCCCAGTCGCCCGCACCCGGATGACCGAAGACGTCCCTGGCATCAAGGACATCGTGGCGGCGCCGGCGTCAGCAGCGGACTTCGACGTCTTCCACCCGGCCAACGTCGCCCCGCTCGTGGTGTGGCTGCTCTCCCCCGCCGCCGCGGCCGTCACCGGCCAGACCTTCTACGCCAAGGGCGGCGAGATCAGGCAGTTCCTGCCGTGGAAGTACGGCCGGACCGTCGACAAGGGCGCGCGCTGGACGGTGGCTGAGCTCGACGAGGCGATGACCCGGCTGCTCGAGCCTTGAGGGTCAGCGCACGCACGCCCGCATCACGTCGCCGAGCGCCGCGACGCCCCGCTCGATCTCGTCGACCGACACCAGCGAGTAAGACATCCGGAAGAACTGCCGTGCGGCCGGGTCGTTGGTGAAACGCTCGCCCGGCCGGAAGTAGATGCCCTCCTTGTAAGCACGCTCGGTCACCTGGGCCCAGTCGATGTCGTCCGACATCTGGACCCAGACGTAGAAGGAGCCCGAGGGCTCACGGAACTGGACGAAGGGGGAGCAGTGCTCGCGCAGCGCCTTCACCGCCGCGTCCCGCTTCTCCTTGTAGTAAGGCCGGATCTTCGCCAGGTGGGGGTCGTACTTGCCGGCGGCCAGCCACTCCTGCATGGTCCTGGCCAGGTACATGCTCACGCCGAGGTCGTTGCGGGTGGACGCCAGCGGCGCGATCGCCTCCGGGGTGCCCGCCGCCCAGCCGAGCCGGAGGCCGGGCATCACCGTCTTGCTGAAGCTGCAGGTCTGGATCACCAGCCCGGAGTCGTCCAGGCTGAACAGCGTCGGGACCTCCTCCCCCTCCCAGCGGAGGTCGTAGTAGACGTTGTCCTCGATGACCATGACGCCCCACTTGTGCGCAACTTCGAGCAGCCGCCGGCGTCGCTCCAGCGGCATCACCGTGCCGGTGGGCGCTTGGAAGGTCAGCCCCGCGTAGACGAGCTTCGGCCGGACGCCGGCGCGCTGCATCTCCACGAACCGCTGCTCGATGTCGTCCGGGTTGATGTTGTCGTCGTCGACGGGCACGGTCTCCAGGATCGCTCCGGTGGCCCTGATCGACTTGATCGCCCAGCCGAAGGTCGAAGCCTCGACCACGGCGCCCTCACCGGCGTTGAGGTAGGAGGTGATCGCCAGGTCGATGGCCTGCACGGAGCCCGAGGTGCAGAGGAAGCCGTCGGTGCCGAGGTCGCGGCCCTGCCGCGCGAGCATCTGTGCCGCGAGCTCTCTGCGCAAGCCGAGGTGCCCGTACGACATGTCCTGGTACCCGGAGATGGGCCCGGTGAAGTCGATGTAGTGCAGCGCCGAGGCGCCCACCTCCGCGAGCACCTTCTCGGACATCGCACGCAGGTCGTCGATCGGGAAGGTGTGCTCGTCCGCGACGCCCTGGTCGAAGTTGAAGGTGATGCCATCGGGTGGCGGGACGAAGTCGGCGAACGCGTTCCCCAGCCTCGACACGTCGGAGGAGAGCGAGGACGGGGAGGCGATGGCGGGCGCGGTGGTAGTCACAGGCATACCTTTCCATGCATTCTTGAGCAATCGCTTGGTCGACGGTAGAGACGCTCGACGTGACCTGTCAAGGTCGTGGCGGGCCCAGCGGAGAAGAGGACAGCGTGCAGGCAGACTTCGCCGGAAGAGCGGGCGTAGCCGTGGTGAGCGGGGGCAGCGGCGGGCTCGGAAGTGCGGTGGCGCGGCTGCTCGTCGCCCGCGGTAGCCGAGTGGCCCTCACCTACCGCAACGCGCAGGGGGCCGCGCAGGAGCTGGTGGACGAGCTCAGGCAGTCCGCCGGCTCGGAGGGGGCAGCGCGCTGCGACCAGCTCGACCTGACCGACGCCGCGGCCACCGCCGGCTACGTCGCGTCCCTGGACGGAGTGCACACGCTGGTGCACGCCGCCGGACCGCACGTGCCGATGGTCCACCTCAGCCGGGTGCCCCCTGCCGACTTCAGCCGGCAGCTCGACCAGGATGTGGCTGCTTTCTTCAACCTGGTGAGCCCTGCGCTGCCGCTGCTCCGGGCAAGCAGCGGGAGCATCGTGGCTGTCACGACCGCTGCGACCACGAGGTACCCCATCCGCGACGGCCTCTCCGCGGCACCCAAGGCTGCCGTCGAGTCGCTGTGCCGTGCGTTGGCGGCCGAGGAGGGCCGGTTCGGTGTGCGCGTCAACATGGTCGGCCCCGGCATGCTCACCGACGGCATGGCGGCCCGGTTGATCGGCTCCGGCGACCTGGACGAGAACGCCCTCGCCGTGGCCCGGGCGAACATCCCCCTGCGTCGTTTCGGTCGGGCGGAGGACATCGCCGAGGCGGTGTGCTTCCTGGCCAGCGACCGCGCGAGCTTCGTCAGCGGGCAGAAGCTGGACGTGGACGGAGGCTACGGCGTATGAATGAGCAGAGCCAGGCCAGCGAGCTCCGACGACTGCTCGACGAGCGCGCGATCCGCGACGTGCTCGCACGATACTGCCGCGGCATCGACCGGATGGACGCGGATCTCGTGCGCTCCTGCTACCACCCTGATGCCACCGACCACCACGGCTCGTTCGCCGGTGACGTCGACGAGTTCATGATCTGGGTCTGGCGGGTGCTCGGCCGCTACGACGCGACCACCCACCTGCTCGGCCAGATCCTCGTCGAGCAGCAGCCGGAGGATGCTGACGTCGCTCGGGTCGAGACCTACGGCGTCGCCACGCACCGGACGGCAGGCGGAGACCAGAAGCTCAACCTGACGGTGGGTTTTCGTTTCATCGACCGCTTCGAGCGCCGATCCGTCGACGGCGGCGTGCCACAGTGGCGCATCGCCGCTCGCTTCGCGACGACCGAGTGGGTGCAGGCGATCCCCGCGGAGCAGTGGTGGCCGATTCCCCCGACGATGGCGACCGGCGCCCGGGACGGGACCGATCCTGTCCAGGAGCCGTGGTCGCGCAGCGCGACCGGCGGGGCCTCCCGGGCCGACCAAACCGGCGACCCTGCTGGACCCGCCGCGTGAGTGTCCTGCCGCCCAGGGAACCGCAGCCGGCCAGCACGATCGTGGCGGCCTTCGCCAGCACGGTCGCCCGGCACGGTGACCTCGAGGCCATCGTGGACGGCGCGCACAGGCTCGACTACTCGACGCTCGACGCGCACGCGAGAGCGTTCGCTCGTGGCTTGGTCGCATGCGACGTGCAGCGCGGGGACCGGGTCGCGATCTGGGCGTCGAACTCGTGGCGTTGGGTGGCCGCCGCCCTGGGTGTGTGGATGGCCGGCGGCGTCGTCGTCCCGGTGAGCACCCGGTACCGGGGCACCGAGGCGTCTCACCTGCTGACGCGCTCCCGAGCAGCCGTGCTCGTCGTCGAGAACGGGTTCCTCGGGAACGACTACCTCGGGATGCTCAACGGTGCGCACGTGGCGAGCACCGTCATCGACCTCGCCTTCGAGGAGACGCCCGACGAAACCCACCCGGTCCCCGGAACGATCAGCTGGGCCCGCCTGCTCGAGCGTGGCCAGCAGGTGTCGGAGGCGCTCGTCCGTGAGCGTGCCGCTGCGGTGCAGCCGGACGACCTCGCCGACCTCATCTTCACCTCGGGGACGACCGGCCGCCCGAAGGGAGCGATGCTGAGGCACGGCCAGCTCGTCCGGCTGTACGAGACCTGGGCCTCGGTGGTCGGGCTGGCAGCCGGCGACCGCAACCTGGTCGTGCTGCCGCTGTTCCACACCGCCGGACACTGCTCCGGGATGCTGGCCTCGCTGCTGACCGGCGCGACTGCCGTCCTCCAGCCGGTCTTCGCGGCCGCGACCAGCCTGCGGCTGATCAGGGACGAGCGAGTGAGCGTTCTCAACGGCCCACCCACGCTGTTCGTCGAGCTGCTCGACCATCCCGACCGGACGCCGGCAGACCTCGCCACGCTACGGGTGGCGATCACCGGCTCCACGACGGTGCCTGAGGTGATGGTGGAACGGCTTCGCACGGAGCTCGTGGACGGGGTCGTGCTGACGGCCTACGGCCTCACGGAGTCCTGCGGCACGGTGACCATGTGCATGCGTGACGACGACGTGCGCACGATCGCGACCCGATGCGGCGCCGCCGTGCCTGGCGTCGAGGTCGAGATCAGGGACGCGACGGGGGGGCCGCTCACGCCCGGGCAGGAGGGCGAGGTCACCGTCCGCGGCTACAACGTCTTCGCGGGCTACTTCGACGACCCGGCGGCCACGGCGGCGGCGGTCGATGCCGCCGGCTGGCTCCGGACCGGTGACCTCGGCCGGTTGGACGAACGCGGCTATCTGACACTCACCGGGCGTCTCACCGACGTCTTCGTCGTCGGCGGGTTCAACGCGTACCCGGCCGAGATCGAGCAGACCCTGACCCGGCATCCCGCGGTGCTGGAGGCGGCGGTGGTCGGCGTGCCGGACGCCCGGCTCGGCGAGGTGGGACGAGCCTTCGTCATCTTGCGACCTGGGGCCCACGCCACCGAGACTGACCTCCTCGGCTGGTGCCGCGAGCATCTCGCGAACTTCAAGGTTCCGCGCGCGGTCGTGCTGTGCGAGGACTTCCCGCGTGGCGCGACCGGCAAGGTCGCCAAGCACGAGCTGGTTCGGACATGACGAGCGGGTCGGGGGCGGTACCTCGCCCACCGACCCGCTCAGGTCCCAACCAGCTCCCGGTCAGGCCGACTGCCGCACCGAGCCGGTGATCGCCGCACCCAGAGCCTCGATCCCACGTTCCAGCTCGCTCTCGCTGACGTGGCTGAACGCCAGCCGCAGGAACTGCTTGCCCTCGGACTTGCGGCCCTCCACCATGAACCGCTCCCCCGGCCGGAAGGCGACCCCGTTGGCCTCGGCCGCGACCCGCACCTTCTCCCAGTCCACGTCGTCGGACAGCGTCAGCCAGAGGTAGAAGCCGCCCTCGGGAACGCTGAAGGTGACGTACGGTCCGCAGTACTTCCGGACGGCCTCGACGGCGATGTCCCGCTTGCGCAGGTACACCTTGTTCACCTCGACGATGTGCTCGTCGAGCATGCCGCGCTTCACGTACTCGGCCATGGCCCGGCAGGTCCACTGACTCGGGCCGAGGTCCTGCCGGACGGCGGCCGCACCGGCGATGAGGTCCTCGGGTCCAGCCAGCCAGCCCAGCCGCAGGGCCGGCGCCACCGTCTTGCTGAAGCCGTTCGACTGCATCACCCGGCCCGTGGTGTCCAGCGCGAGCATCGTGGGGATCGCCTCGCCCGAGAAGCGCAGGTTGCCGTAGATGTTGTCCTCGAGGATGAGGAAGTCGTACTCCTCCGCGAGCTCGAGGATCCGCTTGCGGCGAGCGAGCGTGGTCACGACGCCGGTCGGGAGCTGGAACGTCGCGATGATGTAGAGCAGCTTCGGCTTCACGCCTTCGGCGCGCATCCGCTTCAGCTCTTCCTCCAGCGCCTCCGGGTCGAGCCCGTCCTCGTCCACCGGCACCGGGCGGATGTCGCCACCACGCATGTCGAAGTACCGCAGCGCGTAGGGGAAGGTCGCCGCCTCGACCAGGATGCCGTCGCCCGGGTTCACGAACGCGTTGACGGCGAGCGCGATGGCTTGCACCGATCCGGAGGCGACGATGATCCCGTTGGCCGTGATGTCCGAGGGAGCGTTGGTCCTGTTCAACCAGGCCGCGAGCTCTTCACGCAGCTCGGTGTTACCCAGCACCAGCTCGATGTACGTGGACAGGTAGAGGATCCGGTTGCTCTCCTTGTCGAAGCCCATGCTGATGTACTCCATCGCACGGCCCTCGTCACGCTGCAGGACCTCCTCGTGCAGGCGCGCGAGGTCCTCGAGGGGGAAGGTCTCCTCGGCCGGCACGCCCTGGTCGAAGTTGAACGTGACCGGGACCGGAGGATCCGGGAAGAACAACGGCGGCCCGGACTGGGCGATGTCGGAGTAGTACTCGGATGCCTTGACCATCAGGTGCCTCTTCTCTCGGTTCTGCACTGGTCGGTTCTGCACTGGTCGGTTCTGCACTGGTCGGTTCTGCACTGGTCGGTTCTGCACTGGTCGGTTCTGCACTGGTCGGTTGGCGTTCGGCGGATGAGACGGGTCACGCGGGCGGGCCGAGGACGGCCACGGCCTCGACCTCGAGCAGGAAGCGCGGGTCGAGCAGCGCCGAGACGACCACGGCCGTGCCAGCCGGCGGATCGATCCGGAACCGCGCCGCCTTGGCGCGCGCGTACGAGGGGTACGTGGCGGCGTCGGTCAAGAAGCAGGTGAGCTTGACGACGTCGGCAAGGCCGCCGCCGGCCGCCGCGAGGACCGCCTCGAGATTGGTCATGCACTGCTCAGCCTGTGCGTCCGGGTCTCCCTCGCCGACCAGCCCTCCCTGGCTGTCCAGGGCGACCTGGCCGGACACGTGCAGGATCCCAGCGGCCAGCACCGCCTGCGACATCGCGGGGAAGGTCAGCGCAGGGTTGGGGTTGATGGTCCGGCGAACGGTCACGGTTGGAGCGCCGTGGCGCCCGCACCGATGTCGAGCGTCGACCCGGTGACGTACTTGGAGGCGTCGGTGACGAGGTACAGCACCGTCTGGGAGACGTCGTTCGGCTGCAGCCACGGGATCGGGATCTTGTTCAGGGCGACGTACATCGGCTCGACGTCCTCGCGCGTCGGGTTATCCAGGTGCGGGGCGAACAGCCCGTAGAACGCAGGGTTGTGGCACATCTGCGTGTCGACCGCCGACGGACAGATCGCGTTCACGGTGATCCCCTTGTCCGCCACCTCGAGGGCGAGCGTCTTCACCAGGCCGATGACGCCGAACTTCGCCGCGACGTAGTGCCCGAGGTTCGGGTTGCCGTAGCGGCCGCCCATGGACGAGGTCGCCACGATCCGGCCGTACCCCTGGCTGATCATGTGGGGGACGACGGCGCGCATCGTCTTGAACACTCCGGTGAGGTCCGTGCCGATCATGTCGTCCCACATGGAGTCGGTAATCTCCCAGAACTGCCCGAACCCGCAGACCCCGGCGTTCGCCACCAGGATGTCGATCCGGCCGAACTCGGAGATCGCGAGGTCGACCGCCGCCTGGAGCTGGTCCGTGCTCCGGACGTCGGCCTTGGCGGTCACGCAGCGCCGCCCCAGGTCGGTGATGAGCCGGTAGGTCTCCTTGAGGTCCTCCTCGGTGCCGAGACCGTACGGCACCGTCGCGATGTCGTCCGCGATGTCGCAGACCACGATGTCTGCACCGTTCTCGGCGAGCAGCAGGGCGTGCGAGCGCCCCTGCCCCCGCGCCCCACCGGTGACGAACGCAACCTGACCGTCGAGCTGTCCCATCAGATCTCCTCTGGTTCCGACTGGCACGCCGACCACCGGCAGCGGTCGACGCTCGTTCCTCGTGCACGCAGGTGCGGGTGCCTCATGCCTGAGCCTGGATCCCGGCCGCGGCCTCGTCGGCGATCAGGACGTCCTCGGCCTCGCTGGCCCCCGAGACGCCCAGGGATCCCACGATCGCCTCGCCCTGCCGCAGCAGCACACCGCCGCCCATCAGCGTCACGCCCGGCACCGCGGAGAGCACGCTGACCGGGTAGTCGACGATCTCCGCGGTGCGCGCGGCGAACAACCGAGCGGTGCTGGCTTTGGCCTGGCTGGCGGGGACGGAGGCCGGCACGACGCCGTCCATCCGGGCGAGGTGGACGAGGTCCCCGGCATGATCGAGGACAGCCACGCAGACGGCGACGCCTCGACGCTCGGCGCCCCGCCTGGCCGAGCGCGCCACGTGCTCGGCGAGCTCGAGGCTCATCTCCACGGTCACCCTCCGCCGCCTCTCGCTTGACGCCCGCTCCCTGGTTCGCTGATTCTTACACCAAGCGAGCGCTTGATCTAGTCCTGAGACACCCCCACGCAGTCACCGCCGGGGTATGAGCACGGACAGGTACGTTCGAGCGGAGCCGGACAGGAAGGCACCTGATGGCAGGTCGGACGATCCCAGGCATCCTGGCGTCCAGCGCGCAGGCGCACGCCGAGCGCGAGGCCGTGGTCGACGGGGACGTCAGGATCACCTACGCCCAGCTGCTCAGGCAGGCGCACCGCTTCGGCGAGGCCGTCGTCGCCAGCGGGGTGGCCCCCGGTGAGGCCGTGGCGTTATGGGCGCCCAACAGCCACCAGTGGATCGTGGCCGCTCTCGGGCTGCAGTGCGCCGGGGCGGTGCTGGTCCCCGTGAACACCCGGTTCCGCGGCGAGGAGGCTGCCTACCTGCTCGAGCGTTCACACGCGCGCATGCTGGTCGTCGCGAACGGCTTCCTCGGCCACGACTACCTCGCGATGCTCGGCCTGGACGAAGCCGGCGGGAGCGGGCCGCCGCTCGCGGCCGCACCGGGCGTGCAGACGGTCGTCGTGCTCGACGACGCCCGAGCCACCGCTCCGGGGGTGGTCGCGTGGAGCGACTTCCTGGCCCGGGGCTCCGCGACGGCGCGCGCCGAGCTCGTGCGCCGGCTGGAGGTCCTCGACGAGTCCGACACCTCAGACATCTTGTTCACCTCGGGCACGACCGGGCGGCCCAAGGGCGCGGTGACGGTGCACGGGCAGAACGTCGGCGTGAACGAGGCCTGGGGCGACGTCGTGGGGCTCTGCGCGGACGACCGCTACCTCATCGTCAACCCGCTGTTCCACACCTTCGGCTACAAGGCCGGACTCCTCGCCTGCCTGATCAAGGGTGCGACGGTGATCCCGCAGGCCGTCTTCGATGTCGGCGAGACCCTTCGGCTGTGCGCGACGGAGGGCGTGACGGTGCTGACGGGCGCACCGACCATCTACTCCACGATCCTGGACCACCCTGACCGCGACCAGTACGACCTCCGCCAGCTACGCCTGGCCGTGACCGGCGGCACGACCGTCCCGGTCGCCCTGCTCGAACGCATGCGGAAACAGCTCTCGTTCCGCACGATCCTGACCGCGTACGGACTCACCGAGGTCTGCGGGACGGCCACGATGTGCCACCCCGAGGACTCGGACGAGGTCATCTCCTCGACCTGCGGCAGGGCCATCCCCGGCGTCGAGATCGAGATCCGCTCCCCTGACGGGAAGGTGCAGCCGTCAGGCGAGCCGGGTGAGGTGCTCGTTCGCGGCTATAACGTCATGGCCGGCTTCTACGACGACCCGGAGGCGACGGCGCAGGCGGTCGACCCGGACGGCTGGCTGCACACCGGGGATGTCGGCGTCCTCGACGAGACGGGATACCTGCGGATCACCGACCGGATCAAGGACATGTTCGTCGTGGGCGGCTTCAACGCCTACCCCGCCGAGATCGAGCAGCTGCTTACCACGCACCCCGCCGTCTCCGAGGCGGTCGTCCTCGGCATGCCCGACGAACGCCTCGGCGAGGTCGGCATCGCCTACGTCATCCCCCGGCCCGGTCCGGTCCCCAGCGCGGACGAGCTGATCGCCTACTGCAGGGAGCACCTCGCCAACTACAAGGTGCCACGGGTGGTCCGCATCGTCGACGAGCTCCCCCGCAACGCGACGGGGAAAGTGCTCAAGAGCGCGCTGCGTGAGCAGGTGACCGCCGGAGGTTGACCGTCGGCGGGGGCGACAGTACCCTGCGAACAAGCGCTTGCTAGCCTACTGCGTACTCGTGCGCCCCCATGGAAAGGTCACCCCGTGGCTGAGGCAGTCATCGTCGCGGCGGCGCGTTCGCCGATCGGCCGTGCGTTCAAGGGCTCGCTCCGCACCGCTCGCGCGGACGACCTCGCGGCGGCGATGGTGCGGGCGGCGCTCGATCAGGTCCCCGAGCTCGACCCGCGCGAGATCGTCGATCTGATGCTCGGCTGCGGACAGCCGGGCGGCGAGCAGGGCCACGGCCTCGCGCGTGCCGTCGCGGTGCTGCTCGGCCTCGACACGGTGCCCGGTGTGACCGTCCAGCGCTACTGCTCGTCCAGCCTGCAGACCACGCGGATGGCCATGCATGCGATCAAGGCGGGCGAGGGTCAGGTCTTCGTGTCTGCGGGTGTGGAAGCGGTTTCGCGGTTCGTCAACGGCAAGGCCGACGGCGGCCCGGACACGCACAACCCGCGCTTCGCGGCCGCCACCGCGCGGTCGTCCGAGCGGGCAGCCGGTGGCGGCGGCGACTGGACCGACCCGCGCGAGACGGGCCAGCTGCCCGACGTCTACCTGGCGATGGGCGACACGGCCGAGAACGTGGCCGAGCTGCGCGGCGTGAGCCGCCACGCCCAGGACGAGTTCGGCGAGCGCAGCCAGAACCTCGCCGAGAAGGCCGTGGCCGACGGTTTCTGGGCCGCCGACATCACCCCGTACGCGCTCGAGGACGGCAGCGTGGTCGACGCGGACGACGGGCCGCGGCCCGGCGTGACCCTCGAGGCGCTGGCAGCGCTGAAGCCCGTCTTCCGTCCTGGCGGCACGGTCACGGCCGGCAACTGCTGCCCGCTCAACGACGGCGCTGCTGCTCTGGTCGTGATGTCGGACGTGCGCGCCCGCGAGCTCGGGATCACCCCGCTTGCGCGCGTCGTGTCGACCGGCGTCTCGGCCCTGTCTCCGGAGATCATGGGCCTCGGCCCGGTCGCGGCCTCCCGGCAGGCGCTAGCCAACGCCGGCATGTCGATCGACGACATCGACCTCATGGAGATCAACGAGGCTTTTGCCGCCCAGGTGCTGCCAGCGGTTGACGACCTCGGCATCGACATGGAGAAGGTCAACACGCACGGCGGCGCGATCGCCGTCGGCCACCCCTTCGGCATGACCGGCGCACGGATCACGACCACGCTGATCCATGCGTTGCGCGACGCCGACAAGACCTTCGGGCTCGAGACGATGTGCGTCGCGGGCGGCCAGGGCATGGCTCTGGTCCTCGAGCGCCTCTCCTGACCGGGGCTGCGCCGGTGGGTGGCTGCTACTCGATCGACGGCGTGGTCCCTGTCGTCCATCCCGGGGCCTTCGTCCACCCCGACGCCGTGCTCATCGGTGATGTCGTCGTGGAGACCCGCAGCTACGTCGGCCCGTTCGCCTCGCTGCGCGGCGACCTGGGACGCATCCACGTCAGGAGCGGGGCGAACATCCAGGACTCCTGCGTGCTGCACTGCTTCCCCGGCCGCGACTGCGTCGTGGAGGAGGACGGCCACGTCGGGCACGGCGTGGTGCTGCATGGATGCGTGGTCGGCCGTGGCGCGCTCGTCGGGATCGGCTCGGTGCTCATGGACGGCGTCCGCGTCGGCGAGTACGCCTTCATCGGCGCCCACAGCTTCGTGCGCTCGGACACGCAGGTCCTGGACGGCTGGCTCTTCCTGGGTTCCCCCGCCCGCGCCGTCCGGCCGTTGACCGATGACGAGCTCGCGTGGAAGGCCAACGGCACAGCGATCTACCAGCAGCTGGCGAGACGGTCGTCAGCAAGCCTGGAGCGGGTCTCTCCGCTCACAGAGCTTGACTCCGGGCGCCCGTTGTTGCCCGTCGGCCTGGAGAGCGCAAGCCCGCTGCAGGAGTACCGCGCCGAACGCGGCTGACCTCAGCCCGCGACCTCGATGTCGAGGTACCGCTCGAAGATCTCCTGAGCATCAAGGTCGGCGGCAGCGCCGGAGAAGGCGATCTGCCCGTTGTTCAGCAGGTAGGCGGTGTCAGCGAGCGCGAGCGCGCGCGTGACGTACTGCTCGACCAGGAGCAGGGCGCCCTCCAGCTGTCCCAAGAACTCGAAGAGCGCATCCACGACGATCGGTGCGAGGCCCATCGAAGCCTCGTCGACCAGCACCACCTTGGGGTTCTGCACGTACGCCCGGGACACCGCAAGCATCTGCTGCTGGCCGCCGCTGAGGTTTCCTGCCGTCTCCCCGAGCCGACCGCCGAGGACCGGGAAGGCCGCGACGGCACGTTCGAGGGCGGCCGTCTCGTCGCCCTTCCGAGAGTTCAGCCGGATGTTCTCCTTGACGGTCAACGAGGGGAAGATGCCACGTCCCTCGGGGATGTGGCACAGGCCCCGCTTGGCCAGGGCCGACGTGGTCCGACCCGTCACGTCCTCGCCGTCGAGGACCACCTGCCCTGCGCCGGGCTTGATCAGGCCGGACGCCACCCGCAGCAGCGTCGTCTTGCCGGCGCCGTTCGGGCCGAGCAAGGCCACCACCGTGCCTGCCGGCACCTCCAGGGAGACATCACGCAGCACCGTGGTGTCGCCATACCCCGCCGTCACCGACCGGAGCTCGAGCATCAGGGCCGTCCTTTCGTCCGAGGCGTGAAGGCCCGTCGATCCGCGCCTGCCATCAGCTGTCGGTGAGGTGCGGCTCGGCGCCCGGCAGGGCAGCGCTCTCGTCGACGGCCTCCGAGCCGAGATAGGCCGCGCGCACGATCTCGCTCGCGAGCATCTCAGCCGCCGTGCCCTTGAAGATGAGCTCGCCGAAGTCCAGCACGTAGATGTCCTCGCACACGCTCCGCACCAAGGCCATGTCGTGCTCGACGAGCAGGATCCCGACGCCTCGCTCGCGCACTACGGTCTGCAGGATCTCGCCGAAGCGTTCGGTCTCCTCGCGGTCGAGCCCGGATGACGGCTCGTCGAGGAGCAGCAGGTCGAACGGTCCGGCGAGCGTCCGCGCCAGCTCGACGAGTCGGCGCTGCCCGGTGGGCAGCAGACCGGCCTGCAAGGAGGCCAGCGGACCGACGCCGACCAGTTCCATCGCCTCGCCGGCGGCGTCGTGGACGGTCGCCGCGTCCCGCTTGCTGCTGAACACCTGCGTGACCGGGTTGGCGCCGGCCATGGCGGCCTCGCGCCCCAACCGGACGTTCTCCTCCACGGTCAACGAGTCGAAGAGCTCGACCCGCTGGAAGGTTCGACCGACACCACGACGGGCGCGGCCGGCCGGCCCCACCCTGGAGATGTCCTGGCCGTGCAGCAGCACCTTCCCCCCGCTCGGCTTGACCTGCCCGCAGCAGGCGTTGAACGTCGTCGTCTTGCCGGCACCGTTCGGGCCGATGAGCCCGGTGATCTTGTTGGCCGGGGCTACCAGGCTGAGGTCCTGCACGGCCCGCACCCCGCCGAAGCTGACCGCGAGCGACCGAACCTCGAGACCGGAGTCGGCTGCGGCCTCCGACCGCGGTGCGCCGGCCGCGGTGACCGGCGCGGTGCTGGTCGGAGCAGCGCTGGCCGGGGCGCTGCTGGACAGCGCAGCGGTGCCCGCGCCGACCATCGCCACGGCCGGCGTGGCCGTCGGTGGTTGCAGGCTCGCGGCCCTTCGACCGCCCAGCCGGTCGAGCAGGTTCCGCAGGGCCATCGGCACCTGTGGGGTGTTGTTGACGGTGAGCGCGAAGGTGGCTGCGAAGAGGCCGAAGATGATGGTGAGGTAGTTCTCGATGCCGTTGATCGTGATGTAGCCCGGGACCAGGACGAAGCCGACCGCCGCGAGCACCGCGTACCAGGGCTCGCCCACCACCGTGATCACCAGCAGCGCGACCAGCTGGAGCGACACCAGGTAAGAGAACTGCGCACCGACCGCGAAGTGGAACAACGAGACGTAGAGCGCACCCGCGACGGCGGCGAAGAAGGCCGAGACGCAGAACACGATCACTCTGGTCACGTTGAGCGTGGTGCCCTGGGTCTCCAGGGCCAGCGGAGAGTCACCGAGTCCGCGCAGCAACCGGCCCAGCCGGCTGCGCTGGATCGCGAACACGACAGCGACCGTCACGAGCGCCAGCGCCAGCAGCACGTAGTAGAACCCGTTGTCCGACGACAGGTCGAGCGGGCCGATCTTCAGCGTCGGACGCGGCACCGGGATCCCGCCCACCGCCTCGCCGAACATGAAGTTCTGGGTGTAGATGATCTTGTCCATCAGCACGCCGAACCCGAACGTGGCCAGTGCCAGGTAGACCCCGGAGAGGCGGATCGCCGGGAGCGAGAGCAGCGCGCCGACCGGGACCGCGACCAGGCCGGCGAGCAGCAGGGCGACCAGCCAAGGCACGTGGCCGCCCTGGGTGAAGTGCGCCATCCCCGCCGCACCCGACGGCCATGAATGCAGCGTGGCAGAGCGACACCTGCCCCGAGGTCCGCACCAGCAGGCCGAGGGACAGGAAGACGACGACGAACACGAGCATGTCCGACCAGATGCTGAGCTTGGAGCCGGCGAACAGCGGCACGAACCCCATCAGCACGACGAAGAGACCGCCGATGACCAGGCGGACCTTGGTGGGTGCGTACCAGGACGGCCTGACTGCCTGCGCCCTGGTGACCCTGCGTTCGGCGAGCAGGCGCTTCGGGGTGACGATCAGCACGATGAACAGGACGATGAACGGCAGCCCCAGCGGCAGGCTGGAGAGCCAGGAGATCGAGGTCGTGAAGTTGCTCGCCAGCGCGCCGGCGATACCGATCAGCAGGCCGCCCAGGTAGGTGAGCGGGAGGTTCGAGAAGTACCCGATCGCCGCCGCACCGAAGGCCTGGATGACGATCTCGGTCAGCACGATCGCGGAGAGGTTGAGGTTCGGCGCGAGCAGCAGCCCGCTCATCGAGGCGAAGATGGAGCCGATGATCCAGGCGGAGCGACGGACCCGCGAGGGGCTCTCGCCGGTCATCGCGAGCAGGTCCGGGTTGTCCACCACAGCCGCGCATGGCGACGCCGAGCCGCGCCCTGCGGAAGAAGATGTAGAGGGCGATCGTCGAGAACAGCGCGACCAGGATGACGACCAGCTGGTCCCACCCGACGTAGACGTCGAACACCTCGAACGTGTTGGTGTTGAGGAAGCTGGGGAACGAGTCGCTGACGTCCCCGTACCAGAGGTTGCCGACCCCGACGACGATGAGGATCAGGCCGACCGTCGCGACGATCTTGATCGTCGCGCTCATCGGGGCCAGCGCCCTCGCCATGCGCTCGAGGACCAGACCCTCGACCGGCGCCACCACGAACAGGCAGATGAGGGCGGCCCATGGCCACGGCATGTTGTGCTGGACGTTGAGGAAGTAGAAGACGAAGACCGAGAGCGCCGCGAGCGCGCCATATCCGAAGTTGAAGATCCCGGAGGTCTTGTACGTCAGGACCAGCCCGACGCCGGCCAGGCCGTAGACCGAGCCGACCGTGATCCCGATGACCACGAACGGCAGGATGTTGTCCCACATCAGGCGATTCCTCTGTGTCCTGTCGGTGGTGTCCCGTCACTGCGGAGGTTCCTACCTACGGGCCAGGCCGGCGGAGCGGGGCTCCGCCGGCCTGGACCGGTCCTTCGTTCGGTCAGGCTATGGAGCGCAGGTGAAGTCCGTGCCGTGGGTCAGCTCGTACGCACCATTCTTGATGTCCCACATTACGAAGCACTTCGCCACCGCAGGCTGGCCCTGCACGTAGGTGACCGGGACAGACATGTCGCTGTGGTACCCGGCCGGCAGCATGTATAGACCCTTGGTCACCGTCGCCGGCGTCATCGGGTCGTTCGGGACCTTCTCGAGAGCAGCCTTGAGGATCTGGAACGAGGCCCAGACCTGCGCGGACGCGGCCGAGAGGTCGGTGCCGGGCTTCCACGCGTTCATGGCTGCGTGGTAGTCCGCGGTCTGCGGTACATCCGCCCAGTAGGGCATCGACATGTCAGCCCCGGCCGCGCCGTTCTGCCAGACCTGATTGGTCTTGAGCAGCTCGGGCCCGGACTCGCCCATGATGTGGATCGCCTTGATGCCTTGTCTCGAGCAGTCGACCGCGGCGTGGGCGATCCCCGCGACGCTGGACGAGAAGTAGATCCCGTCGACGTTCTTCTGCTTGAGCTGGACGCACGCGGCGGTGAAGTTGGGCGACGCGATGGCCGCCGGCAGCGTGATGGCGATCGTCGGCGCGCCGAGGGCGGTCGCCGAAGCCACCTGGGTGCTCATGTCGAGCTTGCAGGCGGGAACCTCGGTGCAGTAGAGGATTCCGTAGTTCTTGACCCCGGCCTGCTTGGCAGCCAGCGCACGGGAGTAGCCCGTGATGGAGTAGCTCGCCGGAGCCGTGATGAACCAGTCCGGGTTGCCGACCACCGACGTGTACGCCGAGCCGACGACGGGGATACCGGCCTTGCTGATGTAGTCGACGTACGCCGACTCGGTCGACGGGTTGACCAGGCCGGCCAGGGCGATGACCTTGTCCTGCTGGACGAGCTGCTGAGCGTCTGCCAGCGACTTCGCGGCGTCGGCCTGGTCATCGAGCGCGACCACCTTGACCGGGTGCCCGTTGATGCCGCCGTGCGAGTTGGTCCACATCTCCCACGCGGTGGCGGTGCCCTGGTAGTTCGCCGGGTAGGTGCCGAACGGGGTCTGGATCTCCATCAGGTTGCCGATGACGTATGGGTCACCGGTCGGTGTGGCCGACGCGCTCCCGCTGCGGCGTCGAGCCCCCAGAGCTGCCACCTGAGCTCGAGCTGCTACATGCTGCGAGAAGCACCAGCGAGGCCGCCAGCGCCGTTCCGACGAGCAACCCCCTGCGACGACGCACCTTCGTGCGGCCGCCCGGGCGCCCCCCTTCGAGCTTTCCCTGATCCATCAGTCTCTCCCTCGGACGACGTAGGCGGCGGACTTGCCGCGGGCTCGTGCTCTTGTCGAACTGTGCTCGGACGTCCCCTGCGTCCGATATACGCGCCGTAACATCCGGTAACGCTGAGTAAACCGAGCGGACGCTTGCTCGTTACAGTAGGGGTGACCCTACTCACCGTCAACGGATCTGATTACTTCGGCGAGTCAACGATTCATAACGATTGGACGTGCGCTTGCTCGGGGCATTCCACTGCCGGAACCAAGCGCTTGGTGTTAGTGTCCTGAACCGCAACCCGAACCTCGTCGGACCGGGCCCGCTCCACAGAATCGGTGGTGGACATGAGTCACGAACAGCTGGCCGGTAGACGCGCCCTGGTGACCGGTGGCGCACGTGGGCTCGGCGCCGCGGTGGCGCTGGCGCTGGCGGAGGCCGGGTGCGATCTCGTCCTTCTCGACGACCCCGGCGCGGCCAGGTCCACCCTCGACTACGCGCTCGCCACTGACCCTGACGCAGAGCACGTGCTGAGCAAGGTGCGAGCCATGGGTCGAAGCGTCGTGCTCCATCGGGTCGACGTCCGCGACCACGAGGCGACGGTGGCCGCCGTCCACGCCGCGGAGTCGAGCCTGCCCGGCATCGACGTCGTGGTGCTGGCCGCACACGTCGGGTCCGTCGTCGGCATCGACGAGATGACGGACGCCTCCTGGAACGACGTCGTCGACACCAACCTCCATGGCGCGTACCACGTGATCCACACCATCTGGCCCCAGCTGCTGGGTCGACCCGGCGCGCGTGTGGTGTTCCTGCTCCCGCCCGAGGCACGTTCGGGTGCCGCCTACCGGAGCCACTACGCGGGCGCCGCCTGGGCGAGCGTCGGGCTGATGAAGAGCCTTGCCGCTGAAGGTGCCCCCACCGGGGTCGCCGTGAACGCCGTGTGCACCACCGCGACGGACGGTCCCGAGTTCGACGCGCCACGCGAGCTCGCGATGCGGGCCGGCCGGGCTCCGACGGTCCCGACCACCAGAGCAGAGACCGAGCACGAGATGCGGGTCCGGCACCCCACCGGCGAGGCGGTCGTCGACTCCGCGACCGTCGTCGACGCCGTGCTCTTCCTGCTCGGTCAGGCCAGCACAGCCATGACCGGCTCGATCATCGAGGTCGGGCAGGGCATGAGCTCGTTCAACGAAAGCTGAGAGGCGTCACCATGGAGCAGACCTTCGCTGGCAAGACCGTCGTCATCACCGGTGCAGCTCAAGGGCAGGGGCGCGCTCACGCGCTCGCCTTCGCCTCCCGGGGTGCGTCCGTCGCCATCTGCGACATCGCCAGCCAGCTGCCCAACGCGTCGCCCATGGGCACCAAGGAGGGGCTCGCCGAGACGGTGTCCCTGGTCGAGCAGGTCGGGGGCCGGGTGGTGTCCATGGTCGGTGACACGCGTCGCTCCAGCGACATGACCGAGCTGGCTGCCATGGCGCTCGATGCCTTCGGCTCCATCGACGTGCTCATGGCCAACGCTGGGATCGGCGCTTTCGGTGCGGTCGCAGAGACCTCGTACGAGCTCTGGCGCGACAGCATCGACGTGAACTTCACCGGCTCCGGCAACGCGGTGCGTGCGGTGGCGCCGACGATGATGGCGCAGCGTTCGGGGCGGATCATCGTCACGGCGTCGATGTCGGGGCGCGAAGGCGGCCACAGCCAGTCCGCCTACGCAGCGAGCAAGTGGGGCATCCTCGGGCTCGTGAAGTCGCTGTCGCTCGAGCTCGGTCCGTACGGCATCACCGTGAACGCGATGAGCCCCACCTCGGTCGACACGGGGATGGCCCACAACCAGGTCACCTACAAGCTCTTCCGACCGGACCTGGACGAGCCGACGAGGGCGGACGTCGAGCCGATCTTCGCCTCCCTCACGCCGATGGGCGTCCCGTGGGTGGACACCAGCGACGTCACCGCCGCCGCGCTCTTCCTCGCGGGCGAGTCGGGGCGGTACATCTCGGGCACGGCGATCGAGCCGTCAGCTGGCTGGAGCGCGCGACACATCGCCTGAGGGCCGACCTATCGCCTGATCGCCGGCATGGTTGCTCCAGGCCCGGCTCAGCTGCGGACGATGCGACGGCTGGCCAGCTTCCAGCCGCTGGGCTCTCTCGCGTAGGTGTCGTCGTACCGGCCCATGCTGATCAACCGCGGACTCGCATCCGTGTCGGCGTAGTAGCGCCAGTAGGCCCGACCGACCGCGTGGTCGGGCCCTCGGCGCTCGACCGAGACGGTCGTCACCACGTGCATGGTGTGCGAGCCCGGACCCTGGACCCCGTCGGCGCGACGCTCCGTCGCGCCGACCAGGATGTCGGCCAGACCCACGCGCTCGGCCCCCCGGACAGGCACCCCTGCGTCGGCCGGCGGCACCCAGATCGCGTCCACGGTGAAGCACCTCGCGTAGTCGTCGAGGTCTCCGTCATCAGCGAGATGAGCCAACCGCGCCACCAGATCGCGAAGCGCGAGCTGGTCCTCGACCCACCGCAGAGCTGCACCATCGTCGGCCACCGCGACTCCTAGCTCGCACATGCTCGCGCCCAGGGCCGGCCACCCGTCACTGCGTGACCGTCCAGCCGCCGTCCACCGCGACCAGTGCGCCGTTGACGTACGACGCCAACGGCGAGAGCAGGAACAGCACGACTTGGGCGACCTCGTCGGGAGTCCCCATCCGATGACCGGGGACCCGCTGCAGCACGGCGTGCCCGACGTCCGAGGCCGCGAAGCCCGCCAGCCGCGGCGTGTCGATCATGCCGGGGGCCACGGCGTTGCACCGCACCTCGCGCCACCGGTGGGCCGCCAGGTGCCGGGTGTACCCGGCGACCCCGGCCTTGGCCGCGCTGTACCAGTCCGACGCGGTGCCGACGACGTTGCCCGCAACCGAGGCGATGTTCACCAGCGAGGCACCCTCACCGGGACCGGACTCGAGCCACGCCTGCGTGACCTGGTGGATGCTGCCGAGCACAGCCTGCACACCGACGGTGAACTCGAGCTCCGAGGACGACGCCGGGCCGGCGTTGTTGACCAGGTGCCGCAACGGGCCCCCCAGCGAGGTGGACGCCGCCAGTGCCGACCGGACGGCTGCGGCGTCGGTGACGTCGACCGTCAGGGCCAGCGACCGGCCCCCCGCCTGTTCTATCTCTGCTGCCACGGCAGCAGCAGCCGCCCCGTTCAGGTCCCACCCGGCGACGGCGAGACCGGCTTGGCTCGCCGCCAGTGCGGTCGCTCGACCGATGCCGCTCCCGGAGCCGGTGACCACCACCACGTCGCCCGGGATGAACCGGTACGGGCCGGCCCCTTGGCTGCTCACCAGGTGCCCGTCGGTAGCCGCTCGACCGGCAACCACTCCCAGCCGGCGGGGAAGCCCTCGCTCCCGGCGACGAGCATGCGGCGTTCGTGGATGAGCCAGCCCTTCGGGGTGCGCACGACCACATCCTCGTACCGGGCCCACAGCTCGGCCGAGCCCGTGCCGCCGACCGGACGATGCCACGCGTAGAGCACGCTGCTGGTCCGGGCGCGGTCGGGCGACTCGAACGACACGGTCACGTTGCTCAGGTGATGGCTGGTGGCGGCGAACAGCGCCAGGTCGCGCGCGGCTGCCGTCCGGCGCGCTTCCCGGCCACGCTCCGGCGGTCCGACGCCGGGTCCGTAGTCAGCCACGCAGTCGACAGTGAAGCAGGCAGCCACGGCGTCGGCGTCGTTACGGTCGCAGTGCTGGCAGTAGGCGATCAGCAGGTCCACCACGGCCTGCCGGTCGAGAAGCCGCTGCAGCTCACTGCTGGCGCCGTCATCCACGCCGTCGATGCTCGCTGCTGCGGGTCGCGCTGACTAGAGGCTTCTCCTGCCAGAAGATGCTGGGAGGACCTGACTGCCGAGCCTTAGCCTCGTGCCCGTGCTGACCGGCCTCTTCATGGACCTCCGCAACCCCCCGGCCTGGCGGCGTCCGTGGGGCACGGTCTACGGCAAGGCGCTCGAGCGGATCGAGGCTGCCGACCAGCTCGGGCTGGGAGGGGTATGGCTGACCGAGCACCACCTCTTCGAGGACGGCTACCTCCCGCAGCCGCTCACCCTGGCCGCGGCGGTCGCCGTGCGCACCCAGCGGGTCCGCATCGGGACAGCCATCCTGCAGGCACCGCTGCGACCGGCGGCCGACATAGCCGAGCAGGCCGCCCTGGTCGACATCCTCAGCGATGGCCGGCTCGAGCTCGGGCTCGGCGCCGGCTACCGGATCCCGGAGTGGGACCTCTTCGGGGTGGACGGGACGGGTCGCTTCGATACCTTGGAGGCACGCTGCCGCGAGGTGCGCAGGATGTGGGACACCCGCGAGACGACACCGCCGCCCGTTCAGCCGCGGCCGCCGATCTGGGTCGGTGGCGAGGGTCCTCGGGCCGCGCGGATGGCCGGGCGACTGGGCGAAGGCCTGCTCGCGCTGAAGCCGGAGCTGCTCGAGCCATACCGCCAGAGCCTGGTCGAGCACGGCCACGACGCCGCCGATGCCGTCATGGGAGGGTGCGCCAACTTCGTGCTCGCCGACGACCCCGAACGAGCCTGGGCGCGGATCGCCCCGCACCTGCAGTACCAGTGGGAGAGCTACGGCCGGTACTCCGCGCAAGGCAGGGGCGGAGCGGCTGAACCCGTCGACCCGGAGTCGTTGCGTGCTCGGCAGGGGCCACCTCTGCTGCCGGCCTTCGACGTCGTCACGCCCGAGCAGGCGATCGCCCGGCTGCTGCCGTGGCTGTCCAACCTGCCCGTCGCGCACGTCTACTTCTGGGACTCGATCGCCGGCATGCCGGACGACCTCGCCGACCGGCACGTCGAGCTCCTGGCCCAGCACGTGGCTCCCGCGCTTGCCGGAGTCGGCGTGGACGCCTGAGCGTTCCGGCGACTGCGCCACCGCCGATGGTGCTCGGCCGGGGTTCGTGCAACTGTTGGTGCGGGCGTCGCGTTCTCGACGCCGGTGGCGGCACGAGTGCGAGCAAGGAGACGAGATCATGGCATCGAACGAGGTCGCGATCCTGGCCGGTGGTTGCTTCTGGGGCCTGCAGGACCTCATCCGCAGGCGCCCGGGGGTCATCGCCACCCGCGTCGGCTACACCGGCGGCGACGTGCCGAACGCGACCTACCGCAACCACGGAACGCACGCCGAGGCGATCGAGATCACCTTCGACCCGGACCAGACGTCGTTCCGCGACCTGCTCGAGTTCTTCTTCCAGGTGCACGATCCGAGCACGCGCAACCGGCAGGGCAACGACATCGGCTCGAGCTACCGTTCGGCGATCTTCTACACGAACGACGAGCAGAAGCGGGTGGCCGCTCGACACCATCGCCGACGTGGACGCATCCGGGCTGTGGCCGGGCCCGGTCGTCACCGAGGTCGTCGCGGCCGGCCCGTTCTGGGAGGCCGAGCCGGAGCACCAGGACTACCTGGAGCAGTATCCCGAACGGCTACACCTGCCACTTCGTCCGGCCCGGTCTGGAAGCTCCCGCACCGAGACGCGACGCCCGCCTGAGCCAGCGCGTCGTCCTCCTGCTCGATCGTCCTGCTTCTGGGAGACCATCCCAACGCGACACTGGCAACAGATAGTGTCGGCACATTCGGCGGGCCCCGCACCGGGCGATCCGCCTACATGTATCTACGAGGAGGCAGCATGGCAGTCGGCCCCGTCGACTTGGTCATCATCGGCTTTCCGGGCAACAAGTTCAGCGGGCGCATCGCACCCGCACTGATCGACCTTGTTGACAGCGGGACCATCCGGGTGATCGACCTCCTGTTCGTGATGAAGGATGCAGACGGAGTAGTCACGACCATCGAGGCGCAGGACCTCGACCCGGAGACGGGCCCGAGCTTCCTCGCTGTCGACATCACTCAGCCGGGCGCCCTCGACGTCACCGACGCCGAAGAGGTGGGTGACGACCTCCCGCTCAACAGCTCGGCGCTCCTCGTCGCCTTCGAGAACTCCTGGGCAGCGAAGTTCGTCGAGGCATGTCAGGCAGCCGACGCCGTGGTGATCGATCAGATCCGTATCCCGGCGGACGTCGTCCAGTCCGTCATCGCCGAGTAGCGCCACCCGCGCATCAATCGAGAGGCAGATAACCGTGGGACTTCTCCGTATGGCCACCCGCACGGCCGTCGTGGCAGGAACGGCAACCGCCGTCTCCGGCCGCGTCGCACGCCGGCAGGCTTCCAAGTACGACCAGCAGCAAGCGGAGGCTCAGCCGCAGGCACCCCAGCAGTACGCACCGCCGCCCCCGCCCCCCGCACCAGCACCGGCCCAGGACGACTCGATGGCCCAGCTGCAGCAGCTCGCGCAGCTGCACAGCCAGGGCGTGCTCACCGATGAGGAGTTCGCGGCGTCGAAGGCCAAGATCCTCGGCATCTGAGTTCCGCCCACCGATGAACCAGGTCGCAGCGTACGAACGCCTGGCAGGGGTCTACGACGAGATCGTCGTAGACCCCTGCTATGCCCGGTGGGCTGCCTTCCTGGACCAGGTGTGGAGCACCGACGCGACGCCGGTCCGCTCCGTCCTCGACATCGGCTGTGGCACCGGCCTGCTGGGTGCGGAGCTCATCGCGCTCGGCTACCGGGTCACTGGGGTCGACCCGTCACCCGCGATGCTGGCCCGGGCGCGCACCCTGCTCGGCCCGCAGGTCACGCTGGTCGAGGGCGCCCTGCCGGCGCTGACCGTCGGCGGCAGCTTCGACGCCGTGACCAGCACCTTCGACGCCGTGAACTACCTTCCCACCGAGGTCCTCGACGCCTCGCTGGCGAGCATGGCCGCGCGACTCCGTCCCGGTGGCTGGCTCGTCTTCGACCTCCACACCGACGCGATGATGGACTTCACCGCAGCCAACCCGGTGGTGTCCGGCGAGGCCGACGGCATGATCTTCGAGATCACCACGGCGGTGAACCGCGTCGACCGCACCTGCGAGACCCGGATCGAGATGACCCGCTCGGCCGACGGCGACTCGTTCAGCGAGGTCCATCGGCAGTCCTTCCACAGCGACGGCCACGTGCTGGCTGCCATCGCGGCCGCCGGTCTTGAGCTCGTCGCCGTGACCGACGAGTACACCGAGGTCCCCGCCGACGCCGCAACGATGCGCGCGACCTGGGTCACCCGCGCACCCTGATCCGCCCGGTCAGATGCCCTGGCGAGGCAGCTCGGCCGGCTGCTCGACCACCCAGCGCTGGAAGTCCGCAGGCATCACGTTGCTGCCGCAGACGACGGTCGCGACGGTACGCCCAGCGAAGCGGTGCGGGTCCTCGAGGAGGGCGGCCACCCCGAGGGCGGCAGACGGCTCGACCACGAGCCCCGCGCCTTCGTAGAGCAGGCGCATGCCCAGCTTGATGCTGTCCTCGCGGACGAGCGCGACATCATCGACGACCTCCAGGAGGTCGTCGAGCACGTCGGGGATGGGGAACCGGCCGGCAACGCCGTCAGCGATCGTGTCCACCGTCTCGGTGGTGACGACCGACCGTCCTCGCCAGGACAGCGCCATGGCTGGTGCTCCCAACGGCTGGATCGCGATCACCTCGGTCCCTGGCGACAGCTGGCGCATGACGAAGCCGACGCCGCTGGCCAGCGCGCCTCCGCCGAGCGCGACGAGCACGGCGTCGAGCGCGGGTGCCTTGTCGACGAGCTCGAGCGCGAGCGTGGCGGCGCCCTCGGAGGTGCCGAGATCGAGGCTGTCCTCCACCAGGTAGGCACCGCTCCGCTCGGCGCACTCGCGCGCGAGGACGCGCGGTCGCTCGATGTCCGCACCTTCGAGATGCACGACGGCGCCCGCTGACCGCATCCGCTCGATCTTCAGGGGGTTCGCGGACTCGGCCGCGAAGACCGTGACCGGGATCCCCCTGCGCGCGCCGCTGTAGGCCAGTGCCAGCCCCAGGTTTCCGGCGCTCGCGCACACGGCCGACGAGGACCCTCCCTCGACGAGCGACGCCACCACCGTCTCGGTGCCCCGACCCTTGAAGGACCGGACCGGGTTCAGCGTCTCGACCTTCAGCACCAGCGAGCAGCCGAGCGCGGCGCTGAGCGGCGGCGCCTGGAACTGCGGCGTGTCCAGGAAGGCAGGATCGATCGCGCCGACGGCCGAGCGGATCCGACCAAGATCGAGGCGCACCACCCGCCGGATGCTACCGGCCGAACGCACGCGTTATCGCCGGCCGCCCCTCGACTTTCGTGGGCTACGCCAAGATGGCGTCGATCGTCTTCTTCAGCGCGCTGGGCTGGGCCGGGCTGCGCGGCGCCTTCTTCTTGGCGGCCAGCAGCTCGCTCGCCGATCTCCTGCAGCTGCTTGCGGCCGAGGCCCGCCCGGACCTTCGGGAACCAGTCGCTCCTCTTCCTCCTCGATGTGGTGCGCGACGTTCTCGATCAGCACCGTCGTCTTGGCGTCGAAGCGCTCGGCGTCCGGGCTTCATGCGCGGCGAGCTCCATGCACGAGCACGTCGGCGACGTGGTGCTCCTCGTAGGACTCCAGCATGTCGTCCTCGAGGTCGGGGAGCAGCTCGCGCACCTCGGGGTACATCACCTCGTTCTCGATGTAGGTGTGCACGGTCAGCAGCTCGATGATCTGGTCGACGAGCGCGCCCTTCCGGCATGGGCGTCCTCGCCGGCCTTCGAACTCCCGGAAGAGGGCCTTGATCTGCTTGTGGTCGTCCTTGAGCAGGACGATGGCGTCGTTGGACATTCCGCTCCTTCGAGAGCTGCGTTGATGGAGAACCACCCGGACCCGGTGCGGTCGGGGTCAAACGGCGAGCGCGAGCACACCCACGCCAGTCGGTCAGGCGGGCTGTCCGGGCTCGAGCCGCGCCCATGCTCGATGCAGCCCGACCGCCTCGACGAGCTCATGGTGAACGCGGGACTGGGCGTCTTGCCGAGGAGCACCCCGGGCCGTCGCCGGTGATGCCGGCCGCGGTCAGGACGGCGCCCCCGGTCCCCCAGGCCGCCAGCGCCTTGCAGTGCCGGAAGGCCTCCTGCAGCAGGACGACCTAGCTTGATGTCGCTGCCGGCGTGGTGCCGCCGGCGACGACGATCGGCGTCGAACTCGATCGAGCGGGCCGTGAGCAGGGTGCGGTCGACGACCGTCTCCTGGTGGCCGCCCTTGTCGAGCATGCCGCCGACCGGGGCGATGCACCAGGACGTCGGCGCCCCAGCCGCTGCAACCGCGCGTACGCAGCTTGGCGATGCCGGCGAGGTCGGAGCCGGCGTCGGCGATGACGCCGATCTTGCGGCCGGCGATCGGGCCGGGCACGTCGACGATCTGCGACAGCGCGGGCGAGGGCACGACGTCGGCGGCCGGCTTGCCCGCCGGCGCCGGCAGGCCGAGGCCGGCCGCGACCTGGGCGCAGAGGTCGGCGTCGACGTTGGCCAGCACCACCAGCTCGCGTTCCTTGATCGCTCTGGTCGAGCACCTTGCCGAGCTCGAAGGTGAACGCCTCGACGATGTGCGCCTGCTCGATCGGGGTCAGGCTGCGGTAGAACAGCGTCGCCTGGGAGAAGTGGTCGTCGAACGACGCCGGGTGCGCGCGCACGCTTGACCCTCGACGCGGCGCGGCGTCTGCACGTAGCCGCCGTCGGCCTCGGCCGGCCGACGAACGGCGGTCGCCGTCGATGCTGTTCGGGCAGGTAGGGCGCGATGCCGGTGTGGATCGCCGCTCTGGTGCATGCCGTCGCGCAGCATGTCGTTGACCGGGCAGTGCGGGCCGGTTGATCGGCAGCTGGGTGAAGTTCGGGCCGCCCAGCCGGGTGAGCTGGGTGTCGAGGTAGGAGAACAGCCGCGCCTGCATCAGCGGGTCGTTGGTGACCTCGATGCCGGGCACCAGGTGGCCGGTGTGGAAGGCGACCTGCTCGGTCTCGGCGAAGTAGTTCGTCGGGTTGCGGTTCAGGGTCAGCTTGCCGATCAGCTGCACCGGGGCCAGCTCCTCGGGCACCAGCTTGGTCGGGTCGAGCAGGTCGATGCCCTCGAAGGTCTCGCTGCCGTCGTCGGGCATCACCTGGATGCCGAGCTCCCACTCGAGGAAGGCGCCCGGCGTCGATGCCGTCGGCCAGGTCGCGGCGGTGGAAGTCCGGGTCGACGCCGGCGGCGATCTGCGCCTCCTCCCACACCAGGGAGTGCACGCCGGCGACCGGCTTCCAGTGGAACTTCACCAGGCTCGTCTCGCCGTCGGCGTTGACCAGCCGGAAGGTGTGGACGCCGAAGCCCTCCATCGTCCGGAACGAGCGCGGGATGCCCCGGTCGCTCATGTTCCACAGGACGTGGTGGGTCGCCTCGGTGTGCAGCGAGACGAAGTCCCAGAACGTGTCGTGCGCCGACTGGGCCTGCGGGATCTCGCGGTCCGGGTGCGGCTTGGCGGCGTGGATGATGTCGGGGAACTTGATGCCGTCCTGGATGAAGAAGACCGGCATGTTGTTGCCGACCAGGTCGAAGTTGCCTTCGTCGGTGTAGAACTTCACCGCGAAGCCGCGGGTGTCGCGGACGGTGTCGGCCGAGCCGCGTGAGCCGAGCACGGTCGAGAACCGGACGAAGACCTCGGTGTCCGCGGCCCTTCTCGGCCAGGAAGCCGGCCTTGGTCACCGACGCGGCGGTGCCGTAGGACTCGAAGACGCCGTGGGCCGCCGCGCCGCGGGCGTGCACGACCCGCTCCGGGATCCGCTCGTGGTCGAAGTGGGTGATCTTCTCGCGCAGGTGGAAGTCCTCGAGCAGCGTCGGGCCGCGCTCGCCCGCCTTCAGCGAGTGGTCGGTGTCCGGCAGCCGCACGCCCTGGGCGGTGGTCAGGAGGTCCGACGTGGGCGCGGTGGCGGTTGTCGGCACGCGGTTCGTCGCCTTGCTTCGGCTGCCGGCGGACGGTGCGGGCACGGTGGATCGGGTGGAGGGTGGGTCGAGTGGGCACAGGGGGACTTCCTTCGGGTCACGGGAGACGGTCTGCTGGAACCGAGGGCGACGGTCCTGACCGCACGGCGTGACCGGACTATGCCCGGCTCGCCTTGGCTCAATCCTGCGGATCTGCCCGATGTCGGCAGCCCGGCCGGCGAGGAGAAGTCGAGCGCTAGGGCTGGTAGGGCGGTGCCACTCCCCAGCCCCACCGCGGCACGGGAGCGTGCTCGACCGGCCGCGCGCCCGGCTGCGAGTTCTGCATCGCGAGCCGTGTCCCCCACTCGAGGTAGCCGACGAACGCCGCCCGGAACTCAGGGTCATCGGGGAGCCGGGCGTCGTCAGCCGCGAGGCTCATGAGCGAGGAGAACCGGAGGCGCTGCTCAGCCGTGATCGCGAGGTCGCGGTGATGCGCGAGCATCGACTCGTAGCCCCCCAGCGAGGCGGTGTACTCCGCAGGTCCACCCAGGACCTCGACCCACCAGCGCGCAACGTGGTCACGGTGCTCCTCGCTGACCCCGCCAGGGAACAGCCGGCTCAGCAGGTCGTCGGACTCCACCCGGTCTAGAAGGCGTCGATCAGCCTGCGGATCGCCGGGGGTCCGCCGGCCCACTCGCAGAGCGAGGGAACCTGTGCGCGCTCTGGCTCCGTCATCGCTCGCCCCTCGCTCGCACCACATCCGGACCGCGGCTGATCTCTGGAGTACACCTGCGTCCCATCCCCGTGGCAAGCCGGGCGTAGCATCGCTCGACCCGGCGCCCTCACCGGGGGGCGCGACGGTGCCACGTTGGCTCAATCTGGTTGGCCCACAGTCGTTGGCCTCAACCTGCTCCGACGGGCGCCGAGGGGTCACGCCGCAGAACCGAATCGAGGGTCGATGGATCTCAACGGCACGTCCGCCGTCGTCACGGGTGGGCATCAGGGCTCGGCGCAGCCACCGTCGCGGCACTGGTCGCGCAGGGCGCGCAGCGTCTTCGCCCTCGACCTCCGCCGCAGCGGTCGAGAGCGCAGCCGACACCCCTGGCGTCCGCTACCTCGCCGCCGACGTGACGGACGAGGCGCAGGTGCGGGCCGCGGTCGCCACTGCCGCGGCCGACGCCCCGCTCCGCACCGCGGTCAGCTGCGCCGGCATCGGACCCGTCCGCGCGGATCCTCGGGCGCGGCGGTGTGCACGACCTCGCGCTCTACGCCAAGGTCATCCAGATCAACCTGGTCGGCACGTTCACCGTGCTGGCCCTCGCAGCCGAGGCCATGGCCCGGACCGAGCCGGACGCCGCCGGTCAGCGCGGCGTCATCATCAACACTGCCTCGATCGCGGCGTTCGAGGGGCAGGTCGGCCAGGTCGCCTACGCCTCGTCGAAGGGCGGCGTGGTCGGGATGACGCTGCCGGCGGCGCGCGACCTCGCGCAGTACGGCATCCGCGTCTGCACGATCGCGCCCGGCATCGTGGACACACCGATGCTGGCAACGGTCAGCGAGGAGTTCCGAGCGGCCCTCGGCCGCCGGCGTCCCCTTCCCCCCAGCGCCTCGGCCACGCCGAGCGAGTACGCCCGGCTCGTCACGATGATCATCGAGCACGACTACCTCAACGGCGAGACCATCCGGATGGACGGCGCGCTGCGCATGGCGCCGCGCTGACATGCGCGTCGGCATCCGCCCGAGCGCGGCCCGGCGGCACGGCAGGGCTCTGACGTGTCCGCCCCGAACGCCGCGTCACCGCGCGGACCGCTGGCCGGGCTGCGGGTCATCGAGCTCGGTGGCCTCGGACCGGCGCCGCACGCCGCCATGGTGCTCGCCGACCTCGGTGCGGACGTGGTCAGGATCGACCGCCCCGGCGCCTCTTCCTACCCCGCTCCACCCGGCACCCGTGACCAGCTGCTCCGAGGACGGCGGTCGGTCGCCCTCAACATGAAGGACGAGGACGACCGGGCGACGCTGCTGCAGCTGGTCGGCTCTTCCGACGTCCTGCTCGAGGGATACCGGCCGGGGGTCGTGGAACGGCTGGGGATCGGCCCCGAGGTCTGCCTCGCGCTCAACCCGCGCCTCGTCTTCGCGCGGATGACCGGGTGGGGCCAGGACGGCCCGCTGGCTCGGCTGGCCGGGCACGACCTCAACTACATCTCGCTCACCGGGTCGCTGCATGCGATGGGCCGCACCGGTGAGCCTCCGCCGGTGCCGCTCAACCTGGTCGGTGATTTCGGTGGCGGCTCGATGCTGGTGCTGGTGGGCATCCTGGCGGCGCTGTTCGAACGCGAGCGGTCCGGGCGCGGCCAGGTCGTCGACGCCGCGATGGTCGACGGTGTCGCGCTCATCTCGCAGATGATGTGGGCGCTGCGCGGCGATCGGGGCCTGGTCCGACGAGCGTGAGTCGAACGTGCTCGACGGCGCCGCACCGTTCTACGACACCTACCGCTGCAGCGACGACAGGTATGTCGCGGTGGCCCCGCTCGAGGGGCCGTTCTTCGCGGCGATGGCGAGCGGGGTGGGGCTCATCCTCGAACCGGGCTACGACCACACCGACCCGGCCGGCTGGCCGAAGCTCCGCAGCCGGCTCACCGAGATCTTCCTGACGCGCACGCGTGACGAGTGGGCCGAGCGCTTCGCCGGAACCGACGCCTGCGTGACCCCCGTCCTCACCTTCGCCGAGGCAGCAGCCCATCCGCACCTCGCTGCCCGCTCCACCCTGGTGGAGATCGACGGCGTCGTGCAGCCCGCACCGGCGCCCCGTTTCTCCAGGACCCCAGCGGCGACCCCGCGCCCAGCACCGAACCAGACCACCCCAGCCTCAGCAGTCCTCGAGGGCTGGAGTCAACCAGGGGCGTAGCTACTGCACAGCCGGGACGTTGGGCTCACAGGCCGGGTCAGTGCAACGCGGCGAGTGCCGCCGAGTCGTGCAGTGCCAGGCCGCCGAATCCTGGTGCTGATCGTTCCGCCGCAGTGACGGCGGCGGCGACGCCGATGATCTGGGCCTTCGAGAGACCGTGCAGGGTGGAGGCGAGCCCGTCCGTGCCTGCCCGCGTCAGGTCGATCCCGACGAACGCGACCGAGTGGTTGGCGGCAGCGTCAGCCACCTCGATCGCGGCAGCCGACTCGATCGTCGCCGCGTCGCGCTGGTACGCCATCACGGTGATCGAGGCCGCCTCGCGCAGCACGGCGACGTCCAGCGACACCCCGCCCGGGCCCGCGTACTGCCAGTACCAGTAAGGGATGTCGGCATCGACGGGAAGGCCTGCCGTTCTCGCGTCCGCGATGGCGGCCAGCAGGCCGACCGAGAGCTGCCCCGCATCCTTCGGCCAGGTCGGCAGCGCATACGGCTCGATGTCCACGTGCACCCGGGAGAAGAGCCCACTCGCTTCCACCTCATGCGCCCAGGTCGCAGCGATCGCCGGGGTCGTCGCCCACGACCGGTCACCTCCCAGCGCGTCGACCTCGATACCGCCAGCGAGCGCTCGTGCCCGCAGCTGCCGCAGGTGCGCCATCGTGGCCGCATCGACGCTGAACCCAGGGGCGACCCAGACCAGCAGCCGGCTCACCTGCCACCTCCGGGCGGTCGCGACGATGGACGCCGGGTCGCTGACTGACCACACCCACTCCTGCCGGGGTACGGAGGTGCTCGTCTCATGCGCTACCGGAGACGCCACCGGGCTGGTCCGGCTCGCGAGCACCCGCGGGAACGGCCCGAAGCCGCAGATGGCCAGCACGGCGAGGGCGATGAAGACGGGGGCAGCCGCTAGCGCCAGGTGCCGCGGGCGGCCTTGCACGGGAGCTGGTCGCGGACCTGACACCTGACCTCCGTCTGGATCCGCCACCCGCCGCGGTGGTGGCCGGCGGCCGGTCGACCGCCGCACGAAGGTGCACGAGCAGCCGCGTCAGAGCATCGACGGAGCAGGAGCCGCTCTTGAGCACCCGGATCAGGTGTCGCACCCGCGTCGCACGGCCTTGCGGCAGCGCAGCTCGGAGGTCGCCGCCTCAGGGTTCCGTCTGGGACGAGAGCGCCGTCAGGTCAGCGAACGAGCGGACTGCAGGCCCTGATCGATGAGCTCGACCATCCAGGTGAAGCTCTCGTCGATGTCGGTGTCGAACGCGAAGCCGCCCGCGGCTTCCAGGGTGGCGAAGCCGTGCAGCATGCTGCGCAGCATGCGGAGGGCATGGATCTCCTGGCTCGGGTCGAGGTGGTAGCCGCGCAACGCGGCCGACAGCGACGCCAGCACCCGGCTCCGGCCGGCGATGAGCGGGTCGTCCGGATCGGTCGGCTCGCCCCGCGTTGGCCGCCGCGTAGCGGCCCGGGTGCTCGTTCACGAACGCGCGCATCGCCTGCGCCGCGGCGAACAGCGCGTCGCTGCCCGCGCGGCCCGCAGTGGCGTCGCGCACCGCGTCGCCGATCTCGGTCATGGCCAGCACGGCGATCCGGTGGGTCAGGTCGGCCAGGCCGTCGACGTGCTTGTAGAGCGAGGGCGTCTTCACGCCGAGCCGCTCGGCGAGCAGGCCCATGCTGAGGTTGTCGAGCCCGACCTCGTCGGCCAGCGCCGCGCCCGCCTCGGTGACCACCGCGGGGGCGAGTCCGGCTCTAGGCACGCGGCAGCGCCTTGGCGAGGAACGGAAGGGCGAGCTCGAGGACCTGCGTCAGGGGTCTGGGTGTGCGGGTAGTGCCCGGCGCCCTCGATGACCGCCAGCTCCCCGAGTCCTGCGGGGAGCTCGGCGATGATCGCCTCGCCCTCCACGCGGGGGTCGGCCCAGTCGGGGTCGACGCTGCCCTCGATGATCAGGACCGGGCAGGTGACGTGCGGCAGCTGGGCTCCGGCGTCCGTCGGCTTGGCCTGACCCATGGCGCGCAGCGCCTTCATGCGACCAGGCTCGCGGAGCTTGGCCTCGATGCGCGCCAGCTCGGCGTCCCAGTCGGCCGGCTTGTCCGGAATCGCCAGGTCGAGGTACTTCTTCCAGCTGTTCACGCTTCCCAGCGCGGTACCGACCAGGCGGGCGGAGCCCAGCCGGTAGCGCCTGACCCTGATCAGGCCGCCGAAGTCGATGGACTGCTTGCGGGTGAACGGCGCCAGCTCGATGACGCCGTCGATGATTTCCGGCGCCGTCGCAGCGGCGATGGTCGCGGCGCCGCCGCTGATGGACTGACCGATGATCACGGCCGGGCCTCCGAGGTGACGGACCACGGCGACCAGGTCGCCCGCGATGTCCGTACGGCTGTAGCCGTCCCATCCGAGGCTGGAGTCCCCGCATCCGCGGATGTCGACGTTGGCCACCCGGTAGCCGGCGGCGACGAGCATGGGGACGAGGAATCGGTAGGAGTGCCGACTGTCACCCATGCCGTGCGCGAGGACGACGAGCGGACCGTCGCCGGCCACGTCGTAGGCGATGAAGCTCGTTCCGATGGTCAGCTGCTCGGTCATGACGGCCTCCAGAGACTGTGGCTTACTGCGTTAGGCTGAAGCTAGCGTGGTTAGCCAAGGGTGTCAACCGATGCCTCGCCTGCCACGGGGGCTCGTTCTCGACCGGACTGACATGCGTGAGCGCCGCCCCGGGACGGGACGGCGCTCACGCGGCTGAGCTGGCGGATCAGTACCAGTGGCTACGCCCGCCGATGGCCCGACCGGTCGCGCCGAGCAGGGCGAGCACGACACCGACGACGATCAGGATCACGCCGATGGTGTCCAGGACGGGGATCTTCGCGATGAGTCCGATGATGAGCAGGACGATGCCAAGAATGATCACGGTGGAGCCTCGATTCTCGTTAGGTTCGTTGGCGTCAGGAAGACGCACGGGCTAGCTGAGGTCTGGCTAGCTGAGGTCTGGCTAGCTGCGGTCTGGCTAGATGACGTCGTCGCGGGTGTCCCGGCGGACGACGGTCTCCGGCGCGGTGGCCGCCACGGGCGCGGCTGCCGTGGTCTCGCTCACCACGCGACGGCGTCGCGGAGCGAACATCACCAGGGACACCAGAAGACCCAGCACGCCAGCGCCCATCAAGATCCAGCCCACGACATGGATGTCGACGCCGGCGACGGTTGCGTGCACCGCAAAAGCAAGGATCGCGCCGACCGCCAGTAACAAGATGCTGACACCGATACCCATGACTATCCCCTCCAGAAGAGCGGGGACTATCCCCGCGCTGAGGCCATGGGTACCCAGATCTCTGCCGGCTAATCGCGTCCGGACGGGTGACGCAGCTCATCCCGCGGCCTTGGCCATGGACGCCGCACGGGCTATCGGTCATGGGCGCGCGATCCTTTGCCAGATTTTTACCTGGGCAACGTGTCATTCCCTCTCAAGGGGGAATCCATCCCCTGCCGTGGGTGCGGCGACTGCGGCAGAGGGGGAGGGACGTTGGGCACGATGAAGAGCCTGTGGGCCTCGGTCCAGGGCGATCCGGTCTTCATGCGTCGGGTGAATGGCTGGCTCACGATCTTCTGGATCGCGATGATCCCGGTGTCGCTCATCACGCACTGGGTGAGCAGTGTCGTGTACGTGTCTGCGCTGAGCCTGTGGGCCTTGGTCTCCGGGCACTGGTCCGCGTGGCAGGCGGCCAGGGTCGAGGTCAACCAGCAGGAAGAGGCGAAGCGGCGAGAGGAAGAGGACATCGCCGAAGACGTCGTCGAACGGATCGTCGCTGCGACCACCATCGACCGCGCCGACGCATCTCACGAACGGGCGAGCCAGTGACGGACGAGCCCGCCGAGGGCGTGCGCCGGTACTGGAATGGCCAGGAATGGTTGACCTGGGACGGTGAGGCCTGGGTTCCCGAGACACCGGACCTGTATCCGCGTTAGCCCTACCGAAATTCTGCGTGCGCCAGTATTCGGGGCCTCCTCATCGAGAACTACCCGTCCTCGCGATCAATGCGGAACGCAGCTCGTCACCTGCCTGCCCGCTCGCCCTCTTCCTTCGCATGCTTCGGCAGGAGGAAGACCAGCAGGAACGCCGCTGCGAGCGGGACGAGGCACGCCCAGGACGTGACCCGGAGGGCCTCGTTGGCTGGGTGGGACTTGAACAAGGCGAAGAAGATGGTCCCGAGAACCGCGACGCCGAGTGATGTCGACAGCTGCTGACTCGCTTCCATGACGCCCGAGGCGGATCCGACCTCGTCCATGCTGACCGCCGCGATGACGAACTGGATGATCTGCCCCAGAACGGTGCCGACGCCCACTCCGACCAGCAACAGGCCCGGCAGGAGGTACCAGACCGAGGAACGGTCGGTGCCGGCCAGCATCAGTGCGAGCGTCGTGGTGCCGGCCGCGAGGATGGCGATGCCGATGTGGAGCAGGTGGCGTCCCAGCTTCTCGACCAGCATGCCCGACACGACCATGCCGACGATGAGGCCGATGACCATCGGGGTCAGCGACAGGCCGGCGCGGATCGGCGACCATCCTTCGCCGAGCTGGCCGTAGAGCGAGACGCAGAGCAGCAGGCCGCCGAAGGCGCCGAACAGGGCCAGCATCACCGCGATGCCGCTGAGGTACATGCGGTTGGTGAACAGCGACGGCTCGATCAGCGCGTCGTGGCTGCGGCTGCGCTCGTAGCGCACGAACACGAACAGGAGCAGGGCTCCGGCGGCGAGCATCGCGAAGGTCCAGAGCGGCCAGCCAGCGCCCTGGCCCTGGATCAGCGGGTAGATGATCGCCAGCAGGGCGAGGCCGACCAGCCAGACGCCGACGACGTCGAGCTTGAGATCCGGCCGGCTGACGCCGCGGGGCAGCGACCGGAGCGCGAACGGGAACGTCGACCAGGCCGATCGGCACGTTGATGAGGAAGACCAGGCGCCAGCCCGATGCCTGCCAGAGGTCGGCGCCGATGAGCGCACCGGCGAGGATCGGCGCTCCGAGCATGGCGAGGCCCGTTGCCGGGCCGAACAGCCGGGTGGCCTTGCCGAGCTCCTCGTCGTCGAAGACCTCCTTCAGCATGCCGAACCCCTGCGGGATCATCAGTGCGCCGAAGCCGCCCTGCAGCGCTCGGAAGGCGATGAGCATGCCCATGTCCTGGCCGAGGGCGCAGGCAGCCGAGAACAGGGTGAATCCCGCCAGGCCGAGCAGGAACATGCGGCGGCGGCCGAAGATGTCACCGAGCCGGGCGCCTGCGATCAGCAGCACGGCGAAGGCCAACGTGTAGGCGGCGCTCAACCACTGGATGGCGCTCTCTCCGCCACCGAGGTCCAGGCGGATGGACGGCCCCGCGACGTTGACGATGGTGGCGTCGAGCAGGTCCATGGTGTTGGCAGCGAGCACGACGAACGCGACGATCCAGCGGACGCTGCGGTAGCGGGTCGCCGTGTCCGCGGCCGGCGATGCTGGCTTGGGCCATCAGAGATGTCCTCGTGGATAGGATGACGGACGTTGTTCGTGATGAGCGTTGTTCGTGACGAACACTGTTCGTGATGAAACTGTACGAGGCACCGTGCGCCTGAGTCAAACGGTCGCGGCGGCGCGTCAACGAAGGGGAACGGCCAGCACATGAGTCCATCAAGCAGCCCTCGTTCGACCCGCGACCGGCCCGCGAAGGCGCCGCTGAGCACCGAAGCGATCGTCGATGCCGCCCTGTCGATCCTCCGGTCGGACGGCCTGGAGGCGATGTCGATGCGTCGCGTGGCGGCAGCCCTCGACACCGGCGCCGGCTCGCTCTACGTCTACGTCGCCGGTCGCGAGGGCCTGATCGAGGCGGTGTTCGACCGCGTGCTCGCCACGATCGAGCTCGACCCCGAGCCCGGCGCACTGGCGCGATCAGCTGTCCTCGCTCCTGGAACGGACTCGAGTCGCGCTGGCGGCCCATCCCGGGATCGCCGCGGCGACGATGATCGACCCGCCGTGCACGGAGACGACGATGCGGCTGCTCGAGAACCTCTTCGGACTCTTGCTGGCCGGCGGACTTGACCCCCAGGACGCCGCGTGGACCGCCGACACCCTGTTCGCGCAGGTCAACCACGCCGTGATCGAGGCCGAGCTCCGCGCGACGAGCTCCGGTGAGCTCGCCGATCGAGTCACGGCCAACCTGGCACGTCTTCCCGCCGAGCACTTCCCGCTCATCACAGCTCACCGCGAACAGCTCGTCGCCGGCGACTTCGACGAGACGCTTCCGCTACGCGATCGACGTCGTCATCGACGGTGCGTTGGCTCGAGCGCACTGAGGTTCGATATACCCGGGGGCCACACACTGTTCCTGCTAGATCGTGCTGAAGACCCTGACGCCGTGCAGGGTGGGCACCAGGACGAAGTGGCCGCTGAGCGTGGGGGTCGCGAAGTGCGGGGTGGTGTCGCCGATCGGGATGGAGCGAATCTCGGCGCCGGTGCCGGCATTCATCTCCACCAGCCGGCCGCGCGTCGGATCAACGGACCACAGGCCACCGGCACCCGCGAGAACAGGGCCGGTGGTCGTCGCGGTGGTGTGCCAGACGACGGTGGCCTGGCCGGTGCTGGGGTTGACCGCAAGAGCGCGGATGCCGTCGCTGCAGGGGACGTAGATCGTGTAGCCGATGTGCGTCGTCCCGCCGAAGGAGCGGCACACCTGGCCCTGCCAGACCGGGTGGCCCACCCCACCCATGGCCCCGGCTCGGGCGATGTAGCCGGTTCCGCGCTTGCCGACAGCGAAGACCCAGGAGCCGATGAGGGTGGGGCCGGTGGAGCCGAGGTCGAGGTCGGCCGCGTTGTCCTGCGCCCACGTCGACGGCGCGAACAGGTCGAACCTTCTGCGCGGTCTGCGGGTTCAGGCGGACCACCGAGTCGCTGTCGTCGTAAGCACCGGACTCGGACGCTCCGTTGCCGACCGCGACATAGGGATAGCCGGCCGGGTCGATCGTCGCCCCGGGCGGAGTCCAGATCCCGGCCTCGCGACTGCTCGGCGTCTGGTAGGTCACGGCCCCGTACAACGCCTTTGCCGGTACTCCGATCAGGAAGCCGTGGTACTGCCCGCAGTCCCCGGCTCTACCTCCGTAAGGAACCCAGACACGACCCGCATGAGTAGTTCAACGCCCCGCGTTCCTGCTCCACGGAAGGCGAGACACCGGCGGCGTCGAGCAGGCGCGATCGGACGACGGCACCGGTCTGAGGGTTCAGCTCGGCGAAGAGGTGCTCCACCGGCAAGCCCTCGCTCGGCAAGGACGTCGACGGTCGCTGTCGTCGGGTCGTAGACCATCGTGGCGGTGATCCCGCTGGGGTCGATGTTGCCGCAGGGCAAGCGCGCTTCGGGGGACAGGCGTTCCGAGATGCGTCTGCCAGGCGACACTGCCGTCCGAGCGGAGGGCGTAGACGGTGTCGTTCTCCGTGCCGACGAGGACCAGCTGACCGACGACCAGGGGTTCGCCGTAGACCGCACCATCGAGGGTGGCAGTCCAGGCGGGCACGAGCGTCGTCGCCGTTGGCAGCGAGGGCACGTTGCCCGTCCGCGCCGTGTCGTAGTGGTAGGTCGTGAACGGCGTGAACGGCTGGGGAGATCGATCCGGCACACCCACCGGAGGCGGCGGCGGAGCGGCGGCTGTGATCGCCGCGACGCCCAGCACGCAGACCAGGACAAGGAGGGCTGCATCTGTCGACCTACGCCGTGTCCGCCACATGGCACAAGGATGTACCCATCCGAGACGACCGGCCCACTGGGCGGGGTAGCTCGTTCACGCGCGGGTGATCCGGCCTTGCCTAGACCTGCTTGCGGACTCGCCGGTACGTGGCCTTCAGTGGTCGGGCCCGGACCCGGGCTCCCTTGATGTACCGCTGGACGCTCGTCAGCGGCGCGGCTCCGATGGTCTGTCCGGACTGGCTACGCATGGCTAGATCCACGAGCTGGGGATTCTTCGAGGAGACGAAGACCTCGATGAACTCGCCGAGGATCCCCATGTAGCTCGACTCGATGCGGTACACGACCGTGTGCAGTCCAGAGACGCGCAGGACTCGAGCGGGCAGATCACGACCCCAGTCGAAGGTGACCAGCGCACCGTCCTCATTCACCGGGTCGCCGTGAAACTCCGCGGGGAAGAAGTAGTCGAGCTCTCCGTCGGGTCTGCGTAGCACTCGCTCCCGACTCACCTCGAGGTCGTTGTATTGAGGCGTCGTCCAGATATGAACACCGTCGGCTTTCAGGACGCGCGCTATCTGCCGCATGGCTCGATCGGTGTCGAAGACGTGCTCGAACACGTCAGACGAGATCATGATGTCGACGGAAGAATCTGCGAAGGACGGGTTCTCGATGTCTTCGCAGCGGACCCCGTTCCGCATGGCTCCCGGCACGACATCCGGCCAGTACTGGGTGCCGATGTACCCGCTGCAACCGGACGCGAGTCGGGCACTGCTCGGCCCGGCGGGCGCGAGCTCCCACAGCGTCGACTTCTGCCAGTCCGGGCGCACCATGGTCAGCACGTGCATGAGCGCGCGCAGCCGAGGGATCGAGTAGCAGCTCTTGCAGACCAGCTCGTCTCGCAGCCAGGGCCCGAGCTGGGAGAAGGTCACGTTGCGCGCACAGATCGGGCAGTAACCCGCCCAATCATTGGGGTATCTACGCTCAGTCACTGATGAACGGGTTCCCTTCAACGGCGAAGGCTGGCGTGCACGTCGACGGAGGCTAGCACTTCGGGCGTCGACGACAGGGCCGTATCGGACAAGCCAGATCGCGCGCGCCCGGAGGTCGCGCAAGCCGCCCGATGGGCTGCGGAAAGGCTCGCCACGGAAGCAGTTCGAGCTCGGGCCCGTGCCGTCACGAGCCGGCTCAGATGAACCGAGCGGCCTCAGCCGCGCGCCGCCTGGACCAGGTAGGCGACCGCGAGGGCCATGGCAAGCGCGCCGAGCAGGACGCGCAGCAGTCGTTGCGGCATCCGGGGTTGCAGGCTTGCTCCGAGGTAGCCGCCGACGAGGCCACCGACCCCGCAGGCGACGCCGAGGAGCCAGTGCGGTCCTGCTCCCTCGCGACCGGTGAGAGCCACCACGGCGTAAGTCGCCGCCCCGACGCACGAGGTGACGAACGTTGACAGCAGGGCAGCTGGTGCGACTTCGGTGAGCAGGTAGCCGCTCGCGGCAAGGATCGGCGCGAGCAGTGACCCACCGCCGATGCCGTAGATGCCACCGACAAGTCCGGCGACGAAGCCGAGCCCGGTGACGACACGCGGCGAGAAAGGTGTGGCACGTCGAGCGGGGCGCTGGTCCCGGACGATCAGCCACACTCCGAGAGGCAGCAAGAACACTGCGACGAGGACCTTGAAAAGGACCCCGCCCGGAAGCAGGTAGAGCCGGATGATCGCGCCGCCGATGACCCCGGGAATCGTGCCGATCAGGAGGCGTCGGGCGAGGTCGGTCCACAGCTTCCCGGCCCGGCGGTAGCGCAGCAGTGCTCCCGGTACCGCGACCACGTTGTAGAGCAGGTTGGTCGGCGTGACCGACGGACTGGGCACGTTGAGGACGCTGAGCTGGACCGGGAGCAGGAACACGGCGCCCGAGACGCCGACCGGGGTCGTCAGGGTCGCGATGACCACGCCAAACGCGAAGCCCACGATCAGGTCCCAACCCACAGGGTGCATCTTGCCCGATCAACCGGGACGCGTGCGGTGCTGCCCGTGCTGCTGGCGTAGGTGACGGCGCCCGAGCTCGGCTGCGAGCCGCTGGACCGGGCTTAGGCCGTCGACAAGCAGGTCGAGGTCGGACGCCCGTCTGCCACTCAGCAAACCCGAGAGTGGCAGACGGGCGGCGATGTGAAAGAGGTCAGACCAGCGATTTGCACTGGCCGATGGCGTGGCCGTGAACGACGTTCACCTCGCCGGGGATGAACCCGCCGGACACGCCCGGCTTGAGTCCGAAGCAGACGAGGTTCCGTCGGATGGTGTTGCGGACGACGTACACCCCCGGAGCGCCCGGGTCCGGGTCCTGCAGCGTGATGTTGAGCAGGGTCGCGTTGCCGCCGATCTTGTTGAAGAGCACGCCCACCCACTCGGCCGTCTGTCCGATCACGGTGAGGTTGCAGCCGATGACGTTGTTCTTGATCGACCAGGGAATGTCGCCGCCGCCGCCGATCAGCGTGACGTCTCCCTTCACGGTGATCCCGTTCAGCAGGACGGTGCTCGCGCCGATCGCGGTGACGTTGCCCTTGACCGTGATGGTGGAGTGCCCCGCAGGCTCAACGGCGCACGCATGTCCAGTCTTGTCGGCGGAGTCGGGCTGGCAGCCCAATCCGAGGAGCGAACCGCGAGCGGCGTTGACGTCGTGTCCGACGGTGATCGTCGATGGCGCGCTCTGCGCATCGAAGGTGGCTCCCGCTCGGACGTTCACGCTCCCGTATACCGTGATCACGGCGTCAGCAGCGACGGAACAGGTGCCCTTGACGTTGATGCTCGCGTAGTGACCCGATGGGATCACCCCACCCGCGCAGGTGTACGTCGCGACGCCCTGACTCTGCGACTCCGCAGCCATAGCGGGTCCGCCCGAGAGCGCGAACGTTCCCACAGCAACAACCGCCCCCAGCACCCCCAACCTCGTTCGTGTTCTCATGAGCAGCCTCTCCTCTCATCGGTCCCCTCCTGAACGACTTGTCCGGTATACACGCCACGACGCCTGGCGGGTAGGGCTTGATCGCAACCAGGTCGTACACCTCGGTGGATGCCACCCGGCCGTGCAGTAGCGCACCTAGCACCGGACCGAGCGCCAGAGGGTCCTGATTGCCGCTGCTCCGTAGGTCAGCTCGAATCAGATCGCCGTGCGGCCGGCATCCGCCGCGATGGTTGCTCCCGTCAGGTAGCTCGCAGCGTCCGAGGCGACGAAGGCGATCACGGACGCGATCTCCTCAGGCGTAGCAAGACGACCGAGCACGGTGGTACCCGCAACACCTGCTGCACCGTCCTCTCCCATGGCGGCCATCACCATGTCGGTGCGTGTCGGACCGGGCGCCACGGTGTTGACCCGAACCCCGGCGCTGCCGAGCTCGACAGCCCAGGTCCGCGTCAAGGACTCGACCGCAGCCTTGGTCGCGGCGTAGGCGGAGAGGCCGGCCATTCCCACGCGTGCGGCCATAGTGCTGACATTGACGATGCTTCCCCGCCCGCGCTCCACCATGCCCGGGACGACCGCAGCAGTGAGGAAGTAGAGCCCGCGCACGTTGACGGCAAACGCGGAATCGAAGCTCTCCACGTCCTGGTCGACGAGCGCTCCGCCCGGGAAGAGGCCTGCATTGTTGACCAGGATGTCCACCGGGCCAGCCTCGGCGGCCAACGCTTGGACGGACGCCAGGTCCGCGATGTCGGCGCCGATGAATCGTGCGGTTCCGACCGTCAGCCAGGATCGACGTGACCACTGCCCGCCCCCCATCCTCATCACGACCGGTGACGATCACAGATGCTCCCCGGCTCGCGAGGAGCGCGGCTGTTGCAGCTCCGATGCCCCTCTGGGTCGATCCGGTGACCAGAGCGGTCCGACCGCTCAGCTCGTTGTTGTCCATGGTGACTCCCCTTGTTTGGCTTGTGCGATCCAGATTGCTCAGGTAAAAATGGATCAGCAACTCCAGAAATGAGGAGCCATGACGGAGACGCTCGGACTCACCAGGAAGGGCGCCGCGACCCGGGGGCGCATCGTGGAGGCAGCAGCCGAACTCATGTTCGTCAACGGAGTCGCCGGCACGACGCTCGACCAGGTGCGAGATGCAGCCGGTGTGAGCAGCTCGCAGATCTATCACTACTTCGACGGCAAGGATGCCCTGGTCAGAGCAGTTGTCGAGTACCAGAACGAGGCGGTCGTCGGTGAGCAGGAGGCTGCCTTCGCGTCGTTGGACAGCATCGTCGCGCTCCGGGCCTGGAGCGACGCCGTCGTGGCGCACCAGCAGCGCCTCAGCTGCACGGGGGGCTGCCCTATCGGTGCACTCGGCAGCCAGCTCGGCGAGCTCGACCACGATGCCCGTAGCGGTGTCGCGGCAGGGTTCCATCGGTGGCAAGCGGCGATCCATCATGGGTTCAGCGCCATGCAGGAGAACGGGGCCCTGCCGCCCGACGTCGACGTCGATCGGCTCGCGACGGCGATGCTGGCCTCACTCCAGGGCGGCCTGCTCCTGTGTCAGATGTACCGGAGCACCGAACCGCTCCGGGCGGCGATGGACACGATGATCGACCACGTCGCAAGCCTCGCTGCGAGAGAGGCAGAGTTGCTGGTCCCGTCTTCGTCGCGATCGTGAGAGTTCGGTCAGCGGAACGCAAACACACCGTCGGGTGACCCTTGCCTGGCCGCGAGGAGGTTTTCTGCTAACCGCCTGCCATGGCTCCCACGATGAGGAATGGCTCGGTGCCTGCCGCGACTGCCTCGGGAAGGGGGTCGTCGGGAGGGTCGTGCGAGAGGTCCTCCTCGCACGCGAAGTACCGGACCAAGTCGCGCCGCTTGGAGGTGTCGTGGTCGCGGATCGTGCCACGGAGCATGGGGTACCTCGCCTCCACGGCGTCCAGGACCGACCGCTGCGTCACCGGCCCCGCGACCTCGAGCCGGACCTCGCCTCGCACCGCTGCCAACGCCTTGAGGTGGGCCGGAAGGACCACGCGCACGCTGCTGATTGCCTCTTCAGGCCCGGAAGTGCCGCCGCTCATGCCAGGGTCTGGACTTCCACGGACAGGACGGCAGGCAGGTCACGGACGATGGCAGTCCAGGTGTCGCCGGCGTCAGCAGAGGCGTAGACCTGACCACCGGTAGTACCGAAGTAGAGGCCGCACGAGTCGAGCGTGTCGACGGCCATCGCATCGCGGTACACGTCGACATAGCAGTCAGCCTGCGGGAGCCCGGTCGTCAGCGGCTCCCACTCGTCGCCGCCTGTCCGACTGCGCCACACCCGAAGCTGCCCGTCGGGTGGGTAGTGGAGGGAGTCGCTGGTGATCGGGATGACGTAGACGGTCTCCGGCTCGTGAGCGTGGACGTCGATCGCGAAGCCGAAGTCGGTGGGGAGGTTGCCACTGATCTCCCGCCACGACTCGCCGGCGTCGTCGGTGCGCATGACGTCCCAGTGCTTCTGCATATACAGGGTGTCCGGTCGGGCAGGGTGCAGGGCTATGCGGTGCACGCAGTGGCCCACCTCCGCGTTCGGGTCAGGAATGCCCTCGGACCGCAACCCATGGTTGATGGGCTTCCAGCTCGCCCCGGAGTCGTCGGAACGGAAGGCGCCGGCCGCCGAGATCGCGGCGTAGATGCGTTCGGGGGCGCTCGGGTCGAGCAGGATCGTGTGCAGGCACATTCCTCCGGCCCCCGGCTGCCACTGCGGTGCAGTCCGGTGCTGACGCAGTGCCGGTAGCTCAGCCCACTGCTCACCGCCGTCGGTGGAGCGAAACAGCGCGGCGTCCTCGATCCCGGCGTAGACCGTGTCGACCTCGGTGAGGGAGGGCTCGAGGTGCCAGACCCGCTTGAACTCGAACGGGCGGGGCATGCCGTCGTAGTAGAGGTGCGTGCCGGGCTCGCCCTCGTACCCGAACCTGTTCCCCACGGCCTCCCAGGTCGTGCCGCCGTCGTCCGAGCGCTGGACGACCTGACCGAACCACCCACTGGACTGCGAGGCGTAGAGCCGCTGCGGGTCTACCGGCGAGCCCTTCACGTGGTAGGTCTCCCAACCCGCGAAGTGCGGACCGCTGATGTCCCACGCCTTGCGGTTGCCGTCTGCGCTCAGGACGAACGCTCCCTTGCGGGTGCCGACGAGTACGCGGACCGAGGTCATGGCAGGTCCCTTCCGGGCGGTTGACCGATCGGCTTCGACCCTAGCGCCACGTCCAGACGACGCGAAGGATTCGTTGTCGCGCAGTGACGTAGGAGACGGAGCAAGGATTGGCCATGCGGAAGGTTCACGCGTTCTCGATAGCCCCGACGATATTTCGGCGCCAGCTCTCACGGCGTCCTTGCGTGCATGGGTTACCCGTCGGTGGCCCGTCCGGGCCTTGCCCACGTATGCGGGTCGGAGCATGATCGAGGGCGGCGAAGGATGCGGACGCCCCTGAGGGGTGTGGATGTCGATGACCGGACCTTCGACTGGGCGAGAAGGCCGGGGTGCCCCGTCCGCCACTTCCGGGGAGAGTCGCTTCGTCTCGATCGTGCGCGACAGTCCCTTGCCGTCATTCATGCTCAGCCTGCCTCGTGGCGAGATCCTCGCGGTGAGCCCTGGCCTGGCGGCATTTCTCGACCGCACGGAGTCCTACCTCATCGGCCGGCCGATTTGGGCGGTGATGGACGAAGGGCCGACTGGCATTCTCGACCTACTGGCGTCTGGCTCAGTCGAGGGGGCGGAGCTGAACCGAACCTTCCTCCGCCCCGACGGAACGAAGATGCCTGCGCGGGTGCTGATGACTACGTTTATTCACGACGGCGAGCGGGGCGCTGCCGTAGGGATCGTCTCTCCGCCGGATTCGATGTCCCCCCTCGCAGTCGCACCAATCGCCGGCCTCGCCCAGCGTCCGTTGGTGATCGGTACCGTCGACGCGCAGTGGCGTGTCGACCGGATCAGCTGTGATGTGGACCGGTTGCTAGGACACCCACCTGAGGCAGCCTTGGGCCAGAGCATCCTGACTTTGGTGCATCCCGACGACCTCTCGACGCTCCTCACGAACCTTGCCACGATGGTCGAGCAGTTGACGGGAGTCGCACTGTCGCTTCGCCTCGTGATGCCCGACGGCGGCTGGAAGGCTTGTGACGTGCTGGCGACACCGTTGCCGGAGTCGCCGCGGTTCGCGTTCGTGATCACATCGGCCGACCCGAGCCCGACGAGCGATCGCGGCGAGGCAGAGCAGGAGCTGTGGGGTCTCTGGATGGGTGCCCAGGCGGCCGAGACGAGCCGACGCTCAGCCAGACTCCCAGTCCAGGGATCCGTTCCGGGCCTGGGCAGGCTCTCCACGCGCGAACTCCAGGTCACCACGCGACTGCTCGACGGGAAGCGGGTCCCCGCGATCGCTGGCGAACTTTTCCTGACTCAAGGCACGGTACGCAACCACCTGAGTTCGGTCTTCCGCAAGCTTCGAGTCTCATCCCAGCAAGAGCTCTTGGACCTGCTGCTGCATAGCCTCGAGCACTAGGTTGTCCGGCCACGTCCAGACTTGCGCCGCCGCCTTATGTCGTGAGGGGCTCGTGACAGACCGCCCAGCCCACTCTGACGAAATAGCCATGGGATGAGGCGCTTCCGGCCGCGCGGGCAGTTCTGGTTAGCCGACCGAATCGAGCAGCTCTTCGATCGTCTGGCGGGTAAAAGGGTCGGCCACGATCTCGCCGAACAGAGCAGCCATCCGCTCGCGTTCGGGGTCTCCCGGGGCAAGGTCGAGCCAGCCTGCGCAGGCCCGCTCATTGATGTGCCCCAGCGTCGCGATCAGCATCGTGAAGTCACTTGGCGAGTGCAGCCTGCCCGGTCCGCCGCTCGCGGTGTAACTCTCCACGATTGCTCTCGTGCGGTCCGCGCGACCTGCGGAGAACGCCCAGACGACGAACCCAAGCTCCTGGCTGGCTCCGGCGAGCCCGTGTTCATCCCAGTCGATGACGCAAACTGAGCCGGCAACGGTACCGCGCAGGTTCTCGGGGAACAGGTCGCGGTGACAGGTCCGCAAGTCGTACGGGTCGACCAGGAGCTGCTCGAGCGCAACGACCTCCTCGCGCATCGCAGCGAGGTCGTCGGAGAAGGTCGCCCCGGCCGTGGCCAGTGCGGAGATCAGCTCGTCCCAGCGCGACGCGCCAACGGCGCTGCGGTACCACGGATCCTCGCCGCGGCTCCCTTCGAACGGGGTTCGGTGCAGCGCGGCGAGAGTCGTGCCGACTGAGGCCGGGTCGAGTCTGCGATCGACGTCTCGGAGGTCCACCCACTCGCTGACGCGGACCTGGTGCCCGTCGATGTCGAGCAGCACCCTCCCAGCCCGTGTCGTGAGCATTGCAGGTGCGGGCACGCCGGACTCTCTCGCTGCAGCGACGAACTCGACGTCCTCGCGCACCTCATCCTCGACCTGTGGCTCGATCAGCTCCTTCACCGCCCAGGTCCCTGTAGTGGTCGTGAGCCTGGCGACAAAACCCGACTCGCCCCGTCCGGCCGAAGCCTCGTGCGCAACCACCTCGCCGAGTTCGAACTCCGTGGCCACGGTCTGGAAAGCTCCCTCGGTCAAAAGGGCTCGAGCCGCCATGCGCCGACCTTCCCACAGCCCCCCGCGACAGCGCGACCTATGAGGCTGGAACGGGAGACGGAATGCCATGGTCTTGGGATCGGTGGGGAGAATGTTGAGGTGGACGCCATGCAGAAGGGCTGCTCGGTGTGATCCTTCCGAAAGTCCGTGACCCTCGGTTCGTGACTGTGCGTCGCGGGGGGACCCTCACGGACTCCAACCACCACCTACTCGCGCTGTGGGCGGCGGTGTGCGCGGAGCACGTCCTCGACCGGTTCGAGTCCGAGCGGCCGGAGGACCTGCGACCACGCCAGGCCATTGAAGGGGTCCGCGCCTGGACGCGCGGCGAGATCCCGATGATGCAGGCGCGGTCACTGGGCGGCCACGCCATGGGCGCGGCCAGAGACCTCCGCGGGGGCGCACGGTATGCCGCGTACGCAGCTGGCCAGGCAGCGGTAGTCGCTCACGTCGCAGCGCATGAACTCGGTGCGGCTTCGTACGGCATCAAGTCCGCACGTGCGGGCGCCCCGGAAGGGCAGACGGAGAGCGTAGGGCGACTCGAGTGCCGTTGGCAGCGCGATCAGCTGCCAACCCACCATTCACGACCTGGTGCTTGATGACCAGCGGTTGCGCAACGACATCTGCTGGTCGGTGTTCAGCTGCTGAGGGTGCATGCAGCGTGCGCCGTTCCGTGCGCAATGCCGTCGACTGGTGAGCAACGCGCGGATCTGGGCCATGGTGTCTCGTCGTAGCCGGCGGGTGCTGATTGCGTGCGCGGTGCTGATTGGTGCGCGGTGCTGGTCGGCGTGAACCTTGCGATCTGTGCGCTGTAATGGACGTCCAGGCAGCCGTCCACCGCGAACGGCCTGTACGGGCGCGGCGTACAAGGGTCCCGCCTGCCGATCACCCTCGCATCGGGGGTCAGTCGACGAGGACGTAGAACTTGCGCACCGTTTCGGCGATGTCCCAGCGACCTGACCAGCCCTTCGGCAGAACGAACACGTCGCCTTCAGACAGGCTGACCGGCGCTCCCTGGGCGGGAGTGATCGTCGCGGTGCCACGGAGGAGCATCATCGTCTCGGTTGTGGGTCGATCCACAATGGCCCACCCGCCCGCCGTGCACTCCCACACCCCGACCTCGACGCCGTGACCGGAGAAGAACACGGTTGCCGCCATCTGCGGGTCGCCACTGTCCGCGCCGACGCGAGGCCCCGCGGGCTCGAGGGCAACGTCAGAGACGTTCGCATGCGCCACCACCATGGTTCGGAGCAGTTCAGCGGAGGAAGAGTCGGGCGTCGTCATCATGGTGTCCTCCAATCGATCTCGTCGGCGAGCCGTCACGCCTTGTGCGCATCCGCTGTCGCCACGAAGCTGACGCATTCTGGCACAGGGAACTCCAGCAGCCCTCGAACGATGGGCCCCCTCCGAGAGGGCTTGCGGCGCGAGCCACCGTTCGCACATGCGTCTCGCCGAGCGGGGACCTCGGACGGTGGTTGGTCGACCAGCACCGAGCCATGAACGCTGAGCCGTTGCTGGCCGCCGCTCGTGCGACGTACGACGGGCGATTGACTCGGGTGGAAACGCCAGCTCCGCTAGGGGCCTTGGACGTGAGGCAGGAACCTATGAGCCCTCCACCTTGGTGATCATGGTCCAGAAGCTCGCCGACATCCGGTAGTTCGTCCCCTGCGAGATGAACTCGATGCCCCCGTCTGCCAGATGGCCGACACGCTCAGTCTCGAACGTCTGTCGCGGGTCTGCCGTGTGCACTGTGAAGGTTGTCATGGAGGTCAGCGTGACAGGTCTGGGCCCGCGAGGACATGTGCCACCCCCGCGACGCGGGTCGCCGGGGGGACCGTCGCAACCGAAGCGGCACGACCACTCACCAGAACCTTCATCAGACCCGGGCGAGACAGATTTCCCCTGCCGACCCCAGCGCGGGGGCTGCGCGCAGCATCATCGTCAGCCCCAACGGTGGGGCGCCGGCCATCATGCTGGTCATACCCATGTCGCCGACCATCACGTACACCGTGGGTCCCGTGGTCCGTCGAGCAAGCAGCCATGCAAGGACGATGGAAAGCGCCTTTTTCGTCGGCTGCATGGTGCCGCCGGCCGATCCCGCGACCTTCCGGCGTGGACCTACTGGACCATGGTGAGAGCGAGGAGGGTGTCGACCGCAGTTTCGAGCGGGCGGGTACTGCGTTGCACCTGGGCGAGGAGAAGCCCTCCTTGGAGCGTGGCGAGCAGAGTAGTGGCGAGGTCGTCCGGGTCGATGGCGGTCGAGAGCTTCCCGTCGGCCTGTAGGGATCGCAGTCCATCGCTGATGGCGGCAGCCCACTGATCGAACCCGGCCGCGATGTGGGCTCGGGCCTCGGGGTCGCTCTCGGCTAGTTGACCACCGAGCGAACCGAGCGCGCAGCCCCCCTTTGCCTTGGTTGTGCCTCACCCCAGTGACCACCATGTCCCGCCAAGCTTCGACTGCCTTCGCGCTGCCGAGGGCGTGCCGGTTGTTGTTGACGATGGTGTCGGCTTGGTAGTCGATGACCGCCTGCACGAGTTCGTTCTTGTCGGGAAAGTAGTGGTACATCTGCGAGCCGCTGACTTCCGCTGCCACCTTGACGTCTTCCAAGGTGGTCGCCGCGACCCCGCGTTCGTGGATCAAGGCGGCGGCCTTCTCCACTATTCGTGCTCGGGTGCGTTCGCCCTTGGGGGTGAGCCTCGGCCGGACGCTGGCGTCGTTGACCATGCCACCCATGCTAGCAACTTCTGAGTTTGACAGCCCAGTCCGATGCTGTGAGAGTGAGTTGCACAACCCAGTCTTACGGAGAGGACAGGCCAGCGCATGACTGACCACAGGAAAGACGGTGCTCATCACGGGCGCCAACGCCGGGATCGGCAAGGACGTGGCCCGGCAACTGGCCCTACGCCCTGAGTTCGCGCGGATCTACCTTGCGTGCCGGAACCATGATCGAGCGACAACGGCAAAGGCCGAGCTCGAAGCCGCGACCGGCCGGCGCATCTTCGACATCGTTGTCATGGACGTCGCCGATCTGGGTTCGGTCCGCGCCGGCCTGGCGGCCATCGACGGATCCGTCGACGCGCTGGTCATGAACGCTGGTGTCATTGGCCCGCAGTCGATGGAGCTTGACCGCCGACGGGGTCACCACCGTGTTCGCGACGAACGTCCTTGGCCACGTCGTCCTCCTCGAAGGGCTCCTGGCCGAGGGCCGGCTTGGCGAGGTTGCGGTCCTCGCCGGAAGTGAAGCAGCTCGGGGACTTCCGAAGTTGCGGATGAAGCGGCCGTCCTTCGTCTCAACCTCAGCCGATGAACTCGCCACCGTCATCGACGGCAGCTACTTCGCCGGCGGAAAGGCTGACTTCAACCTGGCCTTCGGGCAGGCCAAGTACATCGGCGCCCTGTGGATGGCCTACCTGGCCCGCCACCACCCCGACCGCCGCTTCATCACCGTGAGCCCCGGCGCCACCACCGGCACCCAAGCCGCCAACGGCCTCGCCCTGCCGCTGCGTGTAGCGGCGAAGTACGTCATGCCCGCACTGGGGATCTCCCACGGACTTGACGCGGGCGCGAAGCGACTGGTCGACGGTGTCACCGACCCGACCCTGTCCAGCGGCGTCTTCTACGCCAGCGCGGCCAACAAGCTGAAGGGCCCCATGGTCAACCAAGCGGACATCTTCCCCGACCTGGCCAACCCGTCGTTCCAGGACCACGCCAACGAGGCCATCCACCGCTTCATCACCTAACGGCGGTCCTTTCTGACGTCTGACGGCCAACGCCGGCCGTGAGGTCAGGGTCTGGCTCGCTCGTGGGCATGGCCAGTCGGCTGACGTGGAGTTGAACCGCCATCGCAATCCGGATGATCGATGCTCCCATCTAGTCAGCGGCTGGATCGTCGGGGATGACGGCCATGGCGACGGCCATAAGGAGGCCGATGGTGAGCAGTTCGCGGAACGGCGCCTCTGACGGGTAAGCCACAAGGACCTCGGTCCCGACGATGAAGCCCAGCCAGAGGAGGATGTTCCATGTCAGCGCGGTCCAGACCTCAGCTGCCGCTGTCCGGCCTCCGCGGTAGCGCGTGAGCGCCCGAACGAACAGGAGTGCGCCGAAGCCTTCTGCGAGTAGCGCGCCGAGCACGGCGACTTCGGCGAACCCCCGGCCCCACCCGTAGGGGTGGGCGATTTGCTGGATGTATGCGACGTTGCCTGAGTTGAACAGCACCACGTGCGCGCCGGCGAGTGTGACAACAAGATTCACCACGTTGGTGACGAAAATCAGGGAGAGGTAGACGGCGCCGATGAGCAGTACGAGCTGCTTCAAGCGGAGCCCGGGGCGCTGAACAAAGACGCCCCCCTTGACTGCAGTGTCGGTGTCGGTGTCGGTGTCATTCATGGTTACTCCTCCGGGTTGCGGGCGAAACGGGAGTGGTGCCGGGTGTTGTTAGCGACTTGGATCGCCGCTGGTGAGCCGCCGCTCGGTGTCAGGCGTGGTCGCTGGGCGCGATGACGGGGATCTCGAGCGTGGACGGCCGGTCGGTTGTCCAGTGGATGGTGGCCTTGCCCTTGGTGCTGGGTTCGTAGTAGGTGGGGAAGTGGCCGAAGAGGGGGTTGCGGGGTTCGGGGTATCGGCCGGCGATGATGAGGCGCAGGCTGTCGCCGGCGTGGAACAGCGTCGCGGATGAGCTGAGCGGGATGAGGACCTCGATCTGCTCGTTGTCGTTGATGGGCTGCAGGGTTTGGAAGGTGTGTTCGGGCTGGTGGGGGGTGCTGCGCTGGGTGTCGAGCTCACGCAGGGCGAGCCGGAGCCGGCCTTGGGCGACGAGGTCGCGGCCGTATCCGTAGGAGCCGTTGAACGGGATCGGGGCGCCGCCGGACCACTTCTCGACGCCGACGAACAGCCGGGGGTCGTCGGTGCCGGTGACCGTGACGTGTAGTCGCAGGGTCATGGGGCCGCTGAGCTCGGTGTCGTGCTCGAATCGGTACTCGAAGGCGGCGGCGTTGCGCTTCAGGTCGAAGGTGACGCTGCCTTCACCGTCGGGGCGGTCGCTCATCGCGCCGGCGGTGCCTAGGTGCAGGTGGCGCCAGTCGGTGCGGGCCAGGGGCCATTCCTGCTCGTCGCGTACCTCGACGACGTGGTCGGCTCGGTCCCGGATCTCCAGCCGCATCGGCGGCAGCGGGGGCACGTCTTGTTCGCGCAGGTGCCGGTCGAAGAACGCGAGCTGCACCTGACGGGCCTGGTCGCCGTAGAAGGTGGACCACTTGGGTCCGCGGTGGGCGTAGGCGTGCCGCTCGGTCGAGCTGGTCTGCTGGAAGGCGCGCATCGATCCGGTGCTGTGCAGGTTGTTGTCGGAGAAGCTGGTGCACTCCAGCAGGGGGACGGTGATCTTCGACAGATCGGGGGTGAGCGTGTCCCACCATTCATCGCGCAGGGGGTGCTCGCGGCGCACCTTGGCCAAGTTGGTGTTCAGGCGGGCGACTCGCGTGGTCCCGAACAGCCAGATGCGGGCGAACCCGCTCTCGACGACTCCACCGGGGGTGAAGAAGTCGCGGTAGGCGTCCGTGAAGCCCTCCCACGGGCAGATCGCCTTCAACGCGGGCGGGTTGAGAGCGGCCACCTTGTACTGGGACAGCGCGAGGTAGGAGACGCCGAGCATCCCCACCCGGCCGTTGGACCAGGGCTGGTCGGCGGCCCAGGCGATGACCTGGGACAGGTCGTCAGCCTCCTGGTCGGACAGCAGATCGCCGCGGCCCTCGGAGTGCCCGCCACCGCGGGTGTCCAGGTTGATCACCGCGTAGCCCTGCTGCGCCCACCAGACTGGGTCGGGGGCCTCCCAGCTGGTCTGGTCAGAGATCGTGAGCGGCTCGGGCTGGTTCATGATCCGGAACTGCTTGTTCAGCTTCCACCCGCCGCCCCGCTTCTTCTTGGGCGTCACGTCCTTGCCGTAGGGGTGGGCCGACATGATCACCGGGAGGGGTCCGTGGGTCCCGGCGCGCCGGAACAGGTTCAGGCGCAGCGTCACCCGTCGCGCATCTGGACCGGGACGTCCTCCTCCTTGGTGACATCAGCCGGCATCTCATAGACGGTGATCGGCGGGTGCAGCGCCGCCCGGCGCCGTTTGCGGGCGTAGGCGGCGGCGCCGGGCCGGTGCCAGGGCTTGTCGAGGGTGACGTGGTTCATGGCGTTGTCCTCTCCTGCGTCTGCATGGTGCTTCGCGAGGATGGTCGGCTCGGTCGAGTCGGGACCTGGCGGCGGGGTCGTGGCGGCTGCGGTGCTGTGCGACATCGAAGGCTCCTTGATCGGAAGGTGGGTGTGGGATCTGTCTGGCCTGTTCGGCGAGGACCAGAAACTGCGGCCGGCGCCGGATCACCTGTTGCTCCGTGTCATGGGGACGACTCCGTGCAACACGGTTAGAGTGGCACTCAAGTCGACTTGAGTCAAGTACTAATTTGAGGTAACGTGGAGCCATGTCAACTACTGACCCCGAAACCGACGCGGCACCAAGAAGCGGGCGCCGCCTCTCGTGCCGAGACCCGCCGCCGACTGCTCCATGCGGCCGAGGAAGAGTTCACCGAACGCGGCTACACCGCCGCCACCGTGGCGCGGATCGCGGGCCGGGCCGGGGTGAGCGTGCAGACCCTCTACCTGGCCTGGGGGAGCAAACGGGCGCTGCTGAGCGCCTACATCGACGCCGCGCTCGCCGGGGACGAAACAACTCCGTACCCGCAGGCTCGGCCGGACATGATCGCCGACGTCCTCGACGGCACTCTCGACGACCCCCACGCGATCATACGCCAGATCAGCGCCTTGTATCGACAGATCGCCGAACGAGCCGCACTCGGCTGGCAGCTCTACCGCGACGCCGCAGCCAGCGATCCCGAGATCGCTGCCGACTGGCAGGCGCTACAAGCCCTACGGCACCAAACGTACGTCACACTCATCAACCACCTGCCCGCGCGCAGCTTGCGACCGGGTCTGACCCGCGCCGCAGCTGCTGACACCGCCTGGGCCATCGCCAGCCCCGACACCTACGACATGCTCGTCCGCACCCGCGGCTACACCCTTGACCAGTATCAGAAATGGGTCACAACCAGCCTGACCGCACTGCTGCTCCGCCCGCCAGTCGATCCGCGATCAGCCGCACCCGAAACAGGACCAAAGCGATGACCTTCGAGTTCCCGTCGCGCCTCGGGCCAGCGCTGGACTGAAGCGCCCAGGTTCTTGCCGCATCTGCCTGGGGCGGAGAAAAGCTCCTCAAACGGTGCGCGGCAGAAGCGTGAGTCTGTCCCAGTGCTCGCCGGGCCTTGGTGTGACGGACCAGGTGACGGTCTGTCGCACCGGCGAGTCGCCTCATCTGGCAGGCACTCACCGGTTGGTGATCTTCACTGAAAGGTCGCTGCTAGTCAGGCCCTCCTGTCACATCGGTGAATGCTGCTCCCTTTCGGCGCACTCTGAAACGCAAGAACAAGATCACGAGGAACGTTGCGGGTCGCACCGGGCAACCCCCGGTCTGGTCTGGGCTTCCACTGAGGGCAGCCGGGTGGCTCCTGCCGTTACAACTGGTCGAGGAGTGGAAGATGCCCTCGGTCCTAGTCTGCGGCGGAGGTGGTCGTTAGTGTGTGGTGCATGACTACTCCTGAGTCGCGAGTCAGTAGCGTGGGGTCGGCGGTCCGTGAGGAGGTGCGGATTCCGATGCCGGACGGGGTCGAGCTGGCAGCCACGGTGTACCGACCGGACCCTGCCCTGGGGCCGCAGCCGTGCCTCATCGAGGTGCTGCCGTATCGCAAGGACGACATCTACACCTCGGCTGAGGGGGAGTACCTGTGCCTGCGTGACCAGTACGGCTACGCCGTGTGCCGGATCGACGCCCGTGGAACGGGGTCATCGGGCGGCCGGGCCACCGATGAGTACCCGGAGAGCGAGCGTGGCGATCTGGCAGTGGCGATGAAGTGGCTGGCCGGCCAGGACTGGTGCACGGGCGATCTCGGGATGTACGGCACGTCGTACTCGGGGTGCGCCGCGCTGCTGCTCGCCTGCGAACGCCCGCTGGAGCTGAAGGCCATCATCGCGATTCAGGGCAGTGATGACGTTTACACCGACGACGTGCACTACCGGGGCGGTGCGCTGCAGCTCGTCGACCTCGTGGACTACCCCAGCTACATGACGACGTCGAACGTCCTCCCACCCGTCCCGGCGATCTGGGGTGAGGGGTGGCGTGCGGAGTGGCAGGCCAGGCTCGCGGAGCATGAGCCCTGGGTTCTGACGTGGCTTCGGGCGCAGCGTGACTCCCCGTACTGGCGGCGCCAGGCGGCTCGATCGGACTTCGGCCGGATCGTCTGTCCGACAATGGTGGTCGCGGGCTGGGCTGACGGGTACCGCAACGGCACGTTTCGTCTGTTGGAGGCGCTGCGGAAGAACGGGGTTCCGCACAAGCTGCTGGCCGGACCGTGGGCCCACGGGGCGCTGGACAGCACTCGCCCCGGGCCGCGCATCGATGAGGTCGCAGAAGCGGTGCGCTGGTGGGACCGGTGGCTGCGAGGTATCGAGAACGGTGTCGACGACGGCATGAACGGCTCCCCTTCGGTCACAGCCTTCATCAGGACCTCCACGGTGCCAGCGCCAGACCTCGACACCCACGAAGGCTTCTGGGTTCGCGAGCAATGGCGGTGCCCGCGCGTGCGGACCGAGGTGCTTCAGCTCGAGGGTCGCCCTCCGTATGCAGTGAATGCTGCCGTCGGCGTCGACGCCTGGATCGACTGCGCCGGAACGATGCCCTGGGGGCAGAGTGGCGACCTTCGCCACGATGACGCCGCGTCGATGACCTGGGACGTCGACGCGGCCGAGCGAACGCTGATGGGCCACCCGGTTGCCAGACTTCGCGTGAGCGCGGACCAGCCCGTGGCCTACCTGTCGGTCAAGCTCAACGATGTCTTCCCCGATGGCACGTCGGCGCTTGTGACCCGGGGACTCCTGAACTTGACGCACCGCGACGGCCATGCCGACCCGGTCGCTCTAGTGCCAGGAGAGATCTACGAGGTCGATGTCGAGCTTGACGCCTGCGCGTATCGGTTCGACCCTGGCCACCAGGTGCGGCTCAGCATCGCCGGGACGGACTGGCCGAACAACGCCGCCCCGCCGGCTCGTCTCACGCTCACCGTGCACGGTGGCGAGCTCCGGTTGCCGCTCTTTGAGGGTGAGTCCCCGTTCTCGACACCTGTTGTGGCACCTGCACCTGACTCGGGCGGCGAGGCACACCTCGACGACGCCCTCTGGCAGATCGAGCGCGACGTGCTCAAGCGCGAGGTCCGCGCCCGTCTCGACTACGGCAGTGAGTTCGCCGGTGGCCACGCTTCGCGGATCATCGAGCACAACGGCGGCATCGTGGCCATCGATACGCGCACCTTCCGGCAGACGGTCGACGTCGAGTCCGTGTACGAGCTCCGGTTCCCGGAGGCGACGGCCCGCGTCGTCTCGACCTTCTCACTCGTCGCCGACGTCGACTGCTACACCGTGGAGATCGATGTGGTCGCCAGTGAGGGCAACGAGATCGTGAGCCGACGGGCTTGGCGCGAGAAGCTGACACGCGACCTCGCCTAGGTCCAGCTGGCCTCGGCGAAGCCTTGACTCCTTGGTTACGGCAGTCTCCCACGACCGCGAAAGGACCATCCGAAAGAGCGGGCCTACGGAGCGACTAGGCGCAATGCGGTGCCCACCTTTTGACTTCGGCTAGCTGTGGGCCGGCAGGCTGAAGGTTGGGTGGTCGGTGGGTCGCTTTCGAGCGTTCCCCGTCGTGGCGGTGACTCCAACTGAGAGTCCGACCGCCTCAGTTCTTGAATGCTTTGAGTCGTTCGGCCGCGATGTCGATGTCCTGCATACGCGTAGCACGGAAACGCGCGTTACGCGCCTCGGCCGCGATCCGCACGTCCGTTGGGGCGGTCTCGGGGCGGCCGGCGGAGAACGGCGGGGCGGGCGCGTACTCGATGGCGAGTTGAATGCCCTCGGCCGCGGTGTCTCCGGCGAGTTCGGCTGCGATGGTCAGGGCGAAGTCGATGCCGGCGGTGACGCCGCCGCCGGTGATGATGTTGCCGTCGCGCACGACTCGATCATCGTCGGGGATCGCGCCGAAACGGGGAAGCAGATCACGCCACGCCCAGTGGGAGGCGGCCCGTCGGCCTACGAGCAGACCAGCGGCTCCGAGTACGAGGGAACCGGTGCAGACCGACGTCACGTAGCGAGTTGTCGACGCCAGCCGCCGAAGTTCGCCGATCATGACCTCGTCGATGCACGCAGCAGCGGCGCCCAGGCCACCCGGCACGAAAAGGACATCGCATCGGTCGATCTCGCTGAGGGGCAGCGCCCCGGCGAAGCGCAGCCCGCCGTCGCTCGTAATCTCACCTCCGGCGGCCGAGGCGACGATGACCTCGGCATCGGGGATACGGCTGAACACGGTGTGCGGACCGGTGAAGTCGAGCTGCGTCACATCCGGGTAGAGCACCTCCACGATCGTCACTGTCATGCCTCAAGGATAGGGAGAGCGACCTTTCAGCGCCCGTCACTGGGTGCCTGGTCGGTACCTGGCCCCAGTTGCGCGAACGTATGTACGGACGCGAGGCTCCGGCCCGCCTTTTGGCGGCCCACCCACGGGGACTTGAGCCTGGTCATCCTGGCCGAGCATGTCGACGCGTCGAGCGGGGCCACCAGAATCGCGTTCTCGGTCGACGGTGCGACTGTGCTCGGCCTGACTCTTCTTGACCCTCGACAGCGACGGTCTCTTCGGTACCTTCACCGAGTTCTGGCCCGATCCATACGAGCCACCACCCACCAGAACCCACCTACTCAACCGCTGGGTCTGCTGCAGGTTTGGTTGACGCTGTGACCTGCCCCCTGGATTGGTTACCCGGTGGTGTGTGGTTTAGAGGGTCTTCGCGAGAGGCTTCGACCGTGCC
>CAWFVK010000015.1:0-413221 GCA_963819215.1 uncultured Actinomycetota bacterium | reverse complement strand
TGGCACCTCTCTGTTGTCAAGACGCCTTTGCTGCGGCGGGCGTAGCGTGTGGTCGGGGCCCGGGTTGTGGCTTGATCGAAGAGTCGACCGTCGGGGTTGGGTTGGCCGCGCTGATCTTCGTAGTCGCCCCCATGTGCCCTCCCGGGCCCCGCTGTTCTGCTTTGGTCTTGTCGTTGGCCAGGTGCCGGTAGACGGCTGCGCTGATCTTGCGTTTGAGGCAGCGCAAGGCTTCCTTCTTCGTCTTTCCCTCGGCGAGCTTGCGCCGGTAGTAGGCGCGCCCTGGGGTGTCGTTGCGGATCTGGGTGACCGCGGCCATGTGCAGGGCGTGGTTGAGTCGGCGGTTCCCGCCGAGGTTCAGGATGAACGGGCCTTGCCCGCCGCCGCTGCCCCACTCGATCGGCGCGGTCCCGTTGTAGGAGGCGAAGTGCGCCTCGTCGACGAACCGGGACACGTCGAGGACCTCACCGAGGATCAGCGCCGCGGTGATCGCGCCGACCCCGTAGATCTCGGTGACGCTCGTCTCGGTGGCGGCCACCAGCTCCTTGATCTGCGCCCCGACGGCCTTGATCTTCTTGTCGACGGCGACCAGCTCAGTGTGCATGTCGACAGCTATCGACTTACGCATCCGACCGACCTCGTCGCGGGGCCGGACCGAGGCCAGCAGGGTCTTGGTCCGGGCTGCGGTCAGACCCCGTTTCGTCCCACCGGGCAACAGGATCAGCAGCTCACGCTGGAGCCGGCAGACGATCTGGGTCCGGGTCGAGACGAGCTCGGCGCGGCGGTGCGCGAGCAGCCGCAGCGTCGCGGCCCGCTCATCCGGAACCACCTCAGCCAGCCGCGGGGCGTGCAGCCCCACCAACGCGATCGACAGCGCGTCAGTGTCATCCGACTTGCGTCCGTTCCCACCGGCGAAGACCCGCACCAGTGCCGTGCGCCGGGTCGGCACGTCCAGCACCCGCTCACCGGAGGCCACCAGGCGCTGCGACAGCGGCTTCCCGACCCCGTTGCAGCCCTCGATCGCCCACGTCCGCGTCTTGAACCGGCGGGCGAAGACCCCGAGCTCGCGCAGGCCAGCAGTGGACGTCGGGAACGTGCCCCGATCCAGGACCTCACCGCGGGCATCAACAACAACGACGGCGTTGATCCGCTTATGCGGATCCACTCCGATCACGACCGGCTTGCTGACTCCCCGCATCCCAATGCTCCCTTCCGACGGCGGACAAGAACCCGCGGGAAGGGCAGTGCTACTTCGGGCGTAGCAGTCCTCTCTCGAGCCACATTCCCGCACGGCGCCTGCCGGTCGCTAGCCATTCGCGAGCCACAGCAATCACGCACTGGGCAGCCGGTTCGCGAGCGACCCGCCAGGCACCTAACCCGAGCCTCGCGCAGGCCCGGGCATGCAAGGAAGTCTCAAGTAGCCGGATCTGGTGCGCTCCGCTCGATCTATGGCTGACCTGGGCGGCGTCGTCGCTGGCCTTGTTCAGGGCCGCGGTCATCTTCGTAGCGCCGGCGGAGGCGCCCGAGCTGACGCCGCTCGAGCCGGCGGCGGAGAGCTTCCGACTGGCGCTCGAGCCGGCAGAGGTCAAGGTGCCGTCAACCTGCTTGGACAGGGCCGAGGCGAAGCCCTTGGCGCTAGGAATCACGGTCAGAGTGGCGTAGCCCGCGTTTGACATGGGGAGTCCTCACACTTCTTTATGGTTGCAGGAGGGTGCGGCTCAGTTACAAGTATCCGACGGCGTCAGGCGGTACCTTCGGTGCCGTGGCGAGCGCGACGATGACCCTAGCTAAGCGACGTCCATGGGGTGAGACGTGGCAGCGAATCGTCCGACTCCGGTACCACTTACTTGACCCGATCACGGCGGAGATCACAGCCCGAGACCGAGTCCGACACCTACTTCTCGAGGTCGGTTCTTTCGCCGATGCTTTCAGCGCTGACGATCGTGACGACGTCGCCAACGCTGCGAAGGCGGAGGCGAAGTCCAAACCATGGCATCCGCTCTGGTTCGCGCTTAACGCTGGCGACAGCTTCAGGCATCACGGCAGGGATCAGGGGCGTCCGCTTGTCCGCATCGCCTCCGTTGGATCAGGCTGGGGCGCCACCTGGCAGGGCACTATCGAGGTCGAGGCGGCGGGCAAGCGGAAGACTTACGACGCTGTCGAGTTCGTCGACGAGGTTCTCGACGGATGGCGCAAGTTCATGACACAGCAGGGGCTCGACTTCCAGCGGTGGGAGGATAGTGACGCCGCCAGGCTCTAGCCGGCTCCCCAGAGCGCGAGCACGAACGTTCCCAATGACACACAGAACAGCGAAAGGGCCTGTACGCCCACGCCTTCGCGGGGGGACTCGCGTATCGCGGCCTGAATCTCCTGAATGACGTCTTGGTGCTCATTGCGCCAGGTCGCCGCGGCAAACCTGACTTCCTCGGTGCGGTCGGCAATCGCCTCATCTCTCGCGTCCAGTCGCGCCAATGCCCCGCGCACGAAGTCGAGCTGCGCCAGCAGGTCGCCGCCGGATGGCCACTGCGGAGGCGCGATCGGCTCCGTGGCCCCGGGCACCTGCAGCCAAGCGGCGGATATGTCAACGCGTGGCTGGGGCTTCCCAAGTACTGCCCGTTTGACGATCTTCGCCCGCCTCTTGAACGCCTGAGGGATCGTGAGATCGTGCCTGGCACCCCACGCCCGCTGCCAGAGGTCCCACCCGGAGAGGCCTGCGCCGACGATAACGAGCCCTAGCCCGACCCAGAAAGGGGCCGGATGAGCGCTCATCTGGACAGCATGGCGCCCGCTGCGCACGCAATCTCGGAAACTCCCAAACCCGTACACACTGGCAGGCTCTATGCCGACCGGGGCTGCGGCGACCCCCCGGGCGGGGGAGACCCTGCCAGGGGGTGGTGACCTGGCCGAGCCGCTGCGCGTCGTGGTCGCGGCCATGTAACGCGACGGCGACTGCCACGCCTGGAGTGGTGGGGCGCGGCTCGGCCAGGGGTTCAGGCGGCCGTCACAGGAACGGCGAGGAGACCATGGACGGGCGTGACCGAGCGACCATCTCGGCGTGCCTGCGGTCGCGGCAGTCCTCGTGCGCGGCCCAGACGTTGGCCCCACCGACGGGCCTGCCTGGCGCCCACGGTGCTATGGCGTAGGCGCCCACCGTCGCGCCGGGGAGCTGGCAGACCTGGCAGACGCCGTGGCCTCGAGCTAGGGCACGAGCGGTGAACGCCTCGCTGATCGGCGGCATGGCGCGGTGTCCGGGCCAGGTGCCGGTGTGGAGTTCGGTGTCGGCGTGCGGGACCTTGCACCGTCGGCACGTCATGCGGACACCGCCTCGAGCGCGTGGTGAGTGAACGTCGAGCTGACGCCGTCACGCTCGAATCGCAGGGTGACGGCCTCGCTGACAGTGAGCGCGGTCGGCTGCCGGTCGTGCTCGATGTCGTCGACCAGGCCGAGCACGAGTGGCCGCGCTACGCCCTGGACGTCCTCGCGCCGGGCCCAGGGGTTGCGGAGGTGGATCTCCAGGGGTGACAGGTCGTTGGCCCAGGGCAGCCGCTCGATGAGCCCCACGGAGGTGGCCAGGTCCAGGATGCGCCACGCCGTGTGCATGGCCTCGGCGATCTCGACCAGAGCCGCCCACGCTGACGCGGTCGCAGAGCCCGAGCGGATCGCGCTCTCGTCGGTGTAGATGCCGGCGACCTTCGGCACGAGCTGCGCCGCCTGCTCGGCCAAAGCCTCGATGTGCGGTCGAAGGTGGTCGGTCACGAGCCCGGCGCCGGACAGGTTCGCCCAGGCTCGGGTGTCTGCCGCCCGGATCGCGGCGGCGGCGATGCGGTGGATGCCGTGCTCGTCGCGGTCCTCGGCCTCGGCCATGCGGCTGGCGGCCTCGCCCTTGTCGAGCTTGTCGTCGAGGACGGCGTGCCCGAGCTGGGCGACCAGAGCGGCCAGCGCCTCCGGGGAGTTGGCCCCGTTCCTGGCGTCGGCGAGCAGCAAGCGAGAGCGTGCGCGGTCCGCGCGGACCTCGGGGTAGGCGTCGGGTGATCCTGAGCGGTCGAGCCAGGCGAGGACGTCGTCGACGATGGAGGGGTACTCGGCGGGGTCGGGGCGGTGTGTGAACACGATTGTCTCCAGGGGTTGGGTTGGGGTCAGAGGGCGCGGGGGGCCGCGATGAGTTCGCCGAGTTCCTTCGGCGACATGGCCTCGAGGTCCGCGGCGGTAGGACCGTTCTGGGCCTCCGGGAGGCCGCCTGCGAAGCCGGCGAGGTACTCGTCGCCCAGCTCGGCCGCTGCGGTGCGGGCGAGCCCGAAGGCGCCGTCGTCGTGGAGCTGGCGGATGAGAGTCACGCTCTTGCGGATCGCAGCGTGGAACGTGGCGGGCGGTACTCCGTCCGGTGGCGTCAGTGCGTTCACCTCGGAGTCGTTGACGGCCACGCCGCGCGCGGCTGCCTGGAGCACTCCGCCCAGGTCGGTGTTGCGCCAATCCGTGATCGTTCGCGTCATGTCGTTGTCCTCGTTTCGGTTGCTGTCTTCTTGATGCCGAGCCGGACGGCTCCGCATCCCTGACACCGGGCGACGGCCACGCCCTGGACGGCCGAGCGCGTCACGTCCCAGCCAGGCAGGTCACACGACGACCGATGCCGTACGCCGTGCTCGTCGGTGCGGTCGGGCTTCATGGCTGAACCTCAACGGCTACCGGCCCAGGGGTGGGCTGTTCACCTCCACCTGACCTCGCCTCCCCAATAGGGGAGGTGGCGAGGTCGTCCTCTACCTCAACCGGCGAGGTGGTGGCGAGGTCCGTTGAGGTGGCGAGGTAGTGCAGGGTTGCCCTGCCCGGACCCTGGGCGTGGGTGATGATGAGGCCCTGTCGGTCGGCCTGCTTGATGGCTGCCCGGACCTGGCGCTTGGTGAAGCCGTCGTCCTCGAGTCCCTGCTCGAGCTTCTGTCCGCTGAGCCCGGGATGAATGGCCATGTACGCGAGCAGGGGCGCAACGGCCTCACTGCCGGCCGTCTCCGACCTGGAGCCCCCGACGAACGTCAGGCGGCGGCCTTCCGTCTCGTAGGCGAGGGCACCCTCTGGGACGTCGACGTCACGCCCGAGAGCCTGGAAGTAGCGCTTGGCGTCCTGCTCCGGCATGCCCTGTTCGGTCGCCTTGCGCAGTAGCCTCCAGGTCGCGTCGGGCCAGTCGAGGATGCGGCTATCACCCGGGACCGCTCGCCGTTGTGGCCCATGTGGTGAACGACGACGGCTTCACTGAGGCCGGCGTCGTAGAGCATGGCGTCGAACGCCACGAGGAACCTGCCTGCGTCCTTGTTCTCGTCCAGGCCGAGGGCGTCCATGACCGGGCGCAGGCAGTCCAGGACGACCACGGATGCCTCAGCCTCCCGGAGCGTTGCCGACCACTCCTTCCGGCACTCGAGGTCGAGCAGGTCGAACGTGCCCACCCGACCCCGGAGCGAGACCACGCTCGTCCTGCTCGTGGCCTCGATGTCCTGCTCTCGGAGCCAGCGCCGAAGCATCCGCTCGTCCAGCTCGTCGTCGATCAGCACGACGCGGCCCTCGAGTGGGGTGACGTCGAACCGGCCGAGGAAGGGCTCGTCATCAACCAGCGAGCGAATGAGGTTGCCGATCATGGTCGTCTTCCCCGCCTTGTACTGGGCCGAGAGCACGATCCGCCCGCCGGTCGGCCACAGCCCCCTTACGCGGTAGCTCTCCGGCTCGTCCTCGACCGCAAGGAAGGCGTCGAGGGACTGGACGGCCGGAGGGTCCTGCTGGGCGCTGGCGTCACGGTGGACGATTCGTTTGGCCTCCTCGAGCACGCGTAGCCGGTTGACCTCGAACGCGATCGCGGCGGAGTGGCGTCTCTCGGCTGCCGCTGGCGCCGCTCCGTCCTCCTCGAGGTCGAGGTCGCTGACGTCGAAGGACTCCGGCGCCCGGTAGGTGTCGGGATGAAGCGGACGCTCTCGGCCAGCGGTCAGCCCAGACCTCACCGTCGCCGACACTTCGCGGCGGTCGAGACCGATCTCGTACCCGACCTGCTCGAGCTGTCGGCGAGCGTCCTCATACTTGAGGCAGTCGGTGGCGACGAACCCGCCGATGGTGAACGCGGCTGTGTTCAGGTTGCCGTTGCGAGTGCCCACCTCGCTGAGCCTCAGTCTCTCGAGGATGGCTCGGATGATGTGGTCAGCAGCGCCTGGCCGCGCCGGTGCCTCCAGCGTCGTTGTGCCGATGGCGCCTCGCCCGCGAGCGCTTGCCTTTTCCGCCTGGCGCTCGTCGAACAACTCCCAGAACGTCACCATGGCTTAGCGCCCACGATGCCGCCGGCAGGGCTTGACGTCGCCGGAGAATGGTTCTCGGTTGCTACGTCGCATGTCCTCGCGGGTGCCGTCACTGGGGAGTCACGGTGCCCGCGGGGGGCAGCGCTCACTTGCCACCGGTCAGGAAGGTGTCCCAGTCGGTCCGGCGGATACGCCAGAGCTTGCCGAGCTTCACGCCGGGCAGCGTGCCGCGGTGCAGCCAGCGTTTGATCGTGGTCTCGTCGACGCCGGCAACGGCGGCGGCCTCGGGGACGCCGATGAATGGGGACTCGACGGGGTCAATGTCGTAGTAGCGATAGCGAGTCATGGACGCGCCTCCAGTGCCCGCCGCGCAGGCGCGACAAGGCTGAGCCGTGGACGTGTGGGGGGCTCGGCGCCTGGCCGCTTACGCTCCGACTCCTGGCCGGGGCGGCACTGCCGGCCGGTGCGGGTTCCTGACCCTGCCATCCGTGCGCGGCGTGCTAACACCAAGTTTACGGGGCCGTCAAGCGCCCGGTAGTACGGCTCCGGGTACGTCCAGGTCGACAGCTCCCGGAGCATCCGGCGGCGCCCCATGACGTGCAGCGGCGGCGCAGGGGGCAGGCCGACCAGTCGGCCTGGGATGCGCATGAGGTGGTCGAGCCAGTCCAGCTCGTCCATGTCGGCGTCGACCCGTTCGCGCGTGCTGCGCAACGAGAAGTGCTGCCCCGGTCGTGTGGGCGTCCAAGGGTTGGCGCTGATGGGCGTCTGTCCCTCTGGAACCTCGGCGGCGCTCAACGTGCGGCCGGCGCCGCGCTGGACTCCCGCGTTCGGAGCCATGCCTCGACGTCTTCGATGCGGTACCGGACGTGGCGACCGATGACGCACCTCTTGGGCCCGGTGCCTTTGCTGTTCCATCCGTACACGGTCTGGAGCGGTACCCCGAGGTACTCGCTGAGCGACTCCGGCGAGAGAAGTGTTGTGGTCATGTTGTGCCCCCTTGGGTCTTGCCTGTGCTTGCGCGTGGTTCGTTGTGTCTTGATGATTCCACTGGGCGATGTGGATACAGCATGACAGACGTTGACGGTGTGCGCAAGCATCGCTAGTGTGCAGCCATGACTCAGGCCAAGGTTCCGGCGCCATCCCCAGAAGAGGCATTCGCTCGCGAGCTGGCACGACTCCGCGGTGACCGAGGCATGTCGCAACAAGCACTGGCCGACGAGGCGAACCTCTATCCCGGAGTGAGCCTCGACCGAACGGCCGTCGCGCGCATCGAGGGCGGCAAGCGCCGAGTGATGCTGGACGAGGCCATGGCATTCGCGGAGATCCTCGGCGACACCGTTCAGCGGATGGCTCGGCTTGAGTCCGCCGCCGATGAGTACAGCCGACTGCGGATCGAGCGCGAGGAACTCCAGAGGGTCAAGGCGCAGACTGACGCCCAGGTGAAGAGCCTCCAGACGCGCATGGCTCAGCTCCAACGTCAGATGAATGCCACCCCCAAGCCGTCCACCCTTGCGCCGCGGGGTGCGAAGCCGTGACGCACATCGAGGACCGCTGGGACCGAGCGGACCGCTACGGCAAGGGTCTCCGCTACCGGGTTCGTTATGTCGACCCCGATGGACACGAGCGCTCGAGGTCGTTCGCAAAGAAGGGTGATGCGGACAAGTTCTCGACGGCCACGGCGGCAGACCTGCTCCGTGGGGTCTACTCGGACCCGAAGGCAGGCCAGGTGACGCTCGGGTCCTACGCGGAGGAATGGCTGGCCTCGCGCGTCGACCTCCGACCGAACACACTCGCCCTGTATCGCTCGGTCCTGGACACGCACGTGCTGCCTCAGCTCGGCGCCAAGCGACTCGCCAACGTGAAGCCGAGCGACGTCCGCTACGCGGTGGCGGCGTGGTCGCAGACGATCTCGGCATCGTCGGTACGCACGGTCTTCCTTGTGCTCTCGGGCATCATGTCGGCGGCCGAGCGAGACGGGCTCATCGTCAAGTCCCCGGCACGCGGAACGCCTCTCCCCCAGCCTGTGCATCGGGCCATCGAGCCGCTGGCCCCGGCGTCGGTCCTGGCACTAATGGATGCCATCACACCCCGGTATCGGGTCGCTGTGGTGCTGGGCGCGGCGGCCGGCCTCAGGAGTGGCGAGGTCCGTGGGCTCACGCTGCCGCGCGTCGACTTCACACGACGACGCATCAGCGTGCAGGAGCAGCTCCAGCCGCTCACCCCCGGCGGCGTGGGCGTCCTGTCGCCACTCAAGACAGCAGCGTCGCGCCGCGTCGTGCCGGTGGACGACCTTGTGCTCGAGACACTCGCGCGTCACGTCGAGGTCTACGGCGTCCACGAGTCGGACGAGATCGTGCTCACCAACAGTCAGGGGGGCACGGTTCGGCGGGGTTCGTTCACCAACCGATGGACGGCCGCAGTCGAGGCGGCTGGCCTCCCGGTCGGCACTCGCTTCCACGACCTGCGGCACTTCTACGCCAGCACCCTCATCGCGGCCGGACTGCATCCGAAGGCCATACAGACCCGTCTGGGCCACGCCTCGATCACGGAGACAATGGACGTCTACGGCCACTTGTTTCCAGAGCACGAGGAGGCCGGCCGCGGCTTTCTCGACGCCGCCCTTCGCTCATCCGCTGACGGCCCCGCGACGGCCCAGGGCGGTGGTCTTCTGGCCTGACCTCCCGTCGCCGCAGGTCAGAGGCTTGATCGGCTCCCGGTGCATCCCTCCAGGTAGAAAAGATCATCGACATGTCCGCGGACAAGGCCCTCGTGCCTGCCTGTGGACAACGCCGTCGCCATCGACGATCAGCGGGAGGACGGTTGATCGACCAAGCAGGGCAACAGGTTTCCGTCTTCGAGGAGCTGGACGACCGCATCGTCTTCCGCCGAGGTGAACGCACGTTCGCCGCGCCGGTCGCCTCGCAGACCTTGCTGCTCGGGGCGCCGCCGGAGGTGCCGTCCGTCGAGCGACAGGGTCTGCTGCGCATGCTGCTGCCGGCTCTCGGCTCGCTCTCCGTGGTGGCCTACGGCGTCGCCTCGCACGAGCTGCTTCCCCTCGTCCTCGGACTGCTCGTGGTCGCCGTGACGGTGGCCGCGACCGTAGGCGTGCATGTCGGGACGCGAAGGCAGGCAACCGCGCGTCGCCGCCGCGTCGTCGAGGCCTATCGCACCGAGGTGGGTGAGCGTGCCGCGGCAGCCGCGGCGCAGGCGCGCAGCCAGCGCGACGGCCAGCTGGGGACGCATCCGGACCCGGCCGACCTGCTGCAGCACGCTTCCCGGCTCGGGGCGCTCTGGGAGCGCCGGCCGGAGCACCCGGACTTCCTGCGCGTCCGTATCGGCCTGGGTTCCATGCCGGCCAACGTCGGGCTCCAGCTCGCCGGATCCGGAGCCGGAACCGGCGGCGGGACCAGCACCGGGGCCGAGCAGAGCCGGTCGAGCTCTCCGGCAGCCGGCAGGCGGGCGAGCCGGAGCGGGCCCGAAGCCCAGGCTGCCACACAGGCGCTCCTGCTGGCTCTGGCCGAGGACGCCATCAGATCTGCAGCGCACGTGCGTGGGGTCCCCGTGACACTCGACCTTCGACGGCTGCCGAGCGTGGCCGTCGTCGGGCCGGACCCGGTCGCTGTTCCCTTGGTGGCCGCCTGGGTCGCCGAGCTCGCAACCTTCCACGCACCTCGTGACCTCACCATCGCCGGCCTGATCCATCCTCCGGCGAGGGCAGCCTGGGAGTGGGGCAAGTGGTTGCCCCACGTCACCGATCACTCGGGCGCAGACCCGGTGGCGCCCCGGCTGACGGGCTCGACGGCTCGGTTCCTCGCCGTTCTCGAGACGCTCCGCGGGATTCCCACGACACGCTCCGTCGTGGTGCTCGTCGACGAGCGGGCTGCCGACGACGCCTGCCGCCATGCGCTCGACGCGCTGCGGTCGGACGACCGTAGCGTGACGGCGATCCACCTCTGCCCGAGCGAGGCGACGGTCCCGACCGTGTGTGCCGCACGCCTCGACCTGCTGCCCGACGGCACCTGCACGATCCGCGAGTCGGGTCCGGAGCCGCGAGCGGTCACCGACGTCGTTCCGGCGTCACTCGCGCCGGCGAAGGCCGAGGAGCTCGCACGCTGGCTCGCACCGGTGCGTCTGGTGGATGACGAGGGCGATGGCGAGCGCGCTGTGTCGATCCGCCTCACCGAGCTCGTTTCCGCCGAGGCCTCGGCCGCCGACGCCGCACAGCGGATGCTGAGCACACCGCTCGGCCGGGACACCGCCGGCCGCGCGCTTGAGCTGGACCTCAAGGAGTCGGCACGCGGCGGTGACGGTCCGCACGGCGTGCTCGTCGGCGCGACCGGCTCCGGGAAGTCCGAGCTCTTGCGGTCGATCGTCCTCGGCCTTGCGCTTCGCCACGATCCCTCGCAGCTCGCCCTGCTGCTCGTGGACTTCAAGGGCGGCGCGGCCTTCGCCGAGCTCGCTGCGCTGCCGCACTGCGGCGGACTCGTGACGAACCTGGCCGACGACCTCTCGCTCGTCGACCGTGTCGAGCACGCCTTGACCGGAGAGGTCGAGCGTCGCCAACAGCTGCTGCGCGACTGCGGCCGGGCCTCGATCGACGAGCTCCGGCCCGGCGAGGCGGAGCTCCCGTACCTCGTCGTGGTCGTCGACGAGTTCGGCGAGCTCCTGGTGGCGCGCCCCGAGCTGCTGGAGGTCCTCACCGCTATCGGGCGGCTGGGGCGCTCGCTGGGCATCCACCTCCTGCTGGCCTCGCAGCGGCTCGACGAGGGGCGGCTCCGCGGCCTCGAGTCGCACCTGAGCTACCGCATCGGACTCCGGACGTTCACCCCTGCCGAGTCGACCGCCGTGCTCGGCTCGTCCGTCGCGTACGAGCTGCCGGCCCGGCCGGGGCTGGGGTACCTGAAGGTGGCCGGCGCCCTGACAGCGTTCCAGGGCGCGACCAGCTCGCTGCCCCCCGACTCGGCGTCGACGGGCCGCACCGCGCCCGTCCGCGTCTTCGCCCTCGACGTCGAGGAGCCTGCCCACCCGGACGGCCCAACGCGCGGAGGGAGCCCTGCCGCCCGGCTCGTCGTCGCGCGGGGTGACGAACAACCAGCAGCTGACGAGGCGAGCACCGAGCTGTCGACCCTGGTCGCCGAGCTCGTCGCACGCCATCCGCGCACCGTCACGCCGATCTGGCTTCCGCCGTTGCCGGCCCAGCTCAGCCTCGACGACCTGGCGGAGCCGGAGCAGCCACCTCCGGGGGTGCTGCCCGTCGCGGTGGGGCTCCTCGATGATCCAGCGCGACGCCGTCAGCCACCCCTGCTCCTGGATCCGGGCAAGGACCACGTGGCCCTCATCGGCGGCCCGCAAACGGGACGCACCACCTTCCTGCGGACCGTCGTCGACGCCCTCACCCGACGCCACCCAGCCGAGGTCGTCCAGCTGTACGTGGTCGACTGCGCCGGTGGCGGGCTGCGCGACCTGCTGGATCTCCCGCACGTCGCAGCCGTCGCCGACGGCGCCGATCCCCAGTCCGTGGCGAGGGTGGTCGACGAGCTCGCCGCACTCGTGGCGGAGCGCACCGAGGCATTCCGGCTCGCGCGGTGCACCGACCTCGCCGGACTGCGGGCTCACCCGGATGCGGACAGCTTGCTGCCCGACCCGCTCCGCGCTCGGGTGCTGGTGCTGGTCGACGGCGCGGGCCAGCTACGCGCGCAGCACCACGAGCAGGAGCAGCGGTTGGTCGAGCTCGCCTCGACGGCCGCGCCGCACGGGGTCCGGCTGGCGATGACCGCAGCGCGCTGGTTCGACGTCCGTCCCGCGCTGCTGGATGCCATCGGGTGCCGGCTGGAGCTTCGGCTCGCCGACCCGTCCGACTCCCAGCTCGGCCGTGCCGCAGCCTCGACCGTGCCGCGCATCGCCGGGAGGGGGCTGACCCAGACCGGCGAGCCCTTCCAGCTTGCCCGGAGCACCATGCGGCCCGTCTGCGTCGGTGCTCACACAGCACCTCGACTCGTCGCGCTGCCAGCGCGGCTGACGCTCAGCGACGTCCCACCCCTGCTGGCGCTGACCCGCCGTCGGACCCGGCGCAGCAACGGATTCCTGCTCGGTGTCAGCGAGGCCAGGCCCGCCGCGGTGCACCTCGATCTCCTGCGCCCCGGCGCCCACCTGCTGATCCTCGGCGACCACGGCTCGGGTCGCTCCACCCTGGTACGCAGGGCGTGCGCGTGGCTCGCGGAGCACGGCGGCGTCCGGCTGCACATGGTCGACCCTGCGCGCTCGCTCGTCGACGTCGCGACGCTGCCAGGCGTGGAGTCGTACGCCTATGACTCGACCGCAGCCGGCACGCTCGCAGCTCGGCTCGCCGACGAGCTGGCCGGACGTCGTCCGCCGCTGGGTATGCCGGTCGCCCAGCTCCTCGAGCACCCAGGATGGCGCGGCGCCTCGGACGTCCTCGTGGTGGACGACTACGACCGGCTGCTCGGATCCGAAGGTTCGCCGCTCGCTCCGCTGGGCCCGCTGCTGGGGCAGTCCAGCGACCTCGGTCTCCACGTCCTGCTCACCCGGCAGGTCGCCGGTTCGGCGCGCTCGGCCTACGAGCCCTTCACCCAGCAGCTCCGCGAGTGCGCCCCGGTGTCGCTGCTGCTGTCCGGCGAGCGCAGCGAAGGGCCGCTGGTCGGGGACCACTACGCGGTGCCGCGCCAGCCTGGACGCGGCCTGCTGGTGAACCACGGGGGTCCGCCGTCCGTGGTGCAGGTCTGCCTTCCCGACGACCCGTGAGCCCGCCGCTCCGCATCCTGATCAGCGTCCGGCTCGGGTCTGTCGAGCAGGACGTCGCGGTCCGCGCCGACCTCGTGGTCGAGGCCGTCGTGGAGCACCTTCGCCAGGTGCTGGGGGCCGACGACCAGCCGATGCTGCTCACCACCGACGAGTGGCCACCCCCTCGACGGCTCCCAGACGCTGGCCACGGCTGGCATCCGCCATGGGATGCGGCTGGTCCTCACCGCAGCAGACCAGCCAGTGCTGGCTACCGAAGTCGAGGACCACGCGGGACTGGTCTCGCCAGAACCTCTGAGTCGCGCGGCTGCACTGCGGCTCCGGTTCGGGTCGGCGGCTCCCTAGCCACCAACCCGACGGTCGTTCACGCTGCGCTGTGGGCCAGCGCACAACGGCCGAAGCGGTGCCCTCAGGGCTAGCCGACATCTCGGGCCGAGCCGGCACCTCGGGCCGAGCTCGGGCTAGCTCGGGCTAGCTGCGCCACAGCATGACCAGCGCGCGGTCGTCGCCCTCGCCCGTACGTAGCGCGTCCAGCAGCCTGCGAGCCCCGCGCCGAAAGCCCTTGGGCACCAAGCGCTCGGCCTCACCGAGCAGCCGGTCGATGCCGACGGTGATGTCTCGGCCGGGGCGCTCGACGAGGCCGTCCGTGTAGAGGAGCAGGGCATCGCCGTGGCCGAGCTTGCCGCGCTCGAGGCCGTAGGTCGCTGCGGGGTCGATGCCGAGCGCGGTGCCGCCGGCCTCCACCAGGCCCCACTGGCCCGACCCCGCGGCGAAGTGCACGGCCGGCGGATGACCGGCGGACCCGATCGTGTACTCCCCCGAGTTGAGGTTGAGCGCGAGGTGCACGGCGGTCGCGAAGCCTTCGTCCCAGCCCTGCCGCAGCAGGTACTGGTTGGAGGCACCCAGGAACTCCTCGGGCGGCATCGCGCCCAGCAGGCCACCGAAAGCACCCGACAGGAGCAGCGCCCTGGTCCCGGCGTCCACGCCCTTGCCGGACACGTCGACCAGCGCGATCTCCAGCAGGTTGCCCTGGATGGTGCTGGCCACGAGGAAGTCGCCGGAGAACGAGGCGCCGCCGGCCGGTCGCAGCACCACGTCCGCCGACCAGCCCTGCGGCAGCTCGGGCAGCTCACCCTGGGCACGGAGCCGGTCGCGGAGGTCGACGAGCATCGACTCGCCGCGCAGCCCTTGCACGCCCACTCGACCGCGCGAGCGGGCGACCGCGACGACGATCACGGCGGTGATCGCCACGATGGCCAGGTTGCCCGGCCTGATGGCGTCGATGCCGTTGCGGGCGACCAGCCAGGCGAGCAACCCGGCGACCAGGGCGAGCAGCAGCGTGAGGCTGCGCACCGACAGCGTGAAACCACCGATGAGCACGATCAACGCGAAGACGCTGGGGGGCACCCAGGTGGGCACATGGTTCGTGCCGACCGCTGCCAGCACGGTCAGGCCCGCGAGCACGAGCAGGGTGAAGCCGTCGGTCCGGAGGAAGCCACGGCGCAGCCGAGTCCAGGCGCGCCGCAACGCGCGCACCATCCGGACCGGCAGGGAGGGGGTTGCGCTGCCGGGAGCCATCGCCGCAGACCCTACCCGGGTGCGCGCGCCAGTTCGTCCGCCATCCGGACGAACGTGCCCGTTGTCCGAACGGTCCCGGGACGGCCCGGCGAAGGACTAAACCCGCTGGGCGCCGCGGGCCCCGTGCGGTAGGAAGTGGGACATGACAGCACCGACAGCACCGACCCAGACGCAGCCGGTCAAGCGGCCTTCGATCGGGGTCCGGACGGCCACGGAGGCGGACTGGGCGACGATCCAGCTCATCGACGAGGTGGCCTTCGGGATCACCTGGGCCGAGGGCAGGGCCGAGATCGCACGAGAGACCCTCGAGCTCGACCGAACCATCCTTGCCGAGGTCGATGGCGAGCCAGCCGGCCTGGCGTCCGCCTACTCCATGTCGCTGTCCCTGCCGGGCGGGCGTGCGATCCCGGTCGCGGGCGTGACCTGGGTAGGAGTGCTGTCCACGCACCGGCGCCAGGGAGTGCTTTCGGCGCTCATGCGCCACCAGCTCAACGAGGTCAGGGCGCGCGGCGAGGTCGTCGCGGCGCTGTACGCCTCCGAGTCGCTCATCTACGGTCGGTTCGGGTACGGCGCGGCGACCTCGGCGTACGTCGTCACCCTCGACCGCGCGCACTCAGCCCTGCGGCCTGACGTCCCGGTCAGCCCGGACCTCCATGTCCGGCTGGTCGACGCTGCCGAGGCGCGTCCGGCGATCGACCACGTGATCGCCACCGCCCGCGCGACGCGGGCGGGCGTCCCGGCCATGACGGGCGCGTTCTGGCGGCACTTCGTCGAGGACCTCCCGGGCGAGCGCGAGGGCTGGTCAGCGCGTCGGCTGGTGCTCGTCGAGGACGCCGACGGCGCACGGGGCTACGCCTTCTACCGGACCAAGCTGGACTGGAAGAACGAGGCCGCGGCCGGGGCGGTCACCGTGGTAGCGAGCCTGTGCGTGGACGCCGCGACGAGCGCCACGTTGTGGCGGTACCTCACCGGCATCGACCTCATGACCACGGTCACGAGCACCGGCACCTGGATCGAGGACCCTGTGCTGCTGCAGCTCGCCGACCCGCGTCGAGCGACCGCGATGCTCGTCGACGGCGTCTTCATCCGCATCGTGGATCTTCCCGGGGCGGTAGCCGCTCGGGGCTACGCCACGCACTGGCAGGGCGTGGTCGAGGTGCGGGACTCGGTGATCCCCGAGAACGCCGGGAGCTGGCTGATCACCGTGGGGCCGGACGTCGCGACCTGCACGCGGACGACCGCTGAGCCGGACCTGGTCCTGGACGTCCGCGAGCTCGGGGCGATCTACCTCGGCGGGACTTCGTTGGCGACGCTCGCTGCCGCCGGTCTGGTCGAGGAACGCACTGCGGGCGCGGCCGCCGCGGCGGGGCGCGCCTTCCGGGCGGAGCAGGCGCCCTACTGCCCGATCCACTTCTGAGCTGCACCAACCAGCAAGCCAGTGCCTCTGGAGCCCTAGCGGCCAGGCAGCTCGACCCGCCCCATCGAACCGGAGGGCTGGCACGACGGGCACCAGTACAGGTTGCGCCCGACCAGCTCAGCCCCGAGAACCTCCGATCCGCACAGGCGGCAGGGCTCGCCGCGACGCCGGTAGACGTAGTAGCGGTCAGCGGCCTCCACGGGCCCGCGCTGCTTGCTCCGGTGCTCCGGCAGGGTGGTCACGATCCCGCCGGTCTTGACCCCGGCGCGCATCAGCGTGACGAGGTCGGACCAGAGCGCGTCGACGACCTCCGGCGGCACGGCCGAGGCCGGCAGGTAGGGGTCGATGCCGTGCCGGAACAGCACCTCCGCCCGGAAGACGTTCCCCACACCCGCAACGACGCTCTGGTCCATCAGCAGCGCGGCGACGGGCGTCCGACTGCGGGCGAACCTGTCCTTGGTCCGCACGACGTCGGCATCGCTGCGGATCGGGTCCGCGCCCAACCTGTTCAGGATCAGCTGGCGCTCTTCGGTCGACACGACCTCGCACGCTGTCGGACCGCGGAGCTCGGCCCACGAACGGTCAGAGCGCAGCCTGATCCGGATCGCGCCCTTGGGGGCGGGCGCCGGGCCCATGCCCTGCCGGAACACGCCGTACAGCCCGAGATGCACGTGCAGGCCGAGGTCGTCGCCGTAGTCGTGGAACAGGTGCTTGCCGAAGGCCTCGGCACCGATGAGAGTGCGACCGTCCAGCAGCGCCGCCCCGGCGTCGAAGCGCCCCTGCGGGCTGTCCACTGCGAGCGGCAGCCCGCGGAACAGGCCGACGTGGTCACGGGCCAGCCGGTGGATGATGTGACCTTCGGGCACGCTGGGGCTCGCAGTTCTCGACGACAGGCGGCACGCGGCTCGTGCAGCGGACAGGAGTGGTGATGGCTCGGAGCCCGAAGTCTGACGGGACCGCCCCCGAAGAGCGAACTGACGCCCACGCCTCCCTCGTCGGGGTCGACGGTGCGCTGCGCGCGCGGGACGTGTCCCGGCCACGCCCAGCTGATCTGAAGGCCGCGGCGGCGTTACCGGTGAGGCGAGCGCTCCCGCGCCGCGAACCGTGACCCCCGCGACCTGGACTGCAGTGACGGCGTGAGCCTCGCGGTCCTCGGCGTGGACGGGTGTCGCGGCGCGTGGGTGGCGGCGCGGGTGACCTCGGACCAGGGCGCCGCTTCCCCGCCGCGCGTCGAGTGGCGGCACGGCCGGTTCGCCGACCTGCTCGACCCGGCCGTGACCACCGTCGGCGTGGACATCCCTGTGGGGCTCCCGGATCGCGGCGAGCGGCGCTGCGACCTCGCCGCCAGGTCCGCGCTCGGCAGGGCCCGGTCCCGCGTCTTCATGGCGCCGGTCGCAGCCAGCTACGACGCTCCCGACCATGCAGCCGCGAACGTGCTCCTGCGCTCGCTGGGCGAGAAAGGGATGTCGATCCAGACGTGGGGGCTGCGATCCGCGGTCCTCGAGGTCGCGGCATGCCAGGACGGGCGCATCCACGAGGTGCACCCGGAGCTCGCCTTCGCCGAGCTGCTCGGCGCCGTGCCGGTGCCCAAGAAGACCGCGGCCGGCGTCGGCTCGCGGTTGGCTGCGCTGGCGCGGTGGAGCGGGCTGGACGTGGTCGAGGCGCTCGGCCGGGCACCCGCTAGAGTCCCGGTCGATGACGCGCTCGACGCGCTGGCCGCGGCCTGGACAGCCAGTCGCGTCGCTACCGGCATCGCGCGTCGATGGCCGGCCGACGCCACCGCCGGCGAGCCGGTGATCTACGCCTGATCTGGATAGACCTCGGTGCCCCACAGCACGGCCACGCGTTCGCGGTAGGCCGGCGCCCAGCTCTCGCTGAGCCGGGTGCGTTCGTAGGGTCCGAGCCCGTCGACCAGAGCCGCCACCCGCCTCGACGGAGCGCCCTGGAGCAGCCACGGGAGCAGGACGTCCCGACCGTAGGGGACGTCCGGACGGGCCACCGCCTCGGTGAGCTCCTGCCACACCTCGACAGGAAGCCGGCCCTGGAGCAGCGGGAAGATGCGCTGCTCCTCAGCGGCGTAGTACAGGTCCACCAGCCGGGCGGCCCGCACCACGGCGGCCGCCACGACAGCCCGGTCCTTGCCGCCGGCGAAGCCGTCCACGGCGCGGCTGGCCTGCTCGAGCGCGACGTCCATCGCGGCCTGCTTCGACCGCGCCTGCTCGACCGCGGCGGCGACCTCGTGGCTCAGCCCTGTGGCGGCCGGCCACAGGAGCTCGTCCTCCACAGCCTCGTGCGCCCTGATCAGCTCGGCCACCAGCAGCCAGTGCGTCTTCAGCGCCGCGATGCGGGGCGGCGGTAGCTGAGCCGTACCGCCCAGCAGCGTCACCATCCGGACCAGGTCACGTCGCACGGCGTCATGGACAGCGAGCTGCAAGGTCACGTCGAGCGGCACGCCGACGTCGAGCGGCGACGTGCCGTCGCGGGTGACGTCGGGCGGGTCAGGGGGCACGGGTCACCAGCCTGCCAGACGGCGAGCCCGTCAGTGACTGCCCGGGCCGCCGAAGGGCCTAGGTGAAGATCGGGCCCTGGGTGCGCGTGCGCTTGAGCTCGTAGAAGCCCTCGGTCGCCGCGACCAGCCGCACGCCGTCCCACAGCAGGCCGGCCTTCTCCCCGCGCGGCGTCGGCGTCACGACCGGACCGAAGAAGGCGACACCCTCGACGTGGATCACGGGGGTGCCGACGTCCATCCCCACCGGATCCATGCCGGCGTGGTGGCTCGCGCGCAGGAGGTCGTCGTAGTCGGTGGTGTCCATCGCGTCGGCGAGGTCGAGGGGCAGCCCGACCTCGGCGAGGGCAGCCTCGATGGTGCTCCGCTCGGTGGGCAGCTGCTCGAGGTGGAAACGGTTCCCCATCGCGGTGTACAGCGGGAGGAGCACCTCGTCCCCGTGCGCCTTCTGGGCGGCGATCAGGACGCGCACCGGGCCCCAGCCGCGGCCCAGCAGCTCCTGGTACTCCGGCGAGAGGTCGCGACCGTCGTTGAGCACGGACAGGCTCATGACGTGCCACTGGGTCGTGACCGGGCGGACCTTCTCGACCTCGAGCATCCAGCGTGACGTCATCCACGCCCAGGGGCAGATCGGGTCGAACCAGAAGTCTGCCGTGGTCGGTGCTGCGGTCGTCTCAGTCATGCCGGTCTCCCTGGTGCTGACGGTTTAGTCTTCAACCAATCCTCAAGGTCCGTGGTACCCCGTTCATTCCGACCCCAAGCGCCTTCCTCAGTTACGGTTGTCGCCAGACGCCGGAGCCACCCTCCGGCGAGACGCACGCGGCCGGCCCTTCCACCAGGGCAGCCGGCCGACAGCCAAGGGGAGTCCGCACGTGAGCTCGAACAACCTGACCCGAGCGGCGGCGGCTGAACGCGCAGCCCTGCTCGACGTCGCCTCGTACGACGTCGTCCTCGATGTCACGGGCAGGGACCAAGCAACGGGCGGCAGCGGCTTCTCGTCGACGAGCACGGTCACGTTCAGCTGCCGGGAGCCCGGGGCCTCCACGCTTCATCGAGCTCATCGCTCAGGACGTCGCCTCGATCGAGCTCAACGGACGGGCCCTCGTCGTCGCCGACGTCGTGGACGACCTCCGGATCCGGCTCGACGACCTGCAGGCCGAGAACGTCCTGACCGTCCGCGCGACCTGCACCTACTCGCGCACGGGCGAGGGGCTGCACCGCTTCGTCGACCCGGTCGACGACGCCACCTACCTCTACACCCAGTTCGAGACCGCTGACGCGAAACGCATGTACGCCTGCTTCGACCAGCCCGACCTCAAGGCGGTCTTCACCTTCACGGTGACCGCGCCCGAGGGCTGGGAGGTCGTCTCGAACGAGCCGCACGCCGAGCCGGAGCCGATCGGGGACGGCAACGCGGTCTACCGGTTCGCCGCGACGCCGCGGATCTCGACGTACATCACCGCCTTGGTCGCCGGGCCGTACCACGTCGTCCGTGACAGCTACCAGCGCGCCGACGGCACGGTGATCCCGCTCGGCCTCTACTGCCGGGCCTCGCTCGGGCAGTACCTCGACACCGAGGAGATCCTGGAGTTCACCCGGCAGGGTTTCGGCTACTTCGAGGAGCAGTTCGGCCGGCCGTACCCGTTCACGAAGTACGACCAGCTCTTCGTCCCGGAGTTCAACGCCGGGGCGATGGAGAACGCCGGCGCGGTGACGTTCCTCGAGGACTACGTCTTCCGCAGCAAGGTCACCGACGCCGCCCGCGACGCCAGGGCGAACACGATCCTGCACGAGATGGCGCACATGTGGTTCGGCGACCTCGTGACCATGCAGTGGTGGGACGACCTCTGGCTCAACGAGTCCTTCGCCGAGTTCATGGCCTACCAGGCCGCGGCTGACGCCACCCGCTTCACCGGTGCCTGGACCGGCTTCGCGACGAGCCGCAAGGCATGGGGCTACCGCCAGGACCAGCTCCCGTCGACCCACCCGATCGCGGCCGACGCCCCCGACCTCGAGGTCGCCAAGGCGAACTTCGACGGCATCAGCTACGCGAAGGGCGCCGCCGTCCTCAAGCAGCTCGTCGCCTGGGTGGGCTTCGAGCAGTTCATGGCCGGCGTCCGCACCTACCTCGACAAGCACGCCTGGCGGAACACCCGGCTGGTCGACCTCCTCGCCGAGCTCGAGGTCACCTCGGGGCGCGACCTCGCCGAGTGGTCCAAGCAGTGGCTGCAGACCGCTGGCGTCAACACGCTGCGTCCGAGCTTCTCCCTCGCCGCCGACGGCACCTTCGAGGAGTTCGCCGTCGAGCAGGAGGCCCTGCCCGACTACCCGACCCTTCGCTCGCACCGCATCTCGATCGGCCTGTACGACCGCACCGAGGCCGGCCTGGTGCGGAGGCTGCAGGTGGAGATCGACGTCGTCGGTCCGCTGACCGAGGTCCCGCAGCTGGTCGGGGTCAAGCAGCCCGACCTCCTGCTGCTCAACGACGACGACCTCACCTTCGCCAAGATCCGGCTGGACCCGAAGTCGCTGACCACGCTGACCTCGTCGATCGCGACGCTGGACGACTCCCTCGCCAGGGCGCTGTGCTGGAGCGCAGCGTGGGACATGACGCGCGACGCCGAGATGCGCGCCGACGACTTCGTCACCCTGGTGAGCAACGGGGTGGGTTCGGAGTCGGACATGGTCACGGTGCAGTCCGTGCTCCGGCAGGCCACCGCGGCGATCGATCTGTACGTCGACCCGTCCGTGCGGCTCCGGGTCAAGGCGCGGTTCGCCTCGGCGCTGCACCAGCTCGTCCTCACGGCCGAACCCGCCAGCGACCACCAGCTCGCGCTCCTGCGCACCTTCGCCAACGTCGCCCTCTCCTCCGACGAGCTCGCCCTGCTGGGCGCCCTGCTCGACGGCGCGGCCACGTTGCCGGGGCTCACCATCGACACCGACCTCCGCTGGGCGCTGCTCCGCCGGCTGGTCTCGACCGGCACCCTCGGCGACGACGCCATCGCGGCCGAGCTCGAGCGTGACAACACCGCGAGCGGGCAGCGGCACGCAGCCACCGTCCGCGCCTCGCGGCCGACCGCAGCCGCCAAGGCTCAGGCCTGGGCCGAGGCCGTCGACTCCGACTCGCTGCCGAACGCGCTGCTGTCCGCGACGATCGCCGGCTTCAACGAGCCGGACCACCGCGAGCTGCTGCGGCCGTACATCGACCGCTACTTCGACGCCGTGCACCGGATCTGGGACACCCGCACCACGGAGATGGCGAACACGATCGTCATCGGGCTGTTCCCGGCGTTGTTCGTGGAGCAGGACCTCGTCGACCGCACCGATGAGTACCTGCGGACGAAGTCGCCGGTGCCCGGGCTGGCGCGGCTGCTGTCCGAGGGCCGCGACGGGCTGCAGCGTGCGCTGCGCTGCCAGCAGCGCAGCGCAGGGTAGCTGGCGCTAGGGCTGGTCCTGGTGGAGCACGCGCGGATGACGCCCGTGCTCGGCGAGGGTCCGCAGCCCGTTGACCAGGCCGCCGGTGAGATCCCCGGCGCCGAACTGCGTCGTCATCGCGAGCGCACCGAGCCCGCAGGCGTAGTCGTCGATGTACTTCTTCGCGCCGGCCCCTGTCACCACCTCGAGGCTCCGCGCCCCAGGGTCGGCGGCCACCAGGACACTGTCCCTGGCCGCCGTGCCGAGCTCGGCGTGGAGCTCCAGCGCGCGCTCGCGCGGGTTGCCGCCCAGCGCGCCGACGTAGACCGAGAAGTGCAGGCCGGTGTCCTCTTCGGCGCCCTTGGCGGCGCGCTCGATGTCCGCGAGCTGACGGTCGGTGAACGCCTCACCAGCGGGCACGTGCGCCACCTTCTTCGTCGGTCGCGGGGACAAGCAGGGCGGCGGAGCGGTCCGGAGCGGCGAGCTCGGCGTGTCGAGCGGGACCGTTCACCCAGACCGGCTCGGCCCACCAGGACTGGCCCGGCCGGTAGCGCGGGGTCCGCGCCCACGACACCGCCAGCACGATCACCCAGATCGCCCCGATGATGACCGCCGGTGTCACGACGTAGAGCAGGACGGTCTGGGCGACGGTCAGGCCAGGGCCGGGGTCGCTGCCGGGCTCGGGCGTCGCCATCGCGAGTGCCGGCGAGGCCAGTCCGGTGACCAGGACGGCAGAGATCGGAGCGACGGCCAGCACGAGTGCGGTGCGCAGGGATTTCCTCACGGGGTCACGCTATCCGACGACGCGGGCACCGCAGCGTCAGCCCCGCACCGTGCCGCCCACCGCTCGCGCCAGCTTCTTCGGGAGATCGGACCGGGCCAGGTCATCGAGCAGCAGCGGCGCACCGTCGGGGCCGGCGAGCGGCAGCCGCCAGTTCGGGTACTCGTCGGTGGTGCCCGGCTGGTTCTGCGCCCGCAGGTCGCCCGCGAGGTCCGACAGCGCGACGCCGAGCAGCTGGCAGGGCGTCTGCGCGAGGTAGCGATGCAGGGCCTCGACCACGGCCTCCCCCGCGGCGCCAGTCGGCAGCAGGCCGCGTTCCTGCGAGCTCGGCGAGCCAGCCGGCCTGGTCGGCAGCGTCCTGCGCGCGCTCCTGCTCGACCGAGCGCGTCAGCAGCCCGAGGTCCGACCGGATGCGCACGTGCTCGCCCGCCAGGTAGCCGGCCGTGGGCGGGAGGTCGTGGGTGGTCACCGTCGCCAGGCACAGCGGACGCCAGTACTCGGCCGGCAACGGGCGCCCGTCGCGGTCCCGCTCGAACCAGAGGATCGAGGTCCCCGCGACCCCGCGCTCGTGCAGCACGTCGCGCACCCACGGGTCCACGGTGCCGAGGTCCTCCCCGATGATCACCGCTCCCGCGCGCTGGGCCTCCAGGGCGAGGATGCCCACCAGCGCGGCATGGTTGCTGCGCACGTAGGTCCCCTGCGTCGGGCCGGCGCCCTGCGGGATCCACCACAACCGGAACAGGCCGAGCACGTGGTCGACCCGCAAGCCGCCGGCGTGCCGCAGGACGGTGCGCAGCATGTCCCGGTACGGGCGCGTACCCGGCGGCCTCCAACGCACGCTGGCCGCCAGGGCGGCTGCGACCAGTCCTGGCCCTGCTGGTTGAACGCGTCCGGCGGCGCGCCGACGCTGACTCCCCTCGCCAGCACGCCGGCCTGAGCCCACGCGTCCGCGCCCTGCGGGTGCACCCCGACCGCGAGGTCGTGGACCACGCCGACGGCCATCCCCGCTGCTCGGGCCTGTCGCTGCGACTCCGCCGAGCTGCTCGTCGAGCCACCACTGGAACCGCTCGTGCAGGCTCACCAGGTCGGCGAGCCGCTCGCGCTCGGCCGCCACCGCGGGGCTCGCAGGGTCCCGGAGGTCGCTCGGCCAGTCCTGCCACGGCCAGCCGCGGGTCTCCACCAGTGCGCACCAGGTGGCGAAGTCACGCAGGCCCTCGCCCTCGACCTCGCGGTAGGCGGCGAACGCGGCCGCCCGCCCGGCCGTGAGCGGCACCGCGGCGACGCGTTCGAGCACCTCTCTCTTCGCGGCCCAGGCGGCGTCGCGGTCCAGCCGCGCGTCCGTCCTCGACGCTGCTCGCAGCGCGGCGGACCGCTGCTCGCTGAACGCGCGGTCGGCCGGGTCGAGGTAGGCATGCTCCGCCACCGCCTCGACCCGCAGGTAGAGCGGGTTCGCGAACCGCCGCGTGACCGGAAGGTACGGCGACGGCTCCATCGGCGGCAGCGGCGACGCCGCGTGCAGCGGGTTCACGAGCACGAAGCCCGCACCCAGCTCGTGCCCGGCCCAGGTCGCGAGGTCGGCCAGGTCGGCAAGGTCCCCGGTGCCCCACGACCGCGCCGAGCGGACCGAGTAGAGCTGGGCCAGCACGCCCCACGTCCGCTTCCCGTGCAGCGCGTCGGGGAGCTCGAGCCGCCCCGGGGTGACCACCAGCGGCGCCGTCGCCGACCCGGACGACCACCGGGCGCACAGGGTGTGCCACCCCAGCGGCACGCTCCCGCTCACCGCGAAGGTGGCCTCGCCGAGCAGCACGCCGTCGACGAACCGAGGGTCGACCCAGTGCTGCTGCTGGCTCACCTCCGACCGGCCGCCGTCCTCGAGCTCGACCCACACCTCGACCGCCTCCCCGTGCGGCAGGTGCACGGGGAACCAGGCGGCATCACCGGCACGGACAACCAGGCAGGCGGGCAGGGGCTGCCGCCAACGATCGAGCCCGTGCTCGACGAGCGAGGCGGCCGCTGCCTCGGGCGAGCTGACGTCCACCCCGAGGGCGCTGAGCACCGCGATGACCGTCGCGGCAGGGACCCGGACGTGCTGGCCCTGCCAGTCCCAGTACTCGGTCGCCACGCCGTGGGCCTCGGCCAGCGCACGGATGGCGGGAAGGATCTCGGTCAACGGCGTCGCTTGCGCCAGCCGGAGAACTCGCTGAGGCCGAACCCCAGCGCCACCATCGCCAGGAGCACGAAGAACAACGGCATCCGGAAGTCGAGCCAGAGCACCGTGACCTCGGTGGACTCGCTGTTCTGGAGCACGAAGACGAGCCCCAGCACGCCGAGCGCGGTGAGCCCGGCGATCCGGAGCTGGCGCCGGCGCTCGCCGCCGGCACCCTTCCCCGACCGGACGCTCGGGCTGGTCGCTCATGCGCCGAGTCTAGGCACGGCGGCGGCGGCGGGCAGCGCCGTCGGGCGGCACGACGAGAGCCTTGGCGCTTCGCCCGCTCGACTACGGCGTCGCGGCCAACGGGGCGGCGAAGCCGTGGCCCACGAGGTACGGCTCCCAGCGGGGGTCCTGCCGACCGCTCGCGAGGATCCGCCAGGCCGGACCGCTCGGCTGGGCAGGCTTCGGGTGCAGCCGCCAGCCCAGGTCGGCGGGCAGCCGGTCGGCCTTGATGCGGTTGCACCGGTGGCAGGCGGCCACGACGTTGTCCCAGCTGTGCCCGCCGCCCCTGCTCCGCGGCACGACGTGGTCGATGCTGGCGGCGGCGGCGCCGCAGTACGCGCAGCGACCGCCGTCCCTGGCGAACACGGCGCGCCGGGTCAGGGGGACGCCGGAGCGGTGGGGTACCCGGACGAACCGGTTCAGCCGGATGACCGCGGGGACCTCGACGGCGTGCAGGGCCGAGTGCACGACCCTGGCCGAGGCCTCCAGCGTGACGGCCTTGCTGGCCAGGACGAGGAGCAGCGCGCGCCGGTCCGGCACCACGCCGAGCGGCTCGTACGTCGCGTTCAGGACCAGCGTGTGCTCCACCGACGCCTCCTCTCACTGCCCAGTCTCCGGCCCGGACGGGTGCGAGCGCCAGCGCTATTCACCGATCCGTCGCGCCATCCCCAGCGAGCGAGCGTCGCCTGACCCGCGCTCGCTCGGCTCGCTTAGGGTGGTGAGGCCATGACGAACCAACCCACCGTGCGGACGCACGGCACCAGCGACCACGCCTCGACGAGCCGGCCCGCCTACCCGGCGGCCGAGCGGCTCGACCTCGTCGAGGATCTCCACGGCCATCAGGTCGCCGATCCGTACCGCTGGCTCGAGGACGCCGACTCGGCCCAGACGAGGGCCTGGTCCGCGGCGCAGGACGCGCTGTACGCGGAGTACCGCGCGCAGTGGCCGGGGCATGAGGCCATGCGCCGCCGTCTCACCGAGCTTCTTGCGGCCGGCATCGTCTCGGCGCCGGTCTGGCGTGGCGAGCGGCAGTTCTTCATGCGCCGCACGGCCGAGCAGGAGCACGCCGTCCTGCTCACCATCGACCCGGACGGCACCGAGCGCGTGCTCGTCGACCCGATGCAGCTCGATCCGGCAGGCCTCACCACGCTCGACACCTGGCAACCCTCGAAGGAGGGCCTGCTGCTCGCGTACCAGGTCTCGGAGGGCGGGACCGAGGAGTCGGTCGTCCGGGTGCTCGACGTCGTCACCGGCGAACAGCTGGACGGCCCCATCGACCGTGCCAGGTACTCCCCGATCGCGCTGGCTGCCCGGCGGCGAGGCGTACTACTACGTCCGCAGGCTCGCCCCGGAGCTCGTGCCCGCGGGTGAGGAGCAGTTCCACCGCAGGGTGTGGCTGCACAAGCTCGGGACCGACCCTGACACCGACGTCATGGTGTTCGGCGAGGGGCGCAAGGCCACCGAGTACTTCGGGGCCTCGGTCTCCCGAGACGGCCGCTGGCTCACGGTCTCGGCCTCCGAGGGCACCGCGCCGCGCAACGACCTCTGGCTCGCCGACCTGCACGCTGCGCCGCTGGACGCTCCGGTGCTGGTCCCGGTCCAGCTCGACGTCGACGCGCAGACCGGCATCGAGGTCGGGCGCGACGGCCGGCTGTACGTCTTCACCGATCTCGACGCGCCGCGCGGCCGGGTCTGCGTCACGACACCCGAGCAGCCGACCGCCGAGCACTGGCAGGACCTCCTGCCCGAGGACGACGTCGCCGTCCTGGACGGCTTCGCGATCCTGGACGGCAGCGAGCTCGACCGCCCGGTGATCCTCGCGTCGTGGACCCGCCACGCGGTCTCGCGAGATGACCCGCCACGACCTCGCTGACCGGTGAGCGCCTCGGGACCGTGCCGCTGCCGGGGCTCGGCTCGGTGGGAGGCATCGTCGAGCGACCCGAGGGCGGCCACGAGGCCTGGTTCGGCTACACCGACCACGTCACGCCGTCCTCGGTCCAGCACTACGACGCCCGCACCGACACGACCAGCTTGTGGAGCAGCGCGCCGGGCACCGTCGAGGTCCCGCCGATCCACACCAGGCAGGTCGAGTACGCCTCCGCCGACGGCACGGTCGGTGCGCATGTTCGTGCTGTCCCCGACGGCCGAGCCGCCGGGCCGCGGCCCGCGATCCTGTACGGCTATGGCGGTTTCGGCGTGCCGCTCACCCCGGCGTACTCAGCGACGATCCTGGCCTGGGTCGAGGCCGGCGGCGTCTACGCGATCGCGAACCTGCGCGGCGGCTCGCGAGGAGGGCGAGGAGCTGGCACCGCGACGGCATGCTCGGCAACAAGCAGAACGTCTTCGACGACTTCCACGCGGCGGCGCAGTGGCTGGTCGACGAGGGCTGGACGAGCACGGATCAGCTCGGCATCTCGGGCGGCTCCAACGGCGGGCTGCTGGTCGGCGCCGCGCTGACCCAGCGGCCCGACCTGTTCGCCGCGGTGGTCTGCTCGGCGCCGCTGCTCGACATGGTGCGCTACGAGAAGCACGGCCTCGGCGCGCACCTGGAACGTCGAGTACGGCTCGGCCGACGTCGCCGAGCGAGCTCGGCTGGCTGCTCGCCTACTCCCCCGTCCACCACGTGCACGAGGGCGTCGACTACCCCGCGGTGGTGTTCCAGGTGTTCGACCACGACACCCGGGTCGACCCGCTGCACGCCCGCAAGCTCTGCGCCGCCCTGCAGCACGCCACCTCATCGACTCGACCGGTGCTCATCAGGCGCGAGGGCGACGTCGGGCACGGCGCGCGGTCGGTGTCACGTTCGGTCGAGCTCTCCGCCGACACCCTCACCTTCCTCGCCGCCAGCACAGGCCTCACGCTCACGGGTGGCGAGGTCGCAGGCCAGTAGGCTCCCGGCTGTGCACCTGCCGTTCGCCGCGACGCCGTCGCCACTGATCTCGGGGCCGTCGGTCTCGGCGAGCCCGCACGCGGTGGAGATCAAAGTCGGTGACACCGCGCTGTGGACGCCGGTGACGATCCTGCTGGTCATCGTCGTCACGCTCATCGCCCGCTGGGTGCTGCGGCGGACCATCGATCGTGTCGTCGCCACCTTCAAGGACACCACCGTCTCGCGCCGGCTGGCGCGCAGCCAGGTCGGGCACGACGATGCCGCAGCCGCGGCGCTCATCGAGGAACGCACGGCCGCCCGCGCCCGCACGGTGGGTCAGCTCTTGAAGAGCGTCACCAACTTCGTCCTGTTCGCCATCATGGTCATCGTCATCCTCGGCACGCTGGGCGTTGACATCACCCCGATCATCGCCAGCGCCGGCGTCGTCGGCATCGCCGTCGGTTTCGGTGCGCAGAGCCTGATCAAGGACTTCCTGACCGGGGTCTTCATGATCTTCGAGGACCAGTACGGCGTCGGTGACGTCGTCGACACGGGTCAGGCCACCGGGACCATCGAGGGTGTCGGGCTGCGCGTCACCCGGCTGCGGGATGACGACGGCGTGCTCTGGTACGTCCCGAACGGGTCGATCCAGCGCATCGGCAACAAGTCCCAGGGCTGGGCGCTGGCCACCGTCGACATCCCCGTCGCCTACAGCGAGGACGTCGACCGGGTGCAGGCGATCATCACCAGCGTCGCCGAGACGCTGGCCGCCGATCCCAAGTGGGCCACCGACATCCTCGCCGAGCCGTCGGCGGTGAACATCGAGTCGATGCTGCCCGAGGCGGTCACCTTACGGGTCACCTTGCGGACGGCCCCGCTGCGGCAGAACGTCGTCGCGCGCGAGCTCAGGCTGCGGCTGAAGGACGCCCTGGACCAAGGCGGAGTCCGGTACCCCGACCTGCCCGCGTACCCGCCGAGCTGAGCTGAGCTGAGCTGGGGGACACCCCCTGGCTAGTGCGCGACGCCGATCGGGGCGTAGGTGTTGCCCGGGAAGATCGTGGAGTCGCTGGCGCTCACGCCGCACCGCTTGACCAGCAGCTCGCCGAGCACGTTGCGGTAGTCGGTCGTCGCCGCGAGGTCGCCGTCGTCGAGGGCCGCCGGGTCGAGGGTCGGCCACGTGCCGTGCACCTGGCCGCCGTTGATCCCGCCGCCCATCATCAGCACGACGTTGCCGTGCCCGTGGTCGAGACCGTTCGGAGCCGTTCTCCTCCACGCGCCGGCCGAACTCGGACAGCGTGACCAAGGTGGTGGTCGCCGCGTAGCTGCCGAGGTCGGTGTAGAAGGTCGCCAGCGCGTTGGACAGCTCGGTGACCTTGTCGTGCATCCAGCCCTTGGTCGGGTCCTGGGTACCGATGGCCAGGCCCGCGTGCATGTCCCAGTCGCTGTAGTCGAGCCCGACGGTCTGCAGTCCGACCCCGGCCTTGATGAGCCGGGCGATGTCCCGCAGCGCCATCGCGAGGTCGCTCGTCGTGTCGTAGACGGCTCCCCCGCTGGGGACGTAGGTCGAGGCTGTGCCCAGGCCCTTCACGGTCGCGAGCGCGCCGAGCGTCGTCGCCGTGGGGACCGTGACCGCGCTGGCCCCACCGACGTTGAGCGCCGTCAGCGCGGCGGCCCACTTGGGGAGGTCCGAGCCGTCCTGCGCCGCGCCGGACAGCCCGAAGCCGTCGATGCTCGCGAGCCCGAGCACCGGGACCGGGCCGTTGAAGGCGTCCGACACGGCCGACCAGCCGACGTAGGCACCCTGGAACACCGTGCCCGCCGTCCGCGTCCCCAGCATCCGGTCGAGCCAGCCGGTCCGCAACGTGGTCCCGGGGGCGGCTCGCTCGAGCTCCTCCGTCGCCTCGAAGTGCGAGCGGGTCGGGTTCGTCGTCTGACCGACCGCGTGCGCCGCACCGAAGGTGCCGGCCTGCCAGAACGGCAGCAGTGGCGCCATCGCGGGGTGCAGACCGAACCTGGCTGTCGCCGGTCGGGAGCAGCATCCCGTTCGGGATGCCGATGTTGGGCCGGGGTTCGGACCGCCATCGTCTGCATCTCGGTGGGCACGACGACGGAGAGCCCGTCGAAGCCGCCCCGGAGCGAGAGCACGATGAGGACGTCACCGCTGTAGGAGGGCGAGCTAGCGAAGGCCAGCTGGGTGGACAGCTCGGTACCCACGAGGCCGGTCGCGGCGGCGACGGCGGCGGTGCGCTTGATGAACTGCCGCCGGCTCAGGCCGGCCTGGTCGTACTCGGGGCAGCCGCACGGCTTGAGCGCGGCATCCTGGACCGCCCACGGTCGCTCGTCGGAAGGTGGTCGGTCGTCGCATGGTCTGTCTCCTCAGCGCATCGCGTGTTGGGCGGAGTCGAGGATCAGCGCCACGACGTAGGGGAGCTGCCAGCTGAGCATGCCGTCGCTCGCCTTGGCCGTGCTCGTCGCGCTCTTCCCCATGAACGCGAGCAGCCCGGCCCGGCCCTCGGGCGTGAGCGGACCGAAGAGCAGCCGCTGGGCGAGCGCGTCGACGACCTCGCCGTAGGTCGCTGGAAGCGGCTTGGGCAGCAGCGTGATCGCGGCTGGTGCCTGCAGCATGGGCTGGTTGTTCGGGTCCTTCGGGTCACCCTGACGCACGATCCACCACTGCGCGGCGGCGGTGATGTTGAGGTTCCACCGCTCGAGCGTGGAGTTCGTCGACTGCCAGTCCGTCGCGGTGTCCGCGTACCCGTTCGGCAGGTGCCAGGCGAGCGGCTGCTGACCCATCTGGTCGGACTCCCACCACAGCGCCTCGAGCCCGCTGGTCCCGTTGCCCGGGTCCGGGGTCACCGACAGGACGCGCATGCTGGCCATCAGGTGCTCGAGCGGCCGGCGGACCTTGAGCCCGTCGGAGAACCGGAACTCGGGGCTGTCGAACAGCTGCGTGAGGACGGCCGTGATGTTGGTGTCGGCAGCGAGGTAGGTCGCGGCCAACGCTGCGGCCAGGTCAGGCTGCGGGTCGTCCGAGACGAAACGGGTGACGAGCTTGTCGGCGATCCGCCGGGCGGTTGCCGGGTGGTGCGCGAGGTAGTGGATGTACGCGCGGCCGACGTTGTACCCGCCGGCTCCGGTGCTGTTGGCGTTCGAGAACCCCATGACGGTCACGGGTCCGATGTAGTGGTTCTTGGCGGCGAACTCGAAGGTGCCGTTCTTCGGGTCGATCGGCTTGCCCGCCGGCGCCCAGACGTCGTGCACGCCGAACCCGCTCATGATGAGAGCCGAGTTCCGCATGTCGACCTCGGTGTAGCCGGCGTCGACCCCGACGGTGTGCAGCTCGAGGAGCTCGCGACCGTAGTTCTCGTTGAAGTCCGGCGGCTGGGAGTCGGCGTTGTTGAGGTACCGCATCATCGCCGGGTGGGTCGCGCTCGCCCAGAGCATGTCCTCGTAGCGCGCCATCGCGTACCTGCGGATCACGTACCGGTCGTAGTCGTGCCGGTTGTCCCACACGTCGCTGCTGGGGCTGGTCACGTTCAGGTGGTTCGACCAGAACTCGACCATCATCTCGAAGAGCTGCCGCTTGCTGGACAGCGCCCGGAGCAAGGTCGCCTGCCCGAGGTCCGACATGAGGTCCCAGCTGCCGTTCATCGTCGCGTACTTGATCCGCACCGTCGGGATCGAGTAGTTGAGCCGCGGGTACCGGGTCAGGTACTTGTCGCACACGCTGTCGTTGATGGTGGCGGGCGCGAGCTGCTGGCGCAGCCAGGTCGGCGCACCCAGGCTCACGATCTCGGCCAGCGAGGCCGGGGACGGACCGTAGGTGAGTCGCTTCAGCAGGTGCAGGTTCGTCGCGTGCGGCAGCAGGCTGGCACCGACGGTGGGCATCGGACCGCTCGCCGCCGCCGGAGGGGAGGCGGCGGCCGAGACGGCACCGACGGCCGCGACCGCAGCCCCCACCGCACCGACGCGCAGGACGTCCCTGCGTGCGACACGCGTGGGCGCCGGACCGGGCTCGTGATCGTCAGCGGGCGGTGCAGAGGGGGTCGCCAACGCTTCGACTGAGGGGGGAGGCGTCACCTTTAGCGTGTCGGCATCCGCCGAAGCAGGTCTTGAGCACCCGTCTGGAGCAACTTGCCACGGCGCTGGCTCCGGCGGGCGTCTGGGACGATGGACAGGTGAGCGAGCCTGAGATCCCGAGCATCTACGAGGCCATGGGCGGCCACGACGCCTTCGTGCTGCTGGTCCACCGGTTCTACGAGGGCGTGGCGAGCGACCCGGTCCTTCGACCGCTGTACCCGGAGGAGGACCTCGGGCCCGCCGAGCGCCGCCAGCTGATGTTCCTCGAGCAGTACTGGGGTGGACCCACCACCTACTCGGACGAACGTGGGCACCCGCGGCTACGGATGCGGCACGCCCCGTTCGCCGTCACCCCCGCGGCCCGCGAGCGCTGGCTGGTGCACATGCGTGCCGGCGTCGAGCTCATGAACCTCCCCGGGCCGCTCGAGGACCAGCTGTGGGACTACCTGGTGGCCTCGGCCCATGCGATGGTCAACACGTTCGACGAGACCCCCTGACGCACGAGAGGGATGCCCACGATGGGACTGCTGCACCGAGGACCTGACGGCCCGAAGTTCCGGATGCGCGAGAAGATCATGGCGATCGGCGACGACTTCTGGATCGAGGACGACAACGGCACCAAGGTCTACAAGGTCAACGGCAAGGCCGTGCGGCTGCGGGAGACCTTCATCCTGGAGGACCCCGACGGGAACGAGCTCTCGAAGATCCAGGAGAAGAAGCTCAGCATCCGCGACAAGATGACGATCGAGCGCGGCAGCGTCAAGGCGACCGTGCACAAGCGCCTCATCGGGATCCGCGACCACTACATCATCGAGGTCGAGGGCGGCGACGACCTCAAGGCCCACGGCAACATCGTCGACCACGAGTACGAGATCGAGCGGGACGGCCACACCGTGGCGACCGTCTCCAAGAAGTGGTTCCGGATCCGCGACACCTACGGCGTCCACCTCGCCGAAGGCCAGGACGTCCCGCTGATCCTCGCGATCACCGTCTGCGTCGACGCCATGGCGCGCGGCTAGCGGAGCTCAGCTGGCTCGGCCGGCTCGGCGGGCTGGGCCAGCAGCGTCAGCCGTCCTGGCCGCTGACTTCGATGAAGTTCACCGTGTTCCCGTCCGGGTCGGTCAGGATCGAGTGGATCCCTGCCTCCCCCACGGGCTCGACCTGCCCGGGGAGCAGTCCCCGGCCGGTCAGCTCCGTGAGCGCGACGGCGAGATCAGGGACGGCGATGGTGACCCTGCCACCACCCGCTAGCACGGGGTCGCGGACGAGGTAGAGCCAGCCGCCCTCGACGATCTTCCACATCGCCTCGTCGTCGTTGGGGAGGATGTCGGCGGGACGGCCCAGCAGAGCCTCGAACCACGCGGCGGAGACCTCCAGGTCGGCGACCGCGAGTCCGGCGAACAGCACGTCATAGGCCACGCGTCCAGGCTGCCACAACGCGTGATCTCGCACCCCTTCGAAGCCTGGTGCCCGGTTAGGGTCGACGGATGGAGATCCGACTGGCGACCGACGCCGACTGGGACAGCATCTGGCCGTTCTTCAGCGACATCGTCGAGGCCGGCGAGACGTACGCCTACCCGTGGCCGATCGACTCAGCCGCCGGGCGCGCCCTGTGGATGGAGCGCCCACCCGCTTTCACCTTCGTCGCGGTCGTCGACGGCGTCATCGTCGGCACGGCGAAGGTCGGGCCCAACCGGCCGGGCCGCGGTGCCCACGTCGCGACGGCGAGCTTCATGGTCGCGCCGGCCGGACGAGGGCACGGCGTGGGTCGAGGGCTCGGCGAGCATGCGCTGGCCTGGGCCACCGAGCAGGGTTACCGGAGCATGCAGTTCAACGCGGTGGTCGAGACGAACGAGTCGGCGGTACGGCTGTGGCAGCGGCTCGGCTTCAGCATCGTCGGGACCGTGCCCGAAGCCTTCGACCACCGCCGGCTCGGCCTCGTCGGGCTGCACGTCATGTACCGGCCGCTCGGAACGGTCTAGCGTCGAGCCATGGCCTACGACCTCGAGCTGGCGACGCGGATCAGGGAGCTGCTGGAGGCCGAGCCGGGCGTCACCGAGAAGAAGATGTTCGGCGGGCTCGCCTTCCTGATCGGCGGCGCCATGGCCATCTCGGCCAGCGGCCAGGGCGGCATCCTGGTGCGCGTCGATCCGGCTGAGGCTGACGCGCTCGTCGACTCCACCGCGGCCGAAGTCGCCGTCATGCGCGGTCGTCCGATGCACGGCTGGCTCAGGGTGGCGGCCGACGACGTCCGCACCGAGGGTCAGCTCAGCCCCTGGGTCGCACGCTCGGTCGGCTACGTCCGCGGGCTGCCACCCAAGTCCGTCGCGCGCTGACCAGCCGGCGGTCTCAGCGCCCGCCCAGCGACCAGATGCCGAGGTCGAGCGCTGCGATGCCGGCGCCGTCTCGTCGCAGGGCGACCGAACCGCCAGGGCAGGCCAGTCGCTGCCACGGACCGGCCTTGTACGCCGAGACCTCACCGTCTCGGCCGAGCAGGCCCAGGCGCACCGCGGCGTGCGCAGCCCGGAGCGGAACGCCGGCCACGACTGGAGCACCCCACAGCTCGGCGGCGATCCCTTCGAGCGCGGGGCGCACCCGGTCCGCCTCGGCCAGCTGCTCTACCCTGCGTCCAAAGCCCTCGACCGCGACCCGCACGGCGTCGTCCACCGCGCCGGCGGGGACCACGGCGAGCCGCTCCCAACCGGTGCGAGGGGGGAGCAACCCGGCTGCGGCGGGCCCTGGCACCGGCGGGGGCAGCTCGACCGTGTTGTCGAGGGAGACCGACTCGACCAGCCGCTGGGCGCTCACCGTCGCGTCGAGCTCGACGGGCCCGGCGAGCGCCACCGGCCGCAACGCCACGACGTCCAGCGGCGGGAACGCCCAGACGCCCAGCACGGTCCCCCGAGCCTGCAGCCGGACCGCCGCCCGACCGTCCAGCCGGAGCAACCGGTCGAGGTAGGCCAGCAGACCGGCCGACTCGTCAGCCCCGAGGACCAGGGTGCTCATGCCCGCTCGTCGACGAACTCCGCCAGCCAGTCCTTCTCCTGCGTCGTCAGCCGCCGGGGACGCTCGTGCTCGAAGTCGTACGGGACCATCGTCGACGAGGCGGTCGCGTAGACGATGCCGCCTTCGTCGTAGACCTCGTAGCCGAGCGTGAACATGGCAGCCCCGATCCGGAGCACCCAGACGTCGATCGGCACCGGCTTGTGCCGGTGCAGCAGCGGCTTGCGGTACTTGATGTCGCTCGCCGCGACCAGGATCCCGGCTGCCACCTGGTCGATCCCGGACAGCGGCACGGACTTGAACATCTCGACCCGCGCCTCTTCGACGTAGGTCAGGAACTGCACGTTGTTGACGTGGCCGTAGGCGTCCATGTCGGACCAGCGCATGGCGACCTGAGCCGTGAAGCGTGCCATGCGCTCTCCTACCCGCGGGTGAGCTTGCGGTAGGTCGCGCGGTGCGGCCGCGCGGCGTCGACGCCGAGCCGCTCCACCTTGTTCTTCTCGTAGGACTCGAAGTTGCCCTCGAACCAGAACCACTGCGAGTCGCCCTCGTAGGCGAGGATGTGGGTGGCCACCCGGTCGAGGAACCACCGGTCGTGGCTGACGACCACCGCGCAGCCGGGGAACTCCAGCAGCGCGTTCTCCAGGCTGACGAGGGTCTCGACGTCGAGGTCGTTGGTCGGCTCGTCGAGCAGCAGCAGGTTGCCGCCCTGCTTGAGGGTGAGCGCCAGGTTCAGCCGGTTGCGCTCACCACCGGAGAGCACCCCCGCCGGCTTCTGCTGGTCCGGGCCCTTGAACCCGAACGCGCTGACGTAGGCCCGCGACGGCATCTCGACCTTGCCCACCTTGATGTAGTCGAGCCCGTCGGAGACGACCTCCCAGAGCGTTCTTGGTCGGGTCGATCCCGCCGCGGCTCTGGTCGACGTAGGAGATCTTCACGGTCTCGCCGACCTTGATCGAGCCGCTGTCGGGCTTCTCGTCGCCCATCAGCATCTTGAACAGCGTCGTCTTGCCGACGCCGTTCGGGCCGATGACGCCGACGATGCCGTTGCGCGGCAGGGTGAACGAGAGGTTGTCGATGAGCAGCCGGTCGCCGAAGCCCTTGGTGAGGTTGCTCGGCCTCGATGACGACTCGACCGAGCCGCGGGCCCGGCGGGATCTGGATCTCCTCGAAGTCCATCTTGCGGGTCTTCTCGGCCTCGGCGGCCATCTCCTCGTAGCGCGCCAGCCGCGACTTGCTCTTGGCCTGGCGGCCCTTGGCGTTGGAGCGCACCCACTCGAGCTCCTCGGCCAGGCGCTTGGCGCGCTTGGCGTCCTTCTGCCCCTCGACCTTGAGCCGGGCCTGCTTGGTCTCGAGGTAGGTGGAGTAGTTGCCCTCGTAGGGGTAGGCGCGGCCGCGGTCGAGCTCGAGGATCCACTGCGCGACGTTGTCGAGGAAGTACCGGTCGTGGGTGACCGCGACGACGGTGCCGGGGTACTTCGCCAGGTGCTGCTCGAGCCACTGCACCGACTCGGCGTCGAGGTGGTTGGTCGGCTCGTCGAGGAGCAGCAGGTCGGGCGCCTGCAGCAGCAGCTTGCACAGCGCCACGCGGCGCCGCTCGCCACCGGAGAGCATGTCGACGTCGGCGTCCGCCGGCGGGCAGCGCAGCGCGTCCATGGCCTGCTCGAGCTGGGAGTCGAGGTCCCAGGCGTTCGCGTGGTCGAGCTCGGTCTGCAGGCTCGCCCATCTCGGCGAGCAGCGTGTCGTAGTCGGCGTCCGGCTCGCCCAGCTCCACGGTGATCTCGTTGTAGCGGTCGAGCTTGCCCTTGATCTCGGCGACGCCGTCCTCGACGTTCTCCAGGACGGTCTTCGTCTCGTCGAGCGGCGGCTCCTGCTGCAGGATGCCGACGGTGTACCCCGGCGAGAGGAACGCCTCGCCGTTGGAGGGCGTGTCCAGGCCGGCCATGATCTTGAGCACGCTGGACTTGCCGGCGCCGTTGGGCCCGACGACGCCGATCTTGGCGCCGGGCAGGAAGGACAGCGTGACGTTGTCGAGGATGACCTTGTCGCCGTGCGCCTTGCGCGCGCGGGACATGGTGTAGATGAACTCAGCCATGCCTGCGAGCCTAGTGGCCCGGCCGAGATACCTACGCCGCCGTAGGTATCAGGGACGACCGGCAGGCGCTCTTGCTGGTGATGTCCACGACCTTGCCCCCAGCGCTGCCCGTCCGTTTTCAACCGGATCGGGCACAATGTGCTGGCCGGACGCAACGTCTCGACTCGGGAGCGGCAGTGCCAATCGACACCGGTGGGTCAGGAGACTCGATCGCCGCGGAGGCCGCAGCCGGTTCAGGCCCGTCGTCGCTCGTCGTGACCAGCGAGGTCAGGGTGCTCGTCGCCAGGGCCGCCGGCGGCGACTCGACCGCCTGGAACGCCATCGTCGACCAGTACTCCAGCCTGCTCTGGTCGATCGCCCGCAGCTTCCGGCTCAGCACCGCCGACTCCGCGGACGCCATCCAGACCACGTGGCTCCGGCTCGTCGAGAACCTCGGCCGTATCGAGGACCCTGACCGGCTGCCGGGCTGGCTCGCGACGACACTGCGGCGCGAGTGCCTGCGGGTGCTGCGCCAGGGCAAGCGTGAGCAGGTGTCGTTCCACGAGGACGGCCTGCCTGACGTCATCGACCCGGCGGAGCCGCTGGACGCGCACCTGCTGCGCGAGGAGCGCGACGCCGAGCTGTGGCGCACGTTCGACCAGCTGGGCGATCGGTGCCGACGGCTGCTCCGGGTGCTGATGGCCACGCCACCCCCGAGCTACGCCGAGGTCTCCGCCGCGCTCGAGATGCCCGTCGGGTCGATCGGCCCGACCAGGCAGCGCTGCTTGGACCACCTACGACGACTGACCGAGGCATCCGACGTGCTCGGTGAGGCACCAACCGACCGGGGAGGCATGGCATGAACGACCTGACGATCGACATCGCTGGCAGTGGCGGCGGGGCCGACGACCCGGCCCTGGACGCGCTCCTGCAGCGGCTGCGTTCGGCCGCGGCCCAGGTCGACGCGCCACCCGCACTGGTCATCGAGGCCGGTCACGCTGCCTTCGCCATGCGGCGGCTCGATGCCGAGCTCGCCGAGCTCGTCCGCGACAGCGCGACCGACCCCGCCGCGGTTCTGGTCCGTGATGCCGACCCCGACAGCGTCCGGATGCTGTCGTTCGAGGCCGGCACGGTCTCGATCGAGGTGCAGGTGACCGACCAGGACGGCTCCCGGTCGCTGCTCGCCGTCGTCGACGGCGCCAGTGGCACCGTCGAGGTCGAGACGGCCACCGAAAGGTCCGTCGTCTCGATCGACGCGCACGGCCGCTTCAGCGTCGACGACATCCCTCCCGGCACCGTGCGCCTTCACCTGGTCGGTGACGACGGCACGCCGATCACCACCAGCTGGGTCAGTCTCTAGACCCTGGCGGTTGTCAGCCCGTCGCGGGTGCTGAGCCTTCGCCGGTGCTGAGCCTTCGCCGGTGCTGAGCCTTCGCCGGTGCTGAGCCTTCGCCGGTGCTGAGCCTTCGCCGGTGCTGAGCCGTCGCCGGTGCTGAGCCGTCGCGGGTGCTGAGCCCTCGCCGGTGCTGAGCCTTCGCCGGTGCTGAGCCGTCGCGGGTGCTGAGCCCTCGCGGTACCCGCACGCACGAAGGAGCCATCCCCCCGGGGATGGCTCCTTCGTGGTCTGTGGGTGGCTGGTCAGATCAGGCCGCCGCGGACGGCGAACGCCACCGCGTGCGTGCGGTTGCGCACTCCGAGACGGCTGGTGAGCTCGTGGATGGCGCCCTTGATGGTGCTCTCGGAGTAGGCGAGCTGCGAGGCGATGTCGGCGGTGGAGCAGCCGTCGGCGAGCAGCTTCAGGATGTGGACCTCGCGGGCGCTGACCTCCGAGGGGTCGACAGCGGGTTGCATTCCCACCGGGGCGGCCTGGCCCATCAGTCGACGCAGCAGGTCGGTCGGCAGCGAGCCGTCTCCGGCGGCAGCAACGCGGACAGCCTCGGCCAGCCGGTCGTCGGTCGCCTCGCTGCGTCTGAGCAGGACGCACGCCCCGGCTTCGACCGAAGCCAGCACTCCGGCGCCGTCAAGATGGGTGACGAGCGCAACCACGCGACTTCGGCCGTCGCACCGCGCCTGCCGGATGCGCTCCTGCCACCAGGAGTCCATGGCCGGCGCAGCGACGACCACCACGGCGGTGGGGAACCCGAGATCGAACGGGCGAACCCAGAAGCACGGGCGTTCGCGAAGCTGACCGGTGATACCGGCCTGGGTCACAGGATCGTCGGCGAGCACGCTCACCGCAGTTCGTTCGAGCACGATTCCCCCTTGACAGTGGTCGTCGCTGACACGACGTGGTGGCGACGCCGACTGGAAGACGAGGAAACGCTAGCCCCGCTGATACGCGGGCTGCAGCAACAATTTTTCGGGCTGTGGAGAGACCGGTTCGATGTATCAGGATCGCAGCGACGTGCTCCAAGCAGCGGGAGGAAGTACCGCAGCTGCGGCATCGGCCGCCCTGTTCGGCCGCTTGTCCTCGGCGGGTGCTCCCGGAAGACTCGACGCGCCGGGCACCCGCTCGTACCGCAGACCGACAGCAACGTAGACAGCCAGCGACGCAGACCGACGTAGGTAGCCGCAGCCCGGCGAGGACCGCCCCCACGGCCCGCCGCTCACGCAGGAGGCAGCATGGAGAACCGGCCGCAGTCAGCACTGTCAGGTCGTGGACCCGAGGGCATGGCCGCTCGAGCCAGCCACCTCTCCCCCGTGCTCGCGGGCGAGGACTACTACTACCGTCCGAACGACCTCCTGCTTACGCAGGAGTCGGCACGTGCGCTCGGCGACCTCCTCCGTCGCGAGTACGACGCCCGTCCGTACGAGCCGGGCGAAGGCTGGCGGCAGACGCTCGCGCCGGCGGCCGCGGACATCCATGGTCGGCTCAACGCCAAAGGCGTCGGGGTCGAGCTGTGGCGCGTGCCGGACGGCGTCCACCTCCCAGATCTGGTCACCAAGCTCAGGACCAGCAACGACGAGCGCGCGCCGGCCGTCTCGCTGAACCACGTCTTCGCCGGCGAGCCGACGTACAAGGGCGGTCCCGGCGGACCGCCCGACCCGATGGACAACCCTGGCTCGCCATGGGACGCCCGTACGTCACGCTCGACCTCGGTCGATCTCGCTGTCCTGGACACCGGGGTGCCTGCCTCGCTCGCGACGCTGCACCCGAACCTGCAGGCATGCGTCGTGATGGAGGGTGCGGATCTCGACGAGCTGGACGACGACCACGACGGTCTGCTCGACGACCAGGCGGGCCATGGCGCGTTCATCTGCGGGCTGGTCCACCTCGTCTCGCCGGGGCTGGGGATCGACACGGCCCGAGTGCTCGACTCGACCGGCTACGGCGATGACCTCTCGGTCGCGCTCGGTCTCGCCGAGACCTCGGCCCAGGTCATCAACCTGTCGCTCGGCGGATACACCCAGGACGACAACCCACCCCTGGCGCTGGCCCAGGCGATCGCTGCCCTCGGGCGCTCCCGCATCGTCGTCGCGGCGGCGGGGAACAACGCCTCCGACCGCCCCTTCTGGCCCGCCGCGCTCAAGGGCGTGGTCGCCGTCGCGGCGTACGACTCCAAGGCGACCGCACCGGCCAAGTTCAGCAACTTCGGGCCGTGGGTGGACGTCTGCGCGCCCGGCGTCGGCCTGCTGAGCACCTTCGTGGACGGCGCGCGGTTCGACGGCGTGGACGACGTCACGTTCAAGGGCTGGGCCAGGTGGAGCGGGACGTCGTTCGCCGCACCGCTGGTCGGTGCGGAGATCGCTGACCGGCTGCGCAAGTCCAACGGACGCACGGCCCGGCAGGTGGCCCTGGAGCTGCTGAGCGAGCTCCCCGAGTCCGACTGGCCTGGCTTCGGCGCCCTCTACACCCCTGACACCGATCCGGCGATGTAGCCGGCAGGCAGGCCATCGAGCGCGACTCAGCCGGTTCACGCACCGAAGGCGAGACAGCCAGCGGCGGCGGTGAAGACTGCTGGGTCGGCGAGGTCACTGCGGGCCCGAGCCGAGAGCAGGGCCTCGGCGGGTTCGAGCCCGGCGCCGAGTCCCTCGTGGACAGCGACCATGAGCGTGGCGGTCGCGTGGTCCGGGACCGAGAGGACCGTCGCGACCACCTGTCGAGAGCCGAGGGCGAGCAGGGCCGACACCAGTCCCATGACCTCGTCCCCGGCCCTGACCGCAGGAACTCCGGACTGACAGGCGGGGAGCAGGACAGTCCGCGGCGCGTCGGTGAGACGTTCGAGGTCGTAGACGGTGAGCTGTCCGTCGGCGAGCTCGAGGGCGGAGAACAGCGGGTTGTCGACGCGGAGCCGACCGTGCGCGGACAGGTGGGCGACGTCGGCGCCGTCGAGCTCGTGCAGCACCCGTTCTGTGGTCGCGGCGGTCCCGACCAGCACGGTCGAGCCCGGATAGAGCTCGGCGAGCGACCGCACCTCGGCATCCGCTGCATCCAGCCCGGGCCCGGCAGCGAGCAGCACGCGTGGGTCCGGCCGCGAGCGCGGCAGCCGGTCCGCGCGCAGCCAGATCGACGCTGACGGCGCGACGGTCACCGGGACGGCACTCGCTGTGGGCAGCACGGTCCACGGCACGCCGTGCAGCGCCCCGCTCGGCACCACGACCAGCGGCCGCGCGTCGACCTCCGGCGCCAGCGGTCGGAGCAGCAGCTGGTCGAGAACCGCCAGCGAGCGGTCCGCAGCCTCTCGGGCCGCAGCGAGCGATCGCGCCGACCCGAATCCGAGGGCCAGTCTGCGTAAGGAGAAGTGCAGGGCGCCGAGCTCGTCGGACACCGCAGCCAACGACCCCAGTGAGAAGAGGCGCGACCTGCCGCGTCGCACCGTGACGGCGAAGAGCTGTCCGTCGACCTCGGCGAACTCGACCAGGGCGCGGTCGCCCAGGGCATCGGCCAGTGCCCGGACGGTCGGTACCGAGACCGGTGCGTGCAGGCCGCCGGCCGCCGTCCTGCTCGCGCCCACGACGACCTGCTCGAGCTCACGGCGGCGGGCTTCGAGGGTCCGTGGTCGCTCGCCATCGAGCAGGGCCTCGTCCACCTCGGCGGAGAGCCGTCTCAGCTCCGCCAGCGCAGCTGCGAGCTCCGGGTCACGCGGTGGCCGGACCGGGCGCAGGTGCAGGGCCCCCGCTCGGCCACGCTCGGCCCAGGCCAGGACCTGCGACGGCGCTCCGGCCGCGACGGCGAGCTGCAAGCCCAGCCGAGCGAGCTCGGCGCCGTGGATCGTGACGTGCACCCGCAGCTCGGTCGCACCAAGGCTCGCCCGACGGCGCTCGACGCCACGCAGTCCGGCGCGCAGCGCTGCCTGGGCACCAGGGCCGTCGTCCCGGGAACGTCGGAGCAACGCCTCGGCGTACCAGGCCCGCGTCCGCAGCTCCACGTCACCGGAGGACCTCGCTCTGGCGGCGCGCCGAAGCTGCTCGCTGCCGACCTCGTGATCACCGATGGCCAAGGCCGTCCGGGCAGCGACGAGACGGGCGTCGAGCTCGTTCACGTGCCAGCCTGCCGCCGCCAGTGCGTCGGCGGTCGAGAGCGCACTGGCCAGACTCCGCCTGGACGCCTGACCCGCCGCCTCCTGTGCTCGAAGCCGGACGTAACGCGCCAGCAACGCCCACGCTCCTCGCGCCTGCCGCCGGAAGAGCTGCTCTGCGCGGCGGGCGGCCTCGACGGCCTCGTCAGGGCGGCCGTCGGCGAGCGCGGCCTTGGCGTAGGCGAGCTCGGCCTCGGCCAGATCGGTCTCGTTGCCTCCGGCGAGGCAGATCGCCACGGCTCGGTGCGCGTTCTCGGTGGCTTCGTCCACGAGACCGACGGAGAGCAGGAGCTCGGACCTGTCGAGCAGGAGCTGCGCGTTCGGGGCCTCGTGCTGATCGTAGGTAGCCGTCGCGGCGTCATAGCGTTCGAGCGCGCGGGGAGCATCACCCCGACGTGCAGCCAGGAAGCCGATGTTCCCCTCGGCTGCGGCGGCGTCGAGGTGCCGGCCGGCCTCGCGATCGAGCTCCAGGTTCTTGACGAGGTCGTGCTCCGCCAGGGCGAGCGCCCCTCGATAGGCCTGGAGCAGGCCGCGGTTGTTGCGGAGCCTCGCCTCCCACAGGTCGTCGCCGTGGCGCTTGAGGACCGGCAACGCCGTGGCGTAGACGGCGAGCGCCTCGTCCAGGCGTCCCGCCCGCTGCAGGATCAGCGCACGTTGCGATGCGAGGCGCGCCGCAGGCAGGCCGGTGAGCCCGGCGGCAGCGCGGTCGGCCTGGGCCAAGGCGCCCCCGATCCGACCGCGGTCCATGAGCACGAAGGCCAGGCTCATGCGGGCCTCCGCCTCGGACTGCAGCTGCCCACTGCGTTGCCCGGCCCGCACCGCAGATCGCATCTGCTGCTCGGCGCGCAGGAGGTCGCCCAGCTGGCGCGTCGCGAGGCCCAGGGCACGCAAAGCCGTGGACTGGGCGACCTTGTCGCGTTCGAGCGCGGCCGCGCTGACTGCCTCCTCGGCGAGCAGCTGGGCCCGGCGTGGACTGGTACCGACCATGACCAGCGCGGCATCGGCCAGGGCCCGCGCGGGCCCGGCTGAGACAGGTGCGCTGACGCTCACCCGCCAAGCATGTCAGCAGCGTCGCGGGTGCATCAGGCGGCGACAACCTCGACCTCCCCGACCGGCACGCCGTCCCCGCTCGGCCCGCCTTCGCCGCTCGGCCCGCCTTCGCCGGTCGGCCCGCCTTCGCTGGTCGGCACGCCGTCGCCGACCAGCGACCCAGACACCTCGGTCGCTGCTGTCCTGGCTGGGGCGCGCTCAGCCCGGACGAAGGCCGCGGTGCCTCGGCTGAGGTCGTGCCCGGCCGCCTGCGCGTCGATCTCGATCTCCTTGCCGGAGCGGCCGTCGTCCGTCGTCCACTCGCGCACGCGCATCCGACCGCAGACGATCACCGGCTCCCCCTTGCCGAACGAACTCGCGACGTGGTCGCCCAGCTGACGCCAGCAGACGACGGTCACGAAGGTGGTGTCGGCGTCCACCCAGCCCTTGGTCTTCGTGAAGCGCCGGCTGGTGGAGGCCAGCCGGAAGCTGCTCACGGTGAGTCCCTCGCGGGTCCGGTTGGTCCTGATCTCGCTGGCGATGTTGCCCACCATGGTGACCACGGTCTCGTTCATGGCTGGTGCTCCTCTTGCCACAGGTCCACGGCTGACGCCGCGCTCGACCGCTCACGGGTCGACGGATCGAGCCTGGCGCTCGACGGCGCACGTAGCGGCGCTGCCGTGCCGGCTGTGGATGGCAGCCACCCGAGGCTGGGCTGTGGAGGAAGCAGAGGCAGGCTGCTGGGCTCGGCCCGGCGGGTGGTGCCCGGGATCCTCGTCCCGGGCACCACCCGACCACCCCCCCCAGGGCGATCTGACGCCGACGATCGGATCTTCCAGGAGCCCCTCAGCCACCGTAGTCGCTCGTCCGCATCCACCGGTCAGAGCATCCGCAGAGAGCCCTGATACACGGCCAGCCGCAAGGCTCTCGTGAGCTGGTCAAGCCGTGTCGTGTTTCGGACATGTCCGAGGTCAGCCACGCCACAGCGGCCACATCGCGGGCGGACTCGGGTAGACCATTTCCGTGTCCACATTGATCTCGTCCCCGCGTCCGACCCGCAGTCGCGAGCCACAGCTCGCGCACGTCCTGGCCTTCAGCTCAGTCTCGGCCGGCTCGACCGACCGGCGGGGGCTCGACGAGCCGCCCGAGGGCGCTCCGACGTTCCGGCTGCTCGGGCCTCCCACGTTCATCAAGGACGGCGTCCAGCACCGCATCGCCGGCCGTCGCCAGGCCGGGCTCTTCACCATGCTCGCCTACCACGCAGGCACCGTGATCCAGCCTCGGCGGCTGCTCGACGAGCTCTGGGGCGATCACCTCCCCGCCAACCCGAGCAACGCGCTCCAGTCCCAGGTCTCGCGGTTGCGCCGCGTCGTCGGCGAGTCGGCCATCGTGCTGCGCGACGCCGGCTACGCCCTCGACGTCGAGCCGTCGGACGTCGACACCTTCAGGTTCGAGCACCTGGTGGCCCTCGGCCACCGTCAGCTCAGCGCCGGCGATCCCGCCCAAGCCTGGGAGACGCTGGACGACGCGCTCCGACTCTGGTGCGGCGAGCCCCTCGCCCAGCTCACCCAGCTCAGCTTCGTGTCCCGCGAGTGCCGCCGGCTCGAGGAGCTCCGGGTGCACGCCATCGTGGGCCGCGCGCGGGCCGACCTCACGCTGGGCAACGGTCAGGAGGCCGTGAGCGAGCTGCGACGCCTGGTCGATCTCCACCCCACCCGCGAGGACCTCTGGGCCCAGACCTCATTGGCGCTCTATCGCAGCGGCCGACCGGCCGACGCCCTGGCCACGTTGCGGACCGCCCGGCAGGTCCTGGCGGACGATCTCGGGCTCGATCCCGGTCCGACGCTCCGCGTTCTCGAGGCCGCGATCCTGCGTCACGAGATCCCGCTCACGCCCTGAGCCAGTCCGCCGCGAAGAACTGTCGGTGGCACGGAATAGGTTGGGAGAGTCAACAGTTGACGTCGTCAACTGGTTGACACACCACCTGTCTCACACTGCCGTTCAGCTCCGGAGGACCCTATGTCACGCACGGACCAATCGGCTGCGACCCAGTCGCCTGACGCCGCCACGCTCAGTGAGCCCGACCCGAAACGCTGGCTCGCCCTCGGGGTGATCGCCCTCGCGCAGCTGATGGTGGTGCTCGACGCCTCCATCGTGAACATCGCGCTTCCCTCGGCGCAGCAAGCCCTGCACATCTCGGACTCCGACCGCCAGTGGGTCATCACGGCCTACACCCTGTCCTTCGGCGGGCTCCTTCTGCTCGGTGGCCGGATCGCCGACTACGCGGGACGCAAGCGGGTGTTCATCATCGGCCTGCTCGGCTTCGCGGCGGCCAGCGCACTGGGTGGTGCCGCACCGAACATGTTCGCGCTGCTGTCAGCCCGGGCCCTGCAGGGCGCGTTCGGCGCACTGCTCGCGCCTGCGGCGCTGTCGCTGATCTCCGTGACCTTCACTGAGAGCAAGGAGCGCGCTCGCGCCTTCGGTGTCTACGGAGCCATCGCGGGCGGCGGTGCGGCGATCGGCCTGATCGTGGGCGGCGTCCTCACCGAGTACGCGTCCTGGCGTTGGTGCTTGCTCGTGAACATCCCGATCGCGTTGTTCGCAGCCTTCGCTGCGGTGCCCGTGGTGCGCGAGAGCAAGGCCGTGGGCAACACCAGCTATGACATCCCCGGCGTCGTCACCGCCACCCTGGGGCTTGCCTCGCTCGTGTACGGGTTCACCAAGGTCGGCTCGCTGCGTGCCGGCACTGGCGTGAACGGCGTGCCCGCGCAGGTCAACGGCTGGACGTCGTCCGCGGCGATCCCGTTCTTCATCATCGCGGTGGTCATGCTCGTCTCGTTCGTGCTCATCGAACGCAGGACGACGCACCCGCTGCTGCCGCTGCGCGTCATCCTCGACCGCAACCGTGGCGGCTCGTACCTCACGTCCCTGATCATCGGCCTGGCGCTGTTCGGGATGTTCCTGTTCCTCACCTTCTACTTCCAGATCATCCTGGGGTACTCGGCGCTCAAGACCGGCTTCGCCTTCCTGCCCTTCTCCGCGGGGATCATCGTCGGCGCCGGCCTCACGAGCCAGCTCCTGCCGAGGATCGGGCCACGCATCCTGATGACCGGTGGCACCCTGACCGCCGCGATCGGCATGTACCTCCTCACCCACCTCACGGTGGACAGCACCTGGGCGACGCACGTCCTGCCGTCCGAGCTGCTGATGAGTCTCGGGCTCGCGTTCGTGTTCGTCCCGCTCTCCAGCACGGCGCTGATCGGCGTGGGCAACCACGACGCCGGCGTCGCCAGCGCACTGGTGAACACCACTCAGCAGATCGGTGGCTCACTAGGTACTGCGCTGCTCAACACCGTGGCGACCACGGCGACCGCGACGTACATCGCGACCCACCTGCACGGGCAGGCCTCCAAGGCCGCGTACGTGCACGGCTACACGTCCGCCTTCACCGTGAGCGCCATCCTGCTGGTCGTCGCCACCATCGTGGCGTTCGTGCTGATCAGCCCAGGCAAGCCGCAGCAGGCGGGTGTGGAGCTCGCGCCCGTCATCGCCTGACGCAGGTCAGTCACCGAAACGCACGTCGACCGCCGAGACGTGCGCCACGCGACCCGTCGCCTGACCCTTCCGGTCAGGCGGCGGGTCGCGTGTTGGTACCGCGCGGTTCGTCAGCGACACTGGCTCGATGAAGGCGTCGCGGTCGGTCGCTGCCGTGACGGCCCTGTTCGCTCGGCCTGGCCGCCACCGCTGCAGCCGAGGGAGCCATGGCGACCAGCGCCGCAGCGGACCCCACGGGTGCACTCACGCTCGCCTCGGGCTCCAGCGGTTACCTCGACACCGGCAGCACGCTCACCGCGTCATCCGGCGGCCTGCTGGTCCGCGCCGTGTCCGCGAACGCAGCCGGTGATCCGCAGGGAACATCCGGACCGTTGAGCGTGCTCGCGCCAGGCGGCGCAGCAACCACCGCTCTCGCCGCGGCCTTCCAGAACGGCACGGCCTCGATCGCCGGGGGCATGATCGCCGCGCTGGACCCTGCCACGGGCACGGTGAGCTATCGCAGTGTCAGCGGCAGCATCAGCGGCTCGAGCGCAGCCGGCGTGGCCACCGCTGGCAACTTCGACGGCGCCGCACCCTCGGGCTGGGTCATGACCAGGAACATCCAGGACCCAGGCAGCTGGAGCCAGCACATCACGGTCCAGAACGTGTCGCCGGCGTCGACCACGGACCTCAGTGCCATCCCCACGTTCGACCCCACCCGAGGGACCTCGGTCATCCTGCCCGGGCCGACCGGCGTGCTGGCCGCCGTCGCCGGGGCGACCGCGGGCACCACCCGCCACGAGTTCGTCAGGTACACCACACCAGGCAGCTACGTCCGGCTCGACGACGGTGCCGGCACTACCGTCTGCGGTCCCGCCTCGGTCGGCGCGACCGCGGCGGCCTGGGTCGAGGCGTCCAGCAGCACCGCCCTGACGAGCACGCTGGTGCGGGCACCGCTCGACGGCAGCTCCGCGCAGCGGACGTCGCTCCCGCTTCCATGCTCGGCGATCAGCAGCGCACCGGTGGCCACCGCGACGGCCACGGGTCTGGTGGCGGACCCTGGCACCGGCCGCCGGCTCTTCACCGTGCCGGCATCGGGCGGCGCGCTCGTCGCCTCGTCTGGACTCGTGCTCACCCGCAGCACGCTGACCACCGACGGCACCAGCTTCCTGCTGTTGCTCGGAAGCAGCACCGCCGGTTCACGCATCGGCGCCCTTGCCGATGCGTCCTCGACGCCGAGCACCGTGTACTCCTTCCCGAGCTCGCCGTTGGTTGCCAGCAGCGTCGCTATCGGGCCCGGCCGTGCGGCCTGGACCGACAACGCCCAGCAGACGAACCCGGTCTGGTCCCGCCCGGTGAGCGGGACGGCCACCCTCACCCTGGGCTCCACCGCCTTGCAGGCCTCGAACACCACCGCGGCCGACGCCGCTGCCGTCGCGGTGTCCGGGCAGCGCACGGTCTACGTCACCAGCGCACCGAGCGCGCAGCCCGGCTTGACCGCCAGCGCCTTGTGGCTGGCCGCGGCCGGCGGGCCACCTCGCCAGGTGTCGCCGACCCTGCCTGCGATCAGCAGACCGAGCATCTCCGGAACCTGGGTGCTGTACGCGACCACCAGCGGAACAGGCACCGTCTGGTACCTGCTCGACCTCAGCGGTGGAAGCACGACCACGCTGCCGACCGGCAACGTGGTGGACTACGCCATCGGCGGCGATGTCCTTGCCAGCCTGCGGAGCGATGGATCGGTGTGGCGACAGAGCCTGGCCGCGCTGGCGGCAGGCGGGTCCACGCCGATCGCCGTCCTGGCCGCCGCCGGCCCGCTCGGCACTCTCAGCGGCCGGGTCGCGGCAAGCCCCGACGTGGTGGCCTGGGTCCGGCAGCAGTGTGACCTCGTCGGTGGGACGTGCTCGACCGCCGGCGGCTTCCGCGATGTCCGCACCGGTGCCCCCGCCATCACCCTCCCGGACGCAGGTGGGCAGCAGGTGCTCGCGCTGTCCGACAGCTACCTCGTGTACCAGAACACCAGCGGCCAGGCGGTGGCCCGCTCCATCGCCGGGGCGACCACGACCGTCGTCACGACCGGGATCGGCTCGACCACCGCCAACCCGAGCGTCAGCGTCAGCGGCTCGACGGTCGCCTGGCTCGGCGGCGGCCTCCCCAGAGTCGCGCCGCTGCCGTACGTCACCAGCCCGCCGCGCGTGCTGGGCGCCCCCATCGCGCCGACCTCCGTCGTGCTGTCCCAGTCAGGAACCTGGAGCGCGGACGTCGTCACGTCCGCGCCACTGACGTCCTGCTCGTATGCCCTGACCAGCACGACCGGCCCGGTGACGACCCTGCCCTGCGACCCCGCCGCGATGGCGGTGGGCGAGGCTGTGGCCAGCTGGGACGGGACGGTCGCCGGTACCGCGGTTCCCGCCGCGACGTACACCTGGACGCTCACCGCAGCGGGCGCCGACGGCGCCCTGCAGTCCCCCGGCGGATCATCCGCGGCACCGACCGGTGCGGTCACGCTCACCACGGGGTCCGGCTTCACGCCGATCAGCCCGTGCCGCGCGCTCGACACCCGCTCCGGAACGGGCACCTGCACGGGTGTCACGGCCTCGGCGGCTGCTCCCCTCGCCGGCGGGACGGTGCGGTCGCTGCGCGTGGTCGGGCTGGCCGGCGTGCCCGCAGATGCCTCAGCCGTGGTCCTCAACGTGACCGTCGTCGGGGCTACCGCGAGCACGTACGTCACGGCCTACCCGCACGGCAGCCCACGCCCGCTCGCCTCCAACCTGAACGTGAGCTCCGCGGCGGCACGCGCGAACCTGGTGACCGTCCCCGTGGGTACCGGCGGTGCCGTCGACTTCTTCAGCCCGGCAGGCCAGGTGAACCTCGCCGTCGACCTTTCCGGGTACTACGAGCCTGCCGCGGGCTCCGGGTTCGCACCGGTCGGTCCCTGCCGGGTCTTCGACACTCGGCATGGCGCAGGCACCTGCACCGGCGCGCCGAGCGGCGCGCTGGCGCCCAGCGCGCCGCTGGGCACCGGCCAGACCATGTCGGTGCCCGTGCGTGGCGTCGAGGGGGTACCGGCCGACGCCAACGCCGTGGTGCTCAACGTCACTGCGGTCGGCGCGACGCAGAGCACCTTCGTGACCGTCTGGCCCGGTGCGCTGCCCCGACCGGCGACGTCGTCGCTGAACGTGAGCGGCTCCGGTGCGGTGCCAGGACTGGTGATCGTGCCGATCGGGTCCGACGGCCGCATCCAGCTGTACAACTACGCCGGGCCGCTCAACCTCGTCGCCGACCTCGCCGGGTACTTCGCGCCGGCCGCGCCGGCCACGTACGCCCCGGTGGCGCCGTGCCGCGTGCTCGACACCAGGCGCGGGATCGGCAGCTGCCCCGACGGCATCGCCACGTCGGCCACGCCCCTCGTGGCTGGGCCGACGGGCGCGCTGCGGGTGAAGGTCGCGGGCATCGCCGGGGTGCCGGCGACGGCCACCGCGGTCGTCCTCAACATCACCGCCGTCGGCGCGACGCCAGGGACCTACGTGACGGTCTGGCCCGGCGGCCAACCACAGCCCGCCACCTCCAACGTCAACGCGACAGGGCCGGCACCGGTCGCCAACCTCGTGGTCGTCCCGCTCGGCAGTGACGGCACGATCAGCATCGGGAGCGGGAGCGGGAACACCGACGTGATCGCCGACCTCGCCGGCTACTTCGCCTGAGCGTCACGAACGGCACCGAAGGCACCGCACCGCCAGACGACGCACTGCGGCCTCCCTGCTGAGGCCGACTACGAGCGCTCCTTGACGACGACGACCGAGCTGCCGCCGCTCACGACGTACGCCCTGCCCGCGAACGGGTCCACCGCGAGACCCACGGCATGCGCGCCGATCGGGAGCCGCTGCACCACCCGGTTCGTCCCGCCGTCCACCACGACGACGTCACGCCCGCTATAGCTCGCGACGAGCACCTGCCCGGTCGCCGGGTCGTCGGCCACGGTCAGCAGCGTGGTCCCGACCGCCGGCCCGACGGAAACCGTCGCCACCGCATGCAGTGATCGAGCGTTGACGACGGTGAGCGTGCTGTCGTCGGTGCTCGTGACGTAGACGGTCCGCCGGATCGGGTCGACGGCGACCGAGCCGAGGTTCTTGCCGAGATCGAGCGAGCCGACGACGGCGGCCGTGCGCGAGTCGACGACGTCGAGCACCGTGCCGCCCACGAAGTAGATCCGGTGCGCGAGCGGATCAACAGCCAGCGCCACCGCACCGTCTGGAACCGAGAAAGTGCGGCGCACTGCGTTGGTTCGGCCGTCGATCACCGTCACGACGTCGTCGTACGCGCTGGTGACGTAGGCAAGCCGACTGAGCGGGTCGACGGCGACCGCGAAGGGAGCGCCGAGACCACCGCGCGAGACGTCGACGTCGGCGAGCCGGTGGCCGGTCCGGCCGTCCAGGACGAAGAGGTTGTCGTCGATGCCGGCGGCGTAGACCTTGTGCGAGAGGGGATCGACCGCCAGGCCGTACTGCCCGCAGCACCCAGCATGACTGATGCCGAGGACACGGTCCTCGCTGGTGCTGATCGCGGTCACGCGGTCATCGTTCACGTTGCCCACAAAAAGCCGGCGCGCGACCGGATCGTCGGCCACGACCGCGGCGCCGCCGGGCACGTGCACGGTCGCCACCACCCTGGCCCGGGCGGCTGAGCCCGTCGTCGCGCCGGCGTTCGCCGGCGCCGCGGCAGCCACCAGCCCGGCACATCCAGCAACAAGGAGGGCCGCGCCCAGACGCAACCGCGACCGGCCGCGCGAGGTTCGAGGTTGGCGTCGGCTTGACGTTCTCGGAGCAGCCATGGAGTCCCCCAGGGGTCGCCGCTCCGGCCGATGCGGGAGCGCTGGCTCGATGCACCCGACGCTAGATCTGCAGGCGGCGCCCGACAATGCTTCGCGGTGAGCCCTGCACCTTCGGACGACGCGCTGCGCGGGGTATTCGCACGGACACCATGCGATCCGGCACGATAGGCGCGAGCAGGATCTCCGCCAACGTGGCCCGCTCGCTGCCGCAGGTGGTCCGACACCGCCGTAGGCAGCTCACGACGCGCACCATCCGGGCGCCGACCCATCAGTCAGGAGTAGCTATGTCCTTCTGGGACATCGTGTGGTTCATCGTCATCTCGTTCGCCTTCATCGCGTACCTGATGATTCTTTTCTCGATCATCGGTGACCTCTTCCGGGACCACCAGACCAGCGGCTGGATCAAGGCTGTCTGGATCATCTTCTTGATCATCTTCCCGCTGCTCACCGCGCTGGTGTACCTGATCGCCCGCGGCAGCGGCATGGCCGAGCGTTCGATGAAGCAGGCGCAGGCCATGGCGGACAGCCAGCAGAAGTACATCCAGCAGGTCGCTGGCACGACGTCCCCCGCGGAGCACATCGCGCAGGCCAAGGCCCTGCTCGACGCCGGGACGATCACGCCGGAAGAGTTCGCCTCGCTCAAGGCGAAGGCGCTGGCCTAGCAGCCCCGCCAGACAGGGAGAGGGGCTGACGACGCGTGACGGCCTACACGCCTGACGCGTTCAGCACCTTCGCGGTCGCCCTTGCGGGGGCGGCCGCAGCCCTGTGCGGGCTGGCCTTCGTGGCCATCTCGTTCAACCTGGACAGCATCCTCTCCGGCCCGACCTTGCCGGGCCGGGCCGGGGAGACGCTCATCTTCCTGGCCTTCGGGCTGCTCGTCGGTCTGGTGCTGCTCATCCCCGCCCAGCCGCGCTCGCTGCTCGGCAGCGAGCTCGCGGCGCTCGCCGTCGCCCTCGCCGTCGTGCTGATCCGCATCGACCTTCCTCGGTACCAGGCCGAGCGCGAGTTCAAGCTCGCCTGGCGGCTGTGGCACACCGTCCCCTCGGTCCTCGTGCTGGGCCTGTGTGCGATCGGAGCTGTCGGCGTCCTCACGAGCTCGCTCGGCGGCCTCTACTGGATCGCGGCCTCCGTGCTCGTCTCGATGCTCGCGGGGCTGTTCAACTGCTGGGTCCTGCTCGTCGAGATCAAGCGCTGACGTCCTGGACCTTGCGAGTCGGGCAGGCTGGGGGCCATGACCCTCGAGGACATCGCTGCGGAGCTCTACGGAGCGCACCCCGAGACGTTCGTGGCGAGCAGGGCCGAAGGGGTCGCCGCGGCGCGCGCCAGCAACGACCAGCCCCTCGCCAGGTCCATCGCCGCGTTGCGGAAGCCGACCGTGGGTGCCTGGCTGGCCAACCTGCTGGCACGTGAGGAGACCGAGCAGGTGCAGCAGCTGGTGGAGCTGGGCGGCGCCCTGCGCGAGGCCCAGGACCTGCTGGATCCGGACGAGCTGCGCACCCTCGGCCGACAACGGCACCAGGTCGTGGCCAGCCTGGTCACATGGGCCCGGCGACGCGCAGCGGAGCTGGGGCACCCCGCGAGCCAGGCCGCGGCTCAGGAGCTCGAGGACACGCTGTCAGCGGCCATGGTCGATCCTGCTGCCGGCGCGCAGCTGCTCCAGGGGCGGCTGACGCACGGGCTGAGCTATGCCGGCTTCGGCGAGGTCAGCTCCCCGGCGGCCACCGGGAGCAGCCGGCCGCGCACGGCAGCAAGCTCCCAGACACCGGCCACGAGCAAGGCGCGCGGGAAGCAGTCGGCAGCCGACGAGGCGAAGGCGAGAGCCGCCCGCGAGGCCGCGGCGCAGGCAGCCAAGGTGGATGCCGCAGAGCGCGAGCTGGCGGCGGCCCGACTGCAGGCCGCTGAGGCAGCCGAGACCAGAGCGGCGGCCGAGCAGGCCCTCGCGGCGATCACCGCCGACCTCGAGGCGGCGCAGGAGCGCGTCGAGCAGCTGCGGCAGGCGCAGTCGCAAGCCCGCGCGGCACACACTCGCTCGACCACAGCGGCCACGGCGTCAGAGCGTGCAGCCGAGCGCGCTGCGGCAGCCGTGGACCGGCTTCGCGCGGCCAGGTAAAACCCCGACCGCAGCCCGGTCATTTCCCCGGCTGGGCCGATTTCCGAGAATGCGGTGGGCACCGATGGTGGCTGACGCAGAAGCGGCGGAATAACCCAGGGAAGCCCACCGCCGACTCAAACAGCCGAATTCGGGCACTGGTCACTCGCACCCCACGCGTCCCACGTCAGACCTGATCTCCTTGGCCTGCATGATGTTTCGACCCTGGACGAGAGGGTCCGTCATGCCCGGCGTGGACGACGACCACCCGTCCGGGCTATCTCTGACGCGCACGCACTAATGCCAGATGAGACCCATGAGTCTCGTGCGAATTCTGGCTTCTGAAAATGCCGAGTTCCCGTGCAATTCCGCTCTCAACCACGGCGATCGCGACACCGAAGCGGTGAGGGTCCCCTCCCCTCGGTCGACCGCCGGTCGACCTCCTGCAGCCGCGACCCACCGGGTCAGGCGCACAGAAAGGTCTCTCGTGACCCATCGACACAGCCGTTCGATCGCTCGTCCAGGCGGCCTTCCGCACAGCCGGACGCTCGCCGGCGCACTCCTCCTCTCGGTGGCTGCCGCCGGACTCGCCGGCGCCGGTTCGTGGGGATCCGCAGCCCACGCGGACACCGCTCAGCCCGTGGACCTGTCCAGCACTCCAGGCGCGCACGCCCTCACGCTGACGCCGACCGCCGACGCCTACACGCTGGCCAAGCCGCCGGCGGCAGGCACCGGCGCCTACCCGGTGCTGATGGCTGGCGACACCAGCCACGATCACCGGACTGCCTTGCTCGCGTTCACCGTGCCGGCGATTCCGTCCATCGCTCGCGACGTCCAGGCCCGGCTGGTGCTGGACCAGACGGGTGTCAGCCGCACCGGCACCGCCGAGGTGCGCACCACGACCGCCGGGTGGCAGCAGCTCAAGGCCCAGGCCATGACCGCGGTTGCGGCACCGGGAGCGGTCCTCGCCAGCGCAGCCGTCGCACCGACCGGCAGCCCGACCACGCTGGCGCTCGCCGCGAGCAGCCTGCCCGCCGGCGAGGTCGACCTTGCCGTCGACCTGGTGGGCACCTCGGCGGCGTCCTCGGTCTCGTTCGCGTCGAGCAACAACACGACGGCGTCGATCCGCCCCCAGCTCGTCATCAGCTACACCATGCCCACCCCGTGCAGCCTGTCCGACAAGCTCGTGCCCACCTGCGGCACGCTGCTCGGAAGCACCAGCAACACGATGGGCACCGAGACCACCGAGACCCAGGCCATCACCCGGCAGGAGGCTGAGCTCGGACGAACGCTCGACATCGTCCACGTCTACAAGCGCGACGCGCAGGACTGGCCGACACCCGAGGAGGTCGCGCTGGTCTCCGACCCGACCCATCCGCGGACCCTGCTGGTGAACTGGAAGCCGGAGCAGGGCGCGACCTGGGCGCAGGTCGCGGCGGGTTCGTCCGACGCCCTCATCGACGCGGACGCCGCGAAGATCAAGACCCGGCTCGGCTCGACGCCGTTCTTCCTCACCATCCACCACGAGCCTGAGGACGAGGTCCTCGGCGCCGGATCGGGCTTCACCCCGGCCGACTACTCGGCGATGTTCCGGCATGTGATCCTGCGCCTGCGGGCCGACGGCGACACCAACATCGTGTCGGTCTGGGACATGATGGGCTTCTCGGGCTGGGGCAGCAAAGGTTTCTACCCGCTCCTCTACCCCGGTGACGACGTCGTCGACTGGATCGGCTACGACCCTTACTCCCGGCACGGTGACTCACTGACCACCTTCGCCAACCTGAGCGCAGGCAGCTGGCCCGGCTTCTACACCTGGGCCACGACCAGCCACCCAGGCAAGCCGTTGATGCTCGCCGAGTTCGGGGTGTCGAACGCGCTCGGCACGGTCTCCGAGGACGCCAGGGCGGCGGTCTTCGCCTCGCTCGCTGCTCAGGCGACGTCGATGCCGGCGATCAAGGCGATGGTGTTCTTCGACCACGCCTTCGACGCCAGCACCAGCGGGAGCACCTACTCGTGGGAGTCCTCGGCGAGCGTGCTCGCCGCGGCGAAGGCCTCGGCTGACGATCCCTACCTGAACCCGCGGACGGGCTACCTGCCCTGAGCCGATCGCAGCTGACGTGCCCCCGACCCGCTCCGGCAGGTCGGGGGCGCGTGCGTTCAGCGGGGCTCGGCGCACCAGCCGCGGCGACGCGGCTGACATCCCGACCAACCTGACAGCATGGAGCGGTGAAGGTCCTCCTGCTCGGTCCGCTCGCCGTCTCCCGTGACGGCCGGACCAGCGACGTCGGCGGCGCCCGGCTGCGGACGCTGCTCGCGCGGCTGGCCCTCGACGCAGGGAGCAGCGTCTCGGCGGACGCGCTGGCCGATGCGGTGTGGGGGGACGACCTTCCGACGGACCAGGCGAACGCGCTCCAGTCCCTGATCTCGCGGCTGCGCCGGGCGCTGCCGGACAAGGACGCGCTCTCGTCGACCGCCGGCGGGTACCGGCTGGACGTCGCTCCGCAGGACGTCGACCTGGTGCAGTTCGAACGGCTCGCGCGGCAGGGTCGGGACGCCCTCGAGGTGGGTGACGCGGAGACCGCCAGCGCCGTCCTCACCACGGCGCTCGATCTCTGGCGGGGACCCGCCCTCTCCGACGCCGGCGACCTGCCGTTCGCCGTCGCGACCGCCGGCCGCCTGGAAGAGCTCAGGCTCTCCGCCCTGGAGGACCGCTTCGACGCCGAGCTCGCGCTCGGACGGGCTCTCGCGGTGGTCGCCGAGATGGAGGCGCTGGCGCAGCAGCACCCGCTCCGGGAGCGCCTTGCCGCTGCGCTCATCCGCACGCTCTACGTCGCCGGCCGGCAGTCGGATGCGTACGCGGTCTACGAGCGCACCAGGCTCCTGCTGGCCGAGGAGCTCGGGGTCGACCCGGGTCCGCAGCTGCAGGCAGCGCACCTGGCGATCCTCACCGGCGAGGCGGACACTCCCCGGCGGACCAACCTGCGCTCCCAGCTCACGAGCTTCGTCGGACGCGATCTCGAGGTCGACCAGATCAGCAAGCGCCTCGAGCAGAGCAGGCTGGTGACGTTGGTCGGCCCCGGTGGGGCGGGCAAGACGCGGCTGGCCTGCGAGGTCGGCGCCCGCCTCGCCCCCCGGCTGCGGCACGGCGTGTGGCTGGCCGAGCTCGCCTCGGTGACCGACCCCGACGACCTGCCGTCGGCGGTGCTGGGCTCGCTCGGGCTCCGCGAGACGGCGATGCTCGACCCCCGCCGCGGGGCCGCGCCCCGCGACGCGCTGGACCGCCTGCTGGAGTCGCTGGTCGACAAGGAGACGTTGGTCGTCCTGGACAACTGCGAGCACCTGGTCGAGGCGGCGGCGCGGCTCGCCGACCAGCTCCTCGCCCGCTGCCCCGACCTCCGGATCCTCGCCACGAGCCGTGAGCCGCTGTCGATCCTCGGTGAGGCCCTGTACCCGGTGCCTCCGCTCGGCCGGCCGTCCGGCGGGAGCTCGCCAGCCGAGGCGCTGCAGTCGGCCGCCGTCCAGCTGTTCGTCGATCGCGCCGTCGCTGCTCGGCCAGGCTTCGTGGTCGACGAGGGGAACGTGGCCGCGGTGACCGAGATCTGCCGGCGGCTCGACGGGCTGCCGCTGGCCATCGAGCTCGCGGCGGCCCGGTTGCGGGCGATGCCCGTGGAGCTCGTCGCGGCGAGGTTGGACGACCGGTTCCGGCTTCTCACCGGCGGCAGCCGGACCGCGATGCCCCGACACCGGACACTGCGGGCGGTGGTCGAGTGGAGCTGGGACCTGCTGGACGACGACGAGCGTCGGCTGGCTGAGCGCATCGCCGTCTTCCCGTCCGGGGTGACCCCGGCGAGCATCGAGGCGGTGGCCGCCGACTCGGTAGCGGCCGAGCGCGTGCCGGACCTGCTGCCCGCCCTGGTCGACAAGTCGTTGGTCCTGCTGGCCGACGGTCCGCGCTACCGCATGCTCGAGACGATCCGCGAGTACGGCATCGAGCGCCTGGTCGAGCGTGGCGAGATCGCAGCCGTCCGCGCCGCGCACGCTCGCTACTTCCTCGCGCTCGCGGAAGAGGCCGACCCGATCCTGCGGACCGTTGACCAGCTGCAGTGGATCGCCGAGCTCACGGCAGAGCGCGACAACCTGCTCGCCGCGCTGCGCCTGGCCGTCGACGTCGCCGACGCGGACACCGCCGTTCGGCTGGGGGCCGCCCTCGGCTGGTTCTGGACCCTGCGCGGCCTGCACGCCGAGGCGGACACCTGGCTGGGCCTGGTGCTCACCGTCCCCGGCGAGGCGCCCGCGGAGGCGCGGGCCATCGCGTCGACCATCTACGGGCTCAGCTCGCTCGCGTCGGGCGAGCACGAAGCGGGCCTGACGGTGCTTCGCCAGCTGGCCCAGGACCTCAAGGAGAACGGCTTCCCCGGCAGCCATCCCATGCTGGGCCTGGCGGCAGCCGGCGTGGCGATGTTCGACAACGACTACGAGGCGGCCAAGGGTGCTCTCGACGCCGCCGAGCAGCACATCGGCGGTGATCCCTGGAGCTCCTCGGCGTTGCGGATGATGCGAGCCTTCATCGCCGAGAACGCCGGCGACGCCGCCGCCATGCGGGAGTCGCTGGCACTGGCCCACGAGGGCTTCGCCGAGCTGGGCGAGCGGTGGGGCCTCGGGACGACGCTGTCGGCCCTGGGCAACGTGCGGCTGACCGACGGTGACCTCGAAGGAGCCCTGGAGGCCTACGAGGCGTCGTCCCAGATGATGCAGCAGCTGAGCTCGCTCGACGACGCCGCGCAGGTCGTGATCCGGATGGCGATGGTCCGTGCCAGGAAGGGCGACGTGGAGGTCGCGCGCAAGGAGCTCAGGCAGGTGATGCTCGACCAGTCCGACCAGGGCTCTGTCGTGTGGGCTGCCTACGCCGCAGCCGCCCTCGCCGATCTCGAGCGCCAGGAGGGGGACTTCGAGCAAGCGCGGGCCCTGCTCGAGCGCGCCATGGCCGACTACGAGCTCGTCGGTACCGCTCCCCCGCAGGTCAAGGCGGTCGCCCTGACCACGCTGGGGCTGATCGAGATCGCCGAGCAGGACTTCGAGCGGGCCGCCGCCGCGCTGGGCCGGGCCTACGAGCTCGCGGCCGACACCAAGGACATGCCCATCGTCGCCATCGTGGCCGGGGGCGCGTCGGCGCTCGCCCTCGCCGTGGGTGACCCCGAGCTCTCGGTCCGGCTGCTCGGGGCGATCGCGGCCCTGCGAGGCAGCGAGGAGGTCGGGAACCCGGAGATCGAGACGCTGCGGACCAGCCTGCAGGAGGCGCTCGGTGAGAAGGCGTACGCGGCCGGCTACGCCGAGGGCCGAGGGCTCTCGACGCAGCCGGCCCTGGACCTTCTCAGGTCTTCAGTCGGTACGCCCGCACCGCCAGCGGGGCGAAGATCGCGAGGATGACCCCGCCCCAGAAGACCGACTGCAGTAGGGGCACCGCGACCGGACCACCGAGCATCAGGTTCCGCGTCGCCTCCACCACGTGGGTGATGGGGTTGATGTTGACCCAGGCCTGCAACCAGCCCGGCATCGACGCCGTGGGCACGAAGATGTTGCTGCCGAACGTCAGCGGGAAGATGATCAGGAACCCGATCCCCTGCACCGCTCCGGCCGAGCGCATCACCATGCCGAGGAACACCGAGATCCAGCACAGGCACAGGGCGAACCCGACGACCAGGGCGCAGGCCAGCAGGGCTGACGCGGCGTTGGTCTGCACGCGGAAGCCGAGCACCATCCCGAAACCCATGATCACCACGACCGAGACGACGTAGCGGACCACGTCACCCAGCACGGCACCGACCAAGGGTGCTGCCCGCGGGATCGGCAGGCTTCGGAACCGGTCGAACACCCCCTTGGTGATGTCGGTGTTGAGGTTCACGCCGATGCTCACCGACGAGAAGACCACGGTCTGCACCATGATCGCCGGCAGGACGTACTGCAGGTACTGGTGCGGCGAGCCGGAGATCGCGCCACCGAACACGTACACGAACAGCAGCAGGAAGATGATCGGCTGCAGCGTGACGTCGATGAGCTGCTCCGGTGTCCGGCGCACCTTGGTGATGCTGCGCTGCGCCAGCGTGAGGCTGTGCCGGACCAGCGCGAACGGGCGGCGGCCCTCGGCCGGGAGGTCGGCCTCGAGCGCCGGCGAGGGGTCGACGGTCGTGGTGCTCATGCTGCGTCCTCCTCGTCAGGTGCGGATGCGGATTTACCGGTCAGGGCGAAGAAGACCTCGTCGAGACCGGGCAGTCGAAGCGAGAGCTCGGTCACCGAGATGCTGGCCTCGGTCAGCCGGTGCACGACTGCGGTGAGCGCGGCGTCGCCGTCGACCGGGACGCTCAGCGAGCCGCGCGACACGCTGCTCGCCTCGTGCCCGGAGATCTCGGCCAGGATCGCGCCGACGTCGGCGAGCCGGTCCGGGTCGACCGGACGGACGTCGAGCGTCTGCCCGCCGACGACCTCCTTCAGCTGCTGGGGGGTGCCGTGGGCGATGACCTTGCCGCGGTCGATCACCGAGATCTCGTCGGCCAGCGCGTCGGCCTCGTCCAGGTACTGCGTGGTGAGCAGCACCGTGGAGCCCTCCTCGACCAGGCCGCGGATCATCTGCCAGACGTCGTCCCGCTTGCCTGGGTCGAGGCCGGTGGTCGGCTCGTCCAGGTAGATGACCGCCGGGCGGCCCACCAGGCTGGCCCCCAGGTCGAGCCGGCGCCGCATGCCGCCGGAGTAGGTCTTGGCCAGCCGATCGGCCGCCTCGGTGAGGCCGAAGCGTTCCAGCAGCTCCTCCGCTCGCGAGCGGGCGGTGGCCTTCGGGAGGTCCAGCAGCCGGCCGATCAGGACCAGGTTCTCGCGACCGGTGAGGTCCTCGTCCACGGAGGCGTACTGACCGGTGAGCCCGATCCGGCGGCGCACGGCCTCGGCTTGCCGCCGGACGTCCAGGCCGTCGATCGTGGCGTGCCCGCCGTCGGCGCGCAGCAGCGTCGCCAGGATCCGCACGGCCGTGGTCTTGCCGGCCCCGTTCGGGCCGAGGACACCGAGCACGGTGCCGTGCCGCGCGTACAGGTCCACCCCGTCGAGGGCGAGCGTGGAGCCGAAGCGCTTGACCAGCCCCTCAGCCTCGATGGCGTAGCTCATGGTTCCTCCTTGATGATCCTTCGCAGGGTCGGTCTCGCCGACCCTTGACGACCATCCTGGGCCGGGCACCTGTCAGGCGCCGCACAACGACCTGTCAGCCGCAGCCGTCATTCGCAGGTCGCTGGGTCTCAGGTCGCTGGGTCTCAGGGAGCCGCGGGGAGATCGACGATCGGGAAGAGGTGGTCGAACGCGGCGAGCTCCAGCGTCCGCATGGCGACCTCCGACGGCGCCACCAGCGTGACGGCGCCCTGGCGCTCGAGGCAGGCGTTCCGCAGCAGCACCAGGAAGCTGAGGCCGGTCGAGTCCAAGAACGTGACGGACGAGAGATCGACATCCACATCGGTGGCATCGCTCGCGACGAACCGTTCCACGACGTCGTCGAACCCCTGGCGAAGGGCGATGTCGACGTCACCGCTGACGATCACGCGGTGGGCGCCCGGGCCGGCCAGGTAGGCGATGTGCGAGGGCCGGTCACCGAAGACGTCCTCGGTCGAGCGGTCCAGCGGGTCAGGCATCGATCGTCTCCCGTCGCCGGACATCCAGCCCCTCGGTGCGTCCGAGCAGGCGTCGCCGCGGCGGGACGACCCGAGGGGGACGACCTGAGCGGGACGACACGAGCTGGACAACGAAGTGGCGAGCCCCCACAGCACCATGCGGCCCGACCAAATCCTAACGTCCGGACCCCGCCGTGAGCGCCACCGACCAGGGCCGTCGGCGACCCACCGGGCTGACCCGGCGAGGTAGTACGCGGTGAGAGGTGTCGGGCGACCCGCTTATTGGGTAAGACGCCATCATGAGGAGCACCGACCACACCGCCATGCCCGAGATCGAGACCTTCGACCACCTCGGACCCGACGTCGCTCGCCCTGAGGTCACCGTCGGCCCGCGCAAGCTCTTCTACAAGGGTCCCCCGAAGAAGGCCCAGTCCTTGACGCAGACCCTGCGCACCGAGGGCATCAGCGCCGAGCTCGTCGGACCTTACGAGTACGTCGAGGCCAAGGGACGCGTCGACCCAGGCGACGGTCGAGATCGTCGCCGACGGCAGCAGCGACACGATCGCGCATGTCGTCCAGGGCTTCGTCGCCAAGAGTCGCGGACATGCGGAGGTGCGGATCGGCCCCTCCATCGCCCCCACCCCGATCGATCACACCGGCAACGTGCGGGTCATCAGCTAGCAGCGTGAGGTTGCTCAACGGTTCGCCCGACTACCGCTTGTCTGAGCCGCCGTGGCGGGGCACACTCTCCTCAATCGGTCAGGCAGCGGCCGGTCCCAGGCTCGGCAGCACCGACCGCTGCGGCCGAGATCGTCCTGGAGGCACATCGTGACCGCGCTCGATCCGCGTCCGCCTTTCGATCCGCCCCGCTCCGCCCCAAAGCTGGCACCGGACCTCGAGCTCGAGCGTCGAGCCGGGTGTTCAGATCGTGACCCCAGACCCCTCCACCGTGGTCGCCCTTGCCGGGGTGAGCGCCCACCGGGTGCGGCTGAGCGGCGACATCGACGTCGCCGCGTCCCCGCTCTTCGACGCCGTCCTCCAGCAGTTCGAGTGGAGCGAGGCCAAGGACATCGACGTCGATCTCGCGGGTGTCACCTTCATGGACTCCACCGGGCTCGCGTTCCTGGTCAAGCTCAAGCGGGCCTGCGACCAGCGCGAGGGCACCGTCACCCTCGTGGATCCGTCCGAGGTGGCCCAGCGCATCCTCACGCTCGTCAAGTTCGACAGCGTGTTCGTGATCGAGCCCGCCTTGGCCGTCACCAGCTAGTCGCTCGCTCCGGCGGGAATCCCGCCTTACGTGTCGATGGCCCGCTCGAGCTCCGCTTTCGTCATGCCCGACCGGCCCTTGATCCCGCGTTGCCTGGCCTCGTTGTAGAGCTGAGCCTTGGTCCGTCCACCCGCACCACGGTGCGAGCGCAGGCCACCGCGGCGTCCCGACGAGATGTCCTCGACGGAGGTCCGGCTCGCCGTCTTCGACTCGCCGTGCCGCGCGCGCTCCTTGTTCACCGTCCTGGCGGCGATCTCCTCAGCCGTGTCCTCCTGGTAGCCGCGCTCGGCCAGGCTCTCCTTGATGTGCTGGTACTGGCGTTCCCGCTTGGGGCTTGATCCTGCTGGCATGGCTCGCCTCCGGGCCCGGGGTCCACTGGTCTCCTCCTGCGATTCCCCAGCGCCCCTCGGCCAAACCTCCCCCGTGGGTAGCCGCAGCTCAGAGTCAGCCGCGCGGTGCTTGCGCTCTCCGCTCCCGGCTCGGCCGTCCTGCAGCCGGTGCCGGGGTCACTTCGGTGCCCCTGGAGATGGGGCTGCACGGTTGAGGTCGGCGCGTCGGGGTAGGAGGGAGTCGCCCGCGCACCGACGCCCGCACCGACACCTCAGGAGACCTCGTGCCCAGCGACGCCATCGTGCTGCTTGAGCAGGACACGAAGACCGTCAGGAGCCCCGACTTATCAGCCACCCAGCCCCCGTCGGCCTAGCTGAGCATCCGTGAGAGACGGTCGGTCATCAGTGTCCAGCGACGAGCACGGCGATCCACGCGACGGCGATGCGCAGGCCGGCGATGCGCCGCACGGCGATGCACAGGACGGCGTACGGGAGAGGGCACGGGCCGCCGGCGAGGACGTTGCGGCGTGCTTGGCGCTGGCGGTGGCCCTCGGGCACGACCTCCCGCTCCCTGGCGACGGCGGCACCGCGGCGCGCTGGCGGACCCTCGCCGCGGTGAGCGAGGTCAACCTCACGGCGGGACGCATCCTCGAGGCGCACGCCGACGCGCTGGCAATCCTCCACGAAGCCGGTGCCCGCGAGCAGCCCGGAGGCAGCTGGGGCGTGTTCGCCGCTGAAGCCCCCGGCCTGTCGCTCATAGCCGAGCCGGCGGCCGACGGCTTCCTGCTGCAGGGGGTGAAGCCCTGGTGCTCGCTGGCCGGGGACCTCACGCACGCACTCGTGGTCGCACGGACGCCGGCGGGGCGCCAGCTGTTCGCCGTCGACCTCAGCCAACCGGGGGTCCACGTCGCGGAGGTCGAGGCCTGGGTCTCGCGGGGGCTGCGGGCAGTCCCGAGCGGACCGGTGCACTTCACCGACGTGCAGGCTCATGCAGTGGGGAGCCCCGGCTGGTACCTGGAGCGGCCAGGGTTCGCGTGGGGCGGGATGGGTGTCGCCGCCTGCTGGTTGGGCGGGGCCCTCGGACTCCGCGCCCGGGTGCTGGTCTGCGCGCAGGAACGGAAGGACCAGCTGACCGACCTCGCTCTCGGTTCGGCGGACGTCGCCCTGCACGGCGCCGCTGCCAGCCTGCGCGAGGCCGCCGAGCGTGTCGACGGCGGCCGGGCCGACGCCCGCGAAGGTGAGGTGCTCGCGTTGCGCGTCAGGTCGGTCGTCGCCGACGCCGTCGAGCGATGTCTGACAGTCGCGGCGCACGCGCTCGGACCGGCACCACTTGCCTTCGACGAGGACCACGCCCGCCGCGTCGCCGACCTCACCGTCTACGTCCGGCAGCACCACGGCGAACGGGATCTGGCCAGGCTCGGCCACTTCCTGCGGGAGAGCGCTCGATGACGGGAACAAGCGGCGTAGGTCCGGCATCGGGAACATGGAGCGACCATCCCGGGACCCCGGAGTCCGAGTGGCTCACCGCGGTCGCAGCGGAGCACGTGCCCCTGCTGCTGCCGCCCGGTCCCGGCGACCACGTGCTGGTGCTCGCGGCCCATCCCGACGACGAGACCCTGGGAGCGGGTGGACTCGTGGCGCTGGCCGCGGCTCGGGGCGCTCGCGTCGAGGTCGTGGTGGCCACCGACGGTGAGACCTCGCACCCCGCTTCGCCGACCCACAGCCGAGAACAGCTCGGCGCGTTGCGGCGTTCCGAGGTTCGCGAGGCGGTCGGCCGGCTCGCGCCCAGCGCCGCGGTGACGTTGCTGGGCCTGCCCGACGGCGGTCTGGACCAGCACGTCAGGTCGCTGGAAGACCTGCTGCGCGAGCGCTGCACCCCCACCTCCCTGGTGGTCAGCACCTGGCGCAAGGACCGACATCCGGACCACGAAGCCCTGGCCAGGGCCGTTCGGTCGGTGCTGCGGTCCGTCCCCGGCGCGCGGCACTGGCAGTACCCCGTGTGGGCATGGCACTGGGCTGAGCCACGGTCGGACGACCTGCCGTGGGCCTTGGTGCAACGCCTGGAGATCGAGGCCTCCGCGATCGCCGCCAAGGACGCCGCGATCGCCGCGTACCGAAGCCAGCACGAGCAGCTCTCCGCGGATCCGGCTGACGGCCCGGTGCTCGACGAGGCGATGCTGCAGCACTTCCGTCGCCCCTTCGAGATCTTCGTCGTCGAGCCGTTGCACCAGGCCGGCGCCGGCGCCTTCTTCGACTCGCTGTACGAGCAGGCCAGCGATCCATGGGGGCTCGCTGATCGCTTCTACGAACGACGCAAGCGCGACCTGCTGCTGGCGGCGTTGCCGCGTGAGCGTTTTCGCCGGGCGTTCGAGCCGGGCTGCGCGATCGGTCTGCTGACGGAGCGGCTGGCCGAGCGCTGCGATGAGCTCGTCTCCTTCGATGTCGCCGAGCTCGCCGTCGCGGCGACCCGCGAGCGTGTGCGTGGCCGGTCGAACGTGCAGGTCGAGCGCGGTTCGATCCCGGACGCGTGGCCGCCCGGGACGTTCGACCTGATCGTGCTCAGCGAGGTCGGCTACTACTGCGACGACCTCGCCGGCCTGGTGCGCGCCGTCCATGGTTCCCTCGAGCCGGGCGGGGTCGTCGTCGGCTGCCACTGGCGGCACCCTGCGGCTGATCACCCCCATCCTGCGGAGGCGGTCCACGCGGCCCTGGACACGACCTTCCCGACGATCGTCCGTCATGTCGAGGACGACTTCCTGCTCGACGTGTGGTCCACCGACTCTCGCTCGGTGGCCGTCAGCACGGGCATCGTCGGCTCGGTCGGCGCCACGGAGAAGGGCCGATGATCGACGAGCTCGCCGTCGTCATGCCGGCGCGGAACGAGCAAGCCATGATCGCTCGGGCCATCGAGGCCCTGCTCGCCGCGGCTGAGCATGCCGTTGCCACGCTCGACTCCCCACCGCGCATCCGTGTGGTGGTGGTGCTCGATGGCTGCACCGACGGAACGGCCGGGGTCGTCGCCTCGTATCCGGAGGTCGAGGCCGTCACGCGCGAGGCCACCGACGGCGTCGGACCGTCTCGCAGGGCCGGCGCCGAGCACGTCATCGCCACCAGCGTGGTGCCGCTCGCGGCGCTGTGGCTGGCCAGCACGGACGCAGACTCGCGGGTCCCTCGTGACTGGATCAGCCGGATGATCGAGCTAGCAAGGACCGGCGCCGAGGTGGTCCTCGGCACGGTGATCCCGGACGAGGAGGCCTCGCACGACGTCCGGCACGCGTGGCGACGGCAGCATCTGCTGCGCGACGGCCACCGTTTCGTGCACGGAGCCAACTTCGGGATCCGCGCCGACAGCTATCTGGCGCTGGGCGGCTGGCCCGAGCTTGCCAGTGGTGAGGATGTCGAGCTCGCGCGGCTGGCGGCGGAGCGCGCGCACATGGCCATCGTGCGGACCGCCGCCATCCCTGTCCTCACCAGCGCTCGCCTGTCCGGTCGAGCACCGCGCGGCTTCGCCGCCTACCTGGTCAAGCTGACGGCGGCACTGGGCGAGCCGGCGGACCTTCGCTAGATCTTGGCTGAGCGCCGACCCCACGACCCGTCGCAGGCCGAGCTGCTCACGGTTGCGGAAGGGCCAGGCGCGCCCAGCTGACGGCTAGCGAGAGAAGACGTCCACGAGCGTGCGGTTGAAGGCCTTGAGGTCGTCGGGCTTGCGGCTGCTGACCAGCGTGTTCGGGCCGGCCTCGCAGACGACGACCTCCTCATCGACCCAGACCCCGCCGGCGTTGCGGATGTCGGTCTGCAGGCTCGGCCAGCTGGTCAGGGTCCGACCGGCGAGGACGCCGGCCTCGACGAGCGTCCAGGGACCGTGGCAGATCACTGCTACCGGCTTGCCTGCGTCGAAGAACGAGCGCGCAAAACCCACGGCGGCGGGCTGGGTACGGAGGAAGTCAGGGTTCGCGACACCCCCGGGCAGCACGAGGGCGTCGTACTGGTCGGCAGCCGCGCTGTCGACGGTCGCGTCGACGGCAAAGGTGTCGCCCTTGTCGAGGTGGTGGTACGCCTGCACGGTGCCCGCCTCGGTAGAGACCAGCTTCGGAGCTCCCCCAGCCTCCTCGACGGCCTTCCACGGCTCGGTGAGCTCAGCCTGCTCGATGCCCTCGGGGGCGACGAGGAAGGCGACGGTCTTGCCAGCGAGCTCGTTGCTCATGGGTCCTCCTTCGGTCGAGGCTCCGAGATACCCGCACCCAGCCTGGTCAAACCATCAAGTCCAGCCGGCAGAAAGGACCCTTCCTCCGGGGCCGGAGCAGGGCGTCCTAGGCTGATCGAGGAGCAGGGCCTTCACGGTCCGGCCGCCGACGAGAGAGCGATCCTTCATGGAGACCGGTTTCGAGCCAGGCCAGAACATCCCCATGGAGACGCTGCGCAACCTGCGCGACATGGGCGGCTACCGCACCGCAGACGGCGGGTACGTCCGGCCGGGGCTGCTGTACCGCTCGGCCGACCTCTTCGAGCTCGTGGACTCCGACCACGACGCCCTGACCCGCATGGGCATCCGCACGGTGTTCGACCTCCGCACGGACGAGGAGCGTGTGGTCAGGCCAGGTCGCGAGCTGCCGGACTCCCGGCAGGTCGTCCTCGACGTCCTCGCCGACGACAGCGACGACGTCCTCGGCCGCGTCCGCGAGATGCTCGCCGACCCGGCGCTGGCAGCCGAGCTGCTGAGCAACGACCAGGGCCGTACCCGGTTGCTGGCGGCGTACGGCCGTCTGGTGACGCTGGGGACGGCCCGCGAGTCCTACCGCGGCTTCCTGAACGCGCTCGCCCACGAGCCCACGCTGCCGGCCCTGTTCCACTGCGCCAGCGGGAAGGACCGCACCGGCTGGGCCGCGGCCGTCCTCCTCCTGCTCCTCGGAGTCAGCGAGGAGGATGTCCGGGCGGACTACATGCTCACCAACGACCAGCTGCTCCCGACCTGGAAACCCGCCCTGGATGCCTACGTGGCTGGGGGCGGCGACCTCGACGCCATCTTCCCGCTGGTCAGCGTGCACGAGGAGTACCTCGACGCTGCGATCGACGAGATGAACAGCCGCTACGGCTCGCTGGAGGGTTACCTCAAGGACGGCCTGGGCCTGGACGACGCCACCCTGCAGTCCATCCGGGCGACGTTCGTCACGCACGACTAGCGCATCGTCAGACCGAGCCTCGACGCCTCAGACCGTGGCAGGGTGGTCGCGGAGATACTTGCGCACCCCCCACACGGTGGACACGACCGGCACCGCGATGATCGCTCCGACGATGCCGCCGAGCACTGCGCCGCTGGCCACCGAGAGCGCCACCACCACGGGGTGGAGGTTCACCGCCCGGCTCATCACCAGCGGGTGCAGCACGTTTCCTTCGAACTGCCCGATGAGCACGATCATCGCGAGCACGATGGCCGCGATCAGCGGGCCGCGTCCCGCCAGCGCCACGATGGTGGCGACGATCATCGCGAACGGTGCACCGATCAGCGGGATGAAGCTGGCGAAGAACACGAGCAGCCCCAGCGGCAGCGCCAGCGGGACGCGCAGGATCAGCAGGGCGATGGCGACCACGATCGCGTTGCTCGCCGAGACGATCAGGATCCCGCGGGTGTAGCCGGCGAAGGCGTCCCACCCGGCGCGGACGGCCCCGTCGACGCGCTCGCTGTTCTTGCTCGGGATCTGGTCGACGGTCCAGATCCACATGTTCGCTCCCCCGCTGAGGAAGAACAGCGAGCAGAAGACCGCGAGCGCGAGCCCGGTGAGCACCTCCAGCGCGACCCCGGCACTGCTGAGCGCCTGGCTCGCCAGCGCCCCTCGGTTGTTGCTGATCCACGTCTTGGCCTGGGCCACGGCGTGGTTGATGTCGTCGGTGGAGATCTTGAGCGGGCCACGGTTCAACCAGTGCGTGATCTGGGTGACACCGTCCTGGAGCTGGCTCGTCAGGTGCGCCGACTGGCCTGCCACCTGGGTCCCGATGAAGGTGAACAGGCCGCCGAGCAGCACGATCGTGAGGAACAGGCTCAGGGCCGCCGCCAGGCCGCGCGGCATGACGCGGGCGAAGAAGCCGGTGACGGGCATCAGGATCGCGCACAGCACCAGCCCCGCGAACACCGCGACCGCGACCGTCTGCAAGCGGCCGAGCGCACCGAACACGAAGTAGATCGCCACCGCGAGGACCGCGATGCGCCAGACGTAGCCGGTGACGGTGCGCAGGGCGGGCGAGACGGCGTCGTCGCCGACCGGTCGGCCGGGCCGCGTCGTCGAGACGCCGGCGACCCTGCGGTTGGACCGGCGGCTGGGTTCCGGCTTGGTCCTGGTGGTGGACCCGCGCCGGTGCGGCAGCCCGTGCCCGGGGGTCGACTCCACCTCTGCTTCGGTGCGCTTCCACCAGCCACGCAACGAAGTCGGACCTGCCACGACCTGCCACCTCTCGAACTCCACAGCCACGGACTCGGGACACACACCCTGCCATGACCGGGTGCCGCCTGCCGGGTGACTGGCCCGGTGAGGGTCCGGCTCGGGGGCGGTGAGCTGAGCGTCAGCCTTCGACTGTTGACCCGGGCCTCAGGCGTCCGGAGCGCTGCCCTGGACGTAGTCGGCGTCATCGACCGGCCGGAGCCAGTGGGTGGCGCCTGGCGCGGTGACGGCGAGATGGACGAAGACGCTGTCCGGCGCGGCGCCGTGCCAGTGCTCGACCCCCGGCTCCACGTGCAGCCAGTCACCGGGCAGCACCACGACCGGTTCGTCGAGGCCCTCCCAGCTCACCAGGCCCCGACCCGCCGTGACCACGATCGCCTGGTCACCGTCATGCAGGTGCCAGTGCGAGCGCGATCCCGGCTCGTACAGGAACCGGTTGCCCACCAGCCGGTCCGGGCCCTGGGCGGGCAGGTGCTCAGTGCGCCACACACCGCCCGTGAAGTGTGCTGGGTTGACCGGCGTCGCGGTGGCGTCTCGCTCTGGGTACACGTGCATGGGCTCAACCTATCGCCGGGACTGACGCCGCCATTGGCGTGTCATCGCGCCGACGGTCAGCGCGTCGGCCATCGCGTCGGTCATCGCGTCGGTCATCGCGTCGGTCATCGCGTCGGTCATCGCGGGGTGGCTCGCCTACGCTTCGACTCGTGACCCGGCTGCTCGTGGTGGAGGACGACGAGAACATCGGGGGCCTGCTCGACTCCGGGCTGACCGAGGCCGGCTACGAGGTGAGCTGGCATCGAACCGGTGCACCGGCACTGGCCGAGGCCACCCACGACGTCCCCGACCTGGTCCTCCTGGACCTCGGGCTGCCCGACGTCGACGGCGTCGAGCTGTGCCGCGAGCTCCGTCGGGTGCAGCCGGGCACCATCATCGTGATGCTGACCGCGCGGTCGGAGGAGATGGACGTCGTCACCGGCCTGGAGAGCGGCGCCGACGACTACCTGGTCAAGCCGTTCGGCATGGTCGAGCTCCTCGCGAGGATCCGCGCGCACCTGCGCCGAGGAAGCTCCGGTGACGCCGCGGCCGACGACGTGATCGAGCTCGGCGACCTCCGCATCGACCTCGCCGCGCACGCCTGCTTCCTGGGCGACCAGGAGGTGGCGCTCCGCGCCAAGGAGTTCGACCTCCTGCTGCGCCTCGCCCAGAGCCCTGGCGCCGCGGTGACCCGCGAGTCGCTGATGGCCGACGTCTGGGACGAGAACTGGTGGGGGTCCACCAAGACCCTCGACGTCCACATCGCCTCGCTGCGCCGCAAGCTCGCGACGCCGGCCGACGGGGTCCGCGCGCCGGTCATCACCACGTTGCGCGGTCACGGCTATCGCCTCGAGGCGCCCGATCCGACCGACGCCGGTGCGTAGACGCATCGTGTGGGTGGCGTTGACCGCCACCATCGTCGCCGTCGCCCTGTTCGCGGTGCCGCTCGCGGTCGCGGTCCGCCAGCTCTACTTCACCAACGAGCAGGGCGAGCTCGAACGGTCGGCCTTCCAGGGAGTCAGCGCGGTCGGCCCGTCGATGGAGGCCGACGGCCGCGACCGTCTCCCGCACACCGAGACCGATGTCGCCGTCGGCCTGTACGGCCTGGACGGGCACAAGGTCACCGGCGACGGACCAGCACTCGCCCCGGCCGAGGTGACCGCGGCGCTCACCGGCCGACCCGTGCAGGGCAAGTACGACGGCTTCCTCGTGTCCGTCGTCCCGGTGCTCGCCGACGAGAAGGTCATCGGAGCGGTCCGGGCAGCCACCCCGATCCGCAACATCTGGGCCCGCACCCTGCTCACCTGGGGCTTCATGCTCGGCCTCGGGCTGCTCGCGGTGTCGATCGCGGTGCTGATCGCCCGTCGGCAGGCACGGCAGCTGAGCGCTCCGCTGGAGGGGCTGGCCGCCTCGGCGCACGCCCTGGGCGACGGCGACTTCGCCACCAGGGCAGCCCGCAGCGACGTCCCCGAGATCGACGAGACAGCAGCCGCCCTCGATGCCACCGCCGTTCGGCTGGGCCTGCTCGTGGACCGGGAGCGCCAGTTCTCGGCGAACGCCTCGCACCAGCTCCGCACGCCGCTGACCGGCCTGCGGCTGCGCCTGGAGTCCGCCCTCGACCAGGACCGCGCGACCCTGCAGCAAGCAGCGGAGCAGGCGATCGCCTCGGCGGACGAGCTCGAGCGGACGATCGCCGAGCTGCTCGCGCTGGCCAGGAAGACGACGGAGCCCGCGCGGGCGCCGCAGCCCGCAGGCGCGTTCACGGCCTCGGTGCTCGAGCGCTGGCAGGCGCCGTTCGCCGCCGTGGGACGCTCGCTGACCGTCACCGTCGAGCCTGACGCGCCCGCGTCGGCGTTCCCGGTGGCAGCTGCCGGGCAGGTGCTGGACGTCCTGCTCGAGAACGCTCTCGGACACGGCAGCGGCGCGGTGGACGTCGTCGCGAGGGACAGCGGCGCACTCGCGATCGACGTCCGTGACAAGGGTCATCCACCCCGACCTCAACGACACCGTCTTCCGGCGCGGGCACTCGGGTGCCGGTGGCAACGGGATCGGTCTGGCGCTCGCGAAGGACCTCGCGCTGTCCCGCGGCGGACGCCTGATCCTCTCCCGTACCAGCCCCTCGACCGTCTTCACGCTGCTCCTGCCCGCGGCCCCCGCCGAGCAGCCGACGCAGGCTCCCGAGTCGTGACGGCGGCCGAACACCCTTAGGGTCGCTGTCGATGTGGATCTGGCAGACCGTCACGCGCGTCACGCCGATCCTGGTCTTCCTCCTTGCCATCACGGTCGTCGCCGAGCTCGCCGACGAAGCCGGGGTCTTCGAGGCAGCGGCCCGCTGGTCGGCCGGCCGCGGTGGTGGCTCCGTCCGTCGGCTGTGGCTGCTCGTCGTCGTCCTCGGTGCGCTCACCACGATCCTGCTCTCCCTCGACACGACAGCGGTGCTGCTCACGCCGGTGGTGCTCGCGCTGGCGGCGCGCATCGGTGTTCCGCCCTGGCCGTTCGCGCTGGCCACGGTCTGGCTCGCGAACACCGCGTCGTTGCTGCTGCCGGTCAGCAACCTGACGAACCTGCTCCTGGTCAACAAGCTCGACTGGTCCGTGAGCCAGTACGCCGCTCGGATGTGGGTCCCGGCCCTGGTCGCGCTCGTCGTGTCGGTGGCCGTGCTGGCGTTGCTGCTCAGGACCAGCCTGCGCGGGACGTACCAGCAGGAGGACTCGGTCGAAGGACGCGACCGGCTGCTCTTCGGCACGGCGGTCGGGGTGTGCGCGACCGTCGGTCCCTTGTTCGTCCTCGGGGTGCCGCCGTGGGTGGTGGCCGTCGCCGGCTCACTCGTGCTGGTGGCGGTCTTCGCGCTCCGGCGCCCACGACGTCCTTCGGCTCGGGCTGCTGCCCTGGCGGCTGGTCGTGATCACGCTCGCGCTCTTCCTCGTCGTCGGCTTCGCGCAGCAGCACGGCCTCTCGCGCTGGCTGGCCGATCTCGCCGGCACCGGTGGCGGCTTCGGCGGTCTGCTCCGCATGGCGACGACGGGTGCAGTGGCCAGCAATGTGGTGAACAACCTGCCGGCGTACATCGCGTTGGAACCGGTGGCGGCCTCCTCCCCCGACCGGCTGCTCGCCCTGCTTGTCGGCACCAACGTGGGTCCGCTGGTGACGGTCTGGGCCTCGCTGGCCACCCTGCTCTGGCGCGACCGCTGCCGGGCGCGCGGGCTGGTCGTCAGCCCGGTCGCTTCGCCGTCGCCGGCCTGCTGGGCGTGCCCCTGCTGCTGGTGTGCACGGTGGCGGCGCTGACGCTCACGGGTTGAGGTGCATGAGGTTCGCCGGCGAGGGTTGTACGCCCGGATCTGGGGTAGAAGCCACCGTGTCCGAACGTCGGGCCCCACCGGAGGATCGAAATGATCGTGCTACTCGGAGTCATCCTGCTGGTCGTCGCAGTCGTGGTCGTGGTCGCGGCCCTGCTGAACAACACCGGCAGCGGTCACACCCTGACCGACTCGTTCACCCTGTTCGGGCACACCGTGCACGGCACCACAGGGTCGCTCTTCCTGTTCGGAGCCGTCGTCGGCGCGGTGGCCATGCTCGGTCTGTGGCTCATTCTTTCGAGCGCCGCCCGTACCTCACGCCGCGGGCGCCTCGCACGCGCCCAGCTCAACGACGCTCGCCGCGAGGCGGAGCTCGCGAGGGAGGACCGCGACCAGGCGATCGAGGAGCGCACCGCCGCCACCCAGGCCCAGCGCCAGCGACCACGGTCGTGCGGGAGGACCCCGACGTGGTGGTCATGCCCAAGGACGAGGTCGATCCCGGCGCCGCCACCAGCGCGAGCACCGACGCCAGGGTCAGCGCCGACGAGGCGCGCGAGAGCTCGGTCTAGGCCGCTCGAGGTCCAGCCGAGTCGCGCCGCTGGAGGAGTCCGGCGAGCTCAGTCGTGCAGGCGATAGACCTTGATCGGTCCGTGGTTCTGCTCGAGGTCGGCCCACGAGTCGTAGCGGCGCGCCCCGCTCGACGCGTGGGCCTCCCACGCTCCAGGCTCGACCCTGGTCCAGATCTGCCCGTCCTTGTCCTGCACGATCACGTCGCCATCTGGTTCGTCCATCCCCGGAGGCTACGGCACGGCCCGGGGCCTAAGGCACGGCCCGGAAGCCTGGCGCGGCCGGACCCAGCCTGCTACTCGGCCGGCGCGTGGATGAGCTTGCGGTTCACGAACTCGTCGATGCCGTACGGGCCGAGCTCACGCCCGACGCCGGACCGCTTCGTCCCACCGAACGGGAGCTCGGGTCCGCCGCCCTGCGGTGCGTTGATCCAGACCATGCCGGTGTCGAGCCGGTCCGCGACGTCCAGCGCGATCTCGCGGTCCGAGTGGTAGACGACCCCGCCGAGCCCGAACGGGGTGTCGTTGGCGAGCGTCACGGCCTCGTCGACCGAGCTCACCTTGTAGACGACGGCCACCGGCCCGAAGAGCTCCTCGTGGTAGGCGCGCATCTCGGGGGTGACGTCGGTGATCACGGTGGCCTCGATGAAGGCGCCCGGACCCTCGACGCCGGCGCCCGCCGGTGCGGACCGTCGCGCCCTTGGACGTGGCGTCGTCGATCTGGGCGATCAGCCCGACCACGGCCTGCTCGGACGACAGCGGGCCGTAGGTGGTGCTCGGGTCGGTCGGGTCACCGGTGGACTGAGCGGCCATCGCCTTGGTGAACTCCTCGACGAACGCGTCGTACAGCCCGTCAGCGACGATGAAGCGCTTGGACGCGTTGCAGGCCTGACCGGCGTTCTCCATCCGCGCGCCGACCGCGTCCGAGACGACTCGGGCGAGGTCAGGGGTGTCGAGCACGATGAAGGCGTCCGAGCCGCCGAGCTCGAGCACGACCTTCTTGAGGTTCTTGCCGGCAAGCGCCGCGACCGCCGTTCCGGCGCGCTCGCTGCCGGTCACCGAGACGCCCGCGGACCTGCGGGTCGGCGATGATGTCGGCGACCTGCTCGTTGCTGGCGAAGAGGTTGATGTACGCGTCGGTGGGGAGCCCGGCGTCGTGGAAGAGCTGCTCCATCGCGAGCGCGGACTCGGGGCACTGCGGGGCGTGCTTGAGCAGGATCGTGTTGCCGAGCCACCAGGTTCGGGCCCGCGAACCGGGCGACCTGGTAGTAGGGGTAGTTCCACGGCATGATCCCGAGCAGCGGGCCGATCGGCGCCTTGCGCACGAACGCCGCGCCGTCCGAGCTCGAGTCGAGCGGCTCGTCCGCGAGCAGCGTCGGGCCCTGGTCCGCGTAGTAGCGGTAGATCTCCCCGACGAACTCGATCTCGCCGAGCGCCTCGGCCGTGGTCTTGCCCATCTCGCGGGTGATGATCGCGGCGAGCTGGTCTGCACGGTCGTCGTAGAGCTGGGCGACGCGGGTGATGACCGCGGCGCGCTCCTTGACCGGGGTGTCCCGCCAGCCGGGGAACGCGGCCGCGGAGCGGCCGACAGCGGCACTGACCTCGGCATCGGTGGCCGTCGGGAACTCGCTCTCGACGGTGCCCGTGGCTGGGTTGACGACCTGGTAGAAGCTCATCGCCGTACTCCTCTGGACGCGAGCGGCACCGTTGCCGCAAGCCTGGCCACGCTACCGCTCGGCGGCGTCGGGCGGAGCCACTCGCGTCCCTTCAGAGCGCTGCTCAGGCGTCGCGGCGCTTGAGCAGGACCGCACCGACCACGAGCGCGACGATCGCGTACCCGGCGAAGATCCCGAGGCCGGTCCATGGCGCGAGCGTCACGGAGTCGGCGTGCGGCTGGAAGATCGCCTGACCCGCCTGCCCGGGGAGGTACTTCACGACGTGCTCCTGCCAGCTGTGCGGCAGGAAGTTCGCCAGGATCGGCAGCACGAAGAGCAGCGCCAGCACCGTGCTGATGCCCGCTGCGCTGTGCCGCACGATCGTGCCGACGCCCAGCCCGAGCAGCCCGACGATGATCAGGTACAGGGCGCCGCCGACCACCATCCGCAGCGAGGTCCCCTCGCCCAGCGTCACGCCGAGGTTCTTCGTGTCGAGCACCGCCTGGACCAGGAAGAAGGCCGCGAACGTCGTCACGAACGACACCACCGCGATGACCACGGCGAAGGTGAGGATCTTGGCGACCAGCATGAGGAGCCGCTGCGGGGTCGCGGTGAGGCTGGCCCGGATCGTGCCGGTCGAGTACTCGGCCGTGATCACCAGGACGCCCAGCGCACCGACGATGAGCTGGCCCAGGAACAGGCCGAACAGGCTGAAGCTGGCGGCGTCGAAGTCCGAGCCGATCTGGTCGCGCGGCTGGTTGATGATCGCGAACGAGATGAGGAAGGGCAGCCCGATGCAGACGAGCAACGTGGCGAGCAGCGTCCACATCGTCGAGCGGACCGTGCGGAGCTTGGTCCACTCCGAACGCAGCACGCGGACGAGGTGGCTGGCGCTGCTGGCCTGCCCCGGGGACGCCGGGACGGCCGCGGGAGGGGGTGCGGTGACCGCGGACATCTCAGGCTCCTTCGTAGGACGGCACGCCGTCGACGGTTGATGGGGCGGACTCGGCGTGGTACTCGACGCTGTCCCTGGTGAGCTCCATGAACGCCTCCTCCAGCGAGGCACGCTGGGGAGTCAGCTCGTGCAGCACCACCGCGCTGTCCGCGGCGGCCTGCCCGATGTCGGCAGCTTCGAGGCCGACGACCTGCAGGGCGCCGTCCGCCGTGGCGGTGACCGTCGCGCCCTTGCGCTGCAGGGCCTCGGCGAGCACGCCGCCGTTCGGGGTGCGTACGAGGACCGCCTTGTTGCCGGCCCTGGCGACGAACTCGGCCACCGTCGTGTCGGCGATCAGCCGGCCGCGCCCGATGACCACGAGGGTGTCCGCGGTCAACGCCATCTCCGCCATCAGGTGGCTCGAGACCAGGATGGCTCTGCCCTCGGCCGCCAGGGCCTTCAGCAGGTTGCGCACCCAGATGATGCCCTCGGGGTCGAGGCCGTTGACCGGCTCGTCGAGCAGCAGGGTCTGCGGGTCCCCGAGCATGGCGCAGGCGATGCCGAGGCGCTGCCCCATGCCCAGCGAGAACGTCTTGGTGCGCTTCTTGGCGACGGCGTCCAGCCCGACCAGTGCCAGCACCTCGTCGACCCGGCGCCGCGGGATGCCGTTGCTCTGCGCCAGGAAGAGCAGATGGTTGTACGCGCTGCGCCCTGGGTGGACCGCCTTGGCCTCGAGCAGGGCACCGACCCGGGTCAGCGGGGCGCGATCGTGCGCGTAGCGGTGCCCGTTCACCGTGACGCTCCCGGCAGTCGGGCGGTCGAGCCCGACGATGGCCCGCATCGTGGTGGACTTCCCCGCTCCGTTCGGGCCGAGGAACCCGGTCACCTGCCCGGGTCTCACGCTGAAGGAGAGGTTGTCCACGGCGAGGACCTCGCCGTACCGCTTGCTCAGACCCTGGACCTCGATCATCGATTCCACCCTCGTGTCGTCAGCGGCGTGCCTGGCTGGGACCCCAGCCTGGCAGGGGTCGAGGGCTTCCGGCGAGAGGGTTTGCCCTGAGTCGACCCTGAGACACCCCTGGACGCCAGACCTAAGGTCCCCCGCCGACGTTACCGAGAGTTACATCGGGCGTCGTGCTCTCCTCGGCAGTCCCCTCGGCAGGATTCGAACCTGCGACCGTCGGATTAGAAGTCCGGTGCTCTATCCAGCTGAGCTACGAGGGGGGAGCGGCGTCGAGTGTATCGCCGCAGGTCAGCGACCTGCGGGCCGTCGGCGCGCCTGAGCGGGCAGCCTGCGGTGATCACCTAGCGTGAAGCGCGGAAAGGGGTGGGGGGCAGATGCGGATGGGTCACGCGCGCGCGTGCCTCGTGCTGCTCCTGACCGCCGCCCTGGTCGGTGCCGGGGTCCAGGCCGCCGGCTCGTCGTACGCCGACAGCCCGGCACTCCCGCACACCACCCTGGCGTTCACCTCGGACCCCGGCGGCGTCGGGCAGGGCATCCACCGCACCTTCGACTCGGTCGACGACCAGATGACGGCGCTCAGCCTGACGAGCTCGAGCGTGGTGGTGCAGGTGCTCGACCCCACCGAGGGCAACCTGCCCTGGACGCTCACGATCGACGCAGCGACCGGACAGACGCTGGCGGTCCAGTCCTACGGCGGGCTGGACGACCTCGACGTCCCGGGCGCGGCGAGCCTGGACCTCACCGGCGACGGGCGGAGCTGCTCGGACAACGGTGGCGGTTCGGCCTTCACGATCAAGGACCTGGAGGTCAGCGGGACGGACGTCACCCGCCTCGACGTCACCTTCGAGCACCACTGCGGCGTCCCTGCGGACTTCGGTGAGCTCCGCATCGGCGAGCCGGACGACCCCTCGGTGTCGTTCCCCTGGCAGACCATCGCGTTCCCGGCCACCCCGCTCAGCACGTCGGCCAGCACGGCCTACATCCCGGTCGACAGCACGTCCGACCAGACGGTCCCCTTCTCGTACGGGCTCGCTCAGGCCACCACGCACCCCTTCGCGGTGCTGCCCGGAAGCTGCGGAGCCTTCCTGTCCGCGCACGGCCAGTGCGAGCTCGAGGTGACCTTCACGGCGGGCGACACGGGGACCACCCAAGGAACGCTGACCATCTCCGTCGGTGCGACCAGCACCCCGCTCACGCTGATCGGCACCACTGGCTTCGGCCGGACCTTGATGTCGTTCGTGAGCAACCCCGGCGACCCCATCGGCAAGGGGAGCGGCGGCTACGTCTTCGCCCAGCCGAACAGCAGCATCCAGGTGACGAGCTCACCCGTCGGCTTCAGCGGCACCGTCGACGGCGCCGGCGGCCACTTCACGTTCTCGTTCCAGTCCGCCGACGGCGACCTCGAACCGGGCAACTACGCCGCCTCCGACACCTCGCCGCACCGGGTGTCCTTCGGGTTCTCCGGGTTCGGCCGGACGTGCACCAACGGCATGACCCCGACCAGCTCGGTCGTCATCCGGCAGATCCAGCTCTCCAGCATCGTGCACCGGGTGATCCGGTTCGACGCCTCCTTCGCGCAGACGTGCACGGGCGCGACCGGCGCCTTCAGCGGACGCATCCAGTTCAACGCCACGCCCTCGCTGGAGACCGTCGTCGCCCCGGTCCGGGTGCTGGACACGCGCATCAACCTCGGCACGAGCGGGGGCGCGATCCCCCCGTACGGCTCGGTGACCTTCTCCCTCGCCGACCAGAGCGCGCTCGACGTCCCCGGCGTGACCTCGGTGGTCCTCAACCTGGCTGCCGTGCTGCCGACGCGGAGCGGGTACATCGCCGCGGAGACCGGCGGCTCGGCCCCGGGGTCGAGCTCCGCGTTGAACTTCAACGCCGGCCAGACGGTGGCGAACCTCACCTCGGTGCTCGTCGGCCCGTCCAAGAGCGTCACCCTGCGCAACGGCTCCCTCGCACCGCTGAACGTGATCGCCGACCTGCAGGCCGTCAGCGTGGCGGCGATCAGCGACGCCGCCGGCGCCGAGGTGCCGCTGCCGGCGAGCAGGGTGCTGCAGAGCTCCGGCGGCAAGCTCGTCCCGAGGGCCACGGTGCCGGGCGGCGGCACGACGGTGATCGACCTCAGCAGCTACGTCGCCGGACCGGCCACGGGGATCGGCGCCGCGCTCGCCAACCTGACCGTCGTGAACGCGACACGTGGCGGCTACCTGACGGTCTGGGCGGACGGCCAGGCCAAGCCGGGCACCTCCGCGACCAACTTCGCGGCCGGCCCGCCGTCGTCGAACCTGGCGGTCGTCCCGGTGGGCACCGACGGGAAGGTGAAGGTCTTCAACGGGTCCCTGCGCCCGGTCGACCCTCATCTTCGACCTCGTCGGCTACTACGCCGTCGGATCGCAGAGCACGACGTGGGGAGCAGCGCCGTCACCAGCTCGACCCGGTTGCTCGACACCCGCATCGGCGTAGGCGCGCCCAAGGGAGCGGTCGGACCAGGCCAGTCGGTGGTCCTCAACCTCGTCGGCGGACCGCCGCAGGCCGCCGTGCTCACGATCACGGTGACCCAGCCCGTCATGGGTGGGTACCTCTCGCTGAACCTGGGCACGACGGCCAGCCCGGCGGGCACGTCGGTCATCAACTTCATGCCCGGCCAGACCCGCGCGAACCTGACCGTCACCCGGCTGGGCAGCGGCCTGACCATCACGAACCACTCGCTGCGGACCGCGCAGATCATCGTGGACAAGGTCGGCATCGTCTCCTAGGCAGCTGCGACGTGCCCCGGAGCCGAACGCGCGTCAGGCTCGCGCCGTGCTGCATCCGCTGGCCGCAGAGCACGAACCGATAGCCTCGCCTCCATGAGCAACGACGGCCGCATGGTCTGGATCGACTGCGAGATGACCGGGCTCGACCTGGAGAAGGACGCCCTGGTCGAGATCGCCGTGGTGGTGACGGACAGCGACCTCAACGTGCTCGGCGAGGGCGTCGACCTCGTCATCCGGCCACCTGACGGCCTGGTCGAGCACATGGAGGAGATCGTGGTGCAGATGCACACGGCCTCCGGCCTCATCAACGAGCTCGACGGCGGCACCACGCTGGCCGACGCCGAGGCGCAGGTGCTCGCCTACGTCCGTGAGCACATCCCCGAGCCGCGCAAGGCGCCGCTCGCCGGCAGCTCGGTCTACACCGACCGCGGCTTCATCGCCCGGGACATGGCGGCGCTCGACGGTTACCTCCACTACCGGCTGGTCGACGTCTCCACCCTCAAGGAGCTCGCCCGTCGCTGGTTCCCGCGGGTGTACTTCAGCGCCCCGGCGAAGAACGGCGGCCACCGGGCCCTGGCCGACATCCTGGACAGCATCGAGGAGCTCAAGTACTACCGCGAGGCGCTGTTCGTCGCTCCCCCTGGGCCGGACAGCGCCACCGCCAAGGAGATCGCCAGCCACTACGGCACGGCCCCCGCGACGCCGGAGCCGGCCGCCGACTAGCCTCCGGACAACGGTGCGGAACCGGCGACGCTGACCCGTTACACTTCTGGAGCCGCGATCGCTGCGGAGCAGTCCTGGTCGTACGCATGGTGGGTGTAGCTCAGCTGGTAGAGCTCCTGGTTGTGGTCCAGGTGGCCGCGGGTTCAAGTCCCGTCACTCACCCCACAGATCTGGCAGGGTGCCGAGCATGGTGCTCCTGCAGACCGAACGCCTCACGCTGCGCCTGTGGCACGAAGGCGATCGCGAGCCGTTCGCCGCGATGAACGCGGACCCCGTGGTCATGGAGCACTTCCCGGCGCCGTTGACGCGAGCCGAGAGCGACGCGTTCGTCGACCGGGTCCAGGCGCACTGGGCCGAGCACGGTTTCGGGCTCTGGGCGGTCGACGTCGACGACTCGTTCGCCGGCTTCATCGGGCTGGCGGCCGCCACCTTCGAGGCCTCGTTCACCCCCGCGGTCGAGGTCGGGTGGCGGCTGGCGCGCCCCTACTGGGGACGCGGCCTCGCCAGCGAAGGCGCGAGAGCCGCGCTGGCCTATGGCTTCGAGGATGCCGGACTCGCGGAGATCGTCTCGTTCACGGCTGTGCTGAACGAGCGCTCCTGGCGGGTGATGGAACGTATCGGCATGACCCGCGAGGGCACCTTCGACCACGTCCGGGTGCCCGTGGGCAGCGCCCTGCGACCGCACGTGCTGTACCGGATCACCGCCGAGGAGTGGCGCCGCAGCCGCTGAGCCTCACGACGCACCCGTGGTCACTCGGGCGCGGTTACTCGCCCGTGCCGGACAGGAAGAACGAGCTGCCGTTGGCGTCGTGGACGACCACCCAGACGACGACCTTCGGGTAGACCACCCCGGCCTTCGGGGTGAAGCCGTCGGCCTCGGCCCACTTCAGCACCGCCTTCCCGTCCAGCACGCACACGGTGACGGCCTCGCTCGGCGGCAGGGCAAGCACCGCTGCGGTGTAGGCGGTCTTCCCCGATCGCTCGACACCAGCGGCGAGCGCGTCCTTCACGGTCGACGGCTTGGTGCCGATCACCGCCGTCTCGGCGATGCCGGTGCTCTTGGCTGCGGCCTTGCACCGCTTCAGCGAGGCAGGGTCGGTGGTGCGCAGCCCCTCGAGCGCCGCCAGCGCGTCGTTCGTCGGTTCAGGCGTGGCGGACGCGGTCGAGGTGGGAGCGGAGGCGGTCACGCTCGCGGCGGCGCCCGACGCACTGCTGCCGGAGCTTCCGTCAGTGCTTCCGCTGGAGCTCCCCGCCGAGCACCCTGCCAGCGCCGCGACGAGAAGCACTGCGGACGCGGCCCTGATCACCCTGCCAGGGTACCTAGCCGCATGTACCGCTCCCGCCGGTTGGTGGGAACGGCGGACGGCAGCTGCGGCCGCTGGGTACCGTTCGTCCTGCTCGCCTTGGAAGCAGTGCGAGAACCCCGCGACCCACCGCGAGAACCAACCTGGAGGAACCATGAGCGAGCAGGACGCAGCGGACTTCACCGTCGTCGAGGTCGACGACACGGAGGTCGGCGCGGACGGCGAGGTCGTCGAGGAGACCGTGACCGGCATCCTCGACGCAGACGGCAACCTGGTCGCCGTCGACGACCTCATCACCGTCGAGGAGCCGGACGGCAGCGTGGCCTTCGACGAGACCGTCTCCGTGGTCGACGATGACGGCAACCTGGTGACCGTCGACGAGACGATCGGCGCCATGGACGCCGAGGGCAACGTCGTCGTGGGCGAGATCTCCGCCGAGTAGCACCAGCTCAGCTGACGCCCCGGCCGTGCTCCATCGGCCGGGGCGTCAGTGCGTTCGCTCGCCCGCGGGCTCGGTGTCAGCGCCGACGTCGACAGGGGTGAAGTCGACGGGGGCACGGAAGGCCGCACGCCGGGCCGCCCGCCGGAAGGTCACCAGCGCTGCCGGGCCGACGAGCAGGATGCACACGAAGTTCGTGATCGCCCGGCCGGTGTCCCAGCCGAGCGAGGTGGTGGCGTCGAACAGCAGGTAGCGGTGCCACTGCTCGGCGAACGACAGGCCCGGCTGGTAGGCGATCGAGCTGCTCGGGTCGAGCGCGAACGGCCAGAACGACAGGTTCAGCATGAAGCCGAAGAGGTAGCCCGACAGCGCACCGTAGGTGGCGAGCATCAGCACCTCGAGGCGACCCCGGCACTTCGGCAGCAGCCCCGCGAACAGCCCCACCCAGGCGCATCCGAACATCTGGTACGGCATCCAGGGCCCCACGCCGCCGGTGATCAGCGCTGAGGCGAAGAGCGTCGTGCAGCCCAGTGCGAAACCGAACCCTGGCCCGAACACCCGGCCGGCGATGACGATGAGGAAGAACACCAGCTCGATGCCAGCTGTACCGGCACCCAACGGTCGCAGGGCCGCACCGAACGCCGACAGGACGCCGAGCATGGCGATCGCCTTGGCGTCGATGCCCCCTTCGGCCAGCTCGGAGAAGACGACCGCCACGACGAGCAGAAGCAGCGCGCCGAACATGACCGGCGGGGCGACGGACCCGCCGAGGCGGCCGGGCGCGACCACGAACGGCCACAGGAACGCCACGAATCCCACGACGCAGGCCGCACTGACGGCCACCACCGATCGTCGACCGACGGCGATCGCCGAGACCCGTCCGCCAGCGAGGCCACCGGCCGAGGCAGCGGTCGGTCGGCCGGACACCCGGTCCGCCACGCTGCGTCCCACGCTCATGCGGGCACCGCCGCGAGCGCATCGGCGACCTGCGCCACCGTCAGGTACGGCAGCGGCGCGACGATCTTGGCCACCTGCGGTGCGAACGCGGGCGATGCCACGAGCACCTCGCTCGGTCGGGCCGTCCGCGACCACGTCCCCCTCGGCCATGACCACCACGCGGTCGGCAGCGGTGGCCGCGAACTCGACGTCGTGCGTGGAGATCACCACCGACCTGCCCTCCGCCGCGAGCAGGTCGACGATCCGGGTCAGCGCTCGCTTGGCCGGGTAGTCGAGGCCACGCGTCGGCTCGTCGAGGAGCACGACGTCCGGTGCTGCGCACAGCTGGATGGCCAGCACCAGGGCCAGCCGCTGTCCTTCGGACAGGTCGCGCGGATGCTCCTCGTCGGCGATGCCGGGCGCGAGCCGGTCGAGCAGCTCCCGGGCCGTCCCCGGCGAGGCCGACGCGCCTGACTCACGCGCTGCCTGGTCGAGCTCGGCCCGGACGGTCTCGAGGTACAACAGGTCGGCAGGCGTCTGCGGCACCAGGCCCACCAGGCGCCGCGCGGCCCCGACGGCCAAGGACTTCGGGTCCTGCCCCGACACGTCCACCGTCCCGCCCTGGCGAGGTCCCGCCCCCTGCAGCGCCCAGAGCAGGGACGACTTGCCCGAGCCGTTCCGGCCCATCAGGGCCACGACCTCGCCGTGGTGAAGGTCGAGGTCGACCTGCCGAACGGCCACCAGATCGCCGTAGCGCACGAGGATCCCGCGGGCTGTCAGCGCAGTCCGGCGCCGGCAGCGTGAGGGCGGGCCGCACCTTCGGCACAGTCGACAGCAGGAGTCGGTCCCGCAGCTCGCCGGCTTGCCGCCGGGCATCGCGGATGGACAGCGGCAACGGGTCCCAACCGGCCAGCCGGCCGAGCTCGATCACCGGGGGCGCCACGGCAGCGTCCGCGAGCAGGTCCACCGGCGACCCGTGCACGACGGTGCCGTCAGCGCGGACCTCGACGACGACATCGGCGTACTGCACGACGCGCTCCAGCCGGTGCTCGGCCAGGACCACCGTCACGCCGAGGTCGTGGACCAGGCGGGTGATCGCGGCCAGCACTTCTTCGGCGGCGGTCGGGTCCAGCGCGGACGTCGGCTCGTCGAGCACCAGCACCCGGGGGTGGCTCGTCAGGACGGAGCCGATCGCGACCCGCTGCTGCTGGCCACCGGAGAGCTCGTGCAAGGGGCTGTCGCGGAGGTCGGCGAGCCCCATGAGGTCGAGCGTCTCCTCGACGCGCTTGCGCATCACGTGCGCGGGGATGGCGAGCTGCTCCATCCCGTAGGCGAGCTCCTCCTCCACGGTGTCGGTGGTGAACCCGGCGAGCGGGTCCTGCCCGACGTACCCGACGACGTCGGCGAGCTCGCGGGGCGGGTGGGTCGCCGTGTCGCGGCCGTCGACGGTGACCCGGCCGTCCAGCAGACCGCCGGTGAAGTGCGGGACGAGGCCGTTGATCGCCCCGAGAAAGGTGGACTTGCCGACGCCGGTCCGGCCGACGACCAGGCAGAGCTCGCCCTCGTCGATGTCGAGCGTGACGTCTCGAAGGACCGGTTCGGCTGCGCCCGCATAGGTGATGCTGACGTGCTCGAAGCGGATCACCGGGCGGCCCCCACGGTGGCGTGCTCCTCGACGGCCGCGGGCGCGCTGCGGTCGCTCGCGCTCACTGACGTGCGCCGGGATCGCGGCGGTGGCGGCGCTGCGACACCCGCGACGCCGGCCAGCAGGATCGCGAGGGCGGGGACCAGGGGCAGTGTCGGCCACTGCAGGGGCGACAGGCTGGGGTTGAGGTCGGCGGCCGAGTAGCCCGTGCTCACCAGCAGCACCACCGCGGAGGTGATCCCGCACCCGGCGACCACCCACTCGGGCCACTTCCAGGGGTCGGGGCGATAGCTCGTCGTCCGGACGCGGCGGCTGCCCAGGATCAACGCGGAGCAGCAGACCACGGCGGCGACGGCCAGGGTCGGTACTCCGAGCAACCAGGGCGTGGTGCCGTCGAGCAGGCCGTAGACCCCGACGCACAGCCCGAGCATGCCGACCAGCATCAGCGAACCGGTGATCCGCCGGCTCGTCCGCGTCGCGGTACCGGCCCGGCCGTAGCCGCGCGAGTCCATCGCGGCAGCGAGCAGGAGGGAGCGTTCGAAGGCGTCCTCGACGACAGGGATGACGATGCCGCGCAGGGCATGGAAGCCCCGGCCCGCGTCGGCTCGCAGCCGGCGGGCCAGCCGCACGCGCTGGGCGCTCTCGATCAGCTGCGGGGCGATGCTGATGGCCACCACCACGGCGACCCCGAGCTCGTACAGCGCTCCGGGCAGCACCCTCAGCGCGCGCTTCGGGTTGGCCAGCGCGTTGGCCGCACCGATGCAGCACAGCAGGGTGCCCAGCCGGAGCCCGTCGTAGATCGCCGAGAGGGTGGCCTCGAGGGAGACCGGGCCGCCGATCTGGATGCCGGCGAACCACGAGGGGGTGGGGAGCAGGGGTAACCGGAACAGGACATGGTCGGACGGGCTGACGCCACTGGCGAAGACGGTGCGGAAGACCACACGGATCAGCACGACGACGAGCGCCGTCAGGAAGTAGTAGCGGAACGCCCTGGCCCAGGGAGCCTCGCTGCGCCGGTTGGAGACGACGAACGCCAGCACCGCGAGGACCAGCAGGAGCAGCAAGGGGTTCGTGGTCCGGCTGACCGCGGTCGCCAGGCCGATGGCCCACAGCCACCACGCGACGGGGTGCAGCGCGCGTGGCAGACGCCGAGACTGCCGCTGGGCGTGCGGCTGCCGCTCACGCGGTGCGGTCGTGACGCCCATGGTCGCTGTCGGCTCCTGACGGGTGCGGCAGCACGGAGGCTGCGCCACGCCTGGGCGACCAGGGAAGCGTCGACTCCGCACCGTAGTCCGCGACGGTGCAAGCGGTCTGCGCCAGACCGAGGTCTTCCGACTCGTCCATCGTGCTCGACGGACCTACGGTTGCGGGTCAGTGCCGGGATTCGACCGGCTTCCCCATCGGCTGGCGCTGTGTTGCTTGGACATCCGACCACGCCCCGCCGGGCAGCGTCAAAGAGGGTCCGGAGGGCGGTCAGGACAGCCAGACGTTGTGTCCATCGGCGATGACGAACACCAGCCGATGCCGCAGTCCTCGTGATCGCACCCAGCGCGGCAAGGAGGTGCTGCGCTGACCCGGCGCGAACGCGACCCGATGGGTCGGGGAGGGGACGGGCGGCCGGCAACCGCAACGCGGATCGGCCCGGTCCCTGCAGGGACCGGGCCGATCATCAGTGCTTGGGCTGGGAGGAGTCCGGTGCCGCCATGGATGCTCGGGACCGCTCGACGAGCCTGTGGTCCCGTGACCGATCAAGTGGTGAAGCACGTTCAGCCTGCCAGCTGCTTGTCTCAGCGCGGCGGCGGAGGCCCGTGCTCCGTCTGTGGGAAGAGGTGGTGACTCATCGTCTGTCCTCCGTTCTTCCAAACTTGGACACGGACGACGCTACTCCGAGACGGCCTTGATCACATCAGCCACGCCCAAGAAATCCTGATGGCGCAACGGCTCTTGATCGACTCGACCTGGTGTGAAGCGCGGCATCAGCCGTAGACGACGACCTTGGTCCCCATGGCGACCTCGTTGAAGAGCCGGGTCGCGCCGGCGAGGTCACGGAGGTTCACGCAGCCGTGCGAGTGGCCCGCGTAGCCGACGGCGGCGAAGTACTTGGAGTAGTGGACTGCCTCGCCGCCGTTGAAGAACATCGCCCACGGCATGGGCGTGTGGTAGATCGACGAGACGTGCGTGGCGTCCTTCCAGTAGACGTAGAAGGTGCCCTGACGAGTGGGGTTGTTCTCGTCACCGAAGCGGGCGTCGAACTGCTCCTTCAGGTGTCCGTTGACGAAGTAGCGAAGCAGGCGCTGGGACATGTCGACGCAGATGACAGCGCCGCTCAGGCACACCGCGGGTGGGTGCGCTCCACGCCAGGTCGCGCCGAGCAGCTTGTTGTACATGGCCAGCGTGATCGGGTCCTGCACCGGGAGGTCCTGCTTGGCCTCGAACGTGCGCGCTGCGATCAGCGTCTGCATGTCGATGATGCCGTTCTGCGGTGCGCTGATCCCCGCCCAGACCAGCCGACGCTGGATGTCCCGCACGAGGTTGCCGGTGGCCCCGGGGTACAAGGTCTTGGTGAACGGCGGGACGACCAGGACCGGTGGCGCGGGTGGCGCAGGAGGCGCCGGAGGTTTCGGCGCTGGGGTCCGGACTGGCGCAGCGGTGGGAACCGGAACGGGCGGAGCGACGTTGCCACCGCTGGCTCCCCCACCGGACGGCGGCGGCGCTGCGACGGCAGCCGGGGTAGCGGCACTGCCCGAGGTACGCGCGACGGCCGCCACCGGGGCCGCTGGTGAGACAGTGGGTGACCCAAGAGCTGCGGCCCCCTGGGTGGCACCCCTCCCAGCGCCCTCGACGCCGAATGCCACACCACCGGTCAGGCCACCCACCGCCACCGTGAGGGCGAGCACTCCGGCGACCCGGTGGACGACGGGACGGGAGACGAGGGCCCTGCGCGGTGATCTCACTGCAGCATTCTCCATACGCTCGGCAGCCGTGTAACCAAGCCGTTGTCAACTTGTGATCAAGACTGACCGTTCGGCTATCAAGGTCGGCGCCCGATCTGCCGAACTACACGGTTGTGATTCTCCCCGAGGAACCAGTCCTGACGTGGCTGCGCCACGGCGTGCCTCTCACTCTTCTTGCCGACCTGCTGGACCCTGCGGGGCCGAGGTCGCGCGAGATCCTCGTCGTCGAGGCCCTGGCCGACGATGTCGCGCGGGCCAACCTCCTGGCCAAGCACTGTCATGACGACGTCCAAGCTGCCGCGGAGCAGGCCATCGGGTTCGACCTCCCGGGCACTGCCTGCTAGATTCTGCGCTGCGCGCCGCTAGCTCAATTGGCAGAGCAGCGGACTCTTAATCCGCGGGTTCGGGGTTCAAGTCCCTGGCGGCGCACCCCGTCTGACCTGGGCATCCCTTGATCCACAAGGGGTGCCCTGAGTCGTCTCTGGGGCCAATTGCTCACGGATTGCTCACGGATGCCTGGGACGGCTCACGGCCGGCCCGGGGAACGAGTGCCATGGCCCTGTCGGCGGCGTCCCGACCCACCCCCTCGAGGAGGTGGGAGTAGGTGTCGCTGGTGATCGAGATCGACGAGTGGCCGAGCCGCTTGGACACCACCGCGATGGGCACGCCGGCAGCGAGCATGAGGCTGGCCTGCCCGTGTCGGAGGTCGTGCAAACGAATCCGCGGCAGATCCGTCTCGGCGACGAGTTGACGGAACCGCTCCGTGACCCGCTGGGGCGGGATGGGCTCCCCGTTCTCCCGGGCGAAGATCAGCCCGTGGTCGGAGTAGCCGCTACCCCAGGCGGCCCGCTCGGTGTCCTGCGCGAGCCGATGGCCGAGGAGCGTCCCGAGAGTGTTCGCGTCCAGGTCGACGACCCGGTCCTCCCCCGACGACGTCTTCGGCCGGCCGAACGCAGCCTCGGCATGAACGGCGCCGCAGAACGGGCACGGAGCGCGGCCGGCCTCGTCCACCTGGACGACCTGCCGCCGCACAACGAGGCGCCCGCGCTCGAAGTCAACGTCGTCCCAGCGCAGCCCTGGGACTCCCCCCGGCGAAGCCCGGTGGCCGCGATGACCTCGAACAAGACGCCGAGCCGGTCAGACGCGCAGTGGTCCAGAAACGCCCCCAGCTGCTCCGCCTCCCACGGCTGTACCCGAGGGCGCTGCGCTGACGGGAGATCGATGTCGGCCGCAGGGTTGTAGCTGATCAGGCGCCGGCGCTTCGCAGCGGACAGCGCCGAGCGCAGCGTCGCATGAACGCGTCGAACCGTCGCGCCGCTCAGCGGGCGCGTCCTGTCGCCGCCCTGGATCGCCACCAACATCGCCTCGACGTGGCCGGGTCGAAGGTCCCGCAACCTGAGGTGGCCGAGGTTGGGCACCAGGTATCCGTCGACGTGCTGCCGGTAGCTGCGCAGCGTCGTCGGCCTCGTCCCGTTGCGCTGTTTGTCCTCCAGCCATGAGCGGAGCCACACCTCGAGTGTCTGGGCCCCATCGTGCGTGACGGTGCCCTTGGCGACGCCATCGACCAGCTCGGCCAGCGCTTGCTCCGCTTCCTCGCGGGTGCGAAAGCCGGCACGCGTCACCTGGCGACGCGACTTCGGCTTTCCATCGGCGCCGACGCCAGGACCCAGGTCAGCGACCAACGCCCAGGACCCGTGCGCCTTCCTGCACGCGAGACGACGGCCCGTCGGTCCGTACTCAGTCGGGCACGGGCACCTCTTCGCAACTGAACCCTTCATCGCGACCCCTCCTCGTCGTTCGATGCTTTGACCCTGGGCTTGCGACTCAACTCATAGGCGTTCTTGAACACATCCGGGACCTCCTCCTCCTCCGACCGGCGCCCCAGCAGGTGCTCGTCCACGGCCGCCGCCAAACCACGCTCCGCCACGGCCCCGGCCGCTGCCAGGTTCGGACCCGGTTCGGCGCTGATGCGACCTGGGGATCCCGGCGCCAAATACCCACGGAGACGTGCACCCCTTACAAGGTCGCGGGCGCCCGCCACGCCAACAGGGCGGCCTTGGATTCGACTCTCCTGCTCGGCGATCTCCCGCAAGATGCTCGGGCGCCCGGCGGCAGCCGCCTCGAGGTAGTGGACGGCAACACGGACGAACACTTCATCGGGAATCCGAGCACCAGGCCTCTGTGGCTTGGCCAGGGCCTCCAGCCGCACTCGGATCTCCGCCAGCGCGTTTACGTCGTCGGCCCATACGTCAGCTTTGTCACTGGTCCGGGCTGACGCGCGGACCATCCGCAGCATGGCGTCCACTGGGACCGTCCTCAGGTCCGAGGCACTGACCGACTGGTCTGGCACCCCCCGGTGCTTCTGGACGGTGATCGCCCGCACGTTCAGGCTCGCGTCTTGCTGCCCAAGCCTGATGTGCACCTCAAGGGTCTCCGGCCGCTTTGGGGCGAAGTATGCGAGCAGTTCGGCCTCGTCCGTGATCGTCAGAGTCGGCGAAAGCCAGCGGGATGAGACAGGGCGCCGCGGGGCGGGAGACATGGGACAGACTCTATCATCACTCTCACGCAGCGAATACGCTGCAAACCTTTGACATAGATGGATGGGAGGTGCAGACTGGGATACGAACAGGTGTTCGAGCGGAAGGACTGCACCAGTGGAAGCACCGAATGACGAGGTGCGCGGAGACGCTTTGGCGAGGATCCGCGAGTCGGCGAAGGCCCGTGACCTGCCTGCCCCCGCTGTGCGTCGACGCATTCGCGAGCACGCCAATGCTCGGCGAATCGACGTCGCGGACGCCCTTGGCGTCAGCGTCTCGACTATCGCTTTGTGGGAGCAAGGCCGCCGGGTGCCACGGCCCAGACTCGGGGCGGCCTACGCCGATCTCCTCCAGCTGATGGCTGCGCTGTGAGCCCGGCCCGGCCAACACCGACTCCGGACCGGCTACGTGCGCTACCCGCCGTCGTCGGCGTCCCTGATGCTTCGTGGGCGCTCGGCTGCGGAGAGGCCCTGACAAGACGCCTCATCGCCTCCGGGGCTCTCCCGGCGCTCACCCTCGGCCGGCTCGTGAAAGTGCGGCGTTCCGATCTGCTCGCAATGGTCGGCGTGCCAGATGTGCCCACCACCAGCGAGACCGCCGGGTTGCACCCCGACGGCCTCTGAGCTGGCCCACCCTTCACAAGATCGGCAGCGACACAAGCATGACACCTCTATCCGACCACGCTCGCGCGTGCGTCGCTTCGATGAGAACGAGCCTTGGCTACGCGAGGGCGCGCGGTGCGCGCGCTGCCGCCGAAAGGGCGGCCCTCGGTCCCTACACGTGTCAGGTGTGCGGTTCGGGACACTGGGATGCCGACCCGATCTGCCAGCAGTGCGCACGTGACCTTCCCCAGGGCAGGCACTCCCGGCACGAGGCGGAGCTCCGCCTGCTTCCTATGGACTTGCTGTGACCGCGACGGGTCCAGACCTGTTCGTGCGGCTAAACCGGCGCAGCGCCCAGGTACGAGGCCGTCGAGCCGAGCGCGTAACCGGCATGGTCTGTCGCGAATCCAGGCGCTTCGCCGGCGCCGGGACCTGGCTGATCTCCCACGACGACGCAACCGACGTCATCGCCTACTGCCAGGCCGCCCGCTACCTGGTCGTCGTGACCCAAGCAACGAAGGTTGACCACGCCACCGACAAACCAACTCCAACGTGACATGGCTCAAGATCTCCGACGACTTCGGCGACGACTGTGCCCGCGGCGGCCTCTCCGACTCGGCGTTCAGAACCCACGTCGAAGGACTCATCTGGACCATGCGCCGCGAGACAGGAGGCCAACTCAGCGAACGCGACGTCGCCAGATTCGCCGAGAGCACCCAGGCCCCCGCAGCAGTGCGCGAACTCTGCGACACCGGGTTCTGGCAGCGCACCCCAGACGGCTACCAGCTACGTCACGCCATGGAACACCAGCCCGACCCCGAGGTCCTGTCAGCCCGACGCGAAGCCACAGCACGACGAGTCACACGGCATCGCCGGAAAGCCGCCGGCCTCACCGACGACGTCTCCGGTAACGGCGCTACATAACGCGTTACAAGCCCCGCTACCCAACGCGTTACCCGGGACGGGTCGGGACGGGGCTGGACTGGAAAACCAACCCCGCAGCTAGAGCAACAACCAAGCGCACACCGCGAGGAGCCATGGAAGCCACACGACTAGACGAACCGCTCGGCCCGCACCTCGGTCAGCCTGCGCCGAGCGGCGCCCAGGTTCCGGTGGCACGTGAACATGCCCAAGGCGGGGAGAACCAGCCAGAACAACAGCCCAGACCGCCAATACGAGATGCCCTCGCGCGGGATGAAGGTCCGGCCCTCCCGTTGTTGCGGGACGAGTTGTCGGGACTGCGAACGGTGGGGGCCAATGGCTTGCCTGCTGCGCTTATGGGTGTCTGCGGCGCAGTGAAGGTCCGTGAGCAAGTCGTGAGCATGCGGCCTCTGACCTGCGGCGATGCACCCTCGGTCGGATATCGAATCCGCGCGCTGGCGGTGGCCTGATGCCGGGTCCCCCGTGCTCAATCTGCACGCACGGCGCTGCGCAGGCGATCGACTCCGAGTTGGTCAGCGGGCTGCCATACCGGGCGATCGCGAAACGGCACGGGGTCACGATCAGTTCGCTGAGCCGGCACCGACGCGACCACCTCAGCCCTGCCCTGACCGCCGTGGACCTCGGAACGGCAACCGGGACGGGTTCCGGGACGGACGGCCATCCTGAGACGCTGCTGCGGCAGCTCTACGCCCTGCTCGGTCGAGTGCGGGGCATCCTGGACCGCGCCGAAGCCGATGGCCGGCCGGCGACGGCGCTCGCGGCGGTGCGTGAGGCGCGGCAGACGCTGGAGACGGTGGCGCGGATCAGTGGCGCCCTGGACGAACGCCCCGTGACAAACATCCTCAACCTGACAACGTCGCCGGAATGGCTCCACGTGCAGGCCACGATCCTGCGAGCCCTAGAGCCGTACGCCGAGGCACGGTGGGCCGTAGCCGCAGCCCTGGACGTCGACGAGGACCAGGTCCAGGAGCTGCTTCCGTGACCGGGCTCCGCCGGGCCCTGGCGCGGTCCCTCGACCCCGTCACCTTGGCCGCCGAGCTGGGGATCCGCGTGGACCCGTGGCAAGCGCAGGTACTGCGGTCCGACTCGTCGCGGCTGGCACTCGTCTGTTCCCGGCAGGTCGGCAAGACACTCACGTGCGCGCTCAAGGCGACGCACGTCGCGCTTGCGGAGCCGGGCTCGCTGGTGCTGATCATCAGCCCGACTCAGCGTCAGTCCGATGAGGCATTCAAGGTCGTCCAGCGGCTGTGGCGATCCCTGGGGCGGCCGGTGGCGGAGTCGGCGGACAACCGCCGTTCCCTCGAGCTGGAATCCGGCAGCCGCGTCGTGTCCCTCCCCGGTGACCAAGGCGGTATCCGCGGGTTCTCCGCTCCGCGCCTGGTGATCGTCGACGAGGCGGCGCAGGTCATGGACGACACGTTCAACAGCGTGACGCCGATGCTGGCTGCGTCACCCCGCGGCCAGTTGCTGGCTGCGTCATCGCCGTTCGGCCGCCGCGGTTGGTTCTACGACGTCGCGACACGGCCCGAGTACGGCTACGCGGTGACCCGGATTCCGGCCCCCGAGTGCCCGCGGATCAGTGCGGAGTTCCTGGTGGCTGAGAAGGCGCGCATGTCGGACATCGCGTTCCGGAGCGAGTTCATGTGCGAGTTCGTGGAGGGCGCCGGCTCCCTGTTTGACCCGGATGACATCGCTGCGCTGTTCAGGGCGAGCGGCCGGCCCCCGTTCGATCCGCTGACCCCCTTGGAGACCAACCATGCCCTCTGATGCCGTGCTGACTGGTCGAGTCTGCGGTGTGGACCTCGGCCGAGCCGATGACTGGACGGTCGTGGCGGTCCTGGACGTCCTCCGTGATGCGCCCGCGGTCGGTTCGCCTCGGCCGGTGCCGCGGTTCGAGTTGGTGCATCTGGCGCGGATGCGGCATCAGCCGTGGCCGGTGATCGCGCAGCGCCTCGGGGAGATGGCGCGGTGGCCGGCTTTGTCGGGGTCGCGGTGGGCGGTGGATGCGACGGGGGTCGGGGCTCCGGTGGTGGATCTGCTGCGCCCCCTCGTGCCGCGGTTGACGGCGGTGACGATCACGTCGGGGATGGCGGCTACGGCGCCGGCGGCGAACGCGGCGAACGTGCCGAAGGTTGCGCTGATCTCGAATCTTGAGGTCCTGGTGCAGACGCGGCGGCTGACTGTGGATCCGGCGGTCCGTGAGGCAAGCGTCCTCCGCGAGGAATTGGCGAACTACTCGTATGAGATCTCGGAGGCGACGGGGCGGATGACGTCGGGGGCGGGCGGTGGTGGGCATGACGATGTGGTGCTGGCTTTGGCGATCGGCCTGTGGGCTGCGACGACGTCAGGGCAGGGGCACGCTTTCATGGAGGCTTGGGATCGCTTGAGCGGCCATGAGGTGGGGTCGTTCGCTGCGTCGATGGCGGCTGAGGCCGGCCTCTCTCGCGATTTGTCGTTGGGTCGCGGGAGATGAGGAGGGAGCCGGTGTGCGAGGCATCCGGGACGGTTCGACCCCGACAAATGTCAAGGGGCGCAACAACTTTTCGACCTTCGGACCCCTTGCGTACTGTCGGAGGGGTCTGTCATAGTCGGTTGGTCAGGCTGGGTCGCCACCCGGCCAAGCCTGATACGGAAGGTGAGTCAGCACACCCATCCGTGAACGCCGGTTCCCCCGGGAGATCTGTCCCTAACGGCTTCACAGCGAGGTTGTGCCAATGACTCAGAACCTACGAGACGCCCGCCTGGCGTCGGGCAAGACCGTCACGGCGATCGCGGCTGAGATTCACTCCAGCGAAGCCGCCGTCTCGAAGATCCTCAACGGTCGCTCTGACCCTCGGCTCTCGACGGTCGCGAAGCCCGCTCGGGCTGTTGGGCTCGAAGCCCTGGCCGACGACCTCGAGGGCCTCGGCCTCAAGGCCGCCTCATGAGCCGGGGTATCGATGGCGTCGTGGTCGACGACCACGATCCCGACAACCACTCGGCGACCTGCATCCAAGACTGGCTCGGCCAGGACTGGGCTGGCCGCCCACGCCGCTGCGGCATCTGCCGCCCGAAGCTCGTTCGGCTTCGCCGGCGCATTGTTCGACCAGTCCCCGTGGCCGTCACGTGTTGAGCATCTGGAGATCACGGTCACGCCGGCCATCCAGGGGTAAGCGCCTCCCCCTCTGTCGATCTCACCCCACCGAATCGCCGACCATCCACCAGCCCCAGGAGACCGACGCACCGATGACAACCCCAGTACCTCCCGCCGAAGTGTTCACGGCCCCAACTGCGCTTGCTGCCCTCCAGGCGCTGAGCCAGATCCCCTCCGACCTGCTCGACGACGAGATCCGAGGCCGGATCCTCGACGAGTGCTGGGCCCGGCAGGCCGATGCCGATCGCCGCGACGACCTGCATGCCCGCTCCGGAGCCCTGAGCGACGCTGTGGCCTCCGGCGCCGATGTCTCGGCCCTCCTCGCCGCTGCCACCGTCTCGGCGAGCGCCGACGCTGTCCTCGCGGCTTTGCCGCCGGTGCAGCCCGTGGACCTCGACGAGGTCGACGCCGGGACCATCAACGCCCGTCTGATCCGCGTCGGACTCCCGGCCGCACCCCGTCCCCTGGCCGCGGCGATCGAACGCTCCAGGTACCTCGAGACCTTCGCCCCGCCGGCTCGTGACCGAGTACCCGGGCCGGCCTGGACGACGCCCGAACTCGCACTGCAAGCCCGAGGCGAGTACCTCGTGGAGGCCCTCGCGGCGTCCCGTGATCTCGACCGGCAGCACGCCAGCATCGACCACGGCGGCCGTCTCGGGGCTCTCGTCGCCGCGTGCTCCCTCAATGCGGCCAAGGCCGCCCTCGCCGAGGACATCCGCACCTACGACGCCGAGGTCGAAGCCTGCAACCGCCGGCGACGCAAACTCGGCCTCACCTGGTCGCCCGACCCCCTGCTCGTCTGACCCCCTCACCCCAGGAGCCACGCCAACCATGTTCGTCTTCTCATCGTTCGCCGCCGACGCGAAACTCGCCGCCGTCACGCTCTACGCCGATCCGGGCTGCACCGTCCCGGTCACGGTCAGCAGCCCGATCCATGGCGGCATGTTCTCCGACAACCGCTCCGAGGTCCCGAGCCCGGGCGGAGTCGTGCCGTCGGTTGCGCATGCATCGCTGGCCACCTTGTGGTGGCTCGACAGCAAGCGTGCGCCGCACTCGATCACCGCGACTGGAGGGCCAGCGGTCACCGGCTCGAAGTCGGGTGGCGCCGCGCTCGTGAGCCTGCTCTCCGTGCTGAGCGCCGCCGGCGTCATCACCGATTCGACCTCGGCGTGAGCCGCCCTGTGGCGAACGAGGCAATGGAGACCCTCGCCGCACACCCCGCCGTCGGACAGGTCCTCGCGTCCGCTGCTGTTGTCCGACCCACCCTCAGGGGGTCCGGTACCCGCTGTGCGGTCATGGTTGGGCACGGCGCACCGACCGAGCGCGCCCGATGAGCGCGCCCAGCGATCGCGTCCCCGTGGCCCTGACTGACGCCGACATCGAGCGCGTCGACGGCGTCCACGGGCCAGCGACCGGCGTGCCATTCCTGCTCATTAAGGGCCGCGACCGGGACCTCGTCGAGACGGTCGCCGCCGCCCTCGCCACCGTCAAACCGGTGTCCCCCAAGGCCCCGGCCGGGCAAAGCGAGCGGGAGCGACTCGCGGCCTATGTGCACGGCGCCCAGTACCCGAGCCAGCCTCGCCGCTCGGCCTCCTAGAACCCTCGGACCTGGTGACCTGGTGGTCACGACCAGGTCCGAGCCCGGCACCGGCGGTGGCGCTCCTGGGGTGCACGAAGCCGCTACCACCGGGCCACCTTGCTCGGACGGCCGGGAGCGAACGGCCTGGCTGTCCTTGAGCGCGCCCGGCGCCAGTGGAGGACTCCTCTGGCGTCGGGTCTCACACCTCGGCGGGGACTGATCGTTGGGGAGCAGTCCCCGCTGAGCACCACCTATCGAAGGAGCAGGCCGTGCACGCGCTCGAAAACCTCGCCATCGACCTGGTCGTCACCAACCGCATCCGAGTGGAGCCCTCCACCTTCGAGGACCTCGCCGCTGCCGAGGACGACCTCATGGACGCGGTCAGGAAGATGCTCGGGCGCGCTTGGTGAGCGTGGTCCTGAGGGTACCGTCGACAGCCTTCTGCAGCAGGTTGCCGCCCAGGCCGCTCAATCTTCCGGCCGTGCTGGACTCCGATGGCACCCTGGCAACTGATGACCGCGCTCGTGACGCCCTCATTGCCCCTCTACCTCGCTCAGCGCCCCTCGACCTCGTCAGCGCGAGCACAAGAACCGGCATGTTGGGCGGTCGTTTGTCGCCGTCGGCTGGCTGCGCTGGTGCACCGATTGGGTCGTTGTGGCTCGTCTGTTTGGTCATTTGGTTGCGTTGCGTAGTTGTCCGTGCGCGTCTGCTGGCTACCCTAGGAGCGCAGTGCGGGGGGTGCGGTACGGGACGCCCGACCCTGCCACGGAACTAGAGGTGGAGGCACGTTTCATGGGCGTCGCGGGGCTACTTGCCGTTGTCGGGGCTGTCTTGACCATCGCGGGGGGCTTAGGGCTGGCTGTGGCTGGCCAGGATGTCCCGCAGCGAATGGCCCTGGCGCTGGGGCTGACGCGTTCAACCCGTGAGCTAAACCTCACTGCCACGGGGCTGGCGGCGCGCACCGGTCGGATCCCGGCGGCGGTGGTGGCGTTCGCCTTGGGCATCGGGTCGGTGGTGCTGATCTGCTGGCCATTCGGCGAGCTCGCGAAGCGCTCGCTGGCCTTCGACAAGCGCATGTACACCTGGTCGCAGACCCACGCGGTGCACCAGCTGACCTCGGTGATGAACGTGCTGACCAAGATGGGCAACCGGCCGTACATCAAGCCGGTGACGCTGATCGCTGTGGTGGTCATCGCGATCCTGTACAAGAAGCGTTTCTGGGTTCCGGTGGTCATCTTCGCCACGGGGTTCGTCACGGAGTTCTACCTGCAGAACCTGCTGTCCCGGGCGGTCGCCCGCAGCCTGCCCCTGCCGTCCCATGGTTCGTTTCCCTCGGGCGGGTGCGCGCGGCTGGTCCTCACCTACGGCATGATCTGGTGGCTGCTGACCCGCCGCTACGACGCGATCAGCACCCGGTGGAAGATCGTCGGCTGGACGGTGGTCAGCACTGCCGCCTTCCTGGAGGCCTTCTCGCGGATCTACCTGCTCAAGCACTGGGCCACCGACGCCCTGGGTGGCCTGGTCTTCGGAGCCGTCCTTCTGGTCGCGATGATCGGCACGGCAGCGCTGCTCGACCGCGATGGGGCACTATTCGTCCGGCGCGCGCACAAGTTGCCGTCCACCCCGGAGCCAGTGCCTGCCGGCACATGACATCCAGCACCGTCACCGAGAGCCAGGCCAAGTGGCAGCGGCTCGCGTTAGTCGTGCTGGTCCTGTCGGGCGCACTGCTGGTTCTCCTGGCCATCGGCGTGGTGACCAGAGGACCCGTAGCCACGACCGATGCGCAGGTAGACCGGTGGATCGGCGGACACCAGAACACCACCCTTACCCACCTTGCTCGGGTACTGAGCGCGACGGCTCAGGCAATCGTCGGAGTACTCGTCGTCCTGGCAATTGGCGCGCTCGCCGCAGCCCGCGAACGCAGCTGGCAGCCGTTGGTCGCGGCGGCGCTCACCGCGGCGGCCCTCGTCGTCAGTGTCGACATCGCGAAACATCTGGTTGGCTCCGTCTTCGGGGCGCTGCACCCCGGCGTGGATGCCGACGTTGGGTTCCCCGCGGGGCACCCCGCCACCGCCACCGTGATGGGCGGCTGCGCCCTGGTGTTGCTCGGAGCCGAGCTGGACAAGGGAAGGCGTCGGACGGCCGTGATCGTGGTATCGGCCTACGCGGGAGCGGTCGGACTATCCCGGCTTTACCTCGCAGTCCACCGACTCTCCGACGTAGCCGGTGGCTGGCTGATCGGAAGCATGCTCACCCTCACGCTTGGCCTCGCGTGGACACACCAGACCCTGACGCGCCCAACGGGCCGCTAACCCCCGAAGCACCTCGAAGCCCGGCTGAGCCCCAAGCCAAGCCGTAACCAGGATAGGCAGCTGACGCTGACAACCCGACGCCAAGCACAGCCCACGAAGTGCCGCTAGGTGCGCCCCAGGATCAAAGGGCCGGACCCCAAGTTCCCGCTGGGGAACCAGACGCCGCGCCACACCATCACGGAACCACCGGTGGTGACGGGCAGGTCGTCGGGGTCCGGGTCACGAGTTAATGTCTTGACCGGCGGCAGCGGGCTGGACGCCCAGGTCTCGACCAGCGTCAGGCAGTCTGCCTCGTCGTAGCCGGTGACACCGACACCTAGGCTCAGCGCTCGCCAGAGGGGATCGCCACCGTCAAGGGTGACGGTGCCTGGCGCAGCAGGTCCCGGTCGACGTCCCGCCAGGTCGAACTCCAACCAGAGCCGCAAGAGGTCTGGACGGTCAGACTCGTTCACCCGCCGAGTCTGCGCCGTGAGCACACCCTGGAGGTCCCGATCGGTGCGAATCTTACGGCAGCACGCCATCCATGTCGGGAGACGTCTCCTGGGAGGATCGTCGGATGCCAGGCCCGATGCTGGGCCATTATGTTCCTCATGGACAAGTTCACCGGCGAATCAGGTGCGGTGTGGTCGTACGACGACGCTGTGCCCATCGGTGATCGGAGCGGAATGGGGGCAGTCTTCCGAGGGAGGGCGTCAGACGGGTCGCCCGTGGCGGTGAAGCGCGTTCGTCTTCGACTTGACACAGAGGGCGAGCGGCGTCGTCGGGAGCGGGAGGTTGAGGTCGCCGAGATCCTGGCTGGGCTGCAGACAGATCATGTGCTGCCAACTCTCGACATCGGGCGGGTCGAAGAGGACCTGTTCATCGTCATGCCGCTGGCATCCAGATCGCTAGCTGCGGCCCTGAGGGCAGACGATCTTGGAGACGCTGCGCGCCTGGATGCCGTTCGACAGGTGGCGGAAGGGCTCATCGACCTAGCGGCCGCCTCAATCCTTCACCGTGACCTCAAACCTGCCAACGTTCTTGATCACGACGGATTCTGGAAGCTGGCTGACTTCGGCATCGCCCGCAGTCTCCTTGAAGTGACCGGCACCTACACTTTTCTCGGTGCAGGCACGTTCCCCTACATGGCTCCAGAACTGTGGACTGGTGCGCCGGCCACGGTGAAGACTGACCTGTACGCGCTCGGAGTGACGGCCTACGAAGTCCTGACAGGGTCCCGTCCGTTCGCGGGTCCTGACGAGGCCGCGTACCGTCGGCAGCACACTCTGGAAGCGGCGCCAACTCCAGTCGGAGTTACAGCCCCGGTTGCCCGCCTGCTTCTCCGGTTGCTTGCCAAGGAGCCAGCCATGCGGCCGCAGGACGCCCGAGCGGTCGTTCAAGCCATAGTTGCAGCGACGAAGCCCCTAGAGGCGGCTCAGCAGGAACTGCGTCAAGCGGCCCTCGAGAACGAGCAGCGACGTACTGTCAAGGAAGCCCGGAACGCCGTTACCCGGGCCGAGCAGGACACTGCACACAGTCGACGACTACAGGCTCTAGCCGACCTCGAGGAAATCCTGGAGTCCGCCAGAGACCTTGCTGATGAGGCGCTAGGTGACGGGTCGGCGACAGTTGAACTCCAGGACGACGGCGCTCAATGGCATCTACGGTGGAACGATTCCCGCGTGACATTCGTGCCGTGGCCGGGCGTCCCCACGAGCGAGGCGGACGACCCGGCAGTGGTTGTCGGGGCCGTCTATGGGTCGTGGCTGCAGCGGACGCCTGGTGCCAACATTGTCTGTGAGAGTCAGGGCGGCAGCCTCATCTGGTCGCTCCTCCGCTTCACGGCCAGTCCCTTGCTTGGGCCGAACTACGAATATGGTCCGCTGGACCAGCGGCATGGCTTCGATGAGCAGCGCTTTTTCGAGCAGCGTGTTTACATGCTCCACTCAGTCATGCACGTTTGGAGTATGGAGAGGCGGCAATTGGACCCGACCGATGTCCTCACTCTCCTGAGAGAAGCCATTGATAAGGGCTGACGACGGGCGAAAGGCAGGTTGCCCAATGGTAGGCCCAGCCTTCGGGCGGCCTCAGCCGCTTCTTGCTTCCCTTCCTTTCTACGCCTCCCTTCCGTCACTGGCCAGCTGGGGCACCGCTAGGGATGGGTCGTGGGCTGCCAGCGAGTCGCTAGCACGGATGTGCTGATCAGCTCGGGAATGGGTTTGGGTACGGTTGTCTGCCGGTAATACGGCTCGCAGCGACGAGGTCCTCGAAGCGGAACGGCGTGGGCAGGCGATCGCTTATGCTTCGAGTGCCTCCCGGACCATCCGGAACGCCCCACGGTGAGCTGGTGCGGCCAGTGTTCGCGAATTCGATTGGTGCATTTATTGAGCTCTGGGAGCAACGAGCGCCCACCCCGACTTGGGAGTCATGATGGATGCCGACATGACACTATTGCAGACGTCAATGCGCCACCTAGCTGAGGTCATCGACAGCCAGATCAGAGCAGCGGGCGCTTTGCCCACGCCCGGGAGCAAAGCCTCGCGCGAGCAGGCTGAGGACCACAGATTCGACAGCGAGCTTTGGGGTACGGATGTCATCCGCATTGCGGACGTGAATGCGGGTCTGACGCTGCTCGTCGCCTCGGGCACGGCTCAAACCCTGAGTGAGACCCTGGGTCTCGCATCTGCTTCAGCCTTCGCCCTGGGTCGCGTTTGTCGAGAGTGCTCGGCTCGTGCGGCTGAGCGGGCGGATGGGGCCATGGAGCCCAGCGAGCGCGTGCGCGTTTTCGTCAACGATCAGATGGCGTCGCTGTGGGAAGAGATCAAGGCATTCGTGGGGGTCGGGCTGGACGATGTAGCCGAGGAGGCTCGGCAACACCTTGCCCGAACTCTGCGGGAGAGCAGAAGATTCCCAGAATGGGGCGAGCAAGTGCCGTTGGGTAAGGACGACCGTTCTCCTCCCCGCGTCGGAGAGCGATCATCCATCAGGGCTCAGCTCGAGCGACTGCTTGACCTGGATGGCGACGAGACTTCAGCCGCCTATCTCGGCTACCAAATGGGCAGTGCCATAGTTCACGGCAGCTCACACTCCTTCGCGATCGCCGGCCTTACCCACTTTTCAGATGCCGGACTTTGGAACTTCCCGGGGCCCGGGCTAACGGTCGGTCAGTGGGCAGCCATGCACCGACACAGTGGCGTGGCCCTGGCGCGTGCGGCGGCCAAGGTCTACGAGCGGATGGCGTGGCCACTCGAACCACTTCAGGAAGCCTGGGAGGCGTTCAACGATCCTTGGTACACGATCGCACAGCAAGCGCGTCCTGATAGGCCCACGAGTGTCTAACGGCTAGTGGCAGGTCAATCCCCCGCTTCATGTCGAACTGAACCCGCACGGCGGCCCATTCGCAGACTCGCCAGACCCGTCGGGCCAAATCGTCGCTGTCAGGCGTGACTGCCTCAGCGGCAGTCAGATCATGGTCCTGCCCTCCAGCCAGATGGGTTGCTGGCCGCTCACGGACTGCTCACACAGGAGCGGCGAACGGGGGGCAAGGGTCGCCACGGACTGGCACGGGACTAGGCCTCTGACCTGCGGAAACGTCACTAGCGAGCACCACCTGACATGAGCGAATAGCGCCTCGGCCTGACTCTTAATCCGCGGGTTCGGGGTTCAAGTCCCTGGCGGCGCACCCCGTCTGACCTGGGCATCCCTTGATCCACAAGGGGTGCCCTCGGTCGTCTCCGGGGCCGCTGCCGTCCCCGACGCGAGCAGGCACTGCGCAGCGGTCGCTGAGTGGCCTTTGCGGCCCTGGACCACCCGCGGACGCCGGGTGGCGTGGCCGCTGAGACATCGAGCCGCATGCCCCAGGGCAGGACCAAAGCCCCTTGGTCGGCTTGGCGCGCTCCGTGAGGCTGGAGATCCGGAAACCCACCCAAGGAGGCCCATGAACGGCACGACCGCCGACCCCAGGTCTTTCTGTTCCCTGTCCGGCACCGGCGTGACACGGTCGTCCATCGGCTCTGGAAGCCATGCGAACACTGTCCGCTGAACAGGCCGCAGAGGCAGTCGCGGCCCTGCCTGCAGCGCCGCGTCTCGTCGTCTCGGGCAACCATGCAACGCCGTGGCCGATGGTGAAGGCGATCGACGCCGCCGTCGACGCATGGACGTTGCACATGCTCAACGCCCAGCGCGGCGTGCCCTGCCGGGAGGGCGTGCGGCTGGAGACGTGCTTCGTCGGCCCTGGCATGCGCGACCAGCCGAGCCTGTCCTACGTCCCGAGCCGACTGTCTTTGGTGCCAGCGCTTCTGAAGTCCCAGCTACGACCGGATGGTGTGGTCCTGCACGTCGCCCCAGCACGCGACGGCATGTTCTCCCTCGGCATCGAGGTCAACATCATGCGAGCCGCAGTGGAGGCATGTCGCGCTGCGGGTGGGCTGGTGATCGCTGTCGTGAACCCGCAGATGCCCTTCACGCTCGGGGACGCCCTCGTCCCCGTGGCCGACGTGGATGTGGCGGTGGAGATCGACGAGGCCTTACCGACGCCCGACCAGGTGCTCGTCGACGACGCCGCAAGGGACATCGGTGAGCGCGTCGCGGCACGTGTCCCTGACGGCGCGACGCTGCAGGTGGGCATCGGCGCGATACCCGACGCCGCTCTGGCCGGCCTTGCGCAGCGACGCGGGCTTCGCGTCTGGTCCGAGATGATCAGCGACGGTGTCCTGCAGCTCGAGCACGCCGGCGCGCTCGACTCGGATCACCCAGTGGTCGCCTCGTTCCTGTTCGGCGGCCCGGAGCTGTACGCCTGGGCGGAGACCGGAAGGCTGAGGATGCTCCGCACCGAGACGACGAACAACGTCTCACGGATCGCCGAGAATCCCGGAATGGTGTCCATCAACACCGCGCTGGAGGTCGACCTGCACGCCCAGGCCAACGCCGCGGCGCTCGGCCCTCGGGTCTACTCCGGCTTCGGCGGTCAGCCCGACTTCGTGTCGGGCGCGCTGCACTCGCGTGGTGGCCAGTCGCTCATCGCCCTGCGTGCCTGGCACCCGAAGGCGAGACGATCCACCATCGTTCCGTTGCTGCAGAACCCGGTCACGTCCTTCCAGCACACCGCCGTCGTGACCGAGTTCGGCACGGCAGAACTTGCCGGTCGAGACCAGCGCGCGCAGGCCACCGCCCTCATCGAGCACGCCGCCCACCCCAGCGCGCGAGCGGAGCTGAGCAGAGGTTGAGCATCCTGAGGTCCTGCAGCAATGGGGATGCGCGCTGGCCGGACCGACCGTGTGCGCGGCCGGCAGCTTGAGGCGAATCACAGAGCGTCTGGCCTCGAAGCACTGTTGCCGCAGGCTAGAGGGTCTGTGTGATCTTCAGAAGTCCTCGCGGCCCGTCTGGGTCTTGTCCTGCCAGGAGGGACAGCTCCAGGGCGACCTTCTGCAACAGGATGATGTCGACGAGAGGGTGCAGCTCCTCGGCTAGCCCGCTCGGCAGCGCAATCTGCCGGACGCCGTCGAACCGCTCCACAGCATCAGACAAGACAATGACCTGTTTGCTCCTGAGGGACACCTTGGCAACGACGTCACGCATGCTGGCGCTTGCCGGGCCCTTCGGGATGATCGCGACGACAGGGAAATCCTGACTCACCATCGCGACGGGCCCGTGCAGCAGGTCCGCTCCGGAATAGGCGTGGGCTGAGATGTAGCTGGTCTCCACCATCTTGAGAGCAGCCTCAGCCGCTGTCGGGTAGGAGTACCCGCGGGCGGTCAGGATAAGACGCCTGATCCCGTGGAGCCTGTCGGCCAGATGTCGGCTTGTCGTCGTATCCGAGGCCACTTCGTCCGCGGCAGTCACCAACCGCTCTAGCGTCGAGCCGGGGACGACAGCCTGTGGGGTGTCAGTGCGCCAGGACTCGATCAGGAGAAAGAAGGTGAGCAGCTCGGCGGTGTAGGTCTTGGTGGCGGCCACGGCAAGCTCAGGACCGGCGTTCACGTCCAGGTGATGGTCCGCGTTTGTTGCCAGCGGTGAGTGTGGCGAGTTGGTGACAGCGATCGTGATCGCGCCTCCGGCCTTGGCCGCCATGAGGCTGGCGACAAGGTCGGGGCTCTCCCCCGACTGGCTGACCGCGAGGAACAGCCCCCCGCGCATCGCCATCGTCGATTCGTAGGCGGTGACGGTGGAGGGGGAGGCGAGGCCGCACGGGATGCCGAGCCGCACCTCGATCAGGTACTTGGCATAGAGGGCGGCATGGTCGCTGGTCCCCCGACCAGCGAGGAGCACGAACAGGGGCGGTCGATCACGAAGCCGTGCAGCAACCTCGCGTATGGCGGGGGAAGACTCGTCGATGATTCGTTGAAACACCGCCGGCTGCTCGGCGATCTCCGCGGACATCCGCTGCCCGCGATCTGTTGTCACCACGCGGACCTCACTTCTGGTTCCAGCGGTTCAACCGCCTCGATGATCAGTCTGCCGCGCTCGTCGCGGTGAGCCCGAGGGGTACGACCGCCGGACCATGAAGGCCCGGCCAGCGCGGAGCACGTGTCGTTGGACGAGCCTCCCGAGATGACAACTACGCTGACCGTTGATGACATCCGAGGTCCGCTTCCCGAACGACGCGGTTTCACCGAACTCCAACCTGGTGGCCGCGGTGGACCCATCCGTCCTGCGGACGATGAATCAACGACTCCTGCTCGAGCTGCTGTTCAAGAATGGCCCCGTCACCCGGCCCACGCTGTCCCGTCTCAGCGGTTTGTCGCAACCGACGGTGATCGCCGCGCTCGCGGATCTCGAAGGCGTTGGACTGGTCAAGGCGGTTGGGCATTCTCGGACAGCCCCGGGACGAGCGCCGATGGTCTACGAGGCCGACCCGACCGTGGGGGCGGTCATCGGCGTCGACATCGGCCGGGAGTGGTTCCGACTTCTGGTCACCGACCTTGCCGGAAACCGGCTGTGCCAGCTCGACGAGCGCAACACTGCCGAGGACCCGGACACGATGATGGACGACGTCGTTCGGCTCGTCCTGCGAGGCCGGCAGGAGGCTGACGTCGGCAGGGAGGTCGTCACCCACACTGTTGTCGGCTGCCCGGGGGTCTACGACACACACAGCCAGCAACTGCGCTTCGCAGCGAACCTGCCGGGTTGGGGACAGCTTGCCGTGGCCGCCGCGATGCGTGAGCGCCTTGACGTCCAGCTCACCGTTGAGAACGACGCCAACCTTGCGGCCCTGGGCGAGTTCACCTATGGCGCGGGCCGATCCACGCGGCAGTTCGTCTATCTCACGATCGGCACCGGGGTAGGAGTCGGGATCGTCCTGGACGGCAAGCTCTACCGCGGCAGCACCGGCTCGGCCGGCGAGATCGCCCACCTGCCGGTAGGCGACAAGCCGCCCAAGCGACGCAGCGGTAAGTCCCAGCGCGGCATGCTCGAGGAGTCGTTCGGAGCTTCTGCCCTCGTTCGCCGAGGTAAGGCGATGGGGATGAAGGGACGCATCACCGCTGCCGAGATCTTCTCGGCCGCCCGCGAAGGCGACCCACAGTCGTTGGAGCTCGTCCTGGCCGAGGGCAAGGTGCTGGCCTATGTCGTTGCGAGCATCTGTGCACTCCTTGATCCCGAGCTCATCGTCGTCGGTGGCGGGATCGGGCAGAACCTCGACCTGCTCACGGTGGGTATGACCGACGAGCTGGAGAAGCTGACGCCGGCCCGGCCGGCCATGGCGGTCGGCGACCTCGGGCGCGACGCCGTGGTTCTCGGCGCCGTCGCTCTCGGGATCGAGCGCGCGAAGGAAGCGGTCTTCAAGGCGAGAACCGAGAGCAGGACGGCGTGATCGCCGACGCGTCCAAGTGCACGTCGACGACCACGCGCGTAGTGCTCCGGGCGGGCTACTCCGCAAACATCAGGTAGTTCGCCGAGGCGGCAGCGACGGCAGCCGTCTTGACCTTTACCGGGCGCGTGTACTCGGCAGTCATCGTCGTGTACGGAAGCGTCGGCTGGTCGGTGTCTGGAGCCGGCAGGCTCTCGATCTGCTCGATGATCGCCTGGCAGAACCCGGGCACGTCGTTCGGAAGCTGCCCGGTGACGAGGTGTCCGTCGACGACGATCGACTGGTCGACGTAGTCGCCACCACCGTTGATCACGTCGTCGCGCACCGGTCCGACGCACGTGACACGACGTCCCTGGATGACACCAGCCGACACGAGAACCCAGGGAGCATGGCAGATCGCGGCGACGACCTTGTCCTGCTCGAACGACTTGCGTACGAGGTCCAGGGTGCCAGCGCTCGTTCGAAGAGCTTCTGGTGCAAGGCCCCCGGGGATGATCAGGACGTCAAACTGCGCAGGATCGATGTCGTTGACCGAGACGTCCGCCTGAACGGGATAGCCAAGCTTGCTGCCATAGGTCTCGCCCGTGGCGAGCGAAGCGATAGTCACCCTGGCGCCAAGCTCCCGGAACCGCATCACCGGGTACCAGAACTCGATCTCCTGATAGAGGTTGGCGGTGAGAATGAGGACGCGTGCGTCTGAGACCTTCACTTGAGGCTCCTTCTTTGGGTAAGCGATTCGATGCTGCGGGGCGAGGTCACGCGTCGGCGACCGAGAAGGCCAGGAGTCGGCGCGGGTTGGTGACCAGAACGGTCTCGAGCTCCTTGTCGCCGAAGCCGTACTTCTCGAGCCGCGGCGCAAAGCTGTCGTAGAGGTAGTTCAGGTCGACGTGCTCGTTGAGCAGGAGCGGGTCGAGCTCCTCCACGGGGCCGTGGCTGTGCGTGAAGAAGCGGTCGTAGGAGAACACGAGGTGGTCGAGGTAACCGGCCTGCACAAGGTCAGCCACCGTCCTAGCCAGGAGCTCGTCGAACGCGTCCACGCTGTCGTGCCGCCACGGAATCCCGATGTGGTCGATCTGCAGGTTGGCCCCGCGCTGGCAGATGGCCTCGAGCCGGTCCATCCGGGGGTTCACGAAGGCGTGCCCGATGATCACCTTCGCTGGGTCTGCGCCCTCCTCCTCGAGCAGGTCCAGCAGCTCGAGGCCGGGGTTGGTGACGTCGTAGTCGTTCGGCTCCGTGTGGGTGTTGATGGCGCAGCCAATCAGCTTCTGGGTGCGCCCTGCGGCCCGTATGCCACGCTCCTCCGCGGGAGTGATGCGGAGCCCGCTCTTCTGCACCGGGCTCGTGCCATCGGGCAGGTCGCCAGACCCGGTCGCGACCTTGATGTTCCCGGCCCGGATGGACGTGAGCGTGTTGGCATAGGCCATTCCCTCCATGATGTCGCGACGGAAGTACTCGGCGATGTAGTCGACGTCCTGGCACTTCCAGTGCTCGGGGTAGCCGAAGATCTCGGGGAAGAAGCCCGTCGTAGCGACGACGTTGTAGCCGCTCTTCTGCGCCGCCTTCTGTATGAGGTACGGGTTACGACCTACCTCACCCGGAGTCATGTCGACGATGCCGGTGATGTTGTGCGCCTCACGCCCTGCGATCAGTTGCGAGGCGACGTCGTCGGACGTCTTCTCGACGTCGTAGATCTGCCGGTGGTCGTATTCACAGCCGGAGTTCGCGTAAATGAAGTGCTCATGGGTGAGCGTGATCCCCAGCTGTTCCGGAGCGATGTCCCCGGTGACGGTTCGGATGATCTTGGGCATGAGACCTCCGCTCCTATGCGTTGACGAGCGCCGCGGCGTCGATGGCGTTCACGAATGCAGGAAGATCGTCGGCAGTGGCTGCCGTGACGATGCCACGATCAGTGTGCACCGTCGCGCTCGACCGGGAAGCGCCGGCTGCGTCCAGTCCCTTGGCGATTTCGTCACTGGCGGCAACGGTACGGCCGTCCAGCAGGCCGGCGGCACCAAGGACAGCGACGCCGTCCCCGATCGCAGCAACCACGCCACCGCCATCCAGCACGGCGTGGAGCAACCTGCTCTCCTCAGCCGTGACCTCTTCTCCCAACGAGTCTCCCGTACCGGCTGTCGCCGGAGCACGTCCGGGCACGATCAGCACGGCGGGAACTGCACTGTCCCCGACAAGTACCTGCGGAATCGCGGGATATCCGACGCCACCGAGGTGCTCGAAGATGGCCCGGCCGATCAGGGTCGTCTGCGCACCGACCTCGCGATAGCGGAGCAGTGGGTACCAGAGCTCGAGCTCCTGGTAACGCTGGCGAGTGAGGACAGCTACGGTCAATTCGGAGTGAGACATTGCGCTTCCTGTTCTGCGGATGACACGGACCGTGTGTGGATGTGCAGGACGGTGAGGGGTTTGGGTGGTCAGCCGCCCCCCTTCTCTACGGAGAGTTCTTCGAGCTGCGCCTCATTGCTGGCGGACCGTCCATACGAGGTGTTTCGTCGTGACTGGCTCTGCCCTCCGAGCAGTGCGATCGCGCCGTGAGTGACGCTGCTTGCACCGAGCTGGGCCATCCGCACCCGGTGCGGATCGCCGCCCCGCAGCTGCGAGCGAGCGATCACCCGTTCTGAGAAGTACGCGTTAGACATGACGCCACCGCCCAACACGAAGACATCCGGATCGAGCGTCATGAGCAACATCTGGATCGCCGACACCAGCAGACCGATGGCATCGTCGACGATCGCCGCGCTTGCGTCATCACCCTGACCTGCAGCCAGCAGCAGATCTTTCGCAGTGATCTCGCCTTGGGTCGCGAGCACCGCAGCAAGTGCCGGACTGGTCCCGTCAGCTGCCGCCTCCGTCCCTCGCTGGGCGAACGCTCGTCCCGACGCGTAGGCCTCCAGACAGCCCCGCGACCCGCATGGGCACGACACGCCTGGCGACGCTACCGGGGTGTGCCCGAGCTCGCCGGCGACGCCGTGAGCGCCGTTGAGTACAGCGCCATCGATGAGGATGCCGACGCTGATCCCGGTAGACACCGTGAGGTAGATGACGTTTCTGAAGCCACGGCCTGCGCCCCTCACCGTCTCGCCGATGAGCCCGCACGCGGCGTCGTGCTCGATCCGCACCTGCGCACCCTCGAGTCGACTCCCAAGCTCCGCGGCCAGTGGGTAGTCGACGAACGGGAGGTTCGCTGACTGGAGAACCCTTCCTGAGTCGCGGTGGATGCGGCCGGCAACGGCGACCACCGCCGAGTGAACCGGGAGCCCAGACTCGCGGCAGAGCCGGATACCGCAGTCGGCGATGACGTCCATCATCGCGGCCGGCTTGACGAACTGCGAGATGGGGAACGAACGCTCCCCGTGTATCACCCCGTCGCGGATTGCGGCGACCATCAGCTTTGTTCCGCCGATGTCCACCACCAGCCCGTTCGAGGATGCTGCGGACCACGACGGCAGCAGCGACGACCCCCAGCACGCATGGGCACCACCACTGAAGTCGGCGGTCGCCGCTGACCGGACCGTCGACGACGGCAGGTCGAGCCCCGGCACCCAGGTTCCTGAGCTCATGACGCCGAGGCATTCCAGGCGGTCGTCGAGCACCACCAGGTCCGCTGCAAATCCTGGCTGGAGCCGACCGAGGCGATCCTGCTCACCGAGCAGGCGAGCCGCGTTCTGCGACGTGACTGCCGCGAGCTCCGGCAACCCAGCACCGGTGTAGGACGCGTAGTTGCGCGCAGCCGCCAGCAACGTCAACGTACTTCCCGCCAGGGTCTGGGTGCCGGTCAGCCGAACTGCGCCGTCGGCGACCGCTACGCTCCGGCGAGGCGTGACATAGTCCCCGTCGGGTTGCCCCGCGAACTCGGAAGCATCGGTCACCAGCACGACGCGCTCCGGACCCGCCAGCGAGCGCAGCATCCGGATCATCGCCGGATGAACGTGGATGCCGTCCGAGATGACCTCGCAGAAGACCTCGGTGTCCGTGATCGCCTCGATGACGGCTGGATCGCGTTGATCGATGGTTCGCATCGCGTTGAAGGTATGGGTGAGCGAGACGACGCCGCCAGAGATCGCGGCGAGAAGCTGCTCACCGGAGGCATTCGTGTGCCCCGCAGCCAGCAATGCGCCGCCCCGAGACGCGGCGTCTGCGAGTTCGGCGAATCCTGGCAGCTCGGGGGCAGTTGTCACCAGGCGCACGCGGCGGTCCCCGGCTTGGCACAGCCGCTCGAGCTCGTCCCAGCCCGGTGATCTGATCTGCGCCGAGTCGTGGGCACCGCGACGCTCACGGGAGATGAAAGGACCTTCGAGATGGACGCCCAGGATGCGTGCACGACCGGCTGCGCTCTCCGGCACACAGCCGAGCGCTTCCACTCCTTGCAGCATCGCGGCCGGCGCGGCCGTCACCAAGGTAGGAAGCAGCGCGGTCGTCCCGTGTCGGAGGTGGAACGCAGCGACGCGCTCATTCGCTGGCTCGTCAGCACCGAAGGAGTCGCCATCGCCGCCGTGCACATGGATGTCGATGAACCCAGGCAGGACGCTTGCCCCGCCCAGGCTCGTGCGACGGTCAGCCCGTGGTGGGGGCTCGTGGCGCGCGCCGACAGCCAAGATGAAGTCGCCAGCGACAGCGACCCAACCTTCCATCGCCGCGTCATCGACCACCACAACCGCGTCGACGAGCAGCTCCACCGGCGTCGTCAAGAGGATCTCCCACCAAGGGTTCATCAGACCAGCCGGGACAACTGGCTGCTCAATAATCAAGAGTCTTGTTGATTGACCCGATTGCTGTCAAGGTTGAACCTGGGATACGACCGGAGGAACAGTTGACTGGAAGCACGCAGGGCGGGGTCGAGCCAGGCTGGGAGACGGTCGCCGACACGTTCGTAGGGATCGGTGCTGGCCTGCGCGAGACGGGCGGCAACGTGGCCATTTACCACAAGGGGCGGCCCGTGGTGAACCTGTGGGGCGGGCTGAGCGATGTCCGGACGAGTGCCAGATGGACCAACCGAACTCTGGCGACCTACTTCAGCTGCACTAAGGGAATGACCGTCACGGTGGTGCATCGTCTCATCCAGCGAGGTGACGTCGACCCTGACCAGCGAGTCGCCCACTACTGGCCGGAGTTCGGGGTCAACGGGAAGGAAGACATCACCGTACGAACGGTGCTTTCGCACCGTGCTGGCCTCGTCGACATCCCCGGCAGGTTCAACCTCTCCGAGGTCCTATCCACCGACGCGGTCGTCACTGCGCTGGCCGACATGCAGCCGAACTGGGCGCCAGGCACTCGTCACGGATACCACATCCGAAGCTTCGGCTGGCTGCTCGGCGAGCTGATCCGCCGCACGACGGGCTTGAGCCCCGGAGCCGCCTGGAGGGTCGAGGTCGCCGACCCGCTCGGACTCGAAGCATGGATCGGTCTCCCAGCGTCCGAGCATGGACGCTGCGCCCGGCTGGTCCCTCCGCCGCGGGACGCCCCTACCCTGGCAGACCGGTTCGGGCCTGACTCGTTGTCCGGTCGTGCTCTTACGGGGCCGTCGGGTCTCTTCCATTATGACGACATGTGGCAGGGTGCGGACGTGCTGTCCGCAGAGCTACCAGCATCCGGCGCCGTCGGGAATGCCACCGCTCTCGCGCGGATGTACGCAGCTTGTATCGGCGAAGTCAACGGCATCCGGTTGCTCGACGACACAACCCTCACGGCTGCGATCGAGCCGCAGTCAGTAGGACCCGATGCGGTTCTCGGCGTGGACACCGCGTTCGGCCTTGGGTACATGATCGGCGCCTCTCTCCCGAGCGGCTCCGGACCGCGCGCCTTTGGTCATCCGGGCGCAGGGGGATCCCTCGCGTTCGCCGATCCCGATGCGGAGATCGGTTTCGCGTACGTCACCAACCGCATGCTGCCCGAGGACGAGGACTCTCGGGTGGCGAGGCTCGTCTCGGCCACCTACGAGGTCCTCGATCAGCGGAACACTCAGAACTACGGAAAGGCTTGAGCATGGAGCTCGGACTTCATATCTGTGACTTCACCTGGGACGGCGGCCCAGCCGCCATCGCCGAGCACCTTCGGAACGTCGCGGTGACAGCCGACGACGCTGGCTTCACGAAGCTGTCAGTCATGGATCACGTGTGGCAGATCGAGATCTCCGGTCCTCCTGAGCACGAGATGCTCGAGGCGTACACGACCCTCGGCTTTCTGGCCGCCCACACCACGCGGTCACAGCTGGTCTGCTGGGTGTCTTCGGCGGTCTACCGCGTCCCGGGGCTGCTTGCGAAGTGCGTCACGACGCTGGACGTCCTCTCGCAAGGACGCGCCTGTCTCGGGATCGGCGCGTCATGGAACGATGCCGAGGCTGTTGGGCTCGGACTTCCCTTCCCCCCGCTGGCCGAGCGGTTCGAGCGCCTGGAAGAGGCCGTCCAGGTCTGCTTGCAGATGTGGAGTGACAGTGAGGAGCCTTTCGTGGGAAAGCACACCCAGCTCGCACGGACGCTCAACTCGCCACAGTCGCTCCAGCGTCCGCACCCCCCGATCCTGATCGGTGGCGGAGGGGAACGGAAGACCTTGCGACTGGTCGCTCAGTACGCGGACATCTGCAACCTGTTTCCTGGCCCCGACCTCCCGCACAAGCTGGACGTGCTACGCCAGCACTGCGAGGACGTCGGTCGGAACTACGACGACATCGAGAAGACCGTGATGGCCCCACTCGACATCGGTGCTGACGGGGAGAAAGCGCCTGAGGTGCTGGCCCGGCTGCACGAGTTCGCCGACCTCGGGATCCAGCACGTCCATACGAGGTTTCCCTTGGCGCACGGCGTGCGTCAGATCGACCTCTTTGCCGAGAAGATCATCCCGCAGGCTGCCACGCTGTAGTCGCCTTCTCAGAACATCACGCCACGGCCGAGGATCCCCTGTGGATCCAGGGCGTGCTTGATCAGTCGGTTCAGATCGAAGGGCGCCTCGCCGAGGTAGTCGGCCAGCCATGCCTTCTTCAGTCGTCCCACGCCGTGCTCTCCGGTGATCGTGCCTCCGAGCGAGATCGCCAGATCCATGATCTGGCCATAGGCGCGCTGGGCTCGTTCGGTCTCGTCAGGGTCGGCCGGGTCGTGCACGAGGAGTGGATGCGTATTGCCGTCACCGGCGTGCGCGATGACGGCGATCGTGACGTCACGCGCCGCGGAGATCGCGGCGATCCCCCGCACAAGAGCTCCCAGCTCAGGCAACGGCACGCCGACATCCTCGAGCAGCAGGGATCCCTTCCGCTCGACGGCCGGAATGGCCATCCGTCGTGCTGACACGAACGCCTCGCCGGTCTGCGCGTCGTCAGTGGCGAAGACTTCGCTCGCGCCGGAGAGCTCGCACTGGGCCAGCGCACCACCGATCTCCTCGGCAGCGGAGCTGCTCGACTCGTCCGACTGCACGACGAGCATGGCGGCAGCGTCGCGATCAAGACCCATGTGCGTCAGGTCCTCCACCGCGTTGATCGACACGCGGTCCATGAACTCCAGCATGGACGGCCGGGACCGACGCGAGATCGCGAGCACTGCGTCGGTTGCGGAATCCAGGGAGGGGAAGGTGGCAACGAGCGTTTGGGCTGGCGCTGGGCGGGACCAGCCGCAGGACGATGCGGGTGATCACGCCCAGCGTCCCCTCGCTGCCCACGAACAACTTGCTGAGCGAGTAGCCGGCTACGTCCTTCAAGCGGGGACCACCGAGCTCCACGGCAGTCCCGTCAGCGAGGACCACGGTCAACCCCAGCACGTAGTCGCTGGTTACTCCGTACTTCACGCAGCACAGTCCACCTGCGTTGGTCGCTACATTCCCGCCGATGGAGCAGAACTCATAGGACGAGGGATCCGGCGGGTACCAGAGCCCGTGCTCGGCTGCGGCACTCTTGACCTCCACGTTGAGCGCGCCGGGTTCGACGACCGCGATCCGGGTCACCGGATCGATCGTGACCGCACGCATCCGCTCGGTAGAGAGAACGATGCAGCCGTCGATGGCCGTCGAGCCTCCTGACAGCCCAGACCCGCCCCCACGCACGACGACAGGGGTTGCCGTCCGTGAGGCGAGGCGGACGACCTCCTGGACGTCTTCCGTCGACTCCACCCGGACCACCGCCGCCGGTACCCCAGCATCCGGGGCGTGCGCTCGGTCCCATCGGTAGGCCGCCATGCGATCCGCGTCCAGCAGGACAGCGCCTGGCTTCAGTCGGGCAGCAAGCGCGGCTAATTCAGTCGCTGCAGCCGGCACGAAGACCTCCATCCTGTGGAACGTTTATTTCGCAAGATAAAAGCAAACCGAGGCATCGTCAACACTCAGTCACAGCTCGAGCCGGGCAGCCGCAGCTCGCAGGACAGGCACAGCCCGTGCCACGAGAGCGTCATCCATCCGGGTGACCGGACCGGACACAGAGATCGCCGCGACCATCGGAGCGGCAGTCGGGAGCGCCACGGCCACACAGCGCACTCCCAGTTCCTGTTCCTGCTCGTCGAGCACGTAGCCACGCTCGCGCGCCTCGTCCAGCACAGCCCTCAGCCGGGGCAGCGCGGTCACCGTGTGCACGGTGTGTGCCGCCAGCCCGGTGCGGGTCAGGATGGCCTCGACCTCACCCTGTGGCAGCTGAGCCAGCAGGGCCTTGCCGACGCCGGTGGCGTGCAGGTCGACGCGGCGCCCGACCTCGGTGAACATGCGCATCGTGTGCAGCGACGGCGCCTGGGCCACGTACTCGGCGCTGTCACCAGAGAGGATCGCGAGGTTCGCGGTCTCGCCCAGCTCATGGACGACCTGTGCCAGGACACGGTCGGCGCCGGCACCGACCAGCCGACCCGCCAATGCCCCGAGCGGGACCAACCGGAAGCCCAAGGCGTAACGGCGATCCGGCAACTGCCTCATGTACCCGCGAGCGACCAGGGTCTTCAGCAGCCGATGGACCGTGGGCTGCGGAAGTCCGGTGACCTCGGCGAGCTCGGAGATGGTCTGAGGCCCACCACTCGCGGCCGCCGCTTCCAGGACGTCGAGGGCGCGTCCAAGAGTCTGCACCCCACCGCCTGACGAGCGCGTCGGGTCGTGTTCGCTCATGGACGTTCCCTCCAATGCGCGGATTTGTTAAGGTAGTTAACAATGAATTCTACATTCCACTATGTGAAAGAGTCTCGCATGGTTGAGCGCGTGTCGATCGGCTGCTTGGAAGTAGCAGAGGAGCTCTACAGGTTCATCGAGGACGAGGCCTTGCCAGGCTCGCTGGTGGACTCGGCTGCCTTCTGGACCGCGGCCGAGGCAATCATCACCGACCTCTCCGGTCGCCGTCTGGAGCTGCTCGCGACACGCGCGACTCTCCAGACGCAGCTGGACGTGTTCCACCAGAGCAACCCCGGGCCAGTCCGCGACGTCGAACGGTACGAGGCGATGCTGCGCGAGATCGGCTACCTCGTCCACGCGCCGGCTGACTTCTCCATCACCACAGCCGGTGTCGACACCGAGATCGCCGAGCAAGCCGGGCCCCAGCTCGTCGTGCCCCTGCTCAACGCCCGCTTCGCGGTCAACGCGGCCAACGCCCGCTGGGGCTCGCTCTACGACGCGCTTTACGGCACCGACGTGATCGACCGCACGCGGCGAGCTGGCCCCCGGCACGCCGTACAACGCCGTTCGCGGGCGCCGAGGTCATCGCCCGCGGTCGGGCCTTCCTCGACGACGACGTCCCGCTCGCCGGCGGCTCGCACGCGGATGTCACTGGCTACGCGCGATCGACGATGGCGGCCCTCCTGGCGCGACCTGGCGGACGGACCCGCTCGCGCGCTGGCCGACCCGGCGCAGTTCGTCGGCTACCGGGGCGACGGCAGACGCCCGACGGCGATCGTGCTCGTCCACCACGGTCTGCATGTCGAGATCCAGCTCGACCGCGGCGATCCGATCGGCGCGACCGATCGGGCCGGCGTCAAGGACTCCTGCTCGAGTCTGCGGTCACCACGATCATGGATCTCGAGGACTCGGTCGCCGCCGTCGACGCGGCCGACAAGGTGCTCGGCTATCGCAACTGGCTGCGGCTGATGCAGGGCACGTCTCGACGCGAGGTCGCCAAGAACGGGCACGACCTTCAGGCGCACGATGAACCCGGACCGCACCTAGTCGCGGCCGGACGGATCGACCGACGGTGCTGCCCGGCCGGTCGTTGCTGTTCCTCCGCCAGGTCGGCCACCTCATGACGACGGATGCGGTCCTCGACGCCGAGGGCCAGCCGAGTCGGCGAGGGCATGCTTGACGCGCTCGTCACCACGCTGGCTGGCCTGCACGACCTGCGCGGAGACCCGCCGATGCACAACTCGCGGACCGGTTCGATGTACTTCGTGAAGCCGAAGATGCACGGACCAGACGAGGTCGCCCTCACTGTCGAACTCTTCAGCCGGGTCGAGAGTGCCTTCGGCGTTGCCGCCGACACACGCTCAAGCTCGGCATCATGGACGAGGAGCGGCGCACCACCGTGAACCTCAAGGCCTGCATCCACGCCGCGCGCGAGCGGATCGTCTTCATCAACACGGGCTTCCTCGACCGCACCGGCGACGAGATCCACACCTCGCATGCGTGGCCGGGCCGATGGTCCGCAAGGCCGACATGCGCGGCCAGCATTCTTGACTGCGCCTACGAGAACACACAACGTCGACGTCGGGCTCGCTGCCGGCTGTCCGGGCCGGGCGCAGATCGGCAAGGGCATGTGGGCGATGCCGGACCTCATGAGCGAGATGCTCGCGCAGAAGGCCGGCCAGCTGCGTGCGGGCGCGAGCCACCGCCTGGGTGCCCTCCCCCACAGCTGCCACGCTGCATGCGATGCACTACCACCAGGTCGACGTGCTGGCGGCGCAGCGCGAGCTCGCCGGCGCGGCAGCCGCTCGGGCTTGCGCCGATCCTGCATCCGCCGCTGGCTGAGCCGCCCGAGTGGAGCGACGACGATCGCCGGGAAGAGCTCGACAACAACGTCCAGTCGATCCTCGGGTACGTCGTGCGCTGGGTCGAGCAGGGCATCGGCTGTTCGAAGGTGCCCGACATCCACGACGTCGCGTTGATGGAAGATCGCGCGACGCTGCGCATCTCCAGCCAGCTTCTCGCGAACTGGCTCCTGCACGGGGTCATCAGCAAGCAGGACGTTCTGGACAGCCTGCGCCGGATGGCAACGGTGGTCGACCAGCAGAACGCCGGCGACGCCGACTACGAGCCGCTCGCGGTCGGGGACCGATCACTGGCGTTCTGCGCCGCGCGAGACCTGATCCTGCTGGGTGCTGACCAGCCCAACGGCTACACCGAGCCGATCCTGCATCACTACCGTCAGCTCAGAAAGGACTCAACCAAATGAGCAGGCTCACCCTCGAGACCGCACGGATCATCGTCGCAGCCGCTCGAGGAAAGGCAGCAGAGCTGGAACTGAAACCCGTCACGGTAGTCGTCCTCGACTCCGGCGGCCACCTGCTGGCGGCCGAGCGCGAGGACGGCTCCTCCATCGGGCGGTTCGAGATCGCGCACGGCAAAGCTCGCGGGGCGCTCGCCCTCGGCATGGGATCACGCGCACTGATGGCGCGAGCCGAGCAGCAGCCCTTCTTCATCAGCGCAGTGGCTGGCGCTCTGGGCGGTGCCTTGATCCCCGTACCCGGTGGGGTGCTGGTCACGCAGAGCGACGATGTGCTCGGAGCAGTTGGGGTGACCGGCGACATCTCAGACAACGACGAGGCCGCGGCGGTGGCCGGCATCGAAGCCGCCGGTCTCACACCGCAAACGGGTTGACCTGGCCGAAGTGGGTCTTGGCGATGCCCGCCTAATCTGACTTTTTGTCGCTTCGTGCTTCTAGACGTTCCGCAGCGAAGGCGGCGGCTCCGACCAAGGCTGAGGTCTCGTCCTCCTCAACGAAGGTCATCTCAGGGTCCGACCAGGTTGGTCGCCGCTGCGACCAGTGCTCACGAAGCAGCCTCCCGAACTCGCCCGCCGGGCGCAGCATGGCTCCGAGGAGGACGATGCGGTCGGGATCCACGGCCGCGACCAGCGATCGGAGACCAACCGCGAACGCCTTCGCAGCGTTCCAGAGCACGAGCTGCGCGGCGCCGTCCCCTGCCATCGCGGCGGCCTCGAGATCCCCTGCGTGCAGGTCGCGATCGACAGCCGCCCTCCGGAGGGCTGGACTTGCTCCCGACCTCGCCAGGGCCAACGCAGCTTCGGCGAGGACGCGCCCTGACACAGCAGTCTCCAGGCACCCATGACCACCGCAGTCGCACGGTGGGCCGTCCGGCTCGAGCACGAGGTGCCCGAAGTCTCCGGCAGCGCCGGCGCCGGTCAACACGGCTCCACGCGAGAGGATCGCTCCGCCGATACCGGTGCCCATGCTCACGAGCGCCACGATCTCGTCGGGCCACCGATGCCGCAGTGAGCCTGCGACCGCTTGGATGTCGTTGCAGAGGAACACCGGTCGACCGGTGAGTGGTGCGAGCGCTGCGGCGATGTCCACAGAGCCGTGAATGTCGAGGTTGATCGCAGAGACCACCTCTGAACCCTGCACGATGCCGGCGATGCCGACTCCCAGGGCCGCCGCCGTGCCCCCCAGCCTCGACTCACAGCTCTGCAGGCTCCGAGCGATGACGTCGAACTGCTCGTCCAGCGCTCGCGGCCTCCGCACCTTCTCAGCGATGAGAATCTCGCGACCTTCGACCAGGGCGGTACGAATCCACGAACCACCCCAGTCGACGGCCCCATAGAGCGGCTCGGTTGTCATCGTCGGGTCAAGACCAATCGGTAGTCGCCCTGTCTTCCTCGGCTACGGCTCGAGACACCCTGGACGGTAGTCCGCTGCGACGGAGAAAACACAGTCGGCGTAGTCGGAGCTCATGTTGTAGAAGGAGTGTCGAACCCCAGCAGGGATGCGCACCCCGTCGAATGCCTCCAGCTCGACCCACCGCTTGGTCTCCGGGAACTCCACGTGCAGGTTTCCGCCCTCGACAAAGACGACCTTCTCTCCGTTGTGCTGGTACTCACAGCTCCGCTGCCCGCCAAGAAAGCGGATCTTTCCGGCGGTCAGATGCTCGGTGCTCGCCATGATCCCCACCAGGATCTCGCGTCCGCGGGTCGCGCCTTCCATCCGCCACAAGATCGTGTCATCCCGCACCAGCCACGCGGTCCGCTCCTGCTCGCGTTGCGCCGCAGCCATAGGCCACTGAGTCAGGAAGTGGTCCTGTCCCTGCTTGGCAGGACCCTGGAGCGGTGCGCTCGCACGGGCGTACGCACCACCAGTCCCGGTCTTGGGTGCCGGCTGGAAGAACTCAAGCATCCGCAGCTGGGTGTTGCTGTAGTTCCACTGGTAGTGCCAGGTGTCCTTGCGGAAGAAGATCCCCTCGCCCGGGTTGGCGACGAGGACCTCACCCGTCGCCGGGTTGGATTGCACCAACCGACCCTCGAGCACGTAGAAGAGCTCATCCGCCCCGAAGACCGTCGGATTGGCTGCTGAGGTCACGGCAGCGCCGTTGGCCGCCATCCCCACGATGTTGAGGTTCAGCGCGGTGTCGTCGGCGTAGAACCAGTCCGACAGTCGGCCGGAGCCCTCGTCTCCCCAGGTACGCCTTTCCAGGTCGGTGTACCTCATGACCGTTGGCTGAGCCTCTTCACCCATGACTTCCTACCCTCCAGTGTGAACAGCGAAGTGAGACGTGCGCAGGACTGACGGGGCTTACTCGCGGATAGCCCCGGCGACAAGACCGCGGTTGAACGACCGCTGCATGACCACGTAGACGAGCAGCACGGGCGCAGCAGTGATCAGGGCTGCCGCCGCGAGCAGGGCGTAGTTGGTCTGGTGCTGGCCCTGGAAGATGGCCAGCGCCATCGGAGCTGTTTGCGACGTACCGCCCGAGAGCAGCACGAGTGGATTCAGCAGGTCGTTCCAGGTCCAAACGAAGGTAAGCACGACCATGGCTAGGATCTGAGGGACTGCGAGCGGAGCCAGCACCCTCGTCAGGATGACGAAGCTGTTGGCGCCGTCGAGGCGTGCTGCATCGACGAGCCCGCTGGGGATGTTCATGAAGCTTGCTCGCATCCAGAACGCTCCGAACGCGATGCTCAGGGCCGCTTCGACGAAGATGAGGCCGAGCAGGCTGTCGTCGAGACCAACGCGCCTGAAGTCGAAGAACAGCGGGATGATGATCGACTCGTTAGGCAGCATCAGCCCGGAGAGCAGCAGCAGGAACAAGAAGCCACGCAGGGGAAACTTGAACAGAGCCAATGCGTAACCCGCGGGGACGCAGAGCAGCACCGTTATCGCGGTCGCGCAGACGCTGATAGTGAAGCTCGTCTTCAGCGCATCGCTCATGTCGGCCTGGTCCCACGCGGCCTTGAAGTTCTCGAAGTGCAGTGCGCCGAGGGTGACGTTCCCCCCGAAGTCGTCCGCCCTCCCTGTCGCCACGATGAACACGCCCAGCAGGGGCACGATGGCCAAGGCTGCCGCAACCGTCAGGAGGACGTAGCCGACTCCACGGTGCATGAAGGACGTCCTCACGACGACCGCCAGGCGCCGACCCAGACGATCAGCACTGTCAGAACCATGATGATGAGCGTCAGCAGGACCCCCATCGCCGCGGCAAGGCCGATGTCGCCGATCTGGAACGCGTGCTGGTAGACCATCCACGAGAGAACCTGCGTAGAGGTACCGGGGCCTCCTTGCGTCGTCACGTAGATCAGGTCGAAGTTCCGCAGGGCGGCAGTGACAGCCAGGACGAGCACGACGATGAGTTCCTGACGAACGCTCGGAAGCGTGACTGCCCAGAACTCCCGTACCGGTCCGGCGCCATCCAGCCTGGCCGCCTCGAAGAGCTCCGTGGGTATCCGCTGCACCGCCGCTAGCAGCAGCACCAGCACCAGCCCGAAGAGCATCCAGGTGCCGATCAGGCCTACTGAAGGCAGCGCCCACTGGAAGTTCGCAAGCCAAGCTGTGGTGAAGCGTTCGAGCCCGATGGCACTGAGGATGTGGTTGACCGGGCCGTCCGGCGACAGCAGCCAACGCCATACGACGCCGATCACGACGGGCGCGATGATGTACGGGAGGAAAAGCACCGCGCGGTAGGCGGTCATACCGCGAACCCGCATGCTGCCCATGATCCCGACGAGCACCAAGGCGACGGCAGTCGTGAGGAACGCGTAGAACATGATCAGGACTACCGCGTGCCGGAGGGCCTCTCGGACGTCCGGGCTGGACAGCGCGGTCCGATAGTTGTCCAGGCCCACGAACTCGGGCTTAGAGAGGCCGTCCCAGGTGCACAGCGACAGGTACACGCTGTGGAAGAACGGCACGAGCAGGAACAACGCGTAGACGATGACTGCTGGCGCGAGGTACGCGTATCCGATCTTCGTCGGGACGCGGTACTTGCGGCGTCCCAACCGTGTGCGCGTTGGACCCTCAGCCAGGGAGGCCGGAGCTTGCTTCATAGCCAACGCCGACCTCCCTAGCAACCGAGGGGATGGGAAATGCTCTTCCTAGCCCTGCAACGACTTCACGAATGGCCCATAGGCAGCCTGGAGCGAGGCCTGCCAGGCAGGCACGTCCATCGAGCCTGAGACCAGCTTGTCGAAGTTCGCCTTGATGGCGTCGTAAAGGGCCGGTGCCGCCCAGTCGACGAACGGCACCGGGTGGCCCTTGCTGATGATCTCCAGCCCGGTGTTGATCGAGTCGGCAGAGGCAGGAGGGAGGTTGGCCGCCGCGACCTGTGCGTCCAGGTCCTTCGGCGGAACTGACGGCAGGTTGCCGCTCGCCACGAACTTGGACGCCGCGGCGTCTGTCGAGACGAAGTTGATGTACTCCGCTGCTAGGTCATGGTTCTTCGAGTGAGCGGGGATCGTCCAGGGCAGGTCGCCAGCGGCCACCGCGTCCGGACTTGATCCGGACTGAGTCGGGAACACGACCATCCGGAACTGCTTGGTGTCCTCAGGAGTGCCCGGGATGGGCATCAGCCATGAACCCGCCAGCGTGAACAGTCCCTGGCCCTTCGCGAAGTTGCTGAAGACCTGAGACGTTTGGTACGCGGCCCAGTTCGGGGTGAAGTACCCCTTGGATGCCCAGTCCTTCATCGTCTGCCCGGCGAACGCAGCGTCGGACGTCGTGAAGGAGGCTCCGTCAGCGTGGAACACGATCCCGCTCACGGCGGTCGGCCCACCATTGGCCAGCAGCAGGTTGCTCAGGAGCCAGGCGGGCATCTCGCCGTTCTGGGAGCCGAACTCCATCGGAACGGTCCCCCCCTTGGCCTTAGCGGTCGCGAGGTCCTGCTCGAGGTCGGCGAACGTCTTGGGCGCATCGGTGATGCCGAGCTTCGCGGCCACGTCCATGTTCATGAGGAGGCCGACCCATGCGTTGGTGACCGAGAGGCCCCACAGAGGGCCCTGGCCCATCTGAACACCGTTCTCGGTGAACTGGCCGTTGAGCGCAAGGAGATTCGCCGACTGGCTGGTCGTCCAGCCGTACTTCGTCGCGTAGTCGTCAAGCTTGGTGAGCAGGCCGGCCTTCACGAAGGCACCCATCTGCTCATAGCCCTGGTTGACCTGGAAGACGTCGGGCGGGTTGTTGCCGGAGAGCTGGAGCTTGGCGGTGTTGTTCTGCTCGTCGAAGCTCTTGGTGACGAAGTTGATCGTCACACCTGGATGTGCTGCCTCGAACTCCTTGTTGAGCTCGGCGTAGGCGGCCAACAAGCCGGTGGCGCCGGCATCGCCGTTCTGGACGGTGAGCGTGACCTTCTGCCCTGCCGAACTGGACGCACCCGATCCTCCCGAGCTCGACGAACAGGCAGCCGCGAGCAGGCTAACCGTGACGCCGATCAGGATGAGGGACCTTCGTGGGCCGCGTCCCATTACCCCATGCAGTGCCGTGCTCGTGCGGGTCATTCGCATGGCTTGCTCCTTCTGCCCGATTCTTCGGACCGATGGGCGAATTGGGGATGGAAACGACATCTGGAAGACGGCGTGATCGCCGTCACCCGTGCTGGAACTTCTGGAGCTGCTGGTCCTTCGGTGCCACCGGCCACCCTGCCGGCTGGCAGGACCGGACCCCTCCTGGGTGAAGGGCATCCGACTCGCTCGGAGAGGGCTGTCGAGTCCTCCCAATCGGCGATACAATCTGGTCTGCCATGGCGGACCAGTTTGGGCGGACAGGAAGGGAGTGTCAAGACAACCTGTCTGACATCCGGGCCGCCGTTACCAACTCGTTAGGCGCCGGCACCCGGTACCCGTCCAGACGCTTTCAGCGCCGCATGATGGTCAAGCAGAAGGTTGGTCAGCATCGTTGGGATAGCGTCAGCAACCGCTGGAAATCCACCAGCCAGGATCGAGTCGAGGTCATGAGAAACGCCGGGATCGAGTTAGGCGCGGTCGCCCGAGCCCAGGGGAGGAATCCCTCCGTCGAGGCCTACCGAATCCTCGACGACGCGTTGGACAAGGGCGTGTTCCCGCCCGGGTCCAGACTGCCCGGTGAGCGAGTTCTCGCCACCCGACTCGGCGTCAGCCGCTCGACGGTCCGCAACGTGCTAGGAGCGCTCGGAGACTCTGGACGCCTGCAGCCGGCGCCCTCCCGAGGGTGGTTCGTCGCCGACCGAAAGCTCATCCATGAGCCGAACCGTCTTCGCGGCTTCTCCGAGATGGCCCGAGATCAGAACCGGCAGGCTTCATCAAAAGTACTTCGGTGCTTCGTGCGGCGGCCGCTCATCGAGGAGGCCGAGCGCCTCGGACTGCAGGCCGACGCCTCGGTTCTTCAGCTGGAGCGGCTACGGGCGCTCGACGGCCGGACGATCAGCGTCGAGTACTCCTGCCTTCCTGCGGCGCGGGTCCCGGGACTGCAGGCCGCCGACCTGGTTGATCGATCGTTGTACGAGGTCCTGGGCTCCGTCTACGGCATCCGCGCGACACGCTGTGACTACCAGCTGCAGGCAGAAGGGGCCGACCTCGACGCCAGCAAGCTCCTGGGAATCGACGTCGGAGCGCCCGTTCTCGTTGGTTACCAACGGACGTACGACCAGGATGAGCGCTGCTTCGACACCGGGCGCCAGGTGTACCGAGGCGACAGCTACACGTTCGAAGCATCACTCTTCCGGTTCTAGCGTCACCCCGTTCCGCCAAGCGCGCGCACGGCCTGGATGGTGCGAAGGGTGTCCTGCGGGCCGCCGCCCTCGTGCCCGTTGAAGGGCCACACGGTCATCTCGGCCGTTCCGCCGTACGCGTTGTGAGCGGCGAAGACAGTCGATGGCGGCGACACCAGGTCACCGAGCGCCACCGAGAAGGAACCCGGACACGAGGCGCGGCGGGCGAACGCGACGGCGTCGAAATAGCGCAGGGTGTCCAACGCCGAGTCGACCGAGAGGCGATGGGTGCCGAGCCAACGCCCGAGCTCGGCGAACGGCTCGCGGTCGGTGACGCGCAGAGCGCGTTGAAACGCGCAGAGGAACGGCACGTGCGGAACTGCGAGGGCGACGTCCGACCGCAGTCCGGCGGCCACCAGGCTCAACGCTCCCCCTTGACTGCGTCCGGTGACGACCAAGCGTGATTCGTCAACACCGAACAGGGTTTTGGCGACGTCGACAGCACGGTAGGCGTCGACGAACAGGCGCCGGTAGTAATAGTTATCCCGACTCGGCAAGCCCTTGGTCAGGAAGCCAGGAGCAGCCGGGCCCGAGCCATGGGGATCCGCGGTGTCCCCTGGCCGCGTCACGCTCCCCTGACCTCGGGTGTCCATGACGAGGTGCACGAAACCGGCCGACGCGTACGAGAGGAACTCGATGGGGTGGCTACGCCCACCCCCGTAACCGAGGTACTCGACGACCACGGGAACCGGCGCAGCCAAGTCGACGGGGCAGATCACCCAGCCCTTGACGTCGTTCCCTGCGTAGCCCGCGAAGGTGAGATCGAAACACCTGACCGAGCGCAGGCCGGTGTCCACCGCCGTGAGGCGCACCTCGAGAGGGCTGGCGCCTCGCGACTGCAACGTCGACGCCCAGAAATCATCGAAGTCCTCCGGGTCGTCGATCTCGTACTGAAAAGCTCGCAGCTGCTCGAGGGGGAGATCGACCTGCACCGGCTCAGGATCCCAGAACCGCGAACGCGCGATAGTTCGCCGAGCCGGGCGCAGCGGCTCGATTCTTCACCACGGCAGAGGCCGAGTACCTCGCGCTGGCGCGTACAGAAGGATCCAAGAAAGGCGGGCCTCCGCCCTCTGACTTCTCGAGCGCGTCCAGCATCTGACGGGTGAACTCAGGTAGGTCGTTGGGTAGCTGGGCCGTGATCAGGTTGCCGTCCACGACGACGGCTTGGTCCTGCCACAGCCCGCCAGCGTTCGAGACGTCATCACGGATCACTGGAACCGAGGTCACGTTCCGACCCTCAAGGATCTTCGCCGTAGACAGCAGCCAACCCGCGTGGCAGATGGCAGCAACCGTGGCGCCCCGGGCGTCCAGGGCCTGGACGAGCCTCACCGCGGCAGGGTTGCGGCGAAGGTACTCGGGCGAAAAGCCGCCCGGCACGATCACTGCGTCGAAGTCGCTCGGCTCCACGTCGTCGAAGCCGACCTCAGCGATCGCGGGATATCCGATCTTGCTCGCGTACGCCTCGCCCGCCCTCGGCCCGACGAGAACAACCTGGACCCCGGCCTCCCTGAGTCGAAGCACCGGGTACCAGAGCTCCAGCTCTTGGTAGAGATTCTCCACCAGTACAGCGACCCGAGCATTCGCGAGCTCCATGTGCCTTCCCTCCGGGCGAGCTAGATGTCAATCGACAGGATGCGGCGGGGGTTGTGGATCATCAGCGCATCGAGCTGCGCGTCCGTGATGCCCTTGCCCTTCAGACGCGGCACCCAGCTGGTGAACATATACCGGAGATCGACCTTCTCGTTCTCCAGCTGTGGGTCCTCGTCCGTGACGGCGGCGCGAGGGTTGAAGAACCATCGATCGAAAGACATCACGATGCGGTCCAGGTAGCCGTCCTCGATGAGCTCGACCAGAGCATCGGCCATTGCTTCGTCGAGCGCCTCTGCGCTCGAGACGCGCCACGGGATGCCGATGTGGTCGAGCTGGACGTTGGCCCCCATCTTCAGCACCTCACGCATCATCTCGACCTGAGGCGGCACAAACGCGTGCCCGATGATCACCTTCGACAGGTCCATACCCTCCTCATCCAGGATCTCAAGCTGCTCGCGTCCCGGGTTGGTGACCTCGAAATCCATCGGATCGATGTGCGTGTTGATCCCGCACCCGACCTGCATCGCGGCACGGGCAGCCGCTCTGATGACGCGGTCCTCCACCTCGTGCACGTGTCTCCCGTTCGCCCCCACCGGGCTAGCGACCGGGGTCACGCTCTCCTGCCCCGTGGCGATCTTGATCGCGCCGGCACAGTAGGGAGTCTGCTGCCAGGCAAAGACCATGCCCTCGGTCAGGTCTCGCACGAAGAACTCGGCCAGCTCCTCGACCGTCTGCCTGCGCCAGTAGTAGGGAACGCCCATGCGTTCGGGGAAGAAGCCGGTGATCGCGACCACGTTGAGACCGGTGCGCCTGGCGACCTCAGCCATGAACTCCGGGTGGCGCCCCACCTCGGGGGGTGTCATGTCAACGAGGGTGCCGTAGCCGTAGTTGGTCATCCCGCTCGCGACCTGGTCCGTCACCCGACCGACGGCGGAGTCGAAGTCGAACACCGTCCGATGATCGAGCTCGGCCCCCGGGTAGCCGTAAAGGAGATGCTCGTGGGTCAGGATGCGCCCGCTCTGCTCAGCGGGAACGTCACCGAGCACGGTACGGAAGATCTGTGTCATGACTGGCGTGCTCCTTCGGTGTCCTCTGCTTGACTGGCGACGTCTGCAAGAAGGGTCTGAAAGAGCTCGCCGACTCCATCCGGCCCTTCGGCGATGTGTCGCTCCTCGATGGCACCACCGGCAGCGTCGCGAATCAACTGCGCCCCGGAGCCCGAGGCGAACAACAGACCACCCGCCGCACCGACCCGCTCGATGAGATCTCGCTGCGCCTTCGAAGCCGCGGGTTCGCCTGCGACGGTTCCGGGAGCGATGAGCGCGCTCACCTGCGAGACGTCCAGCTCGTTCGCGTCGTGGTCACCGATGACCGGATACCCCAGGTAGCTCTCGTTCTCCGGACCGGCGGTGACGAGCGCAACCGTGGCGCCCTCCTCGCGGGCCCGGAAGACCGGGTACCACAGCTCGAGCTCCTGATAGCCCGGATAGCCGAGAACAACGATGGTTCGCCCCAGCAAGTTCATCGACACCCTCCACCGTGGAACCTGTCCGCTTGCCTGACAGGTTAGTGGATCGGCCCTATTTCGTCACGGCCACGGCTGCTTTGGTTCACGAGGCCAGCATGCCGCCGTCAACGACGATGGACTGCCCGGTCAGGTAGCTCGAATCGGGCGATGCCAGGAAGGCGATCAGTCCGGCCACGTCGTCGGGTCGCCCCTGTGCGCCCAGGGGGATCCGCTCGTCCAGCGCCTGACGAAGGGCGCCCGAACGTCCCACGCGATCCCAGTAGGGATCGTTGAACGCGGTGTCGATCCACCCCGGGCAGACGCACGTCACGCAGACCCGGTCGGCCGCCAGCGACACAGCGAGCGAGCGGGTCAGTGCGACGAGGCCGCCCTTGGACGCCGCGTAGGCGAACGACCCTGAGCCTCCGCGGAACGCGGCCGTGGATCCGACGAGGATCACCCGACCGGCGGCGGACTGCCGCAGATGAGGCGCGGCCGCTTGGACAAGGAAGAAGGGAGCCCGCAGGTTGAGGGCCATGGTGGCGTCCCACTCCTCGAGCGTGAAGTCATCGAGCGCTCGCTCCACGAGTAGAGCGGCAGACACGACGACAGCGTCCAGCCGTCGCGTAAGCCGCAGCGCCGCGGCGACGGCCTCGGCCGGACCGTCCACGCTGCTCAGGTCGCAGACCGCCGCTGATCCCGTCCCCGGGAGATGTGCGACCTCGTCGATCGCCTGCTGGGCAGCCGCTCCGTCACGGTCCGCGATGTGGACGTCGTAACCCTCTCGGCGAAGTCGAAGGGCCGAGGCGCGACCGATTCCGCTTGCTCCGCCGGCAATCAGCACCGTGGGCACTGGGCCTCCTCTGGGCGTGGGGCTTGCGGACCCACTTCTGCTGGGTGACCGGCTCAGGGTAACCTGTCAGGCAGCCGGACAGCCTGAGGATTGAGAGTACGCATGGAGCAGGTCAGCTACCCCGTGATTCGAGTCGGGGGTGGTCCGGCTGAGCGAGGTCACGAGTACGGGCGGCTGGCCAAAGCACAGATCCACGGAACCATTGCTCTCTACAAGTCGGTGTTCGTCGCGTTGGCGGCGCTCGACTGGGACGCGGCGTGTGCGCGCGCCGTCAAATACCAGCCGATCATCGAGCAGTTCTCGCCCTCCAGCTGGCAGGAGATCGTGGGGATCGCCAACGGCGCCTCGGTCAGAGTTGCCGAGATCCTCGCGATCAACGTGCGCAGCGAGATCATGTTCCAGGCGACCGGCTCGCCGTTGGCGGCGAGCTTGGCGCAGGAGTGCACGTCGTTCGGTCTGCAGCCCCAAGTGACGGCGAGCGGAGCTGTCCTGGCGGGCCAGAACTGGGACTGGCTCGACGGCTGCCGCAGCAACGTCATCGTGCTGGAGGTGCGCCGCCCTGACGGTCCTGACTTCCTGACGCTCGCCGAGGCTGGGCTGCTCGCGAAGGTCGGCCTGAACGAGGCTGGCGTTGGCCTGTGCACGAACACCCTGGTCAGCGACGGTGCCGAGGGCAGTCTCGGCGTTCCGTACCACGTGCTCCTGAGGTCGGTCCTAGATGCGGCCGACGGGTCGTCGGCTGCCGCGCTCCTGAGGGACAGCCCCAAAGCCAACTCCGCCAACTACGTGGTGGTGGACCACACCGGCTTCGTCGTCGACCTTGAGACAGCACCCCAGGACGACAGCTACAGGATGCTTGAGCCGACCCAGGGGGTAGTCGCGCACGCGAACCACTTCCTGAGCCAGGGCCTCACCGGAACTGACAAATACCTAGCCAGAAAACCGCACAGCCTCAACCGGGTAGCCAACCTCGAGAGCTCACTTCGAGCCGACGGACGGTTGAGCATCGAGGACATCAAGGCGGCGCTCGCTGACCACACGGACGCGCCGTCGAGCGTCTGCCAGCATCCACGGCCGGAGGTTCGCAGCGCGGAACGGACTTGCACCCTGGCCGGCGTCGTCCTCGATGTGAGCGCCCGGACGATGCACCTGGCTGCCGGCAACCCGTGCACGGCGCCCTGGTCCATCCTCTCGATCTGAGTCCGGGTTGCTTGTCAGGCAGCCTGACGGCTAACTTCTCGACGTGCAGGTGACCCCCGTTGCGAGCAAGACGGCCGGCGAACAGGTGCGGACGCAGCTCATCGAGCAGATCCGGTCCGGAGGGCTGGCTGTCGATGATCGACTCCCGTCCGAGGCCGAGCTTGCTAAGGCGTTCGGGGTGAGCCGCTCGGTGATCCGCGAGGCCCTGAACAGCCTCAACGCACTGGGGTTGACCAGATCGCACGCAGGCAAGGGCACTTTCGTCGCAGCCAACGACGTGACCTCAGCGTTGCTCATGGGCCTGTACAGACCTGAGGACCTCAACGAGGTTCGCCGCTGCCTCGAGGTGCCGGTGGCCCGGATGACGGCCACCCGACGGACTGACGATGATCTCGCCCGCCTCGCTGGACTCGTCTCAGACTTCGAGACCACGGACGATGCGCAGGCTCGTGTTCAGGTGGACTCGGACTTCCACATCGAGATCGCCCGTGCGACCGGTAACCCGTTGTTCCCCAAGCTCATCGGCGAGCTACGACAGGTCCTGCAGGAGCAGGCACTGCGCGTGTCAACGCTGCCGGGGCGCGCGGACGAGGCACGCGCTGAACACCGACGGATCTACGAAGCGATAGCGGCTGGCGACGGGGAGGCGGCCGCTGCTGCCATGGATGCCCACCTAGCTGCCGTCATCCACCTGGTGCGCTGATCCCCTCCGGGGTTGCCCCGTCGTCGCGGCCTGCATGCCAGACGGACGGGACGGCGCCAGCAAGCTTCACCCGACCGTTCGCCTGCAGCCAGGCCAGCGACTCTGCAGCCGCCGAGAGCGAGGTATAGCGCGGCGCGTAACCCAGCATCCGCCGAGCCTTGTCGATGCTCATGGACGGGCTCCGGGAGATGTGGTCCCAGGTCGAGTCGGCATGCCTGCTGTCCCCTTGCCCAGCCCGAAACTCGTCGAAAGGGACGCACCTGACGTTGGCATCGCGCCCGAACCAGCCGGCGACGCCGTCGGCGAACCCGCGCAGGGTGAGGGCTCGCTCCGAGACTACGTGGAATGACTGCCCTGCAACGTGACTCCGCCTCTCCAGCGCACGCTCGAAGGCTTGCGCGACGTCGTCGGCGTGCACGTGGTGAACGGTCTCCAGCCCGAGATGGGGCAGGAGAACCTGTTCCCCGAACGACAGCCGACGCCACACGTCAAGGTCGAAGTTGCCGGCCGGATTGACGATGGCCCACCCCGGGCCACTGATGTGTCCCGGATGCAAGACCACCGACCTGAGGCCTCCCTCCCGCTCTGACTCCGCCAGTAGGAGCTTCTCGACCTGCGCCTTGCCGATCCCGTACTCCCCAAAGGCAGATCTCGCCTCATCCTCCTGAACAGGAGTCTCGGTAGCAGTTCCGTGAACCCAGATCGTGCCGCAGCTCAGCAGGATCTCGACCCGACCACGAAGGGCCTCGACGAGTTGCACAGCGGACTCAGGCTGGAAGCACAGGAAGTCGATGACCGCGTCGGGCTTCAGATCGGCGATGCGACCCGCGAAAGTCCCCGCGGCGTCGCCCTCCGCGCGGTCCAGCTCCACCCGTTGCACCCGGTCCCAGCCAGGATTGGCGTGATAGGGCATGGAGACTCCCCTACTGACGGCGATAACATCGTGCCCGCCATCCACCAGACGAGGCACCAGGTAACCGCCGACATGCCCCGTTGCTCCGATGACGACGACTCGCATGGACGCCCTCCCGATGTTCACTTGGGCGCCCGAACCCGACGGATGCCGAATGCCTGCCGCAGCCATTCGTTCGTTGCTGTAGGCGACGACCATGCTGCCCTGCGGAACCACCAGGGTGCCCGTTTTCGAAGGCAAGACCTGTTGCGCAGTAGAAAGCGCCTGGTTCACGCACGGTTGCTCCAGACCGGCGCGCTTATGGACAGGTTGATCGCAGACACACTGCCGTCAGCAGCAAGGCCGAGACAGCGTCGCCAGCAAAGACGATGGGGACAAGGATCCCACCGTCCGCTCCTTCCCGGCAAAGGTCGTCGCAACGGCACCACCCCGGATGGTCAGGACATGGTCCGTCACGCTCGCCGAGAGATCGCTGCCAAAGGCAGGAAGGGACTGGCTAGCACCCTCGATCACGAGGGCGGTGACGTTCGAGGCCGGCGCGGAGGCTTCCTGGGTCGCGACGACGATGTACTGACGTGACGCGTGACGCGCGCCGCGGTCAAGGCAAAGTGCAGTCAGAGCCCTTGTCTTCATCACGCCCGCGCCCCCCTGTGGTGGGAGAGCACGCTAGGGAGCGCAACCGGTCCGACGTACGGCGTTTGCACGAAGTTCGACGCCTAGCAGCTCGAGCCTTCGTGACGCGATGCATGCCTGGCCGCTCCCCCTCCTGGAGTGGACGGTCACCCAGACCCAAGGGATCGCGATCCTTCGTGATTCAGCGCCGCCGCACCCAGCTGTGTGCTTATGCTCTGCTGCACGCTCGCGGGATCGAGGGCGGCTGATCGGGGGTAGGCCGTGAGGATCCGATCCGCGCCGGTCGTCGGAGTCATCGTGACGCTGGTTCTCGCTGGGCTGGTGAGTGCTTCCGGACCCGCCTCCGCGACGCAGCCGACTGTGGGGGTCAGCTCGCCAGGCGCAGGTGGATATGTGGCCCTGCAGCCCGCGCGGCTCTTGGACACGCGGACGGGGAGCGGCGCTCCCGCGCACGCCGTCGCACCCGGCGGGACGGTGGCGTTGCTAGCAGCCGGACGGGGTGGTGTACCGCTGACGGGCGTGGCTGCCGTCTCCCTCAACGTGACCGCCACCGCCGGGTCTGCCACCGGATTCGTCACGGTCTACCCGGCCGGGACCAAGCGGCCGCCGTCGTCCAACCTCAACTTCACGCGTGGACAAGTCATCGCGAACGTGGTCATCGCCCAGCTCGGAACGGGCGGCGTCATCGACCTCTACAACGGCTCGGCGGGGACGGTGCAGCTCGTCGCAGATGTGTCTGGTTACTACACAAGCGGGGCACCGGCTGGACAACAGCCCACCGGGGCGTACGTCCCGATGACACCTCGGCGCGTCCTCGACACCCGGACCGGGCTGGGCGCCCCGAGGAAGGCACTCGCACCCCGTCAGGTGCTCACGGTTGACGTCGCGGGTCCGACTGGCGTGACCGACCCCTGGGCGACCAGCGTGGTGCTCAACGTGACCGTCATCTCGCCTACCGCCGCTGGGGTGCTCACGATCTATCCGTCCCAGACGCGTAGACGCGTGACGTCGAACCTCAACTGGGGATCTGGACAAACCATCGCCAACCTGGCCGTCGTTCAGCTCCGCGGCGATCGCACGGTCGACGTGTACAACAACTCTTCCGGCACTATCGAACTCGTCGTCGACGTGAGCGGCTACTTCGTCCACCGAGGCTCGGTGTACGAGGCTGGCGGATATGTTCCGATCACGCCGTATCGCGTCCTTGACACGAGGATCGGCCAAGGTGCTCCAGGCCGCCCTGTTGCTCCTGGTGCGACGGTGCGGCTTCAGGTCGCGGGCGCCAGCGAATTGCCGCCCGCCGGTATCACCGCGGCGGTGCTGAATCTCACCGTGACCGGCGCCACCAGTGCCGGGTTCGTCACCGACTATCCCGACGGCGCTCGGGTGCCACTGGTCTCCAGCCTCAACCACACGGCAGGCCAGACGATCGCCGGTCTGGTGACCGCGCCGGTCGGCGCTGACGGGAAGGTCGCCTTCCGTAACAGTTCCGGTGGCTCCATCCAGCTCATCGCCGACATCGCCGGCTACGTCACGACCGACCGGCCACCGCCTGATCTGACGTGGACAGCACCGGCGACTGCCGACCCCGCGACAGGAACACTGATCTCGATCTCCTGCGCCGCCGCCACCTTCTGCGTCGCCATCGACGCCAACGGCTACGCGTTCCGGTACTCGGGTGGCACGCAGTGGTCAGCGGGCACGCCGGTCTTGACTGGGGTCCACTCCCGCGCGCTCTCCTGCCCTGCCGCGGGCTTCTGCGTCGCATCGAACGGACCGGCGGTCGTCACGTACGACGGCAGCGCATGGTCACCGCCCGCAACAGTCGACGCTGGAGCCGTCATCTCCTCGCTGTCGTGCACGAGCACCACCTCGTGCGTGGCCGTCGACGACGTGGGTCGCGTCCTGACGTTCAACGGCACCTCGTGGTCGTCACCGGTGGAGGTCGACGCCAGCGGTCTCAGGGCGGTGTCCTGTGTCTCCGGCAACTGGTGCATGGCCCTCGACGCGCAGGGATACGCGACGACCTTCGACGGAAGCTCCTGGGGGGTTCTGGTCCCCCTTCTCACCGGCTCCATGAGCTACGCGCACCTGGACTGCCCGACCACGACCTTCTGCGCCGCATCGGCGAACAGCGAGGTCGCCCTCTTCAACGGCACGAGCTGGTCCGCCCCGACACCACTCGCAGCGCCTTCAGGCGACACCGTCATCGGTGTTTCGTGCCCTGGTCCTGGCCACTGCGTCGCCCAGACCGCGTCAGGCACAGGGACATGGATCCTCACCGGTGCCACCTGGTCCCACGCGGCGGGCCCCGCCGGTGAGGGTCGGTCGTGGGGGGTCGCCTGCGTGACGGCGTCGTTCTGCATGGAGATCGGTGACACTTCAGAGTTCACGGCCTCCCAAGCGTCCGTGTTCGACGGGGCGTCGTGGGGCGCACCAACGACCTTGGACCCGATTGACTCAGGCCACCTGACAGCGGTCTCGTGCCCGACGACGACGTTCTGCGCCGCCGTCGACGCGAACGGCTTCGCGACGACTTTCGACGGCAGCAGCTGGGCGCGGCCGAGCTACATCGACCCCGCGGCCGCTGCGAGCCTGAATCAGCCCGCACTCACCGGAATCTCCTGCCCCACGGCCACCTTCTGCCTCGCGGTCAGCGCCGAGGGAACGGCGCTGTCCTACAACGGGTCGATCTGGTCCGCGCCGGCAGTCGTGGCGCCGGGTCGCAGTCTCACGGCCGTCTCTTGCGTGTCCGCCGCGTTCTGTCAGGCTGCCGACGCTGGTGGCGGCGTGCACACGCTCACCGACAGCACCTGGACCACCACCCAGCTCGACCCGACCCAGCACCCGTTGAACTCAGTGGCGTGCGCGTCATCCAGCTATTGCGTCGTGGCCGGAGATCTGGGGCAGGTCCTCGTCTGGAACGGCGGCTCCTGGAGCGCGGCCCAGACGCTCAGCCCGTCTCCGATCTCCCAGGTGTCCTGCGGAGCCGTCGGGGCCTGCGCTGCGATCACCGGAGGTGAGCTCATGCAGCTGGTCGACGGCAGGTGGACCGCACCCTTCCAGTACCCCGGGATCAACTTCAGCGCGATCTCCTGCTCCGACGCCTCGAACTGCCAGGGCACTGACTATGGGGTCGCGGTCCCCGTCGCCGATCAGGTCGTCGGACTCCCGGTCTCGTTGACGATCACCGCGCAAGCCCCCATCGCGATCTCGTGCGCGACGCCGACCTTCTGCATCGCCATCGCCAGCAACCAGGCGACCGTCGGGAGCTAACGAGAGCGACCCGGTGACTCAGCCATCGCCGTGGCGGTGTCGGGCCTGTGGGGTGATGTCCGGAGTCTTGTTGACCGACAGGGTCAGCCAAGTCCCGCGCAGTCGTGCGGTCCCGCTGCTTCGCCGCCTGGGAAACCGAATGTGTCGCGAGCGTCTAGTGGATGAGGCTCACTGATGGTCCTGCTCGGCCTGATCACGGAGGGCTCCGTGCCGGTCGGCAGCAGCGGCGATGTCGTCGCCCCGTGCCGACTCCAGCTGGATTAGCCGGTCGTCGGCGCCGGGCAGCGCAGCCAGCACCTCGTCGAGCTTGCGCTGCAGGGTGATCTGCTCCCGGGTCTGGGTGTGCTGCAGGACGAACACGATGATGAGCGTGACGGCACTGGCGAGCGCCTCGAACCACGCCAAGATCCGGTCCTGGTTGCTGGAGACCAGAGCCCAGCTGAGAGCTCCGACGCTGACTGCCGCGGCCCAGGCGGCGGCACTGGCACGGGACGAGAGCGCCTGCATCCAGTGCAGGGTGCGGCTCGCCGGGCTATCGCCCCGCGGCCGGACTCGGCGCTGACCGCTCTGTTTGCCTTGACCGCTCTGCCTGCCTTGACCGCTTTGGCTGCTCACGGGTTCTCGACGATGATCCGGCAGGAAGACACGGAGACAACTATCCCAGCACTCACGGGGTTGAGCATCCCAGCGGCATCCGTGCGAGATCGGGCATCCACGCCCGCTTCAGGCCCACCCCAGGTGCACAGCATCCGCACAGGTTTGGTCGCAAGGCTTCCCCAGCAAAGTCGCGAGGCTTCGCCAGGAACCCGGACCGTACGCTCGCGGATCGCCCGACATGTGCCCGGATGGGCCGAGGGGAAGGCTCCTCTTGTTCGACACGATCCAGGGCCTGCCGGTGCATCCGCTGGTCATCCATGCCGTGGTCGTCCTCATCCCGCTGTGCTCGGTGGGCATCGTGGTGATGGCGTTCTCGCAGCGATGGCGCGAGCGGCTGCGCCTCCCGGTGTTCATCCTGCTGTTCATCGGCGGCCTGGCGACGCTCCTGGCCAAGCTCAGCGGCGATCAGCTGCAGCACCGGCTGTCGCCGCGGGCGAACCCTGAGCTGCGCCAGCAGATCAGCCACCACGCGAGCCTGGGATCGCAGGCGCTCGTCGTCGTCTTCGTCCTGTGCCTGGTGACCACGATCTGGTTGTTCCTCGACTGGCGCGGTCGGCCCGCCGCGAGCCCGCTCATGAGGGTGCTGGCCATCGCGAGCGTGGTCTGCGCCGTGGCAGCCACGGGCTGGGTCATCTGGGCCGGCGACGCCGGCGCCAGGGCGGTCTGGCAGCAGACCATCAGCTCGACCAGCACCGGGTAGCAACTCGGCGCCAAATCACAGGGTTCTCACAACTTTCCGTCCTACCGTCGTGGCATGAGTGGCCACCGGGTGGAGGACGCACGTCCTACCCGCGCGCGGGCGACGCCAGCCGCTCAGGGGATCAAGCCCAACCTGCTGCTCCTGCTGATCTGGGTCGGCGGCATCGTCGCGATGGGCCTGTGGTTCCTCGGGACGCCGCAGGACCTGCACGGCCCGGCAGACTGGTTGACGAACGCAGGCCGGATCGCCGGCCTGGTCGGAGGGTACGGCTGCGTCGTCCTGGTCCTGCTCATGGCACGGATCCCGTCGGTCGAGCGCGGCGTCGGGACCGACCGGCTGGCCCGCTGGCACTCGATGGGCGGGCGCTACGTCGTCAGCCTGCTCGTCGCTCACGCGCTGCTGCTCGTCGTCGGTACGCGCTGACGACCGGCGTCTCGGTGATCGCCCAGGGCAACAGCTTCCTGTTCGAGTACGCCGACGTGATGATGGCGACCGTCGCGCTCGGGCTGTTCGTCGGGGTCGGCGTGGTGTCGATGAAACGGGTGCGGCCGAAGCTCAAGTACGAGACCTGGTACTACCTGCACCTCTACACCTACCTCGCCCTCGCGTTGTCGTTCGCGCACGCACTGGCCAACGGTGCGCAGTTCATCGACAGCCCGTTGAACCGGCTCTACTGGTACGGGCTGTACGCGGTGATGGTGGGGATGGTCCTGTGGTTTCGAGTGCTGGTGCCGATCCGGGCGAACGCCCGGCACCACATGCGGATCGCCCAGGTGGTGGTCGAGGGCCCCGGCGTCGTGTCCGTCGTGATCTCCGGTCGCCACCTCGCCGAGCTCGGCGCGGAGTCGGGCCACTTCTTCCGGTGGCGGTTCATGTCCCGGGACGGCTGGTGGCAGTCGCACCCGTACTCCCTGTCCGCGCCTCCTCAGGAAGGCTGGCTCCGGATCACCGTCAAGGACCTCGGTGACCACTCGTCGGTGCTGAGCAAGCTCCGGCCGGGCACCCGGGTGCTCGCCGAAGGGCCGTACGGAGTCATGACGCAGGCGCGCCGGCGCCGTCGCAAGGTGCTGCTCGTCGCCGGCGGGGTAGGGGTGACTCCGCTGCGCGCCCTCTTCGAGTCCCTGCCGGGTGCCCCGGGTGACGTCGCCCTGGTCTACCGCGCGAGCACGGCACAAGACGTCGTGCTGCGCGGCGAGCTCGACCAGATCTCGTACCAGCGCGGCTCCTTCGTCCACTACTGCATCGGGCCGCGGGGCGGCCTCGGCGATCCCTTCGTCGCAGGTCGGCTCGCCGCGATGTTCCCCGACCTCAAGGAACGCGACGTCTACCTCTGCGGTCCGACCGGCATGACCGATGTCGCCGTCCGTGCGGTGCGCAAGGCGGGCGTGCCGGCGCGCCACATCCACGTCGAGAGGTTCGAGCTGTGAAGCACTTGGCTGGGGAGAAGCGCCGATGAAACGCGTCCTGCTGGCGATCGTCGGGACGGTTGCCGTCCTCGTGTTCCTGCTCGGGTTCAAGACCAGCCCGGCAGTGGCGACGCATCCGATCGCGGCGGCGCAAGCGCCGAAGGCGCCGAACCCCACGTCGACGGGATCCGTGGCAGCCACCCCGTCAGCCGCTCCTTCGGTGGCTCCTTCCGCCGCATCGTCGACGGCAGCCGCGGCGCCGGCCGCCCCCAAGACGTACGTCGGTCAAGCCGTCGACACCCGGTACGGGCCGGTGCAGGTCCAGATCACGGTCGCGGACGGGAAGATCACCCAGGTCCAGGCCGTGCAGATGCCGGGCGGCGACCCGCGCGACGATGAGATCACCCAGTTCTCCGCTCCCCAGCTCGCGCAGGAGGCGCTGGCCGCCCAGAGCGCCCAGATCGACGTCGTGTCCGGCGCCACGTACACCAGCGACGGGTACGCGCAGTCGCTGCAGTCGGCGATCGACCAGTGGCGTGGCTGACCCTCAGCCAGATCTGCTGCGGCATGCCGAGCACGTGATGGGCACGGTGGTCAGCTTCGCGGTGGTCTCCCGCGGCGACGCCGACGCCGTCCGCCTGGCCATCCAGGAGTCGGTGCAGCTGCTGCACGCGATCGACCGGCAGTTCTCGCCCTACCGCGAGGACTCGGAGGTCAGCCGCATCGCCGTCGGCTCGCTGCGGCTCGACGACGCCTCCCCCTCGATGCGCACGGTCGTCGCGCTCTGCGCCGAGGTCTCGCGCGCGACGAACGGCTACTTCACGACCTCCCCCGCGGGACGTTTCGACCCGTCCGGCCTCGTCAAGGGCTGGGCCGTCGAGCAGGTGTCAGACCTGTTGGTTGGCCAGGGGTTCGGTGACCACGTGGTCTCCGGCGGTGGTGACCTGCAGGCGCGCGGCCGCCGTCCATCGGGCGAACCGTGGCGCGCCGCGATCGCGGACCCGCACCACGTCGGCGCGACCGTCACGACGATCGCGTTGACCGACCACGCGCTGGCGACCTCAGGCACTGCAGAACGCGGTGACCACGTGGTGAACCCGCACTCGGGGCAACCGCCCACCGGTCATGCGTCCGTGTCTGTGCTGGGGCGCCACCTCACCTGGGTCGACGCGGTGGCGACCGCCGTCCTGGCGATGGGCGAGGACGGCCTCAGCTGGGTCGAGGAGCAGGACGCGCTCGAGGCGTTCGCAGTGCTGGACGACGGCTCGACCCGGTCGACCTCGGGCTGGGACCGCGCGAGCGGCGCCAGCCAGGACAGCGAGCGCTGATGGCCGGCTGCAGCGCCCGCTGACACCGTCGGCTCGGTCAGGAGGTGATGTCCTTCGTGGTGAGTCGAGCCCAGGCGAGCAGACCGAACACGACCACGTAGGCGACGTGCACCAGCAGCCCGCGGGTGATCTGGTCGAGCGCGACCGGGTCCCTGATCAGGTCCCCGAACGAGAGCCACCAGTGCGTGAAGAGGTACGGGTGGATCGCCGAGACCTGCGGCACCGTCTCGAGGATCTCGACGATGACGACCAGGATCGCCGTGGAGGCCATCGCCGCCAGCGGGACCTCGGTGAGCGTGGAGATGAACAGCCCGATCGCTGCGACCCCGGCCAGCATCGCGGACACGTACAGCGCGACGAGGCCGACCCGCAGCAGGGCGTCCGTGTACGAGACGGTGCTTCCGGACAGCAACGTCACCGGCCCGGTCGGGAACAGCACGAGCCCGGTCAGGATGCCCAGCACGGCGACGATGAACGCCGCCACCGTGCCGTACGCGACGATGCCGACGTACTTCACCGCCAGCAGCCTGCTGCGTCCCACCGGCACGACGAGCAACGAGCGGAGCGTCCCGGTAGAGGCCTCCCCCGCCACCGACTCGCCGGCGACGACCGCGACCGCGAGCGGCAGGAACAGCGGCAGCGCCACCACCAGCGAGGTGAACGCGAGGAAGAGCCCGTTGCGCGTGATGTCACCGATGAACGCCGGCCCCCCGCCGTCCCCGTCGCCGCCACCCCCCACCTTGATGGCGAAGCCGAGCAGGATCGGCGCGAGTGCGACCACGCCGAGGATCGCCTGGTTGCGGCGGCGCAGGAAGACCAGCCGCAGCTCCGAACGCAGCAACCGACCGCTCACCGCTCGGGGCCGGACGAGCACGTCCGGCCGCGGCGTCGCCGCTGGCACCTCCAGCGCATTACTGGTCGACATCGAAGCCCTCCCCGGTCAGCGACACGAACACGTCCTCGAGATCGGGGCGTTCGACGACCAGCTCCTTCACGCTGACGCCCGCCTGCACGAGCGCGGCGTTGATGACCGCCGAGTCGGCGGCACCGAGGGCGGCCGAGGCCTCGTCGACGGCGACCGCCACCGAGGCGAGGCCGAGCCGGTTGAGCACGCCGGCCGCCTGGCTCGGCTGCGGGGTCACCACCCGGACGCGGGTGTTCGCGACGTCCCGGAGATCGGCGAGCGTGCCCTGCGTGACGAGGCGGCCCCGGCTCATCACCGCGACGTGCGAGCACACCTGCTCGATCTCGGACAGCAGGTGGGAGGACACGAAGATGGTGCTGCCCTCGCTGGCGAGCTCGCGGACGAGCAGCCGCACCTCCCGGGTGCCCTGCGGGTCGAGCCCGTTCGTCGGCTCGTCGAGGACCAGCAGGTCGCGTGGCCGCAGCAGCGCCGATGCGAGCCCGAGCCGCTGCCGCATGCCGAGCGAGTAGTTGCGGTACTTCTTGCCCGCTGCCGCCGCCAGCCCCACCCTCTCGAGCGCGTGCGCGATGCGCGCCGCGGATGTGGCTGCGCTGACGGTCCGGTCCGCTGCGTCCAGCCGGGCCAGGTTCGCTCGACCGGTGAGGTACGGGTAGAACGCAGGGCCCTCGACGAGCGCGCCAACGCGGGGAAGCACCTCGCCAGCCCCGTCCGGCATCGGGGAGCCCAGGACGTCGAGCTCTCCCTCGGTCGGGGCGATGAGACCCAGCAGCATCCGGATCGTCGTGGTCTTCCCGGAGCCGTTCGGGCCCGAGGAAGCCGAAGACCGACCCGACGGGGACCGCGAGATCGATGTGGTCGACCGCGACCTGTCCGCCCCGGAACCGCTTCGTGAGACCCCGCGTCGCCAACGCGAGCATCGGCGCCACCTCGGACGGGTCCGTCGCCGGCCGCACCGGCGTCGACAGGGTCACTTCTTGGCGCCGGCGGCGCTGCCGGCGATGCTCTCCAGCAGGCTGGGCTCGACCGCTCCCGCGAACACCCGGCCGTCAGGGAGCAGGAGCACCGACAGCAGCGGCGTGCGGAGGAGCTGAGCGGTCCCGAACGAGCCGGTCACCGTGGTGGTGGCCCGCAGCAGCGCCCCCAGCGCCGGGCCACCGGAGCTGGTGCCGGCCTGGTCCAGGACCCCGCTGGTCACGCCGTCCGTCCGGATCACCGCGGTCCAACCGGAGCCGATCACGGTCGGCTCGCTGGAGCCAGGCTGACCCTGGGCCGCCGCGGCCGCCTTCGACGACTGCTTGACCCGGCCGAGCGCGGTGCTCGTGGATCCCGCAAGCGCGGGCTTGGTGAGCCGGGTGGCGCCGGACGGGTTGATCTTGGCCCCGGGCGGCGGTGTGAACACGAACACCGAGCGGTCGGGTGCCTGGAACTGGACCGAGGTGAACCCTGTCTCGAACGCGGGCTGGGTGCCGCCCTTGGCGAACACCTGCACGCGCAGCGGCACCGAGGTCGTGCGATCCAGGGCCAGCCTGACCTGGCCGATCAGCGAGTCGCTCGACCGTGGAGAGAGCACGAGCTCGTACGCGGGCCGGCCCGCGACCTCGCTGGTGCCGTCGACCGAGACCTTCGTGGTCGGGTCGATCGCGGCGAGCGCGTCCGCGGCGGCAGTCCTGGGGTCGACCGGGAGCACCGTGGCCTCGCCGGCCGCGGCCAGCGAGTCGTCCTTGAGCACCCGATGCTCGGCGGTGTTGTCCGAGCTCGACCAGATCCACAGATCCGTGCCGTTGCGGATGACGTCGCTCTCCGAGAGGTTGCCCACGAGCGCGACACGGACCTGGCTCGGGGACCCATACCAGACCCGGGCGGTGTGCGAGCCGGTCACCAGCGCCTCCAGCGAGAGGGAGGAGCTGCTTCCGCTGCCAGGGAGGTCAGGGATGCCGAGCCGCGCGGTCTCCACAACGGTCCCCGAGAACGACTGGGTGGACGCCTTGTCCAGCGCCGCGAGCAGGTCAGCGGCCGACCGGGCGGGAAGCGCCGGCGCGGCGCCCGCCGACGTGGTCACGATTCCGACCCCGATGGCGATCGCGGCGACGGCGACGAACGGCACGGACCAGCGGAGGGTGCGCGAGCGGGACAGCTTGGTGGTCGTCATGGAGCCAGTCTGCGGAGCACTCGTTGAGAGGACACTGAGAGCCCGCCGCGGTGCCGAGGGCTCGCGGCGTGTCCCTCATGAAGCAAGGTGGACCCATGCGGTTGCTGGTGGTGGAGGACGAGGTGCGACTGGCCGAGTCGTTGCAGCGCGGCCTCACCGCGGAGGGGTTCGGCGTCGACCTCGCGCACGACGGCCAGACAGGCCTGCGGCTCGCGGCCGAGGGCGGCTACGACGCCGTCATCCTCGACGTGATGCTCCCCCAGCTGTCCGGCTACCGGGTGTGTGCCGCGCTGCGTGAGCTCGGGAGCACCGTCCCGGTGCTGATGCTCTCGGCGAAGGACGGCGAGTACGACCAGGCGGACGGTCTCGATCTCGGGGCGGACGACTACCTGACCAAGCCGTTCGAGTGGGTGGTGCTCGTCGCCAGGATCCGGGCGTTGCTGCGACGGGGCGGCCCGACCCAGCCGACCGAGGTCGTCGTCGGGGACCTGTTCCTCGACCCACGCACGCGTCAGGTGACCCGCGGGGGTGCGCCGGTGACCCTGACCAGACGCGAGTTCGACCTGCTCGAGCACCTCATGCGTCGACCTGGCCAGGTGATGGGCAAGCTCGAGCTGCTCGAGGAGGTCTGGGGCGGTCGCGAGCAGGACGGCACGAACGTCGTCGAGGTGTACATCAGCTACCTGCGCCGGAAGATCGACGCGCCGTTCGGACGGCACTCGATCGAGAACGTCCGAGGCGCCGGCTACCGGCTGGTCGTCGATGACGGGTGAACGGCGCGCCAGTCCGTGGACCAGGCTGGGGCTCCGCAGCCGGCTGACGCTCGGGACCACCGCCGTCGTCGCCATCGGGCTCATCCTCGGTGCGTGGCTGCTCGTCGCAGTGCTCAGCCACCAGCTGACCCAGCAGCTCGACAGCTCGGCCCGCACCAGGGCGAGCGACGTTGCCGTCCTGCTGGACAGCGGGCGGCTGCCGGACCCTGTCCCGACGTCGAGCGCCACCGACATCATCCAGGTCGTCGATGCCCAGGGCCGGGTACGGGCCGCGTCAGCCGGCAGCGACCGGCTCGTCCCCTTGCTCGAACCAGCTGCGCTCGCCACCGTCCAGGCCGGCGGCACGGTCGACCTCGACGGCCGGCGCCTCGGCATCGCCGACCCGCTCCGGGTGGTCGGGGTGCAGGCTGGGCCCGCGGACGACCGGCAGACCGTCCTGGTCGCGGCACCGGTGACCGACCTCGACCGGAGCCTGACCGCGGTCCGGCGGGCACTGCTCATCGCGGTGCCGCTGCTCATCCTCGCCTCGGCAGGGCTCTGCTGGCTGCTCGTGGGCTCCGCCCTGCGCCCGGTCGACGCCCTGAGCCGCGGCGCGGACTCGATCGGGCTGGACGAGGAGGACCGGCTGCTGCCGGTCCCCGTCGCCGACGACGAGCTCCGCCGGCTCGCGTCGACCCTCAACGCGCTGATCGAGCGCATGCGCGCCAGCACCAACCGGCAGCGGAGCTTCGTCTCGGACGCAGCCCACGAGCTCCGGAGCCCGCTGGCCTCGATCCGCACGAGCCTCGAGGTGTCGCTCGTGCACCCTGGGACCAGCAGCTGGCAGGACACCGCGAGCGGTGCGCTCCTCGATGTCGACCGGATGTCCCGCCTCGTCGACGACCTCCTGCTGCTCGCCCGGCTCGACGAGTCAGGAGCAACCACGGAGCCCCGACGTGCGGCGGCACGCACGGACGTCGTGCCGGTGCTGCGCCGGCTCGTCTCGAACCTGCCGCCCGAGGTGCCGGTGACGCTGACGGGCGCGCAGTCAGCGTGGGTCACGGCGAGCGAGGACATGGTGACCCGGGTGGTCACCAACCTCACCGACAACGCCAGGCGCTACGCGCGGACGGCGGTGGTCGTGGAGGTCCTTGCTGCTCCAGAGGTCGTCACCCTCGTCGTCAGCGACGACGGGCCCGGCATCCCGGCCGCCGACCGTGATCGCGTCTTCGAGCGTTTCACCCGTCTCGATGACGCGCGCAGCAGGGACTCGGGCGGCTCCGGCCTCGGGCTCGCCATCGTCGGTGAGCTCGTCACGGTCACCGGCGGGACGGTCTCCCTCACGGACAACGATCCCGGACTCGTCGTGACCGTCGTGCTCCCGGCGGCACCTGCCAGCAGCTAGGTGAATGGCCCGGGAGCGCTGGCCGACCGTCCACCGTCGGGTTTCCCGCTGCGCGCGTCGGGTACTCGCTCTCCAGGCAGTCGCCTCAGACGGTAGGCAGGGACGGAGCGCCAATGCCAGCGAGCAAGGCCGACGGCGAGGCGCGCACCGGCGTCTCGGGCTGGGCCTACCCGTCCTGGAGGAACGACTTCTATCCAACCGGCCTGCCCCATCGACGCGAGCTTGAGTACACCTCGACGAGGCTGCGGACCCTGGAGATCAATGCCTCCTTCTATTCGCTCAGGCGCCCCGAGAACTACCAGCAATGGCGCCGGGAGACTGCGGACGGCTGCGTCTTCGCCGTCAAGGGCGGACGTTTCATCACGCACACCAAGCGACTCCGCGGAGGGCGAGCTCCGCTGGCCAACTTCTTCGCCTCCGGAGTCCTCGCGCTCGACGACAAGCTCGGACCGTTCCTCTGGCAGCTCCCAGCGGCGCTGCCGTACGACGAACGCCAGCTGAGCGACTTCCTCTCGCTCCTGCCGCGGGACACCACGGCAGCCAAGCGGCTGGGGCGTCATCACGATTCGGCCGTCGAGGGAAGGACCTGGCTCGGGCGAAGCCCGGTACGGACGCTGCGTCACGCGATCGAGGTCAGGCACCCCAGCTATGGCAATCCCGACTTTCTCGACCTGCTCCGCGAGCACTCCGTCGCGCTCGTGGTCTCGGACAATCCGGGGAGCTGGCCGGTGTTCGACCAGGTGACCGCCGACTTCGTCTACGTCCGGCTGCACGGGCATGAACGCCTCTATGCCGGCGGCTACTCGCCGCGCTCCCTGGCGGAGTGGGCGGCGCGCACCCGTCGATGGACGAGCGAAGGACTGGACGTCTTCGCCTACTTCGACAACGACATGGACGGGCGAGCGCCGCACGACGCCGTCGCGTTGGCCGCGTTGCTGGGCGACGCGGAGATGAAGGACCGGGAGCAGACCAGCCAGGACTGACTCACCCGGAGCCAGCGGTCGTCAGGGGTCTTTCCACGGGCATGGCAGGAAGCTCGATGCAGGCGCGCGTCCCCGTGCCGGCGCCGCTGGACATCACCAACGTGCCGCCGTGGGCGGACACGACCGACGACGTGATGGCGAGCCCCAGTCCGGTGGTGCCCCCTGCGGAGCGCGATCTGCTCTCGTCGCCCTTGGTGAAGCGTTCGGTGACCGTCGGCAGCAGGTCGGCCGGGATGCCAGGACCGTCGTCCTCGACCGTGATCGTCACCACGGAGAGGTCGCCGTCCGCAGCGCACGACCGACCCAGGGTCACCGTGATGTGCGTGCCCGGCGGGGTGTGGACCCGTGCGTTGGCCAGCAGGTTGGCGACCGCCTGGTGCAGAGCGAGCTCGTCCCCCGCGACGATGGCGTCGGCCGGTGCACGCAACGTCCACTCCTTGTCCGCCCCCGCGATGCTGGCCTCCGCGAACACCTCGCTGAGCAGCGCCCGGAGCCCGACCGGCTGCCGTGCCAGCGGCCGCCCCGCGTCCAGCCGCGCCAGCAGCAGGAGGTCGTCCACCAGCACCCCCATCCGGGCCGCCGCGGACTCGATCCGGCGCGCCGACACGGCCGCCTGATCCGCGCTCTGACCGCCGGCCCTGCGCACCAGCTCGGCCCAGCCGCGGATCGCGGCGATCGGCGTGCGGAGCTCGTGGCTGGCATCGCCGACGAAGCGCCGCAACCGCTCCTCGGACTCCTCGCGCTGCTGCAAGGAGCCCTCGACGTGCTCGAGCATGGTGTTGAAGGCCTGGCTCAGCTGTCCCACCTCGGTGCCGGGGGGCATCGAGGGCACGCGCTGGTCGAGCCGGACGTCCCCGCTGGCCAGCGGTGTCGCAGCAACCTGGGTCGCGGTGGCGGCGACCGCCCGAAGGGGGCGCAGGCTCCGGCCGACGACGAACCACGCGAGGCCGGCTGCAGTCGCCAGCGCGATCACCAGCGCGATGGACAGCACGAGGACGAGCTGCCCGATGGTGGCGTCGACAGAATGCAACGAGGTGCCCAGCACCAGCCGGCCACCCGGGACGTCCGGATCGGCGGCCGCGACGAGGCGGTATTCACCGAGCGACGAGAGGTCCACGGTGTGGACCCCTTTCGAAGCCGCGAGGGCGGTGATCGCCGCCCGATCAGCGGTGCTGATCGACCCCGGCTGGTCGGTGATGAGGGTTCCCTGCAGGTCCGTGATGTTCTGCGCGGTGACGGTGGGGCCATCGACGGCGAAGGTCACCGTGCCCGGACCTCGGGAGCGGCCGGCGTCGACGGGATCCACCCCGTCGTCGTGGTCCCCGGCACCGGCCACGCTGGTCGGCATCCGGTCGGCAAGCCCGTCGTCGATCCGGTCGACCAGGTAAGCACGCAGGCTGACCGTGAGCGCGACACCGACGAGCAGCATCGTGACGCCGGTGATGGCTACGACGCCGAGGACGAGCCGGGCGCGCAGTCCCGTCCCTCGCCACCGCTCGACGAGGCCGGTCATCGCGGGCCGAGCGGTGGTCGCAGCACGTAGCCGATACCGCGCACGGTGTGCAGCAACGGCTCGTGGCCCTGATCGATCTTGCGCCGCAGGTAGCCGACGTACACCTCGACGAGGTTGCGGCGGTCAGCCTCGCCGTGCCAGACGCGTTCGAGGATGTTGTCCTTCGACACCACGGTCCTGGCGTTCACCATCAGGTAGCGGAGCAGGTCGAACTCCGTCGGGGTCAAGTCAACGAGCTCACCGGAGCGCCGGACCTGCCGGGTGTCCTCGTCGAGCTCGAGGTCCGCGACGACGAGGGCCGACTCGGACAGCCCGCCGCGTCCCGTGCGACGAAGCACTGCTCGCATCCGGGCGAGCAGCTCCTCCACGCTGAACGGCTTGGCGAGGTAGTCGTCGGCGCCCGCCGCCAGGCCGGCCAGCCGGTGCTCGAGCTCGCCCCTGGCCGTCAGCATGACGGCGGGCAGATCCGGCTGCTCGGCGCGAAGCCGCCCGAGCACCGCAAGGCCGTCCTGGTCAGGCAGCATCACGTCGAGCACCACGATGTCCGGCCGGAACGAGCGCAGCAGCGCCACGGCCGCCAGCCCATCACCCGCCATGGCTGCCTCAGCTCCCTCGAGGCGCACCGCGCAGGCCACCAGCTCGGCGATGTCAGGCTCGTCGTCGACCACGAGGACCCGCAAGGACGGCTGGTTGTTCGGAGTCGTGAGGTAGCCCTGCGTCACCGAACCTCCTCCGCCACGCTCATCATGCTCCGGACGCCTGCTGTGGATGCGCTGTGAACGTGCCGCCAGGTGAGTCAACCGCGTCCTTGGTAAGCGGCCGGTTAGGTGCGCGGCTCCCACGGGTGATCCCACGCGTGCTCCCACAGTGATCCCACAGGACGGCCACGCACGCTCCGGTCATGCGCGCGCCCCACCTGCCCCACGTGTCCGCGGGTGCTCGACGTCGACGGCGCGTGCTCGTCGCTGCCTTGGTCGCGACCGTCGTCACCGGTGTGCTGCTGCCCCGAGCCCTGGACCGGGCGTCCGCGGCCACCACGGTGGGCCGGAGCCGGCCGGACGCGCCTTCGCCCGTCGCCCTGGTGGAGACCGGGTGCACGCTGGCGCTCGCCGCGGGCACCACTCCCCTGCACCTCACCCTGGCCACGGCGCAGACCTTGACGGACATCGCAGGAGCCGACCAGAACGCCGCGCGGACCGTCGCCCAGACGGCCTCCTCCATCGCGGTCGCGTGGCCGTCCGAGCGCGCTGAGGCGACGAGCATCGCGACGTCGTTGCGGGGGTATCGCGGCGGCACGCTCGCCTGCACCGCAACGCTGCCGGCGGCCACGAAGCAGGGCATGCAGGCGGACGGCCTCACCCCGCGCGCGAACCAGATGTGGACGGCCATCCAGAAGGTGTTCGGCTGGCTGCCCGCCGGCGGGTTCGCACCGGGCGGCGTGCACACCGGGCACGTGCCCGGCTCCGCGCACTACGAGGGGCGAGCCATCGACTTCTTCTACCGGCCCATCACGGCCAAGACGATCCGGCACGGCTGGGTGCTCAGCCAGTGGCTCGTCGCGCATGCGGAGCCGCTGCAGATCGCCACCGTCATCTTCGACGCGAAGATCTGGACGCCCAACGACTGGGCTCATCGCGGCTGGACGACGTACCGCTACCCAGAGGGTCAGACGACCGATCCGACCTTGCTCCACTACGACCACGTGCACGTCGACGTGCAGCGCGGGACGTGATCAGCATGCGTGCGCGGCTCCTTGTCGGCGGCGTCCTGGCGACAGTCCTGGTGGGTTGCTCCAGCATCGGCGGCCAGCAGCCGGCTGCTGGTCCGGGCACAGCCCACCTGTCCGCCCCCGCCAGCGCGGCCTCGATGACCCCCAGCCCGTCGACTCGATCGACGCCGGCAAGCACGCCGGCTCCCGTCGCGCGTCACCTCGCACCGCCGACCGTGCCGGGACTCACGTGGCGTCCGGCCGGATCGACCGTCGCCGGCGTCCCGGTCACCTACCTGGCGCAGACCTCCGGGGGACAGATCGGGCTGCTGTGGATGGACGCGTCACGCCTGCGGTTCCGGTACGTCCCTGGGTACGCGATCCCGGAGGGCTCACCGGTCTCACCGGCTGACAACCAGCCCTCCACCTGGCTACCGCACATGGTCGCCGCCTTCAACGGGGGCTTCATGCTCAGCGACCACGTCGGCGGGTACTTCTACCGCGGCCACAGCGTCGCGCCCTTGCAGAACGGTCTTGCGGCGATCTCGATCAACCTGGCCGGTCAGCTGCAGGTCGGTGTCTGGGGCAGCGGGCTCGGCTGGTCGCCGAACACTCTGGTCGTCCGGCAGAACTTGCGCCCGCTCGTCAAGGACTTCGCGGCGCAGGCCTTCCCGACCGACGGCCCCTCGGCGTGGGGGCTGGCGAACGGAGGGGTCCTGCAGGCCAACCGCAGCGCGCTCGGCGAGAGGTCGGACGGGTCGCTGGTGTTCGCCTACGGCTCGAACCTGAGCGCCTGGCGGATGGCGGCGGCGCTGGTCGCCGTGCACGTGCAGACCGCCGTGATGCTCGACATGAACAAGTCGTGGCCGGGCGGGTTCGTTTACCAGCACGTGAACGGCACCCTGGTGGGCACCAGGGTGCTGCCCAGCGTGTGGCACCAACCGTCGGTCTACTTCCAGCGCTACCGCAAGGACTTCTTCGTCGCGCTGGCGCCGTGAGGTCCACCCGATCGGACGCATCCTGCGGGCCCGCTCCTTACCAATCGCTTACCCGCTCGTCCGTAACGTCCTGACGGTGGCAACGCCTCGCACTGACGTGGACGCACGGGACTGGCGTGGCGTGCTGCGGCGTCGCAGCTGGGCCCTGGTCCTCGTCCTGCTGCTCGTCGTCGGCGCAGGGCTCGCCGCGGCTCGGAGCCTGACCCCCAAGTTCGCCTCGACGGCGGCAGTGCTCGTCAGTCCGCTAGGACTGCCCACCCTGCAGAGCGCCTCGCTCCTCGCACGATCGAACGCGCCGCTCAACCTCGAGACCGAGTCCCAGATCGTCATCAGCGAACCCGTGGCGCAGGCGGCAGCCAAGCTGGCCCATGACCCCAGTCCGCTCACGACAGTCATCGGGGACATCACGGTCGTCGTCCCCCCCAGCACCGAGATCATGGACATCACCGCGACCACGCCGTCAGCCAGCCGCAGCCAGCAGCTCGCCCAGGCGTTCGCCGACGCCTATCTGTCGGTGCGCAAGGCGGGAGGCCAGTCCGAGGTGACGGCAGCGACGAGTGCGCTGAACGCCCAGCTCAAGGGGCTCGACACCGAGCTGATGAGCCTGGCGGTGCAGACCTCGACGCCTCCCGCCACCAGCACCGCTCACGCCTATGCCGTGACGCAGCAGCAGGTCGTGGCCGGCGAGATCGCCTCGGTCACGGCCGACCTGACCCGCCTACGGTCGGCTGCGCCCACACCTGGGGAGGTGCTCACCCAGGCGAGCGTGGCGGCTCCCGGGACTCCTCTTGCCACGATCGCCAGTGGGGCTGCCGTGCTGCTGGGCCTCCTTCTCGGGCTGCTGGCCATGGTGCTGCTCGAACGTCGCGACGATCGGCTGCACCGCGGCATCGACGTCGAGCGGCTGCTGGGGGTTCCGCTGGTAGCCGAAGAGCCAGCATTGGGGCGCCGGCGACGGCGCGCGACCCCGGCCAGGCAGCTCGGGGACGGCTACGCCCTCGCTCAGGCCGTGCTCGCGACCAGGCTCGCCGAGGTCAACCCGACCCTGCTCGTGTGCGGGGTGGACGGCCCGTCATCGCCGGTCACCGCGCACCTCGCCACGGCCTTCGCTCGTACCGGGACGCCCACGGTTCTCGTCTGCGCCGATCTGACGAGCGCCCAGTCCTGCGAGCTGCTCGGCATCGCTCCTGAGCTGCCAGGTCTCTCAGACGCCTTGACGAGACCGTTGGAGGCACTGCCTCGCCACCCGACGACGATCGGCTGCCTGGAGATCGTCACTCCCGGGGGCGCGACGGAGCGAAGCGCACCGTTGCTCCAGGGGCCCAACTTCGTCCGCCTGGTGACGGCCCAGCGAGGGAGCGACACCGTCGTGGTGATCGAAGGGCCGGCCAGTCAGCGGGGAGCGGATGCGCAGACGATGGCTCGGGCGGCGGACGGAGTGGTGCTGGTCGTCCGCGTGGGTTTGACGCGTCGCCGCGACGTCCTGAACCTGCTCGCTCAGCTCGGGCGGATGAGCACGCCGGTGCTCGGCGCTGTCGCGGTGCCTGGCGAGGGCGGGACGGCCGCTGCCGCTCCCCGTCCGTACGCGCGGGCGACGGCGACGCCCGCCGAGGTGGATCAGCGGCTCTCCCCCTGAGGACTTCCTCAGGCGGGGTCTGATCCCTCGCGCTGCTCCGCCTCGCGGGGATCATCCGGTTCGGAGACGGGCCCGGTACCGCCGCGGCGCGCCTCGTCGTCGGACGGCGTGCCTTGGCCGGTCTCCGGCGGAGTGGTCTCCGACGTGCCGGGGGCTGGAGCGGGCTGATCGTCGCGCGCGCCCGCGACCTGACCGGGTGCTGCTGCGTTCTCCATGAGGCTCGCCTTCCGAGGGAATGGGTGACACAGATGTTCGTGCGCCGTCCAGCAAGGCAGTCCTTACCCGCGCCGTGGGCTGGCAAACGCCACGGACGGCCTCTGGTGCGAGCTAGAAGATCGCGAGCGGGTTCGCCGGTGACCCCGTGCCCCCGAGGACCACGAGCGGCGCCACCACGAGCATGAACTCGTAGCGGTTCTCTGCCTCGCAGGCGGCGGCAAGCGGTGCCAGCGCGCAGTTGTCCACGACGGCGACGCCGAACGTGTGGATGACCGCATGCACCGTCCAGGCGAGATCCCAGGCGTAAGGCTTGGCGTCCTGCATGTCCCAGGCGAGCACCGAGCAGTCGATGTCGCGGATGAACTGCAGGCACGAGGCATGCAGGCCCGGCCGGTCGGTCGCCGTGCCCAGCGGGGCGTTCTCACGGTCCCACCGGTCGCGGCCTGAGTAGACGACCAAGGCGTCGCCCGGTTCGAACGTGACCCCTTGACTGGCAGCGATCGCGGCGAGCTCGTTGCCCTGCACAGGCCGGTCGGCCGTCACGTAGGGCGTCCCGCGGTAGGCCGGCACGTCGAGCAGCACGCCACGCGTCACGATCCCGTCGCGCCACGCCTGGATGCCGCCGAACCGCGTCCCCGACGAGGTGAGCTCCTGCTTCGGATCGCGCCCCTGCCACATCCCGTCGGCGCCCCAGGTGTGGCAGAGGGCGTCGATGTGCGTGCAGACGAGCCCGTGGTACTCCACGCCGTAGAAGTCCGTGGCGACACCGGTGTCGCCCACGCGTTCGGCGACCTTGGTGTAGTGCTGCGCCGGGCGCGGATTGTCGGCGGCGGGCGTCGTGGGCAACGGGAGGCTGAGCGAGACGGTGCGACCGCTGCGGACGAGGCCAGCGGCGGCCACCCGCTTCTCGGGGGTGATGAGGTTGACGGCGCCGACCTCGTCGTCCGCGCCCCAGCGGCCCCAGTTGCGGCGGTCCTTGAGCAGGCTCTCGATGCTCTCCCTGGTGCTTGCCTCGGTCACCGGTGTCCTCACTCTCGCCTGACGCGCCGACCTGTGCCACACCATCGCACGGACCTTCGGGGCGGCAGCCGGCACCCCCTGAGGCCGGAGTCGCTGTCAGCCGGTCGAGGCCAGCGCCCGCACCTGGTCGAACGACTCACGCATGGTCTGGGCCAGCTTGCGGGAGCGCGGGCCGCCCACCCACCGTTCGAAGCCCACGCGAAGCACCACGATGCCCAGCTCTGCGGCCACGCTCGCCTCGGCGTCGCCGACCCCACGACGACGCAGACCCACCGCCAGCGCCGCCGAGAGCGAGGCCATCTTGATGAGCTCACGTTCGCGCAGCTCGGGGTTGGCGACGATCACCGTCTGCCGCATCCGGGCGTACTCGGGGCGCTCCCCCAGCAGCGAGGCTGCGACGTCCAGCGCTGCCCACACGGCCTCCATGGGCGAGGCCGACGCCGGGGCGCTCTCGAGGGCCCCCACCATCGCGCCCTGCAGCTCCGTCGAGCCGGCGAAGAGCACCTCACGCTTGTCGGCGAAGTAGCGGAAGAAGGTGCGGGCCGTCAGCCCCGCCCGGTCGGCGATGTCCGCCACCGTGGTCTGCTCGAAGCCGCGCTCGACGTAGAGCTCCATCGCGGCAGCCCGCAGCCGCCCGCTCGCGTCCGGCTCCCATCGACCCACGCCAGCGAGTCTAGGTGATGTCATCTGATGACATCAGGTGCTAAGGTCATGTCATCAGATGACATCACGGGTCAGCACAGGTGATCCCGCGCCGCGACCTCTCGTCGCGGACGATCTTCGAGGAGTTCTCATGCGCATCTTCGTCACCGGAGCATCGGGCTGGATCGGCTCCGCAGCCGTCTCGGAGCTCATCGCGGCGGGCCACCAGGTCGTCGGGCTGGCACGTTCGGACGAGGCCGCCCAGAAGGTGACGAGCCTCGGGGCCGAGGTCCGGCGCGGCGACTCTCGACGACCTCGACAGCCTGCGCGCGGGTGCAGCAGCCTCCGACGGCGTCGTGCACCTCGGCTACAACCACGACTTCAGCAGATGGAGGGCGCCGCCGAGACCGATCCCGGGCCGTCGAGGCCATGGCCACAGCGCTCGTCGGCAGCGACCGGCCGTTCGTCTTCGCCTCGGGCGTGCTCGGGCTCGCCGCCGGCCGCGTCGGCACCGAGCACGACGTCGCGGACGCGTCGGTCCACCCGCGGATCGCCGCCGGGCAGGAGGCCCTCGGGCTGGCCGAGCAGGGCGTGCGGTCGGTGGCGGTGCGCTTCTCGCCGACCGTCCACGGCCCCGGCGACCACGGCTTCATCGCCGTCCTCGTCGGCATCGCCAGGGCCAGAGGCATCTCGGGGTACGTCGACGCCGGTGACAACCGGTGGCCGGCCGTGCACCGCGTCGACGCGGGCCGCCTCGTCAGCCTCGCCGTCGACAAGGCGCCGGCCGGGTCGTCCTGCACGCCGTGGCAGAGCAGGGCATCGCGACCCGGGCGATCGCCGAGGCGATCGGCGTCGGCCTCGGGCTGCCCGTCGTCTCGATCCCGGCCGACCAGGCTGCTGAGCACTTCGGCTGGATGGGTCGCTTCTTCGGCACGGACGCTGTCGCCTCCAGCGCGATCACCCGCGAGCTGCTCGGCTGGCAGCCGACCCATCCGACGCTGCTCGAGGACCTCGCGGCTGGCTACTACTTCCGCACCCAGGAGGCGTGACCGGACCGGACCGCGCCTAGACGGACGGGGCTGCCTGCTCGTCCTGGCACGGCTGGTCGCCGTGTCCGTGGCTCAGCCGCGCGAGCGCGTCCGCTGCTCCTCCCTCAGCTCGTCATAGCGCTGCTGCCAGCCAGGCTCGATCGGCATGCCGACTCGTTGAGCCTCCTCGGCTGCGAGCTCCACGGGGTAGCCCAACGTGTCCGCGGCGAGGAACGCGTAGTCCCCGTCGAAGACCGCCCCGGCCCGGGCCTCGTCGTGGAGCCGGTTGACAGCCGTCCGCAGCGTCCGGGTGAACTTCACGACCTCCGACCCTACGATCTCGAGCGCGTGCTCCCCCGACTCCCCCGCGAGGTCGTCCCACCGTTCGCCCTGGAGGGCCGCGACCTCCGCTGCCGCCGCGCGGACCTTGTCGGCGAGGCGGTCATCGGTTCCGGTCAACAGCTCGGCATGCCTGACCGACCGACGCACGAGTCGCCGCAGGACGTATCCCTGACGATTCGGCGACGGACGCACGCCGGCAGCGGCGATGACCAGCGCAGCACGCAGGTGGTCGGCGACCACCCGCTCCGACCGGACACGATCGGCATCGGTCCTGGCTCTGCCCACAGCCAGGCCTCGGCAGACGCCGTCCGTGAGCGCCGCAAGCTCCGGGGTCTCCCAGACGTCGTGCAGCCCGTCGAGGAAGAGCTCGGTCCGCTCTGCGCCCAAGCCCGTGTCGATGTTCTTGTTGGCGAGCGGGGTGAGCGAGCCGTCCGCGGCGCGGTCGTACGTCATGAAGACGTTGTTCCAGATCTCCACGAAGTCCGGGCTGTCGGTGAAGGTGGGGCTGGCTTCATCGCCGACGTAGACGAACATCTCCGTGTCGGGACCGCAGAGTCCGACCGGCCCGTTGGACCACCAGTTGTCCTCGAGCCCGAGCGCGTTGATCCGACCCGAGGGATCGATGCCCAGGTCCGCGAAGCACTGGGCCCACAGCGCGGGGGCCTCGTCGTCGGCAGCCAGCCCTTGGGCCTCGTCGCCGGCGAACGTCGTGACGTACAGCTTCGCCGGGTCGATCCCGAAGACGCCGGTGAGCAGCCCCATGGACTGCGGGATCGCGGTCTGCTTGAAGTAGTCGCCCAGGCTCCAGCTGCCGAGCATCTCGAACACGGTGAGGTGCCGGTTGCCCCCGACCTCGTCGATGTCCGACGTCCGCACGCAGCGCTGGACGTCACAGAGCCGCTTGCCGGCCGGGTGCGGTGCGCCGTGGAGATAGGGGGTCAGCGGGTGCATCCCGGCGATCGTGAAGAGCAGGTCCGGTGTCGGGGAGAGGACCGAGTGCCCTTCGATGACCGCGTGCCCGTTCGCCACCATGTAGTCCAGGAAGCTCTTCTCGACGCTGTCCATGGTCCAGGCCACTGCACGTCCTCCCGTGTGCTGTCGCAGCTTCGCGGGTCCGATCCTGAGGCCGAAACTACCCCAGGCACCGCCACGCGCCACCGCTGCACGTGCGGCGCGGCCTGGCACCGGGAGTTGGCTCAGTGTTCGCCCGTCGCTTCCCTCGGCGCGTGGCGGGTTTGCCATGATCTTCGCTGACCTGAGGAGGCGCCCCGCATGGCGGTGAAGGGTTTGTTCGTCAACGCGACGGAGGTCAGGGACCTCGTGGCTGGGGAGGCCGTCTTCGCGCGGGGTGACGACGGCCGCCAGATGTTCGGTGTCCTGAGCGGCCAGATCGAGCTACGGCTCGACGGCGTGGCGCTGTCGAGCATCGGTCCCGAGGGCACGTTCGGCGAGCTCGCCATCATCGACCACGCGCCCCGCAGCCTCGACGCGATCGCCATCGTTCCGTCGCGGGTCGCGGTGATCGACGAGGCGGCCTTCCTGTTCCTCGTCCACGAGACGCCGTTCTTCGCCCTGCAGGTCATGCGCTCGTTGACGGCACGCATCCGCGAGCTGGACGCCGCTCGGTCCTGACGCGTCGGCGTTCTGTCGAGACCTGGAGCGACCTTCGGGTTTCTTACGAGTTTCTGTCCTGCGGGCTCGGCACGACCCAGGAACGAACGTGCGACGGATACTCGGAGGACCAGCCGTCCGAAGGGTTCCCGCGTGCTCGCCCTGATCCTCATCGGTCTCGTGAGCGGTCTCGTCACGGGCATCTCGCCGTGCATCCTGCCGGTGCTGCCCGTGGTCTTCGTCGCGGGCGGCACCAGCCTGCGAACCGGGGCCACCAGCCCGGCGACGACGGCGCCGGAGGGAACGGCATCGCCCGGGGGCACCGCGGTCGCCGTGGCAGCCCCGCCGCAGACGGGCCGGAACCTACGCCCCTACCTGATCATCGCCGGGCTCGTCACGAGCTTCACGGTGTTCACCCTGGCCGGTACTGCGATCCTCACCGCGCTGCACCTACCGGACGACCTCCTTCGCAACCTCGGGCTGCTGATCCTCGTCGCGGTCGGGCTCGGCCTGCTGGTGCCACGCTTCGGCGACCTGCTCGAGAAGCCGTTCGCCCGGCTCCCTTCGCGGCAGGCGGACGCAGCCGCCGGTGGTTTCGTCTTCGGCCTCGGGCTCGGCGTGCTCTACGTCCCCTGCGCCGGGCCGGTCCTCACCGCGATCACCGTGGTGAGCGCCAGCGGTCATGTCGGTCTGCGGCTGGTGGTGCTGACCGTCGCCTTCGCGATCGGAGCGGCCCTGCCGCTGCTGGTCTTCGCGCTGGCAGGCGAGCAGGTCGCCGCGCGGGTGCGGGTCTTCCGGGAGCATGCCCAGACCGTCCGCACGCGTCAGCGGGGTGATCCTCATCGCGACGGCTGTGCTGCTCGCCTTCAACGTCACCGACGGGCTGCAGCGCGCGGTCCCTGGCTACACCGCAGCGGTGCAGGACAAGCTCGAGGCCAACGCGACGGTCCGCGACCAGCTCAACCAGCTGAAGACCGCAGGCGCCGCGTCGACTGCCAGCGGAGACCTCAAGGACTGCGCCGAAGCCGCCGCCGACCCGGAGAGCCCAGGCGATGCCGCGGCGCCGCAGGCGTGCGGGGCGGCGCCGGACTTCGCGGGGATCACCCAGTGGCTCAACACCCCGGGTGGCAAGCCGCTGACGATGGCCGGGCTTCGCGGCAAGGTCGTGCTCATCGACTTCTGGACCTACTCCTGCATCAACTGCCAGCGGACCCTGCCGCACGTCGAGGCGTGGGCGCAGCAGTACGCGAGCGCGGGGCTGGTCGTCGTCGGGGTGCACACGCCGGAGTTCGCCTTCGAGCACGTCCCGAGCAACGTCGCGTCCGAGGCGGCCTCGCTCGGGGTCAAGTACCCCGTCGCGATCGACAACTCCTACGCCACCTGGAACGAGTACGACAACCAGTACTGGCCCGCCGAGTACCTCGTCGACGCGACGGGCGAGGTCCGGCACATCGACTACGGCGAGGGCAGCTACGACCAGACCGAGAACCTCATCCGTGAGCTGCTCGGGGACGCGGACCCGCAGGCTCAGCTGCCGGGCACGAAGGCTCTCCCCGACACCACGCCGACCAACCCCGACCAGACCGCCGAGACGTATCTCGGTTCCGACCGGCTCGGGAGCAGCGCCAACGAGGGCGTCTTCCCTGGCGAGACCCACACCTATCCGTTGCCAGCGACCGTCCCGCAGAGCAGCTTCGCGCTCGGCGGCAGCTGGACCATCCAGAACCAGTACTCGCAGGCGGGCGCCGGCGCCGTCCTGCAGCTGCGGTTCGACGCCCAGCACGTCTACCTGGTCCTCGGTGGTTCGGGGACCGTCCGGGCTTCGGTCGACGGCGGGCCCGTGACCACGATCCCGATCAGCGGTCCGCCCAAGCTCTACACGATGGCTTCAGCGGCGTCCCCCACCACCGGCCTGCTCACCCTGCAGGTGTCCAGCGGCGTGCAGGCCTACGACTTCACCTTCGGCTAGGGCCAGATGGCCCATGGGGCGTGTTGATCTCGAGCGAGCCCTGCGCCGAGCCCCGGGCGTCAGGCGAGCTGGAGCGCGTGCGCCGCCGCAGCCAGGCCCGCCACGCGGCCCATGGTCACGCAGTTCGCATACATGTTGCCGCTGCCGACGTACATCGGGCCGATGACGCCCGACGTGCACTCCCCCGCCGCCCACAAGCCTGCCACCGGCAGACCGGCGGGCGTCTGCACCTGCGCGTCGCGGTCGACGCGCAGCCCGTACGCCGTCCAGCAGACGCTCGCGGGCCGAAGCTCAGCGGCGTAGAAGGGTGCCGTCTTGATCTCGTCCAGGAACTTCGGGGCCTTGCGGAACTCGCGGTCCTCGCCGAGCTCGTGCCACCGGTTCGCCTTCTGCACGGTTGCCTCCAGCGCGTCCACCGGCAGCCCGGTCTTCTCCGCGAGCTCGCCGATCGTGGCCGCCTCGTGGACCTTTCCCTCCGCGACCATCGCCTCGATCATGTCGACGTTCCAGTGCGGGCTGGGCGCGTTGCTCGAGGTGGGCCGCACCTGCTTGGTCCTGGCGTTCTTGGAGCTGTACTCCAGCGCCGGACGGTCGAAGATCACCCAGACGCGGTCACCGGCGACCCGGACCAGGCCGTCGAGGATGCCGTAGGGGGCGGTCTCGTCGATGAAACGACGTCCGCTGGAGTCGACCATCGTCAGCCAGCCAGGGATGTACGACTCGTACATCTTGTCGAAGTTGGCGTGCAGCAGTCGCAGCCCGCGGTCGTGGCCCGTGATCAGCGCGCCGGCCTGCGCACCCAGCGCGAGGTGATCGCCGCGCGAGCCGTCCGCGCCGATGTAGTACGACCAACCGGTGTCCACCGCTGACGGGAAGTGCTCAGCCAGCAGGGCGGGGTCGTTGCCGAAACCACCGGAGGTGATCACGACTGACCGCGCCCTGATCTCGTCGTCACCGACCGCGACGCCGCACACGACGCCGTCCTCGACGAGGAGCCGGTCGACCCTGCGACCGAGCGCGATCTCGACGCCGGCGGCCCGGCACTGGCGGGCCAGGACGTCCACCACGGCCTGCCCGCGCCCGAGCGGCAGGTGCACCCTCGGGACCAGCTCGTCGCCGCCGAAGATCAGCTGCTCGTGGAACTCGATGCCCAGGTCGCCGAGCCACTCGATGGTGGGCCCTGCGTCCTCGCAGAGCCTGCGAGCGGGGCCGACGTCGACGTTCCACTGGTTGAGCGTGAGGTAGTGGCGGTACATGGCGTCCGGGGTGTCCTCGATCCCGGCGGCCCGCTGGTAGCGCGTCCCCGCGCCCATCATGAAGGCCGCCGACAGCCGCGACGACCCGCCGACCACGCCCTCGGCCTCGGCGAGCAGCACGGAACGGGCGCCGGCCTGGCGCGCGGACAGGGCGGCGCACAGGCCAGCCGCACCGGATCCGACCACCACGACGTCGAAGCCGTCCGTGTCGTCCGACTCGGCCGAGGCGAGCGGTGGCAGCCTGATCTCGGCGGTGGACATGCCGACAGGGTGCCAAAGCATTGACATCCAATCAAGTGTTACTTGAGAGTGGCTACAGCGGCGAGCCTGGCCGTCGCACCGCTCATCCGTGCCCAACCCTCCGTGAGGTCTGCTTCGATGTCTGAGCCAACCGGCTGCCCGCACCTGAACGCGCTCTTCGACCTTCAGCCCGATGCTCTTGCTGCGCCCGAGCTCGGGTGGGCCGAGCTCCGCGCCCTCGGCCCGGTGGTGTGGGTCGACCGCCTCGACGCGTTCGTCGTCACCGACTTCGAGGCGGTGGAAGAGGCGGTGCTCGACGCCGAGCGCTTCCCCTCCGGTGTCGGCAACCCCCGCGGGCCGGTGCTTGACCGCAAGCTCACCGAGGTCAGGGCGGAGCTGGCCGAGGAGTCACCCGAGTTCCGTGACCTCCTGGAGCAGCTGCACCCGGACTGGCGGCGCCGGCGGGTGCTGCTCGCGGCCGACGGCGAGGACCACAAGGCCCACCGCCGGCTCGTGCAAGGCATGTTCAGCGCCCGCCGGGCCGAGGCCCTCGCGCCGTTCGTTCGCGCCGAGGCCGAGCGCTGCGCCGACGAGCTGCCGGTCGGCGAGCCCGTCGAGCTCGTCGAGGCCTACCTCAACGCAGTGCCGATGCGCGTGGTCGCCAGCCAGCTCGGGATCGACCGGGAGCACCTCTCGGACTTCCGGCGCTGGGCGACGGCGAACAACTCCACGATCGGCAAGGAGGACTTCGACCCCGAGCTGGTCGTCGAGGCGACCCGCAGCAACATCGCGTTCGCGCAGTACTTCCGTGCCCTCATGGACGAGCGCCGGGCGGACCCCAAGGACGACTTCGCGACCAGGCTGGTCGAGCACGACCCCGAGGACGGCTCGTTCGACGACGAGGTCCGGCTGAACCTCATGTCGCAGATGATCGGTGCCGGGAACGACACCTCGAGCAAGGCGCTGGCCGACGGCACGGTCCGGCTCGCCGAGGACCCCGAGCTGGCGGACAAGCTGCGCGCCGATCCCAGCCTGGTGGCCGCGTTCATGGAAGAGGTCATCCGCTTGTCCTCGCCGACCCAGGGACTGTTCCGGACCGCCGCGTACGACACCGAGCTGGCCGGCGTCCCGATCCCCGCGGGGAGCGCCGTGCTCGTGGCGTACGCCTCGGGCAACCGCAGCGAGACCGAGTTCCCGGATCCGGATGCTGTCGTCCTCGACCGGCCGAACGGCCAGAACCACCTCTCCTTCAGCAGGGGCAAGCACTTCTGCGCCGGCGCACCGCTCGCCAGGGTGCTGGCCCGCGAGAGCATGCAGGTGCTGCTGGAGCGCTTCGGTGGCTGGACGGTGGACGAGGCGGCAGGCGGCACGGAGGAGAACCAGAGCTACCTGCTGCACGGGCTCACCCGGTGCTGGGTCCGGCTGCAGCCAGCACGGGTCGAGGTGTCCGCATGAGCGCGGACGGGCCGGCGCCGGTCGCCGTCATCACCGGCGGTGGCAACGGCATCGGCCGGGCCTCGGCAGTCCTGCTGGCCCAGATGGGCTACGACATCGTCATCGCCGACCGTGACCTCGCGATGGCGAACGAGACCGTCCAGCTCGTCGAGAAGGCGGGCACCCGGGGGGTGGCCGCGGAGACCGACGTGACGAGCACGGCAGCCATCGAGGCGCTCGGCGCGCTGATCGACGCCGAGTTCGGGCGGCTGGACGCAGCGGTCAACGGGGCGGGCATCACGCCTCCCAGCGCGGGCCTGCTCGACGTCACCGACGACGAGATCCAGCTCGTGTTCGACATCAACGTGACCGGCATGTTCCGGTGCATGCGGATGGAGGTCGCCCGCATGCTCGCCTCCGGCGGCGGGAGCATCGTCAACATCTCCTCACGCACGGGGCTCTCCGGCAGTCCCCGGCGCACGACCTACTCGGCGTCGAAGCATGCCGTCATCGGGCTCAGCCGGTCGGCGGCTCTCGAGCTCGCCGAGCAGGGCATCCGCGTCAACGCGGTCTGCCCCGGCCCGATCGACACGGCGATGATCTCCGCGGGCGTCGCGCCCAGCCCGGACCGCCTCGCGCGGCTCGGCGCGAGCAGCGCGATGAACCGCATCGGCCAGCCGGAGGAGGTCGCGGCGGCGATCGCCTGGCTCTGCAGCCCCGCGGCGAGCTACGTCAACGGGACCGAGCTCGCAGTGGACGGCGGGGTCGCACGCAGCGCCTCCGGGCTTGCCCCGGCCGCGGCGAAGCAGAGCGCCCCGTGACCTTCTTGCCGTCGAACCTCTATCACACGGGCTACCTCGTCGAGGACGTCGACGAGGCCGTGGAACGCCTCGGTCGCATCGGCATCACCCGATGGACGCCACCGAAGCCGCACCAGCTCCCGATCATGGTCGGCGATGAGCGGCAGACCGCCCGGTTCCGCTACTCGTACTCCGCCGACGGTCCGCACCACATCGAGCTCATCCAGCCGGTGGGCTCCACGGACTACCTCGTGGCGACCGGCCCGATGACCTTCCACCACCTGGGTTTCTGGGTGGACGACCTCGCGGCGGCGGTCCGCGAGTCGCCGGACTGGGGTCTCTCGCTCGAGTGCCGGTACCTCAACGAGGACGACAGCCTCAAGGTGACCTACCACGTCGACGAGGCCGGCCTGCGCTACGAGATGGTCCCGATGTCGCACAAGCCGGTCATGGAGGAGCGCTGGGCGCTCGCCCGCGGCGAGCAGCCCGGCTGACCCGGCTGGGAGCTCGCCGCTCAGACGTCGACCTGCACGCCGTCGACGGCGACCAGGATCGCGCCAGCCGGACAGCCGGCGGCCAGATCTGCGGCGTCGTCGAAGGACAGCTGCGGTCCATCTGCCTTGACCTGGGCGACGTGGTCATCGTCGAAGCCGAAGTTCTGCGGTGTGTTCGCCACGCACCGCCCCGAGCTCATGCAGATGTCGCCGTCGACCGACAACGTCACCACACCACCGGCGGGGACCTCCATGCTGCCTCCTGACGGTCAAGCCTGTAGTTACTGGAGACGATATCTCGTTAGCCTCGAGAGTCGACGCCGGGCGTGGGTGCCGTACCGCGGACGACCAGCTCGAGCAGCTCGCGATAGGTGGCCTCGGGATCCGGGGTGAGCACGAGTCCCTTGAGCTCCAGGGCGACCGCACCGTGCACCGTGCTCCAGATCTGCTGGGCGACGTCGAAGGCATCGCCGGGACGGATCGCTCCGTGCTCCATCCCGTAGACGACCTTGGCCACCAGTGCCTCGAACGCGGCCGCCGCGTGCTGCTGCGCCTCCTCCGTCGTGTTCTCGACGACGAGGACGCCCTCGAACATCACCGCGTAGTGCTGGGGATGGGCCAGGGCGAACGCACGGTAGCGGAGGCCGCAGGCCCGGCAGCCGCTCCACGGGTCCGCCTCCTCGCCGTGCCGAGGTCAGGCCGCGGCAGCAGCTCGAAGGCCCGCGCGACCAGGATCGCCGACACCAGGCCGTCCTTGCCGCCGAAGCGGTTGTAGACGCCCATCGGCGCAACCCCCGCCTCGGCGGCGACGGCCCGGACGGTCACGCCGGCCGGTCCCTCGCGGACCAGCACCGCCTCGGCGGCGTCGACCAGCGCCCGCTCGACGTCCTGGCTGGGGGTGCGCGGCATGCCTCGGCTTCGCTGTCGGCCATCGGCTGCACGCCTCATCCTCCCGATCGCCGGACGCGAAACCGGGGCTTGACATCGGCCGCAACGCTGTAGAACAGTGTGCCACAGTTGTAGTACGTCGTTCCACAGTCGCGGAGGCCAGCATGTCCCTCACCGACCACCGAGTCCGAGCGCGGCGACGCCGCGCGCGGCGGCACGGCCGAACCGCGCCGTCGCCGGCCGACCCGCATCCAGCAGCGCGCTGGTGGATCCTCGTGGTCCTGTGCCTGTCCGTGCTGCTCGTGACCATCGACAACACCATCGTCAACGTCGCGCTGCCGACCTTCTGCGCGACCTGTCGCGCACCACCAGCCAGCTGCAGTGGGTCGTCGACGGTACACGCTGGTCTTCGCCGGCCTGCTGCTGTCGGTGGCAGCCTCGGCGACCGGCTCGGCCGCAAGCGCGATGCTGCAGGTCGGGCTCGTGCTGTTCGCGCTGACCTCGCTGGCGGCCGCGCTCTCGGGCTCCATCGGAACGCTGGTTGCGAGCAGAGCGGCGCATGGGCGCGGCGGCGGCGCTCATCTACCCCGCGACCCTCGCGCTGCTGTCGACCGTGTTCACCGACACCCGTGAGCGGGCGACGGCGATCGGGATCTGGTCCGGCGTCTCCGGCCTGGCCGTCGCGCTGGGCCCGGTGAGCGGGGGCGTGCTGCTCCAGCACTTCAGCTGGGGCGCGATGTTCCTGGTCAACGTACCGCTCGCCGCTCGTCGCGCTGTCGCGGGGATGCGCCTGCTGCCGGAGTCCCGGCACGCGGCCGCCGGCGCCTTCGACGGCCTGGGCGCCGCGCTCTCCGTCGCGGGCATCAGCGCGCTGGTGTGGACGCTCATCGAGGCACCCGGCAACGGCTGGACTTCCGCGACCTCGCTGCTCGGGCTTCGCGCCTCGCCGCCGCTCCTGCTGGGCGCGTTCGTCTTCCGGGAGACGCCGCACCGTCGGCGCCGCTGTTCGACGTCCGGCTCTTCTCCAACGCCCGCTTCTCGGCGGCCAGCGCGCTCGGTGGCCCTGGCGTTCTTCGGCCTGTTCGGCTTCATCTTCCTCATCACTCAGTACTTCCAGGCGGTGCGTGGCTACGACACGCTGCGGGCCGGCGTCGCCACGCTTCCGTTCGCGGTGGTCACCGGCGTCATGTCGCCGGTCGCGATCGTGCTGATGCGCAGGTTCGGGACGAAGCTCGTCGTCGCTGCGGGCCTGGCGCTGATGAGCGCGGGCTTCCTCGTCGCCTCCGGGTCGGCCGTCGACTCGGCCTACTGGGGTCGGGTGGTGCTCGCGATGTCGCTCATGGCGATGGGTCTCGCGCTCACGACGGGCCCGGCCACCGAGGCGATCATGGGGGCGCTGCCGCCGGCCCGGGTCGGCGCTGGGTCCGCGGTCAACGACACCACCCGCGAGGTCGGCGGGACGCTCGGGGTCGCCGTCGTCGGCTCGGTGATGGCCTCCCTGTACGGCTCGCACCTGGCGCACTCGCTCGGTGCGCTCGGGCTTCCGTCCAGCGTGGTCGACGCCTCGCGCGAGTCGGTGATCGCTGGCCTGACCGTCAGCAGCCACCTGCCTGAGCAGCTTCGCGGGCCAGCCGCCGCAGCCGTGCGCGACGCGTTCATGTCCGGGCTGTCGGCCGGTTCCCTCGTCGCGGCGGCAGCGACGGCCGTGGCCGCCGTCGGAGCGTTGATCCTGCTCCCGGCCCGAGCCTCGACCGCCGCTTCTCCCGAGTAGCGGCGGCACTGGAGCTACCCGAGCAGCGTGGGCACCTCGACGACGATCGCCTCCTGGGTGCTGCGTGCGATCACCACGACGGCGTCCTCGTCCGGAGACGGGTTCTCCTCGCGGTGCGGGACGTTGGGTGGGACGAACACGAAGTCGCCGGGCGCGGTGTCGATCCGCACCTCGCGACCTTGCTCGGCGAACACGAACGACGGGTGCCCCGAGACGACGTAGATGGCTGTCTCGGACGGGCCGTGGTGATGGTTCGCCGAACGCGTCGCCGGGGCGACCTCCGTGCGACCCATCCACAACAGAGCCGACCCGACCGACTTTCCGGACACCGCCTCGAACCTGCGCATGCCCTCGGACTGCGCGGTGTCCGTGGTCAGGGCTGACCCTTTCACGTGAGCCAGCCGCCGGTGCCACCCGTCCGCGTCCATCACGCCTCCTCGCGAGCCCCCTGCATGCCGTGCGTGCTGTGCCGACCCTAGTGCGGTCTCCCTCACGGCAGGTCGGGCGGCGTCGCGGCCCACAGCCGCGCGACCAGCTCGGCCACCGACTGCGGTGCTTCGACCGGAGCGAGGTGACTGGAGCCGCGCACGATGACCGGCTCGACCGTTGCGCATGGTCGCCGCGGCCGACTGCGCGCGAGCCTCGGTCCACATCGCGTCGTCGTCACCGGCCGCGACCACCGTCGGCGCAGCCACGTGCGTCAGTGCGTCCTCCAGGTCAGGGCGGCCCAGCAGGACCGACCGCAACGCCAGCCACAGCCCACGCCGGTCTGCGCGGCGAACCAGGCCGTCGACATACCTTCCCGTCTCGGGGCGAGCCGTGCGTACGGCTGGAGTGAGCAGCGCGTCGACCACGGCCCGGCGCAGGAACGACACGGGGCCGAGGGCGCGGTACAGGGCCACCAACGGGGCGAACCGTCGGCGCTCAGCCTGTGTCAGGGAGTTCGTCGGGCTCGCCAGCGCGACGAGCGACCGCACTCGATCCGGGTTCGCTGGCGGCCAGCACGATCCCGACGTGGCCGCCCCAGGCGTTGCCGACCCAGTCCACGGGCTCGTCGATTCCCAGCTCCACGAGCACCTCGACGGCGGCCCGGGCGCAGTCCTCGAGCGAGAACTCGTGCTGCGCAGGCTCGCTCCCGCCGTGCGAAGGGCCGTCGATGAGGACAAGCGTCCGCAACCGGGCGAGCGCAGGCTCGACGCCCTGCCAGGACAAGGAGTCGACGAACAGGCTGTGCCAGAGCACCGCGCCGGGGCCGGCACCGACCACGCGCACGTGCAGCCGACCCACGCAGGTCGAGATGTCGCGCTCCCCGGACGTTGCGCTAGCCATGGCACCCTCGCGTCCGATCAAGCCGGGCGACCTGGGTCAACCATCGACCGTGCGGACCACCCACGCAAGTGCCCGCAACGCGGCGAGGTCCCCCGACTGCCGGAGCAGTCGGGGGACCTGAGAAGGGCAATCGCCTAGCAGGTCGCCGCGACCTGGAAGAAGATGTCGGCCGCCACGTTGCTGGTGTTGGCGGTCTGGACGTAGATGAAGTCGCCGGAGCCGTACGCCTCAGCGTGGTACTGCGCCCACGCGCTCGTGCTGATCGTGCACGCGCTGACGTCGGTGTCGGTCTCCAGGACGTAGAGGCCGGTACCGATCGTGTGGCTGTAGAGGAACAGCCGCGAGGTGCCGCGGTTGGTCCCGTTGTCGTTGAAGACGCCGTACATCTGCGGCTCGTAGTAGCCGGTGACGTCCACGACGAGTCGACCGCCCGCGCCGACCGGACGCACGGTGATGCCGCTGGAGCTGATGGGGATGGTCGTGCCGGTGAAGTTGCCGGCGCCGGGAGACATGAGCAACGCGGTCGCCGTCGGCTCTGCGCCACCCCGGGGCCAGGCCTTCAGGTAGCCCGAGCCGGTCACGTTGGTGGTGGACATGGACACCGTGACCGCAGTGGCTGCAGCCGGGATGCCGCAACCCCCCGCGGTTCCGCCCTGCGGGACGAACAGCGTGGTGCCCGAGACGACGAAGTTGCGCCCGACGCCCGAAGTGAGGTTGCCGACGTTCCTCGTGTCGACGATGCGGCACGGGTTGAGCGGCTTGTAGATGGACTCGTGCGTCGTGAGCGGGCCCACCGTCTGCGGGGCGAGCGCCGCCTTCTGCGGGGCGGGCGGGTTCGTGCTCGACGATGCGGACGCGACGACGGTGAACCCGAGCAGGGTGACCGCGGCCGTCGTCGTGAGGATGGCTCCAGCCAGCAGACCTTTACGCATTGCGAACCTCCAGGATTGGTTTCAGTCCCTGGCTGAGCGATCAAGGTCGGTGCTGATACGCGCGTCGCCCGGGCGTGTGCCCTTGATCGCAAGGCTTTGTCCGAAGGTTCACTCGTTCGGCTCAAGGTTCGCGGACCTCCCGCCGAAGCACCTTCCGTGTCAAGGGACAGACCCGCGATGCAGGGGCGTGGTCAGGGGACGTCGCCCAGCACAAGACGACAGGAGCCGCAGGCTTCGGTCGGGTAGGGCTCCATCAAGCATCCGCAGATCGGTGCCGATGGAACCCCGGAATGCGGCTGGGGGGCCCAACCCGGGTTCTGTCGCTCAACAGGAGGATTCGCCATGAGTACAAGCACGGAGATGAACGCGCGCCGCCGGCGGCGTGCCATCCGGACGGTCGCTCCGCTCGCCGGGCTGCTCGCAGTCGGCCTGCTGGCGTGGCAGTCGTCCTACTCGGCGTTCAGCGCCACCACCGACAACGGCACGGAGTCCTGGACCACCGGACAGCTGGCCCTGGTCAACAACGGTGGCACCGCGACGTACGCCGGCTCGACCACCGCGGTGTTCAACGACACCAATCTGAAGCCGGGCAGCACGAGCACGAAGTGCATCACGGTCAAGAGCACGGGCAGCATCGCAGGTTCGCTGCACTTCTACCGCAGCGCGCTGACCGACTCGAGCCCGTCCATCGGCTCGCAGCTGCAGCTCACCATCGACGCGGCCCCGGTGGCTTCGGACGTGCTCGCGAACTGCACCGGATTCCCGGCGACCGGGCTCACTAATGTAGCTAGCGCCGTTGCGCTCACGTCGCTGCCGACCACCTACGCGACCTCCACGGGCAACATGGCCGTCGCCGCGGGCAACGTGCTGGTGGCCTACCGGCTCACCTACACCCTTGCAACCACCGGCACCAACGCCGGTGACAACCTCCTCATGAACAAGACCGCGACCGCGGGCTTCACCTGGGAGCTGCAGTAACCGCAGGCTCCACGGCCTGACCGTCGTCGGCCCAGCGCTCTCCAGCAGCGCGTTGGGCCGGCGACGGCCACCGGCCCCGACAGGTCAGTGCCACGCCCGGCGCCGACGTCGACGGAAGGAGGAGCGACGATGAGCATCGACACCGCCAGCGCCCCACCGCTCGAAGCCGCACCTCCGCCGCCTGACCCGTACAGCCGGACGACCTTGATCCTCGGCGTCCTCGGCAGGGTCTGGATCTGGTTCATCCTCGGCTGCCTGGCGATCGCCCTGGTGCCACTGCTCTTCGGCTGGCAAGCCTTCGTCATCAAGAGCGGCTCGATGGAGCCACACATCAGCATCGGCGACGTCGTGCTCACCTCGCCGGAGACCAACCCGCAGGTCCTCTCCGGCCGGGTGATGGCGTTCGACGCCCCCGAGACGCCCGGCGAGATCCTCGTGCACCGCGAGGTCGGGCAGGACGCCGCCGGCCTCCTCATCACCAAGGGCGACGCGAACCGCACGCCGGACAGCGCGCACGTGGCTGTCAGCCATGTGCACGGCATCGGTCGTCTGCTCGTGCGCTACATCGGCCTGCCGATCGTCTGGCTCGAGACCGGGCAGTGGCTGTGGCTGCTGCTCTTCCTCGCCAGCGTGGCCCTGGCCGTGCTCGCGGTCGTCCGTGACTCCGACGACGCGGAGCCCGACCCTGACGCAGACAACCCGGACTCAGGCGGTGACGGCGGCAACCCGGACGCACCCGAGGCCGGCCCGGACACTGCCCCGGTCGTGGGCACCGACAGCTCGCCCGCCCCGCAGGGCAGTCCCGCACCCTCGACCTCCCGCATCGCTGCTGCTCCGGCCACCTTCTGGCGCCTCGCCCGGCGCCGGCTGCGCAACCGCCCCGTGTGGGTGCCGCGCGTGCTGGTGATCCTCATCGGCACGATGCTGATGGTCATCCCCGGCGCCTACTCGGCGTACTCGGCGACGACGACCAACCCGGGGAACAGCTGGAACATCCCCTTCTACAACTACACGACGCAGACCAACGCCCTCGGCCCGTACCTCTACTGGAAGCTCGACGAGACGGGCACCACCAACGCGGTCGCCGCTGACTCCTCGGGCAACGCGCGTACCGGCACCTACTCGCCCAGCGCTGCGGCGGCCAACTTCACCCGCGGCGTCACCGGAGCGCTGGTCGACCAGACGCCGAACACCGGGGTGACCCAGAACAGCACGAACGCCTGCATCAACACGACGTCCACCACCGCGATCAACGCGCCGACCACGTTCACCGAGATCATCTGGTTCAAAGCACCCAGCGGATACACGGCAGGTGGGAAGCTGATCGGGTTCGAGACCCCCAGGACCGGTGTGGCGGTCGCAGGCTCCGGGGGTACCTACGACCGCCACATCTACATGGACGGCGCAGGCAAGGTCTGGTTCGGCGTGTACAACGGCGGTGACGACCTGATCAAGTCGACCGCCTCCTACAACGACGGCGCCTGGCACATGGCAGCGGCCACGCTGAGCGCGACCGGCATGAACCTGTTCATCGACGGTGTCTCGGTCGGGACCAACGCCAACAACGTGGGCGAGGCCTCGACCGGCTGGTTCCGCGTCGGCTGCGGCAACCTTGCGGGTTGGGCGGACGGCTGGACCGGCGCGAACACCCCGCCCGCGTCGACGACAGCGACGAACTACCCGTTCCTGGGGTCGATCGACGAGGCCACGGTCTACCTCACGGCGCTGACGCCGGCCCAGATCGCGTTCCTTTACTGGATCCGCTGAGCTGGGCCCTGCCCGACTTCGAGGCCTCAGCCGGTTGAGCTCGACCTAGGCCTGGATGCTGATCGCCTGCGTCGGGCAACACGTCTGCGGCCTCTTCGGCCGCGTCGAGGAGCGAGTCGTCCGGCGAGGCGTCGAAGACGAGGTTGCCCTCGGCGTCCTGGGAGAAGATCTCGGGCGCCACCATCACGCACTGGGCGTGGTCCTGGCACTTCTTGAAGTCGACGACGACCTTCATGGGCGCTCCATCCGGCCTGGCGGCTCTGATTGCGGCTGCGTCCGCCGACGGTAGCGCGGCGCTTCTGGGCCGCGGCGGCGGGGTTGCCTCGTCCGCGCGGGCGCCCGTCGTCTAGGCCGTTGGTTGCCCGTCAGCCAGCTCGTCGGCCGGATCGGCGTCGGTCTGCTCGGCGTGGGTCAGCTCGGCGTCTTCCGGGACGTCGGGGTCCTGCGCGTGGTCGACCATCTCGACCTCGGCACGGTAGATCGGATCTGCCTCGTCCGGCACGGGAACCTCCTCAGGTCTGTCGCCATCCTCCCACCGGCCCGTCAGCCGCTTCGTCATCCACCAGTTTTGTGCACAGGGGTGTGCGTAGCCCGCCGTTCGAGCGTGCCACCCTGTGGATCTCCCTGGGGAGAACGGGCACCCACAAACTCGCCCTGGCAAGGGCTTGTGCCGCCCTGGCGGAGCCGCTTAACTCTGCCTACGCCTTCACCGGCGGGGGCAGCAAAGGGGCAACCCGGAGCCGCTCCCCCAGCGGGGCGGATCGGACGGAAAGCGGATTGGCCGTCCCGGCGAGGCAACTCGCAGGGCTGCGTATGACGACGCAGAGGCTGGCAGCGCGCCGACCGGTAGGTCGCACCGTCTGCGGCACCAGGCAACTGGAGAACACGGACGGACGCACGTCGAAGCGGACAAGCCAGCCGGGCAACCGGCAGGTGGAAGCGATCAGGTCAAGGCCCCTCGGACTCATACTCCGAGGGGCCTTGTCACGTTCAAGGGTGCCACACCAGGCTCACGGTCCGAAGAACGGTGAGCCAGCGGACTGGCCCATCAGAACCGAGCAGGCACTCCGAAGGTGAGCGAACCGAGCCCGGAGGCAGCCGCCGCAGTGCTCGCCGGAGAAGCGCTGCGGGTCGCTACCGTCACCTGGACGGTGGAACCGGGCAGTCGCTCGACCACCCCGACGGGCACCGCAGGGGGTGGCGGAGGCGGCGGAGGCGGCGGGAACTGTGGCGCAGTCGCCAGATAGTCAAGGAAGTCGATTCCTGGTCCCGAGCTCAGCGTGCCCGGGCAGAGCGTCGGGGTCGGCGAAGGCGTCGGCGACTGACCCGGCACCAGCAGCAGGGGCGGATTGATCGGGTAGTCGCCCGAGTACCCGAGAGCGCCGATGTCGTGGGCGTTCAGGTAGGCCAAGAACGCAGGCGCGTCTTGCTGGGCGGCAGTCCCGCAGGCGCTGACGGGGTAGTTCCATTCGGTCGCGATCACCGGCTCCGTGGCGGCGAGGTCACCGAAGCGGTAGTTCCAGTCCGAGGCGCCCTGCGTGAAGAAATAGGGGTGCACTCCGTAGGCCAGCCGGTTCTCCGAGTCGGTCAGCAACGCGCCTTGGTGGGGCCCCGGCAGGACTCCCGCCGCGTTCAAACCGTCCGCGATCAGCAGGTTGGTCGCGCCGAGCCCGCGCAGGTACTGCAGCAGCTGCTCATGCCCGACCTCGGTCACGCCCTGGAGGTCAGTCACTCCCCCGTCGAGCCACTGATCCCAGTCCGCGGCCGGCAGCGGCTTGCCGGACTGCGGCTTGGTGCTGTCATCCACAGGCTCGTTGAACAGCTCGAGCATGACACTGCCATCGGTACTGAGTGAGGTGTCGGACGTCAGCAGGTTCGCCCACGCGTCCTCCGTGGCCTGCGACGGCATCTGATTCCCGTCGGCACAGCTCAGGGTCCCCTGGTCTTGCATCGACAGGATGACCTTGAGACCCGCGCTCTCAGCCAGCTGCACATCTGCCGCCACGACAGTCACGTAGTCACCGGCGAACGAGCCCGTCAGCGCAGTCTGCGACAGCTGCAGCCGGACGGTGTTGGCGTGCCAGTGATCCCGAAGCCAGATCAGCTCGGCGCTGCTGAAGCTCGCCGCAGCCGAGCGGTCTGCAGACGGTTGGGTCGCGCCAGGACAGCTCGCGCTCAGCTCAGCCAGCGGCGACAGCGCCGCGATCATCGAGAATCCGCGCGGCTGGAAGGGTTGGCCACCGTAGCGGATCTCGTTGCCCTGAACGGTGAACGTCGCCGGTGGTGCATCGCTGGACGGCAACGTGAACGCGGCCAGGGGCAGCACCACCGCGATCGCGAGCAGTCCGCCAGCAGACCGACCCAGTCGAGCCTTCCGCACCAACCGCCGTGGACCCATGGCTCCCCCAGCGACCCCAGCGACCCACGCCGCTCGTCGCGCCTTGCGACCTTGGCACGTGGGGCGGCGCCACCGAAGGCAAACGGGAGAACTCTGTCCGATCAGTCGACGAGCGGTCGGACCTCCTGCGCCACGAAGCGCATGAAGCCCTCGGGATCCGGCTCGTCCGCCGTCGGCTGGAGCACGACACGGTCGGCGCCAGCAGCGACGTGCCGGCGGACCGCAGCGGCCACCGCGGCAGCGTCACCCGCGACTCCGTAGTCCTCGTCGACGTCCAGCTTCCAGAACCGCGCAGACGCCAGCAGTCGCTCGTCCGCTCCCGCACCGGTCGCCGCCATGAGATAGACCACGACGTCGGGCCTCGGCCGGTCGGCCGCGCCCACAGCGACGTGCGCCAACGACGCACGGACCTGGTCTGGGCTCGTGCCACCCGTCAGCACCACGCCATCGCCGATCTCACCGGCCAGCTCCAGCGTCTTCGGGCCGGTCGCGCCGATCAGCACCTGCGCTCGCGCCGGCGGCCAGTCGAGAGCCACGCGGTCGAGCGTCACGTATCGACCGTCGGTGCTGACCGTCTCACCGGCGAGCAGCGCCCTGAGCGCCACCGCATGCTCACGCAGCAGCGTGAGCGGCGACTCGACCCGCGCGCCGACCTGGCCCATCCACTCCTGCACGCCATGGCCAAGGACAGCCGTGACGCGGCCGGGAAACATGCGCTCGAGCGTCGCGAGCTCCATCGCCGTCAGCGCGACGTTGCGCAGCGGCACGGGGAACAGGCCCACGCCCACGCGGAGCTGCGTCGTCCAGGCGAGAGCCGCGGCGGCGCTGGACATCCCTGCCTCCTGGAAGCAGTCCTCCCAGAGCCACAGCTCCTCCAGGCCCGCCTCGTCAGCCGCCTGCGCGACCGACCGCAGACGTTCGGGAGGCAGGGACGGCAGGAACACGGCTCCGAGGATCGTCATGCGGGCCATGCTGCCGCACGGGGACGCTCACGCGGGAACGGTGGGCAGCTCGAGGACGCCGAGGCAGGAACCGATCAGGCTGCCGAGGTAGAGCCGGTCGCCGCTGCGGGCGACGCCAGTGACCATGGCGAAGCGGTCATCCGGTCCCTGGAGGTCCCGGACCACCCGACCGGTCTGCGCGTCGACACCCAGCACCCACACCGTCCGTCGCACCGCCGGCTGCAGGCGGTCGGGCACCGACACCACCAGCTTGCGGACGACCGGCGGGGAGGCGAGGAGCCGGTCGAGCCGGGCGTCGCGCGCACTGGCGATCGCCACCCAGATCGTGCCCTCGCTGTCGATGGAGAGGTTGTCCGGGCTGCCGGGAAGGTTGCCGGCAAGCACCTCGGTCTGGCCTGCCCTCGGTCCCTTCAGCCACAGCCTGCGCAGCTGGTACGCACCCGTCTCGGCCAGCACGAGGGCGTCCTCGTCCGCGGTGATCACGAGCCCGTTGGCGAAGGACAGGCCTTCGAGCAGCACGTCGACGTGGCCGTCCGTGCTCAACCGGAGCAGTCGTCCGTCGAGCGTGTGCTCGATGATCGCGGGCTTCCAGTCCTCGACGTGGAACCGCTGCGAGGAGTCGGTGAAGTAGACCGTTCCGTCCCGCGCAGCCACGACGTTGCTCGCGAACGTCAGCGGCTTGCCGTCCAGCGCTGAGACCAGTGTCTCGACCTCGGCGTTCTCGGGGTCCACGCGCAGCAGGCCGCGATGGCTGTCGCAGACCAGCAGCCGGCCGTCGGGCAGCACCTCCAGACCGAGCGGCCGTCCCCGGGTGTCGCCGACCGTCCGGACCGAGCCGTCCGTCGGGTCGACACGCAGGATGCGCCCGTCAGAGATGCCCGTGTAGACCTCGCCGTCGGCGCCGACGACGACATCCTCGGGCCCGACCCCCGGCAGCTGCACGACCCGCAGCGGAGGGAGCGGCTCCGCACTGCGGGTCGCCTTGGCTCGGGCGGGCGCGCGCGGAGCCCGCCAGACCACCGGGTCGATCGTGGTTCGCGTCATGTTCGACCTCCCTCCTCGAAGCACATCACACCAGCGCCTCGCCGGCGTCCGATCTCGGTGAGCTGCTAGAAGTCTTCGCCTGTTCAGAAGTCGGCTACCTGCTGGTACCCGGATCCCGGGCAGGCCCGAGGCAGGCTCGTCAGCACAGGTACACGTTTCGCTTGAGCGGACGCCCAGAACGCCGATACAGCAGGGAAGGGAGCCTGGACCGCACGGACGTCCTCGCCCCGACCCTTTCAAGGACCCCTCTATGACGCTTCACCCCACCCTTGCGGTGCAGGTCGTCCCGCGGCCCACCGTCCGGCCCGCGTTCGCGCTGCTGCTGGACGCGGCCGCGACCGCCTGGACCGAGCTCGACCAGCTCCCGAACGGCGACCCGCTGCGCCCCCGCGCGCTGGCCCGCTGGACCTCCACCTGCCTGACCGTCGTCACAGCCGTCTCCAACCGCGCCGAGGCCGAGGCGCTCGACGGTCTGGACGGCCGAAGCACCGACGACTGGATCCGGTTCCTGCTGTCGCTGGGCCTGCCCGAGGACTAACTAGGCTGGCCGCTCCAGGTCGTCGAGGAGCGGAGCGTACGGGTGCGGGGTCGGACCGGCTGGCAGCGCAACGCCGTCCTCGCGCTGGTCCTCGTGGTCGTGCTGCTCAGCGTTCTCACCCTCATCGTGGTCACGGGAGGCCCCGTGCTCCGGTGGGACCTCCGCGTGTACCAGTGGATGACCCACCACCAGAACCGGCAGGTGCTCCACCTGATGAGTCTGGTCAGCAGGACCGCTGAGGCCCCCGTCGGCGTCGACGTCGTGCTCCTCCTGGGGACGGCCGCCTCATTGCTCCGCCGCACGTGGTGGCCGCTGCTCTCCTGCGTCGTGGTCGCCGTCGTCCTGGTGACCTCGGTGTACTACGGCAAGCTGCTCGTCACGCACGTGCACGCTGGGCTGGTGCAGGGGGCCGACTCCGACGTCGGCTTCCCGTCCGGTCACGCGACCACGGCCGTGGTGATGGCGGGGACGGCGCTGCTGCTGTTCTGCGCCGGCTGGCCGGCACGCTGGCGACGCACCGCCCTGGGGGTGATGGTGGCGTACGCGGGACTGGTGGGCTTCTCCCGGCTCTACCTGCGCGTGCACCGGCTGTCCGACGTGCTCGCCGGCTGGCTGCTGGGGAGCACCATCGTGCTCCTCCTGGCACTTGGCGATCGCCGCTCGCCTGCAGCCGGACAGCCAGGACCAGCCGGAGGTCGCACCGGTGGGCGCGCCGGACGACGCTGCCGGCGCCGATTACGCTGCTGGACCGTGACCCTCGACGCCGACCGCCTGCTCGCCGCGGACCGCGCGCACCTGTGGCACCCGTACGGCTCGGCGACGGCACCCTCAGCCGTGCTGCCGGTGGCGTCGGCTTCCGGCGTGCGGCTGCGCCTGACCGACGGGCGCGAGCTCGTCGACGCGATGGCCTCCTGGTGGGCGGCGATCCACGGCTACGCGCACCCCGTGCTGGACGATGCGGTGCGCACCCAGCTCGACCGCATGGCGCACGTGATGTTCGGCGGGCTCACCCATGAACCGGCCGTCGCGCTCGGCGAGCGGTTGGTCGAGCTCACCCCTGCCCCGCTCACCCGCGTGTTCTTCGCGGACTCGGGCTCGGTCGCCGTCGAGGTCGCGCTGAAGCTCGCCGTCCAGTACTGGTCGTCGCAAGGCCAAACCGGCCGGACCCGGATGCTCACCGTCCGCGGGGGCTACCACGGCGACACCCTCGGCGCGATGAGCGTGTGCGACCCGGACACCGGCATGCACCGGCTCTTCCCCGGTCTGCCGCAGCAGCTGTTCGCCCCCAGGCCGCCAGCCGGGCACGACCGCCCGTCGCAGCCGACCGACACCGCAGAGCTCGAGCGGCTGTTGGTGGCCCACGTCGACACGATCGCTGCGGTCATCCTCGAGCCGGTCGTGCAGGGGGCCGGCGGGATGTTCTTCTACGCGCCCGGGTACCTGCAGCAGGTGCGGAGGTTGTGCGACGAGCACGGGGTGCTGCTGATCCTCGACGAGATCGCCACCGGGCTTCGGCAGGACAGGCTCGCTGTTCGCCGGCGACCAGGCCGGCGTGGTGCCGGACATCATGTGCGTCGGGAAGGCGCTGACCGGCGGCTACCTGACGATGGGCGCGACGCTGTGCACCGACGAGGTGGCTGCGGTGATCTCGGACGGTCCCGCCGGCGGCTTCATGCACGGCCCGACCTTCATGGCCAACCCGCTGGCGGCGGCGGTATCGCTGGCGAGCGTGGACCTCCTGACGAGCTCGCCATGGCAGGAGGAGGTCGCTCGGGTCTCGGCCGCGCTCAGCAAAGGGCTCGAGCCCGCCCGCGACCTTCCCGGCGTCGCCGACGTCCGGGTGCTGGGCGCGATCGGCGTCATCGAGTGCGTGGCTGCCGTCGACGTGCAGGCCGCCACGCGAGCCGCAGTGGAGCGCGGTGTGTGGCTGCGACCCTTCGGCCGGCTCATCTACGCGATGCCGCCCTACATCACGGACGACGCCGACCTGGCCGCGGTGACCGACGCCATGGTGGCCGCGGCGGCAGCCGACCGATGACCGCGGGGCAGCATCCGACCATGACCGTCGTCGCGACTCCGTTCGACGACCCGGTGGTGCAGGCGCTCGTGGCGGCGCTGCAGGCCGAGTACGTCGCGCGGTACGGCGACGGGGACGGCTCGCCGATCGACGCCTCGCAGTTCGAGCCGCCGGACGGGGTGTTCCTGGTGGGGTGGGCGGACGGCGTTCCGGTGGCCACCGGAGCCCTGCGACGGCAGGGACCCGAGACCGCTGAGCTGAAGCGGATGTTCGTGCCGGTCGAGCACCGCGGCCACGGCTACGCCCGAGCCATGCTCGCAGCCCTGGAGGAGGTCGCACGCGCTGCCGGCTACCGCGCGATCTGGCTGGAGACGGGCCTCGTGCAGCCAGAGGCCATCGCCTTGTACGAGTCGAGCGGCTACCTCCCGATCCCCGGCTACGGGTACTACCGGGAGGCGCCGCTCAGCCGCTGCTACGGCAAGACGCTCGGAGACTGACCGCCCTCAGCGGGTGGGGCGACGCTCGCCGTACGACTGCCCGCGCGACGACGACTGCCCACGGGTGGGCGACGACTGGCTGCGTGCGCTGCTCTGCCCGCGCGAGCTGCCTTCACCGCGCGAGCCGGCGCCGCTGCTCGGCCGCGCGCTCGAGCTGGGGCGCCCGGACTGCGGGCGACCGGACTGCGGACGGCTACGGCCCGACCAGGTGCTCTGACGCTCGGCCGGGACGGCGGGCAGCGGCACGCCGCTCGGCACCCGCGAACCGGTCAGGGCGGTGAGCTCTGCGTCGCCAGGGCGAACCCGGGTCCGCTCGGCCGTGACACCCGCAGCGCGGGCGAGCGAGTCGACCTCGCGCTCCTGGTGCGGCAGCACGAGGGTGACCACGGTGCCGGTCTCGCCGGCGCGCGCGGTCCGACCGGCGCGGTGCAGGTAGTCCTTGGGGTCAGCCGGCGGGTCGACGTGCACGACCAGCCCGATGTCGTCGACGTGGATGCCGCGAGCGGCGACGTCGGTGGCGACCAGGACGGGGACGCTGCCCTCACGGAACTCGGCGAGGGTCTTGGTCCTGGCGTTCTGGCTGCGGCCACCGTGCAGGACTCCCGCCGGCACGCCCTTCGCACGCAGGTGCGTGGTCAGCCGGTCGGCACCGTGCTTGGTGCGGACGAACATGATCGTGCGGCCGCTGCGGCCCGCGATCTCGGTCGTCACTGCTGTCTTGTCGTCGTGGGCCACGAGCAGCAGGTGGTGGTCCATCGTGTCGACCGACGCCGTCGAGGGTGCGACGGAGTGGGTGACGGGGTTGTCGAGGTACTTGCGGACGAGGCCGTCGACACCGCGGTCCAGGGTCGCCGAGAACAGCAGACGCTGCCCGCCGGGCTTGACCATGTCCAGCAGCTCGCTGACCGCAGGCAGGAAGCCCATGTCAGCCATGTGGTCCGCCTCGTCGAGGATCGCGATCTCGACGTTCTCCAGGCTGCAGGTGCCCTGGCGGATCAGGTCGGCCAGCCGCCCTGGGGTCGCGACGAGGATCTCGACACCGCGACGCAACGCGTCGACCTGCTTCGGGAACGAGGTCCCGCCGACGGTCACCTTCATCCGCAGACCGACGCTGCGGCCGAGCGGCTCGAGGGCTTCGTGGACCTGCATGGCGAGCTCGCGGGTCGGGACGAGGATGAGCCCGAGCGGGCGCATGACCTCGGCCTTGCGGCCGGCCAGGATGGACAGCATCGGCAGGCCGAACGCCAGCGTCTTGCCGGAGCCGGTCTGCCCTCGGCCCAGCACGTCGCGGCGGGCGAGGGCGTCGGGGATCGTCGCCGCCTGGATCGGGAACGGCTCGTTGATCCCGTTGCGGGCGAGCTGCTGGATGAGCTCGCGACGAAGGCCGAGCTCGGCGAACGAGGGCAACGGGCCTTCGGGCAGCGTGCTGACGAACTCCTCGACCACCACGGGGGCGAAGGTGCGGGACTTGGAGCGCCGAGGCGCTGGTCGCGCGCTGCCCTGGCGGTTCGGGCGGGCGGCGGGACGGTACGTGGACATGAAAAAGCCTCTCGTGACCATGGCGCGTCACAAGAGGCGAACCGGCAGGGCCGGGGCGGCTGGCAGGACGGGCCCGGCGCACGCTGTGCGCGCCGTGGGGTGGAGCTGTCGCCGCATCAAGCTGATCTCGACGACCTGGGCTGCGCTCAGATCAGGCTTGAACGCGCCGGAGCAGGTCGGGCAACACCCTCAGTCTAGCGGGCCCTGGCGGTCCGGCCGCCCAATCACCAGGTGCCGCTGGTCACAACGACCGTGGCCGCGCGTTCGCCACCGCCTGCAGGGGTGGCACCGTGCACTGCTCCGGCCGTCAGAGCCGGCGACGCCGCACCAGGTATGCCACCAGGACGACGACGACCGTGACGACGATCGCGGCCTTCTTCGGGTCGAGGGCGCCGTCGGGCGTCTGCACGACACCGATGACCTTGGCCTTCGCGCCGGCGACGAGGTTGGCGGGACTCACCTTCGCCTCGAGCACGTCCAGCGAGTCCGACAGCGCGTTGCGGGTACGGACGATCTCCGCCTCGATCTCGGCCGGCGAACGGGTCGGGCGGGGCGGCGCGGCCTGGCCTGGCGTCGGTGCGGCGGTGTCGGTCACTGGATCTCTCCTCGTGGGGCTGGACTCACTGCGGCTACCGTAGTCGGCCGTCCACAGGCTGGCGATGCAGACACGATCATCCACCGGCGGGGGCGGCGGCTGGCCCGTCGTCACGGGGACCTCCTACGGTTGCGAGACGACACCAACCACGGGAGGACCGCATGACCACCACTCGGCTCGAGCCCGGAGACGCCGCGCCACCGTTCACGTTGCCCGACGCCGAAGGTCAGCCCGTGTCGCTCAGCGACTTCAAGGGGCGCGAGGTCATCCTCTACGTCTACCCGGCCGCGATGACGCCAGGCTGCACGACCCAGGCGTGCGACTTCCGGGACTCCCTGGAGTCGATCGCCGCAGCCGGCTACGCCGTGGTCGGGCTCTCGCCTGACCCCGTCGCCAAGCTCGCGAAGTTCACGCACTCGTCCACGCTGAACTTCCCGCTGCTCTCCGATCCCGACAAGACCGTGCTGCAGGCCTATGGCGCCTTCGGCGAGAAGAAGCTGTACGGCAAGACCGTGGTGGGCGTGATCCGGTCCACCTTCGTGATCGATGCCGACGGCAAGATCAAGCTGGCGCAGTACAACGTCAAGGCGACGGGTCATGTCGCGAAGCTGCGACGAGACCTCGGCATCGACGCCTAGCCGGACCGGGGCGGCCCTAGCCCTAGGCTGAGCCGTCGAGCGGGAGTGGCGTAACTGGCAGCCGCGCCAGGTTTAGGTCCTGGTGCCCGAGAGGGCGTGGGGGTTCGAGTCCCCCCTTCCGCACTGCGGGTGCTAGCACCCATCAAGTCAGCGCCGCTCCTGGACGAAGCACTAGACATGACGGACAACACCACCACGCTCTCCGGGCCACCTCCCGGTTGGTACACCGATCCGCGCGGCGCGCAGCGTTGGTGGGACGGCCAGGCATGGACGGCGCACGTCGCGCCAGCCACACCGCCCGCCCCTCCAGTGCCGGCCCCCGCAGCGGCTCAGCCGGTCGCAGCGCTGCCGGTCGCAGCTCAGCCGGTCGTAGCTCAGCCGGTCGCAGGAGTGAGTACTCCGGTTGCCGCGGCGCCGGTGGCGTCCACCGCCACGGCTGCTGGGCTGCCGCCCGGCGCTCCCGGCTCGATGGACCTGCTGCCGGCCGCACCCGCCGGCAAGGCGTCACGTCGGTCCGCGAAACCTTCGCTGCCCAAGCTCGCCCTCCCCAAGCTCTCCCGTGCCAAGTGGATCGGCGTCGGCGCCGCGCTGGTCGCGGTCGCCGCCGGGGCCTTCTACTTCACCAGGGGTGGCGACGACACCGCGGATGCCGGGACGGTGCCGGTGCACGTGGCCGCCGCGCTCCCGGCCAAGTCAGGCGCAGTGCTCACGGCGAAGCAGGTGACCGCAGTGCTTCCCGCCGCCAGCGTCCTCGGCGCAGGCTGGGTCGTGGATCCGAGCAAGACCGTGAACGCGGTCGCGGGCCTCGACTCGACCTCGGCGACGGCCACGAACCCGGCCGTCTGCGGGAAGCTGCTCGACAGCATCGGACCTGGCCCGTCGACCGGGAAGTCCTTGGCCTCGGCCGGTCGCTCGTACACCTCGCCGACCACCCACGCCTACGTCGGTGTCGCGGCCATGACCTACAAAGCAGTAGTTCCGGCCACGAGCTTCACCAACGCGCGCAAGCTTCTGCCCGGGTGCAAGTCGTTCACCATCGCCGGCGTCGCCAAGGCGTCGATCACCGCGGTGACCTTCCCGGCACTGGGCCAGGGTGCCCTGTACGTGGGGATGACCGCACCCTTCATCGGCACGACCACCATTCCCTTCGACACCTTGATGGTGCGGCAGGGCCACAACGTCGTTCTGGTGGAGATGATCAGCAAGACGCCGAACCCGGCCGCCATGACGGCCATCGCCAAGGCGGCGCTCGCCAGGCTGCCGCACTGACGAAGCACGCACGAGAAGGCGGCAGGCCCTAGGGCCTGCCGCCTCTCGTCGTGCGGTCAGTCGGCGCTGATGCCGAGCGAGATCAGGAAGTCGATCCAGTCGTCGGCGGTCCGGCCGTCGAGGCCGTTCAACGCCTGGGCGTCAGCGGCCGTGCGGATTCCGGTGACCACGAGCAGGCAGGCGGCTGACCAGCCACGCAGCGCGAACGCGCGGTCGGGGTGATCCAGGGGTGTCGCATGCAGCGTCACCCACGCGGCGTTCGCATCGGCGAGAAGCCGGTCGAAGCCTGGAGACAGGGAGGCGTCGCTGATGCGAGCCTCGTCGATGGTGCGCGCAGGACGCGCAGGTACACGGGTGTTCATGATTCTTGTCCTCACGATGTCTTGGGCCCCTGCTGGGTGACGGCGGCGAAGGCTGCGGCGCTCGAAGCGCGCGACCCGCGCCCGGCCATCTCTACCGGGTCACCGCCACGGAACGTGGCTGGCGTACCTCAAGTTGACCAGGGGCTGTCCACCCACAGTAACCCATCACCAGATGCTGGCATTCCGCCGCGGTCCCCAGGCTCCGCCCCGGCGCGGGTCATCCACCGGACACGAACACCTCACGCCGTTGGGCCGCGTGGTGCGCGAGGCTCGGGCAGGTCCGGGAAAACCCTGACGCAGCAACGACGAAAGGCCTACCGCTCGATGACCGAAGGCTCGGCAGCAGATTCCCGCACTCCCGCGAGCGCCGCACCCGGCGTTCCGGTCCGGGCCCCCGGCGCGGGCGCCGTGCAGGTGCGTCCGCAAACACTGCAAGCGATGGCGGCCCGAGGCCGTCTGCTGCGCGCGGAGCTCGACTCCCTCGGGTTCTCGGTCGTCCGCACGGCCGCACACACGGACGGCGCACTCCCGGGATCATCCGTCGCGGCGGCGGTGCGCTCGGCGGTGCAGCGGTACCGCGACCTCCTCGACGCCGAGAGCCGGCGGCTCGATGCGCTCGTCGAGTCGCTCGCGCGCTCGGCCACGGCGTACACGGACACCGACGCCGGTGCAGCCGCGAGCTTGACGCCACGACGGCGTCCCCGATGACCGACACCGCGACCCTTGCTCGCTGGGACGCCGCCGAGCTCGTCACGTGCGGTGCCGGCCTTCGACAGCAGGCCGAGCAGCTCGCCGCGCTGCACGGCCGCCTGCGTGGAGCCATGCTGGAGCCGATCGCCGATCCGACGACCTGGCGTGGGGTTGCTGCCGGAGCCTTCCGGAACGCGCTGACGGATCGCGTGCTCGTCGTCGCTGCCGCCGCACGCGGCCTGGATGCCCTCGCGAGCACGGTCACCACCGCGGGGGTCGAGCTCACGCACTCGGTCCAGCAGGTCCGGGACGCCCAGCACGCCGAGGCCTCGGTGCTCGGCGCTCTCGTCAGGGTTGTGGTCGGCGTCGATCCGCTCCTCACGGTCGAGCGGCACCGGACGCAGCAAGCCGCCGAGGCGACGCACCAGGCCGACCTGAGGTTCGCCGCGCTCATCGGCCTAGAGGGCGAGCAGGCGTCGGCACTGCTCCGGTCGCACGATCCAGCGGCCCTGCGCAGCAGCGTCGTGGCCGCGCACCGGCTGAGCGGTGCAGACCACTGGCTGGCCGTGGTGCCGTCGCCAGGGACGGATCCGGAGGCGGTGGCGACCTGGTGGGGTGCCCACACGACGACAGAGCAGCAAGCGCTGATCCATGACCCGGCCCGCGCGCCCGCGCTCGGCAACCTGGACGGCATCCCGTTCGAGGTCCGGGACAGGGTGAACCGATCGGTGCTGGCGCGGCGGCGAGCGGAGGGTGTCGCAGGCCCCGTCGATCAGGCCGTCGAGCGTGCGCTCAGCGCGGGCCTGGGCAGAGCCCGGCGACTCCTCACGATCTTCGAGCCCTCGCGGTGGGCCGGCAAGGGTCGCGCGGCGATGAGCGTGGGCGATCCGGACCGCGCGCGCAACGTGGCCTACCTCGTGCCCGGTCTGGACGCATCCGTGACAGCAACCCTGCCGGGGCTGACCCAGGATGCCCAACGCGTCGTCGACGAAGCCGGGCCGCAGGCGAGCCTCGCCGTCGTCGCGTGGCTCGGGTACCAGACCCCGACCCTCACCGACGTCGCGAGCACCGCCAGCGCGCATTCCGGCGCCGACCTCCTCGCCCACGAGCTCGCCGGGTTGCAGGCCTGGCGTGGCGCGGATGAGCCCCACCTCACCTTGGTCGGCCACTCGTACGGGAGCACGACCGCCGCAGCGAGCCTGTGGGCCGCAGCGGCGGACCGCCTCGCGACCAGGGTCGACGACCTCGTCGTGCTCGGTAGTCCCGGCCTGCTTGCCAGCAGCGCGAGCCAGGTCCCCGTGGCAGCCGGCCATCTCTGGGTCGGCGCGGCCAGCGGAGATCCCGTGTCACATCTCGGCTGGTTCGGCGAAGACCCTGCGCAGGCGCGATTCGGCGCGCGTCGCTTCGAGGCCGAGGACGACGGCAAGGATCCCCTGCTCCTGCAGCCCTGGCAGCACGTCCGCTACCTCGACCCCGGATCCGAGGCGCTCGCAGCCGTCGTGGACATCGTGCGCGGCACCCCGCAAGGCGTCCGCCCAGCGCCGGGCCGACGGGATGCCGGCCTCCTGGGGGCCGTCATCGCGGGCGCGCTCGGCGAGCCACCAGGCCCCACGCTCGGCGATCCCGAGAGCGCCCGACCAGCCCGGCCGTTGCCGCCGTGAGGCCAGCAACACGCGGGCCGGCCAGCAGCCCGTCCTCGTCAGGCGTCGAGCATCTGGTCGATCGTCCGAGCAAGGGCCCGGAACGCGCGCCCGCGGTGGCTGATCGCGTCCTTCTCGGCGGGCTCCATCTCCGCGGTCGTGCGGTCCTCGCCGTCCGGCACGAAGACGGGGTCATAGCCGAAGCCGTTGCTGCCCCGCGGTTCCCGGACGAGCCGGCCTTCCAGCTGGCCCTCCACCACCCGTTCCAGGCCGCCGTCGGCGGACGGCAGCGCGAAGGCCGCCGCACAGACGAAGTACGCCGATCGCGCGTCGTCCGGGATGTCGGAGAGCTGCGCCAGCACCAGCGCGAGGTTCGCCGCGTCGTCCCCGTGGCGCCCGGCCCAGCGGGCGGAGAAGATGCCGGGCATGCCGCCGAGGACGTCCACGCACAGACCGGAGTCGTCCGCAACGGCCGGCAGCCCGGTGGCATCAGCCACGGCGTGGGCCTTGAGCAGCGCGTTCTCCGCGAACGTCGTCCCGGTCTCGGCGACGTCCGGCATCTGCGGGTAGTCCTCCATGCCGGCGAGCTCGACGTGAGTCCCGGCCTCGGCGAGGATGCGGCGGAGCTCGTCCACCTTGTGCGCGTTCTTCGTCGCAAGCACCACCGTGCGCTGGTTCATCCGCGCGCTGCCTGTTGCATCTTCGTCAGGTCGGCGCAGCCGCCCAGCGCGAGATCGAGCAGCTGGTCCAGCGTCGCACGGTCGAACGGCTCGCCCTCGGCCGTCCCCTGCACCTCGACGAACTCCCCGGCCCCGGTGACCACGACGTTCATGTCGGTCTCGGCCCTGACGTCCTCGGTGTAGGCGAGGTCGAGCAGCGGCACCCCGTCGACGACGCCGACCGAGATCGCCGCCACCGAGCCCTTGAGCGGGCTGACGCTGCCCTTGACCAGACCTTCGCCCTTGGCCCAGTCCACGGCGTCGGCCAGCGCGACGTAGGCCCCCGTGATCGCGGCCGTCCTGGTCCCGCCGTCGGCTTGCAGGACGTCGCAGTCGATGACGATCGTGTTCTCGCCCAACGCCTTGTAGTCGATGACCGAGCGGAGCGAGCGACCGACCAGCCGCGAGATCTCGTGCGTGCGCCCACCGATCCTGCCCTTGACCGCCTCGCGGTCCGACCGGGTGTGCGTGGCTCGCGGCAGCATGGAGTACTCGGCGGTCACCCACCCTTCGCCGGATCCCTTGCGCCAGCGCGGGACACCGGCGGTGAACGACGCAGCACAGAGCACGCGGGTCCGGCCGAACTCGACGAGCACCGACCCCTCGGCGTGGTCCAGCCAGCCGCGGGAGATGGTCACGGGACGGAGCTGATCGGCGTTGCGGCCGTCGGCACGGGAGGGCGTCGTTGGCGTCGTTGACATGCGCCCGACCCTATCCGGGCCCAGCAGCCACTCGGTGCCCAGACGGCATCGCCAGCAAGTGGCCAGCCCGTCGCCAGCCCGTCGCCAACCGGGAGCGCAGGACAGGCACGGACCGCCCCGGGCTCAGAGCTCGTAGACCGCCCCTGGCTCAGCCATCGAGACGGCACCCTGGTAGGCGCTCTCGACCTCGGCGAGGACCACCGAACGGTCCTGCCAGGGCGGCACGTGCGTGACGACCAGCCGCCCGACCCCCGCCCGCGTCGCCAGCAGGCCGGCCTCGCGACCGGTCAGGTGCAGGTCGACGGCGGTGTCCTTGCCGGTGATGAACGACGCCTCGCTCAGAAGCAGGTCGGCCCCCCGAGCGAGCGCCGGCCACCTGCTCGCTGGGCCCGGTGTCACCGGTGTAGACCAGCACGGAGCCGGCCGCCTCGACCCGGTAGGCGTACGACTCGCCGGGATGCGCTGCCCTGGCGGAGGTCACCACGAAGGGGCCGAGCTCGAACGGGCCGTCGTCCACCCGGCCGAAGCGGAACGTCGGCTCTAGCCGGTCCGGGCCCAGCGGACCGCTCGCCGAGGCGATGCGCTCGGCGATCCCGCGAGGCCCGTGCACCGGAAGGCCCGGGCTCGAGGCGCCCTTGCCGTAGCGGAGCCACACGTACAGCGAGCAGAGGTCGGCGAAGTGGTCGACGTGCAGGTGGCTCACCAGCACCGCGTCCAGTGCCTCCGGGGAGAGATAGCGCTGCAGCGGCCCCAGCGCACCGCTGCCGAGGTCGAGCAGCAGCTGGAAGCCGTCCTGCTCGACCAGGTAGCAGGACGCCGCGGAGTCCGGCCCCGCGGTCGATCCCGAGCACCCGACGACGGTCAGCCGCACGTCAGCCTCGCCCGGTGCCGACCGGCGACCCGACGGGGTGCGGGTGCGCGCCGCCGATGCTGGCCTGCTCGACGGCCACGACCTCCGGCCCGAGGAAGCGCCGACCGAGCCGGCGGAAGTCGGCGGTGTCCCCGGTGGCGCGGAAGTGGTGCACCGGCGGCGGCAACGTCGGGGCACGCAGCAGGCCTTGGGTGGACAGCACCCGGTAGACGTCCTTGGCGGTCTCCTCGGCGCTGGACACCAGCGTCACCCCGTTGCCCATGACGTAGGAGATGACGCCGGTGAGCAGCGGGTAGTGGGTGCACCCCAGGACCAACGTGTCGACCCCGGCCGCAGCCACCGGGTCGAGGTGCTCGTGCGGCCACGGCCAGGAGCTCCGGCCCGCTCGTCACTCCGGACTCGACGAACGCGACGAACTCGGGGCAGGCGGCGAAGGTGAGCGACGAGCTGGGGCGCGGCGGCGAAGGCGTCCTCGTAGGCGCCCGACGTCACCGTCGCCCTGGTGCCGATGATGCCGACCCGGCCGTTCCGGGTCGCCGCGACGGCTCGGCGGACGGCAGGGTGGACCACCTCGACGACCGGCACGTCGTACCGCTCGCGGGCATCACGCAGGACGGCCGCGCTGGCGCTGTTGCACGCGATGACGAGCAGCTTGACGCCCTCGTCGACCAGGTCGTCCATGATCTCCAGCGCGAACGACCTGACCTCGGCGAGCGGCCGCGGGCCGTAGGGGCCCCGCGCGGTGTCACCGACGTAGAGCAGGGGCTCGTTCGGGAGCTGGTCGAGCACGGCCCTGGCGACGGTGAGGCCACCGACCCCACTGTCGAAGATGCCGATCGGAGCGTCTGCCACAGTGCGCAAGCCTAGGTGCCCTGCTGGCCGGTCGGGACGTCGTTCAGGCCCAGAGCTGGCCTTCGAGCGCGTCCTCGGCGGTGTCGAGGTCCTGCTCGTACGCGCCCGTGGAGAGGTACTTCCAGCCGCCGTCGCAGACCACGAACGCGATGTCAGCACGGTCCCCGGCCTGCACGGCCTTGGCGGCGACGCCGAGCGCGGCATGCAGGATCGCGCCGGTCGAGATCCCGGCGAAGATGCCTTCGTGCTCGAGGAGGTCTCTGGTGCGCCTGATCGCGTCGCGCGGGCCGACGGAGAACCGCGTCGTCAGCACCGAGGGGTCGTAGAGCTCGGGGACGAAGCCCTCGTCGAGGTTCCGCAGCCCGTAGACGAGCTCGCCGTAGCGCGGCTCGGCAGCGACGATCTGGATGCCCGGGACCTTCTCGCGCAGGAACCGGCCGGCACCCATCAGGGTCCCGGTGGTGCCGAGCCCGGCGACGAAGTGCGTGACGGACGGGAGGTCGGCGAGGATCTCCGGCCCGGTGCCGCGGTAGTGCGCGTCGGCGTTGGCGGGGTTGCCGTACTGGTACAGCATCACCCAGTCGGGGTGCTCCGCGGCCAGCCCCTTGGCCACGCGCACGGCCTCGTTGCTTCCGCCGGCCGCCGGCGAGGGGATGATCTGCGCCCCCCACATGCGCAGCAGCTGCGAGCGCTCGACCGAGGTGTTCTCCGGCATCACGCAGATGAGCGAGTAGCCCTTGAGCTTGGCCGCCATGGCGAGCGAGATACCCGTGTTGCCCGAGGTGGGCTCCAGGATCGTCGCACCAGGGCGGAGCGAGCCGTCGCGCTCAGCGGCCTCGATCATCGCCAGCGCGGCGCGGTCCTTGATGGAGCCGGTCGGGTTGCGGTCCTCGAGCTTGGCCCACAGCCGGACCTCCGCCGAGGGCGACAGCGAGGGCAGGCCGACCAGCGGGGTACCGCCGACGGACTCGAGCAGGGAGTCGAAGCGCACGGGTGCGGCTGCGCTCAGGCCCCGCCCGCGACCGCGGGCAGGATCGTCACGTTGTCGCTGTCGCCCACCGGGGTCGCGAGCCCGCCCAGGAAGCGGACGTCCTCGTCGTTCAGGTACACGTTGACGAAGCGCCGCAGCTGGCCGTTCTCGACGATGCGCCCACCGATGCCGGGGTGCCGGGCGTCGAGGTCGGTGAAGAGCTCCTCGAGCGTGCTGCCCGACGCCTCGACGGCCTTGGCGCCATCGGTGTAGGTGCGCAGGATGGTAGGGATGCGGACCTCGACGGCCATGGGTGCGGTGCTCCTCGTTCGGCTGGTGCTCGATCGTGACGGCGGGTAGGGCTGCTGAGCTAGGAAGGATCGGCTAGGACGACCCAGAGGCAGGAGCGTCCCGAGGGGGCAACGCCGCGACGACCTCGACTTCTTCCTCGCGGACCTGCCCGTCGACGATGCGGTAGGACCGGACCGACTCGACGTCGGGGTCCGCGGTCGACACGAGGACGTAGTGGGCGTTGGGCTCCGAGGCGTACGCGACGTCGGTCCGCGAGGGGTACGCCTCGGTCGCGGTGTGCGAGTGGTAGACCACCACGGGCTCCTCGTCGCGGTCGTCCAGATCGCGGTAGAGCCGGAGCAGGTCGCCGGAGTCGAACTCGTAGAACGTCGGTGACATCGCAGCGTTGAGCATCGGGACGAACCGCTCAGGCCGGTCGCTGCCCACCGGACCGGCGACGATCCCGCACGCCTCGTCCGGGTGGTCCTTGCGGGCGTGCGCCACCATGGCGTCGACGACGTCGCGAGCGATGGTCAGCACGGGTCCAGGGTAGTGGGCGCCCGGACCCCGCTCTGCGGGCCCGCTCAGCCAAGGCAGCTGACCAGCTGGTCCTGCAGGTAGGTCAGCCACTCGTACATCACCAGCGCCGGCACGACCGGGTCGTCCTCCGCGAGGTCCCAGCTGTGCAGCTGGGCCTCCTCGCTGATCTCGAGCCGGGTGCCGAGGGCCAGCCGGAGGTCGTTGAGGGCGCCGAGCCACGCGTCGACCTCGGCGGCGTCCAGGGTGCGTTCCTTTCCTGCGTCGTCCAAGGTGGCCAGCGCCAGCAGGGCGGCGTCCTGCTTCTTGCGGCGCAGCGTCGTCTCGGTGTAGCGCCGGAACTCCCCCGACGCCTGCTCGTCGTCCGGGTAGGCGTCGGGGAACAGGCGCGCCAGCACGGGGTCCTCCGGCGTCGTGGTCGCGGTGCCGATGTCGACCATGGCGGCGAGCGGGTCCTGCTCGTCACCCTCGTCCGGGGCCACCAGCCGCGCGAGATCGGTGAGCACCCAAGCGAGGGCGGCGGCCTCCTCCGGGTGGACGGTCAGCGTCGGTCGACCCCGACGGCGGCCGAACCGGGTCGTCTTGGCCATCTCAGACCGCCGGCACGGGGGTCACGACTCACTCATCGTGCTGGAGGGTGGCCCAGAGGCCGTAGCCGTGCATGGCGGTCACGTCACGCTCCATCTCCTCGCGGGTGCCCGCCGACACGACGGCCCTGCCCTCCTGGTGGACGGCCATCATGAGCTCGTCCGCCTTGGCAGGTGCGTAGCCGAAGTACGAGCGGAAGACGTACGAGACGTAGCTCATCAGGTTGACCGGATCGTTCCAGACGATCGTCACCCAGGGCCGCTCGGTGGCCACCCACTCCTCGAGCAGCGTGTCCCCCTCGGGGCGCTCGAGCTCGGTCGGAGCCGTCGCGCGAGCAGGCCGGAGGATCACCTGCACCATGGTGGCACGTGCGCACGCAGGGTCCGTCCAGGCTCCGCCGGTCGGCGACGAGCGCTACGGAACGGTCACCGTGGCGCACTTGAGCGTGGTGTCACTGCCGGGGCCGACGTTCTTGCCGTAGACGCAGAGGTTGTGCTGACCGGCGCTGACCTTCGCGGTCATCTGGTAGCCGTGCAGCGGCCCGTAGCCGGGGAGCGCCCTGGCGACATCCGGTCGCGAGAGGTTGGCCAGCGAGATCTGGAACCCGGCGTCGACGTTGAGCTGGGCGTCGATGGACGCGGTCGTGTTCGGGTCAGCCGTCCAGCCGCGCACGCTGATCGTGCCCGTCCCGACGGTGATGGTGTCCACGCCGCCGAACGGGGAGGACAGCGCAGGAACCGTCGTGGCACCGGAGGGGACCGTGACGTAGCCACAGGACAGCGTGGTGATCAGGTTGTTGCCCAAGGCGTACACGCACACGCTGTGGCGTCCTGCTGGCATCGAGAACGAGCGTTCGAAGCCGTGGTTGGGCCCGTTGGCCGGGTACACCTTGGCGACGTCCGGTCGCGGCAGGGCGGCGAGGATGTTGTGGCCGACGTGGTCGATGCTGACGGTGAGGACGACCACCCCGGTGGAGTTCGGCGCCAGGGCCCAGCCGCGGAGGGTCACCGCGCCCGGGCTGACGGTCTCGCCGTCGAGGTGGCCGAGCGGCGCCGTGTGCGCCGCGAGCTGCTGAGCGTAGGCGCGCAACGCCGGCCACTGGGCGGGGTCCTCGCCGCCGATCGTCCACATGGCGATCCCGCCGAGGTTGTACCTGCCCACCAGGCCGGCCCTCGCGACCACCGCTGCGGCGTCGTCGTACCAGACGGTCCTGGTGACGGTGCACGACGCAGCCGCCCCGGTGGCTGAGACGCCGGTGTAGGCCTGCCCGTAGCTGAAGGTGTGCTCGGCGTAGGTGGCGTTCCAGGTGGGCGTGATGGCCTTGGAGCTGGCCAGCGCCATCGCCTGGGCCGCGGTGTACTCCTTCGTGCCCGGTTCGTTGTTGACCGGGCAGACGCCGTAGGTCGCGGTGACCCAGTCCTTGCCGTACGTCGGGACGCCGATCTCGATCTTGCTGGCGGGCAGCTGCGTCACCGCGTACGCGGCGACGTTGGTGACCCAGGGCAGCGGCGCGATCGGACCGGCGACCGAGAAGCTGTAGTCGTAGGTCATGATCCGCAGCTTGTCGACGTACGGCCCGATGTCCTTGTAGTCGTAGACCCAGTAGCCGCTGCCGCCACCGAGTGCGGGGTTGTACTCCGGCGGGACGGAGGCAGTCAGCATGTCCCCGCGCGCGTGCAGCGAGGCCGCGAGCTGGGCGACGAAGGCCACCCAGTTGGGCCGCGTCGCCGACCAGGTCGAGCTGCCGTCGGCGAAGGCGAAGTTCTCGAAGTCGAGGTCGACGCCGTCGTAGCCGGCGGCCGTCAGGTTGGTGAGGGTGGCCACCAGCTGGGCACGCGTGGTCGCGTTCGCCATCACCGCCGCCATCGCGTGCGGCGCCATGCCGTCGGTGACCGTGGCGACCGCGCGTAGCCCGGCGGCGTGGATGGAGTTCAGCACCGTGGCCCGCCCGGTCGCATCACCCTGGGAGACGACCGTGGTCGCGCCGGTCGCGGAGAAGGCGAACGACGAGGCCTCGGTGAAGAGGTCCTTGTTGGCAGTCAAAGCCGCCGACGACGTCGTGGGAGTCCAGTAGGGCAGCCAGCCGGTGACCAGCGGACGGGCGATCGTGCTCGCCGACGCGCTGCTTGCTGGAGCGATCAAGAAAGCACCCACCGCGGCGAGCACGGCAACGGGGACGACGAGGCGCTTGCTGATCTGCACGGACTCTCCAGAGGGGGTGGCGGCCGGCTTGGTCTCCTTAGTGGCGTCGGTAGGACGCCCACAAATCTTGACCCCCACGGCCGTGCAGAAGGCTAACCGACAGTTAAGTCCTGGGCCGACGCCCGCTCCCGCCGTCGCCCCGACCAGGTCCACGCGTAGGCCTCGTCCGCACAGTCCGCGGCGGCCTGACCTAGCTCGAGCGGACGGAACGTGTCGACCATGACGGCGTACTCCTCGGTCCGTTCGGCGCCGATGCTCGCCTCCACGCTGCCGGGCTGCGGACCGTGCGTGAACCCCCCAGGGTGGAGGGTGATCGAACCCTGCTCGATGCCTGCGCCCTTGCGGCTCATGAAGTCGCCGGCGACGTAGAAGATCATCTCGTCGCTGTCCACGTTGGCGTGGTTGTACGGCGCCGGGATGGACAGCGGGTGGTAGTCGAACTTGCGCGGGACGAACGAGCAGACGACGAAGCCAGGCCCCTCGAAGGTCTGGTGGACCGGCGGCGGCTGGTGCAGGCGTCCGGTGATGGGCTCGAAGTCGGCGATGTTGAAGGCGTACGGGTAGAGCGCACCGTCCCAGCCGACGACGTCGAACGGATGGTTCGCATAGGTGTACCGCGTCACCCCCTGCCGGTGCCGGACCAGCACGTCGACGTCCTCCTCCTCCACCACGAGGGGGCCGGACGGCGCCCGAAGGTCACGCTCGCAGTACGGGCTGTGCTCGAGGAACTGGCCGCGTGGGCCGAGGTAGCGCCGCGGTGGGGCGACATGCCCGCTGGCCTCGCAGACGAGCAGGCGCAGCGGCTCGGACGGCTGATCCGGGACCCAGCGGTGCGTGGTCGAGGTGGGCAGCAGCACGTAGTCGCCCGGGCCGACCGGAAGGGCTCCGAAGACCGTCTCGACGATGCCGCTGCCGGACTCGACGTAGACGAGCTCGTCACCGATCGCGTCGCGGTACAACGGCGACGCCGTGTCGGCGACCACGAAGAGCAGCCGTACGTCCGCGTTGCCCATCAGCAGCCGCCGGCCCGTCACGGCGTCGGCGCCTGCGGCGACGGGAGCTCGTGGGTCCGGAAGTGTCTCGGCAGCAGCGGTGGTTGGGGGTGACCGTCCGGTCGAGGTCCGGGGCGGCCACCGCGTCGACGATCGCCGTGGGCAGGTGGCGGTGGTAGAGCAGGGCGGAGCTGTTCGAGAAGCCGTCCGTCCCCATGAGCTCTTCGGCGAACAGACCACCGTCAGGGCGCCGGAACTGGGTATGCCGCTTGCGAGGGATCTCCCCCACGGACCGGTAGTAGGTCATCGCCTGCTCCTTCACTTCGGACGGACGGAGGCGCGGTGTCCGATAATCGGATCCGGGTGTCCTCTCATCGAACGATTGGCTAGATTGCCAGCCATGTCAACGCCACCTGGAGGTACAGCTGACCTGCGGGCGAGGATGTGGGGCCTCCTCGACGGGCTGATCGACAACGCCGCGGTCTTCCCGCCGAGCAGCGCCACCGTCGCCGGCGCGCTGCAGGGCCACCGCGAGCACCGGCGCAGCTGGTACGCCCCGCTCGTGGGTCCGTTGCTGGTGCGCGCGAGCGATGTCGACGAGCTGCTGAGCGACACGCGGGCAGGCGAGGACCTGCGGCTCGGGGTCATCGCCGACGACGGGCTCGGCAGCCTGGTCGAGGCCATGAGCCGGCTGCTCGACCAGGACGACCGTGCCGCCCTGGTGCAGGTCGAGATCCCGTTGCCGCCCGGGCACGACCCGGCTGCCGCGACCCAGGTGCTCCTCGACCAGCTCGCGTTCTCGACCACCGCCTACATCGAGCTCCCCCGCGAAGGCTTCGACCGTGCCCTGGACGTCCTGGCCGAAGACGGCGCCGAGCGCGCCAAGCTCCGGACCGGCGGTACCGACCCGGCCGCCTTCGCCACCGCCGGCCAGCTCGCCGGGTTCGTGCACGGCTGCCTCGTCCGGCGCCTGCCCTTCAAGCTCACGGCCGGCCTGCACGCCGCGCTGCGGCGGACGACGACGGACGGCCTGGAGCAGCACGGCCTGCTGAACGTGCTCGCAGCCGTGCAGGCCGGTCTCGACGGCGCTGCGCCCGAGCGGCTGGCCGAGCTGCTCGAGCTCCGCACGCCGGAGCAGCTCGTCGAGGTGCTGGCCGCGGCCGACGTCTCAGCCGTGCGGCGAGCCTTCACCTCCTTCGGCTGCTGCACTGTGACGGACCCGATCGAGGACCTCGTGCGGCTCGGACTCCTGGACCCCGCCGAGGTCTCGCTCGCATGAGCGGCGCCTCGTGGGTCGCGGTCGATCCGGGCAGCGGGTTCGGCCTGGACCACCTGCCGTACGGCGTCTTCTCGACGTCGGAGCACGGACCTCGGTGCGGGGTGCGGATCGGCGACCACGTGCTCGACCTCTCGCGGGTGGCCGTCCCGCACGGCGCAGACTTCGCCGGCCCGACGCTGAACGCCTTCCTCGGCCGCGGGCCGCGGGCCTGGGCCTCGGTGCGGGCCAGGACCACGGAGCTGCTCTCCGAGGTGGCCTTCGAGGACAGTGTGCGGAACCACCTCGTGCCGTTGTCCGACGTGACCCTGCACCTGCCCTGGGAGGTCGCCGACTACGTCGACTTCTACTCCTCCGAGCACCACGCCACCAACGTCGGGCGCATCCTGCGACCTGACAGCCCCGCGCTCGGCGAGAACTGGCGGCACCTGCCCATCGGATACCACGGGCGGGCAGGCACCGTGGTCGTCAGCGGCTCGGCGGTCCGCTCGTCCGGTCGGCCAGCGCCGGACGAGCGACCGGACCGGTCGTCGAGCCCACGGCGCGGCTCGACCTCGAGGCTGAGGTGGGCTTCGTGGTCGGTGTGCCATCGGTCCGGGGCACCTCGGTCACGACGACGGCCTTCGCCGAGCACGTGTTCGGCGTGGTGCTGGTGAACGACTGGTCGGCGCGCGACATCCAGGCCTGGGAGTACCAGCCGCTCGGGCCGTTCCTGGCCAAGTCGTTCGCGACCTCGGTCGGTGCGTGGGTGACTCCGCTGGAGGCCCTGGCGGCGGCACGGGTCCAGCCGCAGCGACAGGACCCGCCCGTGCAGAGCTACCTGCGTGACCCTGACCCGTGGGCGCTCGACCTCGCGCTCGAGATCGAGGTCGCCGGGCAGGTGGTGAGCCGCCCGCAGTTCGCGGACATGTACTGGACCGCGGGGCAGCAGCTCGCCCACCTCACCCAGAACGGCGCGTCGCTGCGCACCGGCGACCTGTTCGCGTCCGGGACCGTCAGCGGGCCCGAGCCGGGGCAGCGGGGCTGCCTGCTCGAGCTGACCTGGGGTGGCCGCGAGCCGTTGACCTTGCCGGACGGACGCGTGCTCGGCTTCCTCGAGGATCACGACCGCGTCGTCCTGCGCGCCAGCGCGCCCAGCACGGACGGGGGGCGCATCACGTTGGCTGAGGTGACGGGCACCATCGAGCCAGCGCGGGTCAGCTGAGCTCGGGAGGCGAGCCGCCGGCCGCGCACGCAGCGATCAGAGGTTGCCGCGCAGCGCCTGCTCGCGCTCGATCGCCTCGAACAGCGCCTTGAAGTTCCCCTTGCCGAAGCCCTCGGACCCGTGCCGCTCGATGAGCTCGAAGAACACCGTCGGCCGGTCCTGCACGGGCTTGGTGAAGATCTGCAGGAGGTAGCCGTCCTCGTCGCGGTCGGCGAGCAGCTTGAGCTCCCGCAGCGTCTGCACCGGGACCCGGGTGTCCCCGACCCAGTCCTCGAGCTCGTCGTAGTACGTGTCGGGCGTGTCGAGGAACTCCACCCCGCTGGCTGCGCATCGTCCGCACGGTCTCGACGATGTCGGGCGTCTCGAGGGCGATGTGCTGCACCCCGGGGCCGCCGTAGAACTCCAGGTACTCGTCGATCTGGCTCTTGCGCTTGGAGACGGCCGGCTCGTTCAACGGGAACTTGACCTTCCGTGAGCCGTCCGCCACGACCTTGCTCATCAGGGCCGAGTACTCGGTGGCGATGTCGTCGCCGACGAACTCGGCCATGTTCGTGAAGCCCATCACGCGTCGGTAGAACTCGACCCACTCGTCCATGTGGCCAAGGTCGACGTTGCCCACGCAGTGGTCGATCGCGGTGAACACCGTGGGTCGGTCGCAGCGTCTCGACGCGGGTGACGAAGCCGGGCAGGTAGGCCCCGGCGTATCGGGAGCGGTCCACGAGCGTGTGCCGGGTCTCGCCGTAGGTCGCGATGGCCGCGAGGACCACGGTGCCGTCCTCATCGGTGACCTCGTGCGGCGGCTCGAGCCCCTCGGCGCCGTGCTCGACGGCGTAGGCGTACGCCGCGTGGACGTCGACCACCGCGATCGCCAGGTCGACGACACCGTCGCCGTGGTGGGCGACGTGCCGGGCCAGCGCGCCGGACGGGTCGGATGGACGAGCGGAGCACGAAGCGGGCGGTGCCGGACTGCAGGACGTAGACGGCTTCGTCGCGGCTCCCCGTCTCCGGCCCCGAGTAGGCGACCAGCCGCATGCCGAAGGCGGTCCGGTAGTAGTGCGCGGCCTGCTTCGCGTTGCCCACAGCGAAGACGACAGCGTCCATGCCCAGCACGGCGAAGGCATCGGCGGCCGCTGCGATCGGAGGTGGGACGCGCAGAGCGTGGTGTCGGTCATGGCGTGAGCATGGAAGCATGCAGGCACTCTGTGCAACACTTCGTCGACACGCTGGACAATCTGCCCAGTTCAGTTCCAGAGATCTGGCCAGCAAGATGCACACCTTGCGATGCCTCGGGAGACAGCATGGACAGTTTGGACGCCTCGATCCTCGACCTCTTCGCCGCGGAGCCTCGGGTCGGTGTGCTCGAGGCCAGCCGGCGGCTCGGGGTCGCCCGCGGGACGGTTCAGGCGCGGCTCGACCGCCTCGAGTCGTCGGGCGTCGTGCGCGGGTGGGGTCCTGACGTCGATCCGGCGGCCCTCGGCTATGGCGTGACGGCCTTCGTCACGCTGGGCATCAGGCAGGTGCGCGGGCACGATCCGCTCGGCGAACGCCTCGCCACGGTCCCCGAGGTGCTGGAGGTGCACACGATCACCGGGAGCGGCGACCTGCTGTGCCGGGTGGTCGCCCGGTCCAACGCCGACCTGCAGCGGGTCATCGACCTGATCGTCGAGGTCGAGGGCGTCGAACGGACCTCGACGGTCATCGCGCTGGACACCCTGGTGCAGCACCGCCTGCTGCCGCTCGTCCGCGCGAGCACGGCCTGACCCTGGCGCCGACAGCCCTGGCTAGCTGACGAGCGCGGCGGCGATCGCCTCCGCGGCGCGCTCCACCCTGGGGCCGACCACGGCGACGTCCAGCGTCGCCAGGGCCACCACGCCCACGCTCGCCTGCACGCCGGGCACCCCGGTGAGCGCCGCGGCGACCCCGCTCGCTCCTGGCTGGAGCTCGCCGTTCGAGACGACGAAACCGGTGGCGCCGCTGCGCGCGAGCAGCAACGCGCGGCCGGCGGCACCTCGGTCCAGCGCATGCCGCGACCCGACTCGATAGGCGACGTGGAAGTCGGTCCAGCTGGGCTCGACGACGGCCACCGCGAGCGCCTCGCCGCCGTCCGCGAGGGTGAGGTGCGCGGTCGCGCCGACGTCCTCGGCGAGGACGCGCAGGATCGGCATCGAGGCCTCCCGGAGCAGCGGGACGACCTGCCCGGCCAGCCGCAGCGCCCCGGTGCCGAGCCGGATCCGCCCGCTCGCGTCCCGCCGGACGAGGTGGTGCTGCTCCAAGGTGGCGACCAGCCGGTACGCCACGGTCCGGCCGACCGACAGCTCGGCGGCGACCTCGGCCACCGACAGTCCGCCCGGGGTTGCCGCCAGCAGGTCGAGGATGCGGAGGCCACGGTCCAGCGTCTGCGACGTCTCTGCGGCCATGGCGTGGTTCCGGACGACGCCTAGGCGCGCAGCGACCGGAGGCGGAACGCGAGGAAGATCTCGAACAGGCCGATGAGGACCATCCACACGCCGGCGACGATGGCCAGCGTCAGCAACGAGTCCTCCGGCCAGATGAGCACGACCATGCCGGCCACGATGCCCAGCAGGCCCATGAAGATCTGCCACCCGCGCAGCGGCGTGGTGTGGTCGCCGATCGCGTGGATGAGCTGGGACAGCCCGCGCAGCAACCAGCCGAACCCGATGAGCAGGGCCAGGATCGCGAGCGAGTGCCCGACGCTGCGAAAGGCGATGAGGCCCAGGATCAAGGACAGCGCGCCGGAGATCGCGGTCAGCACCCGGATCCCGCCGGTCACGCCGTCGATGGTGAAGCTCGCGATGATCTGGAAGATCCCGCTCACGATCAGGTAGGCGCCGAGCAGGATCGAGATGGCCACCAGCGTGTGGCCAGGCCACACGAGCAGGCAGATGCCAAGAGCCAGCGAGAGCAGCCCGACGACCATGGCCAGGCCCCAGTGCTGGCCGAGCGCGGCCGTCAGGGCCCGGATGTCGCTGGGGTCGAGCTCGGCAGGGTCAGGGCTGCTCGCCGTCGTCGTTCCGGTCCCGTCGCTCATCTGCTTCTTCCTTCACCCGTGCGCGTGTGGATCACGACGCAGGAAGACTATCGCCGCGACCCTCACGCGCGGCTGACCGCCCACTGACGAATGCGCTCCACCCGCTGCTGGAGCTGGGCGACGTCGGCCTGCGCGGTCAGCGGCCCGCCGCAGACCCGTCGGAGCTCGGCATGGATCGCCCCGTGCGGTTGGCCGCTGCGGTGGTGCCAGGCGGCGACCAGACCGTTGAGCTCCTTGCGCAGCGCCGCGACCTCGGCATGGGTCGCGGCCGGCCGGGCGGCCTCGGCGGTGCGCCTGGCCACCCGCCGGTCGCTGAGCTGGTCGGCCTGCCGGCGCTGCAGCAAGGCGGTGACCTGGTCCGGTTCCAGCAGGCCCTGGAAGCCCGAGGAAGTCCTCCTCCTCCTGCGAGCCGGGGGCGGCCTGGGTGCCGAACTCGCCGCCGTCGAAGAGCACCCGGTCGAACGTCGCCTCCGAGCCGATCGCCTCGAACGCGAGCAGCTCGTCGTCAGGGCCGTCCGGCTGTCGACTGCGCGGCGGCGACCAGCGCGTCCTCGGCGGCCCACAGGTCGTCCTCCGCTCCGGCGGGACGACCGAGGACGTGGTCGCGCTGGACCTCGAGCTCGCCCGCGTGCTGCAGCAGCAGCGGCACCGACGGCAGGAACACCGAGGCGGTCTCGCCACGTCGACGCGCCCGGACGAACCGGCCGACCGCCTGGGCGAAGAACAACGGGGTCGACGTCGACGTCGCGTACACCCCGACCGCCAGCCGCGGGATGTCCACGCCCTCGGACACCATCCGGACCGCGACCAGCCAGCGGCGGTCGGAGTCGGTGAACTCGCTGATCCGCGCGCTCGCTCCCGGGTCGTCGGAGAGCACCACGGCGGGCTCCTCGCCGCAGACCGCGTGCAGGATCCGTGGCGTAGGCCCGGGCCGCGGCGTGGTCGGTCGCGACGACCATGCCGCCCGCGTCCGGCACGTGCCGGCGCACCTCGGCCAGCCGGCGGTCCGCGGCGGTGAGCACGGCAGGGATCCACTCACCGTTCGCGTCGAGCGCGGTGCGCCAGGCCTGGGCCGTGAGGTCCTTGCGTCATCGGCTCGCCGAGCGTCGCCTCGACCTCGTCGCCGGCGCGGGTCCGCCAGCGCATCGAACCCGTGTAGGCGAGGAAGATCACCGGGCGCACGACGCCGTCGCGCAGCGCTTCGCCGTAGCCGTAGGTGTAGTCGGCCTCGCTGCGCGGGACGCCATCGGCGCCCGGGGCGTAGGTGACGAACGGGATCGGGTTGATGTCCGAGCGGAACGGGGTTCCGGTCAGCGCCAGCCTGCGGGCGGCGGGCTCGAACGCCTCGCGCGTCGCCTCGCCCCACGCCCGCGAGTCGCCGGCGTGGTGGATCTCGTCGAGGATCACCAGCGTCCTGCGGTCCTCGGTCCGGCGCCGGTGCAGCATCGGGTGCGCCGCGACCTGGGCGTAGGTGACGGCGACCCCGGTGTACTCGCGCCCGGCGGCGCCCTGCGCGTTGCGGAAGACCGGGTCGAGCTTGATGCCGACCTTGTGCGCCGCCTCGGCCCACTGCAGCTTGAGGTGCTCGGTCGGGGCGACCACCGTGACCGCGGCGATCTCGTGCCGCGACAGCAGGTCGGCGGCGACCCGCAGCGCGAACGTGGTCTTGCCGGCGCCCGGGGTCGCGACCGCGAGGAAGTCGCGCGGCTCGCGGTCGGCGTACGCGTCGAGCGCGGCCTGCTGCCAGGCCCGCAGCGCACCGGCCGTCCCTCGCGGGGCTCGGCCCGGGAAGGCCGGCGAGAGGTGCGAGGCGGCTGTGGTGCTCATGGAAGGCCCGACCTTACGAGGTCGACCTCTCAGGACGGTGACCGGGAGGAAACCAGCAGGTCAACCGGAGTGTCGCGGCTGACGTCCCGCAGGACCGCGAGCCCGCAGACCGCGAGGCCGCTGGCAGCCCGGCCGCCGGACAGCCCGGCCGCCGGACGCTACTCGCCGGAGCCGCCGCCACCCTGGTCGCCGCCACCCTTGCCGCCACCCTTGTCACCCTTGCCGCCAGGGAGCCCCTCGTAGATCTCCTTGCACTCGGGGCAGACGGGGAAACGACCGGGGTCGCGCGAGGGCACCCAGACCTTGCCGCACAGGGCGACCAGCGGGGTGCCCATCACGGTGCTCTCGGTGATCTTGTCCTTGCGCGCGTAGTGCGCGAAGCGCTCGTGGTCACCCTCATCCGTGGGAACGGGTACGGGGCGCTCTTCGAGGATCGTGCCGCCGCCGGTCCTCTCGGGCTCGAGCATGGGACGAGGAGGTTCGCTCATGGCCCGAGTGTAGATCGGCAGGACGGCACGACGTCAGTTCTGCTCGGGATCCTCGGTCCACGTCGACACCATGCCGAGGTCGCCGCCCTGACGACGCAGGACGGCGCGCCACAAGCCGCTGCGGAGCCTCGCTGAGCAGGTCGTCCAGCTCGGAGTCGACGAGGTACCAGCTCGACTCGGCGAGCTCGTCCTCGAGCTGGCCGGCGCCCCAGCCGGCGTAGCCGGCGAACACGCGCAGACCGTCGAGGCCGGCCAACGACAGCGAGGGGTCAGCGTCGAGGTCGAGCAGCCCGAGCCGGCCGCGCACCGGACGGAAGCCTTCGACCGGCTCGCCCTGGGCGGCGCGCTTGGCGACCGCGACCGCGAGCGCGCCCTCCTGCTCCACCGGGCCGCCGCTGAAGATCACCGCCGGCGGTGCGGCCTCGGACCAGGCCGGCAGCACTCGATGCACCGGGACATCCAGCGGGCGGTTCAGGACGACGCCGACGGCGCCGTCGTCGCCGTGCTCCAGGAGGAGCACCACCGACCGCTCGAAGCTGGGGTCGCGCAGCCCAGGTGTGGCCACCAGCAACCGGCCGGCCAACGCCAGGTCCAGGGGGTGCTCCTCCGTCACGGCACCACTGTGCCCGAACCTCCGCGGCCAGCACGAGAGGCCCCGGGGAATCCGCGCTTGCCCGTGCGCGTTTTGCCTGCACAGCCGGACAACACTTGAGGAGTCAATCGTGACCGCCAGCACCGTCGACCTGTCCAAGGACACCTTCGAGGAGACCGTCCTCGGCAACGACATCGTCCTGGTGGACTTCTGGGCCAGCTGGTGCGGGCCGTGCCGCCAGTTCGCCCCGGTGTACGAGAAGGCCGCGCTGGGCAACCCCGATCTCGTGTTCGCGAAGGTGGACACCGAGGCCGAGCCTGAGCTCGCGGCCGGTTTCGAGATCACCTCCATCCCGACCCTGATGGTCTTCCGCGAGAAGGTCCTCGTGTTCTCCCAGCCCGGCGCGCTGCCCGCGCCCGCACTGGAGGACCTCATCGGTCAGGTGCGCAAGCTCGACATGGCTGAGGTGCACCGGCAGATCGCCGAGCACGAGGGTCACGACCACGAGGGGCACGACCACGAGGGTCACGACCACGAGGGTCACGAGCACGCCGGGCACGACCACGCCTGACCCGGCCTGACGCGGCTTTCGGCAGGCTTCGGCGAAGCGATCGAGTGTCACGCCGGTCGGGCCTAGGCTGAGCGGGTGCGCACCGTCATCCTCGCGAACCGCCAGCACCCCGACGCCGGCTACGTCGAGGAGGCCCTGCTCGCCCGCGGAGCGACGGTCGAGCGCCACTGGCGCGAGGACGACACCCCGCTGCCTGACCCGGCAGGGCTGGGCGCGGTGGTGAGCCTCGGCTCGGACTGGTCCGTCTACTGGGACCGCGTGCAGCCTGCGATCGAGCGCGAGAGCGGCTTCCTGCGGGCGAGCGTCGAGGCCGGCGTCCCGACGCTCGGGCTCTGCTTCGGCGGCCAGGTCCTCGCGCACGCCCTCGGTGGCGCGGTCGAGGCCGCCCCTGCCGCGGAGATCGGCTACTACAGCGTCGAGTCTGACGAGCCCGAGCTGATCCCGACCGGCCCGTACGTGCAGTGGCACACGGATCGGTTCGTGCTTCCCTCGGGTGCTCGCGAGCTGGCCCGCACCAGCGTCGGGCCGCAGGCGTTCGTGCTCGGCTCGGCGCTGGGTCTGCAGTTCCACCCAGAAGCCGGTCCCGACGTCGTGCGGCAGTGGTCGGACGAGGGCGCCGAGACTCTGCTCGCCCGCGGTCAGGAGCCCGCGGCGTTCGTGGCCGAAGCGCAGGATCGCGACGACGAGGCACGGGCGCGCGCGGCCAGGATCGTCGCCACGCTGCTCGACGACCTCCCTGCGCTCGAGGCGTCCCGGCCCTCTGCATGAGCTTCCACGTCGACTCCGAGGTCGGCACGCTGCGCCAGGTCATCGTCCACCGGCCCGGCCTCGAGCTCTCCCGGCTGCACGCCGTCGAACGTCGACGAGCTGCTCTTCGACGACGTCCTGTGGGCGCAGCGGGCCCGCGAGGAGCACGACGCCTTCGTCGCCCGGCTGCGCGACCGCGGCGTCCTCGTCCACCACTTCGCCGACCTGCTCGCCGACGACGCTGGACGGTCGACGAGGCTCGCGCGTTCGTCGCTCGAGCGAGTCATCAACGGGCGGACGACGGCGAGGCCCTGGTCGCACCGCTGCGCGAGATGTGCGGCGCGCTGGACCCGACCACGCTCGCGACCTTCCTCATCGGCGGCATCCTGAAGAAGGACCTCCAGCTCCCCCGCCAACCGAGCCTGCTGTGGCAGCACCTCGGCGCACGAGGACTTCGTGCTCGCCCCGCTGCCCGAACCACCTGTTCCAGCGTGACAACTCGGCGTGGGTCTACGGCGGGGTGTCGATCCATCCGATGACGATGGCCGCGCGCAAGCGGGAGACGCGTCCACTCCCGGGCGATCTACCGCTTCCATCCGATGTTCGCCGCCGCCGACTTCGCGGTCTACTACGGCGACGACGACGAGCAGCACGAGCCGGCGACCTGTCGAGGGCGGCGACATCCTGGTCATCGGCAACGGCGCGGTGATGATCGGCCTGAGGGAGCGGACGACGGCGCAGGGCGTCGAGGCGCTCGCGCCGCAGCTGGTTCGCCCACGGGATCACCCAGGTGATCGCCGTCGAGCTCCCCACGCACGCGTGCGTTCATGCACCTGGACACGGCCATGACCATGGTCGACGCGGACGCCTTCGTGACGTACCCGTACCTGCCGGGCGAGCTCCGCTCGTACACCCTGACCCCTGACCGGTCAGCCCATCGCGCCGGAGCGATCGTCGTGCAGCAGAACGACGACCTGTGGAAGGCCGTCTCGCGCGCGCTGGACGTCCCTGCGGTCCGGGTGCTCAGCGCAGCGCAGGACGTCCGGTCGGCGCAGCGTGAGCAGTGGGACGACGGCAACAACTTCCTGGCGATCTCCCCCGGGGTCGTGGTGGGCTACGAGCGGAACACCACGACCAACGGCTACCTCCGCAAGAACGGGGTCGAGGTCCTGACGGCCGCGGGCAGCGAGCTCGGCCGTGGCCGTGGCGGCCCGCGCTGCATGAGCTGCCCGATCGAGCGCGACGCCGTCTAGGCAGGGTCACGGAGGAGAATGGCCCGGGAAACCCCCGCGACGGAGCACGAGGACGAGTCGAGGAGTGGGATGACCCTGACCAGCACGCCGACCGAGCTGCGAGGCCGGAGCTTCGTCAAGGAGGTCGACCTCAGCCCGGCCGAGTTCCGCTCGCTGCTCGACCTCGCCGCCGAGCTCAAGGCCGCCCGTCGTGCAGGCAGCGAGGTCAAGCACCTCGCCGGCCTCAACTTCGCTCTCATCTTCGAGAAGACCTCGACCCGCACCCGGTGCGCGTTCGAGGTGGCCGCCTACGACCAGGGCGCGCACGTCACCTATCTCGACCCCGTCGGATCGCAGGTCGGCCACAAGGAGTCCGTCAAGGACACCGCACGGGTGCTGGGTCGCTTCTACGACGGCATCGAGTACCGCGGCGCCGCGCACGAGAACGTCGAGGTGCTGGCCAGGTACGCCGGCGTGCCGGTCTGGAACGGCCTGACCGACACCTGGCACCCGACCCAGATGCTCGCCGACATGCTCACCATGCGCGAGCACGCCACGGTCCGGGCGGCGCGCCAAGCCGGACGCGGACATCGCGTTCGCCTACGTCGGCGACGCCCGGTTCAACATGGGCAACTCGTTGCTGGTCACCGGCGCCCTGCTCGGCATGGACGTCCGCATCGTCGCGCCCCGCTCGCTGTGGAACGACGAGGCGGTCGTCGCGCAGGCGCGACGCGATCGCGGCCGTCCACCGGAGCTCAGGATCACCCTCACCGAGGACATCGCCGAAGGGGTACGAGGGGTCGACTTCGTGCACACCGACGTCTGGGTCTCCATGGGCGAGCCGAAGGAGGTGTGGGACAGCCGGATCGAGCTGCTGCTGCCCTACCAGGTCAACGCGGACGCTGCTGGCCGCGACCGGCAACCCGGACGTCAAGTTCATGCACTGCCTGCCGGCGTTCCACGACACCGGACACGGTCGTCGGCAGGGAGCTCTTCGAGCGCACCGGCCTGGCGGCCCTCGAGGTGACGGACGAGGTCTTCGAGTCCGCAGCCTCGATCGTGTTCGACCAGGCCGAGAACCGCATGCACACGATCAAGGCGATGATGGTCGCCACCGGCAGGGCGTACCTGACCAACCCACGCGCCCCGAGTGCGGCCCAGCGGGCGCGCCGGACGGCGGTCCAGGCTGCTCTGCGAAGGCCGGTCAGGCCTCGGTGAGTCGGGCTGCGCAGGGCCGTGAGCTCGTCGGTCATCGCTGCGGGCAGGTGGCTGCCGAACTGGGCGAAGTACTCCTCGCGTCAGGTCGGCCTCCGCCAGCCAGCTCTCCGGGCTCACGGCGAACAGCTCCGCGACCTCGCGCTCGCTGATGTCGAGCCCGTCCAGGTTCAGCGAGCCGGCAGCGGGTGCACGGCCGATCGGGGTGTCCACCGCGTCGGCCTTGCCCTGCACCCGACGGATGACCCAGTCCAGCACCCGGCTGTTCTCGCCGAAGCCCGGCCACAGGAAGGTGCCCGTCGGCGTCCTTGCGGAACCAGTTGACCTGGAAGATGCGCGGGAGCTTGTCAGGCGTGGTCGCCTTGCCGACCTCGAGCCAGTGACCCCAGTAGTCGGCCATGTTGTAGCCGCAGAACGGCAGCATCGCCGAACGGGTCGCGGCGCAGCGCGCCGACGGTGCCCTCGGCCGCAGCGGTCTGCTCGGAGGACGACGGTCGCGCCGATGAAGACGCCGTGCTGCCAGCTCAGGGACTCGTTGACCAGCGGGACGTTCGTGGCGCGGCGGCCGCCGAACAGGATCGCGTCGATCGGCACGCCGGCGGGGTCTTCCCAGCTGTCGGCGATCGACGGGCACTGCCCGGCCGGCGCGGTGAACCGGCTGTTGGGGTGAGAGGACGGCTCGCCGGAAGCCGGCGTCCAGTCGCGGCCCTTCCAGTCGATGAGGTGGGCCGGGGGTCTCGTCGGTCATGCCCTCCCACCAGATGTCACCGTCGTCGGTCAGCGCGACGTTGGTGAAGATGCAGTTCGCGTACAGGGTGTGGATGGCGTTGGCGTTCGTCTTCAGCCCGGTGCCGGGTGCGACGCCGAAGAAGCCGGCCTCGGGGTTGATCGCGTGCAGCCGGCCGTCGGCGCGCGAAGCGCATCCAGGCGATGTCGTCGCCGATCGTCTCGACCTTCCAGCCGGGAAGCGTGGGCTGGAGCATCGCGAGGTTGGTCTTGCCGCAGGCGCTCGGGAACGCAGCGGACAGGTGACGGACGTCGCCGTCGGGCGAGGTGAGCTTCAGGATCAGCATGTGCTCGGCGAGCCAACCCTCGTCGCGCGCCATGACGCTCGCGATCCGCAGCGCGAAGCACTTCTTGCCGAGCAGCGCGTTGCCGCCGTAGCCAGAGCCGTACGACCAGATCTCGCGCTTCTCGGGGAACTGGACGATGTACTTGGTGTCGCTGCACGGCCACGCGACGTCCGCCTCGCCGGCAGCCAGCGGGTGCCCGACGGAGTGCAGGGCGGGGACGAAGTCGCCGTGCTCGCCGATGAGGTCGAGGGCGTCGGTGCCCATCCGGGTCATGATCTTCATGTTGACCACGACGTACGGGCGAGTCGGTGATCTCGACGCCGAGCTGGGAGATCGGCGAGCCGAGCGGCCCCATCGAGAACGGGACGACGTACATGGTCCGGCCGCGCATCGAGCCGCGGAAGAGCTCGACGAGCTCGGCCTTCATCGCAGCGGGCTCGCGCCAGTTGTTGGTGGGCCCGGCGTCCTCGGCCTTCTCGGAGCAGATGAAGGTGCGGTCCTCGACGCGCGCGACGTCGCTGGGGTTGGAGCGGGCCAGGAACGAGTTGGGCCGCAGCGCCGGGTTGAGCCGGGTGAAGGTGCCGGTCGAGACGAGGAGCTCGGTCAGCCGGGTCCACTCCTCCTCGGAGCCGTCGCACCACTCGATGCGCGTCGGGCTGCGTGAGCCCGGCGACCTCTTCGACCCACTGCAGCAGCTTCTTGTTGGCGGTGGGCGCTTCGGTGAGCCCGGTGACCGTCATGTGATCAACCCTCTTTGCGATGGCTCGCTGCAGCGAGCGGGACGGCGTCCTACCGTCCTGAGGGTGCACCACGCCAGGCGTTTCGGCTACAGCCGCATGGGAATTGGCGCCTCGAAACGCCCTGCGTTGTGACTAACTCCACAGAGCACTCAACTCCCCAGGCGCGGGCAGCATGTCCGGAGGGGAGCTGCGACGGCTCCCGGGGGTGGGGGGGTTCCCACCGGAAGCCGTCGCAGCCGTTCTAGGGCAAGACCCTCCGGCTACGCCGCAGCACGCCCTGCCGGCTGACCGAGCGCCCGCTGGTCACAGGAACCGCCCTGCGACCCAGCTGTCGTCGAAGATCGACTCGAGCCGCACCACGGCGCCGGTGTGCGGTGCGTGCCAGATCATCCCGTTCCCCGCGTAGATCGCGACGTGGTAGACCGCGCCGCCCGAGGTGAAGAAGATCAGGTCGCCCGGCTGGAGCTGGGCGCGCGAGATGTGCTGGGAGATGGCGTACTGCTGGGCCGAGCTGTGCGGCAGGTTGATGCCGACCGCCACCCGGTACACCCAGGCGGTGTAGCCGGAGCAGTCGAAGGTGGAGGGTCCGGCCCCGCCGTACTGGTACGGCGTCCCGGCCAACGAGGCGGCCTCGCGGAGCACCTTGGTGGCCGCGCTGAGCGGAGCGGCCTTCTTGACCGGCGGTGCCGGCGGCTTCGGATGCGGGAGGCGGACGACGGTCGCGGTCGGCGGTGCGGCTGGCGCCGGGACGACGACGGTGGCGGCCGGCGCAGGCGCGACCGCCGCTTGCGCTGTCCCCTGGAGACCGACGACGACGATCAACGAACCAACGACAGCCCCGAGCACGACGGACGTTCGACGACGAGCAGGCATGCGTAGACCCTTCCGGACGCCTACGAGGTCAGCTGTCGGGTTCGGGCGGGAAGGTTGCCCGGCGGTCTCCGCGAACGGATCCCGCTTCACCCCAAGACCGTCGCTGGCTCGCTACGACGGTCGATCCTCAAGGGACGGTGGGTCCCCCGCTCCTGCCCCAGTTCGCTAGACGGATCTCGACCGATGGGCAGGACTAGGCGTAGCCGGCCGAGACGTGTTGACGTAGCGCTGCGTGACAGACGCTGACAGGTATATCGATCCGTTACCAACGGTCATTGATGTGACCTGCGTCACATCAGGGCGTGGGGGCGCAGCGACTACGGTCGAGCCGCGAGCCCTAGACAGCAGACGACGCAGGATCCGTGCCAGTCGAGAAGCAGCGCACACCAGCGCTCAGCCCGTCCGGAGGAGCGACCATGACCGGCTTCATGCCGCAGCGTGCAGAGACCATGACGTGGACCAAGAACGCCCTCGGCGCCGAGGTGACGCGCGTGTTCACCAACGGCGCGGTCCTCACCGTGGTCAGGGGCAAGAAGGGCGACCTGGTGCCCGACCACGGCTACACGCACGGCGCTGTCAGCTACGTCGTCTCGGGCGAGCTGGAGATCGACGGCACCGTCCTGCACGCCGGTGACGCCGGCTCCTACCGCGGCGGTTCGGGCTACTACTCGGTCAAGTTCCTCACCGACGCCGATCTACGTCGTCGCCCGGATCGCCGAGGACCACCTGACGATCCCGGACATCGGCGAACGGGCGGCCGCGCACCTCGACGCCTGATCGAGGTCCTGCGGCAAGGCCTCCTGACGCAAAGGCTTCTGACGCAACGGCTCCTGACGCAAGGCCTCCTGATGCACGGCCGCTTGATGCGGGTCGAGACACAAAACAGCGGCCCCGCCCGATGGGCGGGACCGCTGTCGAAGCGTTGGTGACGGAGCCGAGGCTCCGCTGCAGCGCCGGGGGGAACTAGATTCCGCGGACCTGCTCGGCCTGCGGGCCCTTCGGACCCTGGGTGATCTCGAACTCGACGCGCTGGTTCTCTTCGAGCGAACGGTAGCCGTCGGCCACGATCGCGGAGAAGTGAACGAAGACGTCGGCGCCGCCGCCGTCCTGCGCGATGAATCCGAAGCCCTTCTCGGCGTTGAACCACTTCACGGTGCCCTGTGCCATGTGCTGATCTCCTTCAGAGGGACTGTCCCCGGCCCGCACCTCGCGGACCGGCGGCTGCTGCTTTCGTCCCACCTGCGAGCGCTTGCGCACCGCACGGAACCGTAAAAAACGCCCGCACATAAGCCGCGGGCGTCCAAGAAAGTACGAGGAACTGCAACTGCAACCAAGCGGAGGCTAGCACGGAGGAGACCTGGCGCAACAGCCCGTGAGCGATGTGTTCGGCTCGCTCGGGCCACCCGCCGATAGCATCCAACGGGTGCTCGCGCCCTTTCCTCGACCACCAGCCAGCTTCCACGCCCGCAAAGGGCGGGTGTCGGCCGCGCAGGCGGACGCCATCAGCCGGCTGGCAGCGTGGGTGGTGCCTGTCGACGGCGCCCCCGTCGGCCTCGTGCCGCTGTTCGGCGACGACCGGCCCGTGGTGCTCGACATCGGGTTCGGGACCGGCGAGGTCACTGCCGCCATGGCGGCCGACGATCCCGAGACCGGCCTGCTGGCCGTCGACGTCCACACTCCGGGGGTCGGCCGCTTGCTGCTGCTCGCCGAGAAGGCCGGGCTCACGAACGTCCGGGTCGCGGACGGCGACGCGGTCACGTTGCTGGGCATGCTCGCTCCCGCGTCGCTGGCCGGCATCCGGGTGTTCTTCCCGGACCCGTGGCCCAAGTCCAAGCACCGCAAGCGCCGGCTGATCCGGCCCGCCTACGCAGACCTGATGGCCGCGCGGCTCCGCCCCGGCGGCTGGCTGCACGTGGCCACCGACTGGAGCGACTACGCCCAGCAGATCCGGCTCGTCCTCGGGGCCCAGCCGTCACTGCACCCCTCTCCGGCGCCGCCGCGACCGGTCACCCGCTACGAACGTGCCGGGCTGGCCAAAGGGCACACCGTGGTCGACCTCTGCTACACCCGCGACGCGACGTGACCAGCTCCCGGCGGTGGACCCGCCCCATGCGTGCGCGGGACGTCAGCGAGTCCCACCGCGTCTCGAGCCCGCTGGAGCTCCTCTTCGACCTCACGTTCGTCGTGGCGGTGTCCCAGGTCGCGGCCGAGCTCAGCCACGGGATCGCGGATGCGAACCTCGGCCACACCTTGTTCGGCTACTTCTCGGTGTTCTTCGCGATCTGGTGGGCCTGGATGAACTTCACCTGGTTCGCCTCGGCCTACGACAACGACGACGTGCTCTACCGGCTGCTGACTCTCATGCAGATGGCCGGCGTGCTGGTGCTCGCCGCCGGGGTGCCGCAGGCGTTCGAGGGGCAGAACTTCACGATCGTCACGATCGGCTACGTGATCATGCGGCTCGCGATGCTCACGCAGTGGTCGCGGGCCGCGGTCTGGGACCGAGGCCCATCGGCCGGCCGCGCTGCGCTTCGTGATCGGGATCGGCCTCGTCCAGGTCGGCTGGGTCCTGCGGCTGGCGACCAGCGGGACCTGGGCCACGGCGACCTTCCTGCTGCTGGCGGCCGCCGACGTGTCGGTCCCGCTCTGGGCCGAGCGCACCACACCGACCACCTGGCACCCGCACCACATCGCCGAGCGCTACGGCCTGTTCACCATCATCGTGCTCGGTGAGTGCGTGCTGGCCTCGACGGTCGCCGTCCAGGCAGCGTTCACCACCGGGGGCTTCACCATCGACCTGCTCCTGGTCGGCGGCGGTGGCCTGGTGCTGCTCTTCGCGCTGTGGTGGATCTACTTCCTGTCTCCGGTCGGCGAGGGCCTGGAGCGTCGCCGCGACCTCAGCTTCGCGTGGGGCTACGGGCACTACGGCGTCTTCGCGTCCCTGGCGGCACTCGGTGCCGGGCTCGAGGTCGCCGGCGAGGCGATCACGCATCATCTCGCGGCGTCGGCCGGGCTCGTGGCGTTCTCGGTGGCCGTGCCGGTGGTGGCCTTCCTGGTGCTGGTGTGGGTGCTCCACCGTCCGCTCGGCGGGACCGATGTCAGCGGCCGGGGCCTGCTGCTGGCCACGGTCGCGACGCTGGCCGTGGCGGCCGCCGTCTCCGCGGGCCTGTCGCTGTCGACGGCCGTGGCACTGATGGCCCTGCCCTCCGTCGGCCTCGTCGTCGCGGCCGTGCTGCGCGAGGACAGGGTGGTGCCCGAGACGCTCGACGAGCGCTAGATGGCGCCCTCGCGCTGCAGGTAGTTCAACGACACCCAGCCGAACGGGATCGGCAGCCAGTAGGTCGCGAGCCGGTACAGCAGCACCGAGGAGACCGCCACGCTGCTGCTCAGGCCGGCCGCGATGAGCCCGGCGGACAGGGCGGCCTCGATGCCGCCGAGGCCACCGGGGGTCGGGACGGCCGACCCCACGATGGCGCCGGCGAAGTACACGACCGCGACGGTCGGGATCGACAGGTTCGCGCCGAAGGCCTTGGTCGCGCAGGTCAGGGCGGCGACGAAGCTCGTGTCGAGCAGCAGCGCGCCGCCCAGCAGCGTCGCCACCTTGCTCGGGCGCTGGAAGAGCGCCACGATCCGCGGCACGACCTGCTGGACCAGGGGACGCACCCGGCCGGTGATCAGCCGGCGCGCCGCGGGCACCGCCAGCGTCGCGAGCAGGATGCCGATGACGATCAGCACGACGACGACCGCGGCTGCCGGCGGGGTGAACGACGCGCGAGGCCCGGTCCCCGCGAGGATGCCCGACACCACGAGCAGCAGGAAGTAGCTGCAGAACTGGGCGAGCTGGGCGACGCCGACGCTGGCCGCTGCGACCGCCGGCTCCATGCCCGCTCGCTGCAGGTAGCGCGAGTTCAGCGCGATGTTGCCGATCGCCGCGGGCGCCACCAGCCCGGTGAACGAGACGGCGAGCTGCGTCAGGTAGGTCCGCAGGAAACGCAGCTTGACGGTCACGGCGCCGCTCAGCACCAGTGAGGCTCCGGTGAAGGTCAAGGCGGTGAACGCGACCACGGCCACCACCCACGGCCACTGCGCGGAGCTGATGATGTCGGCAAGATCGACCCGCCCGAGCTGCGTCAGGAGCACGTAGGCCGCGATGCCACCGCCGACGACGGTCACGACCGAGCGGAACGTCACCCGGCGGAGCTCGACGGCCTCGACCGGTTCGCCGTCCGGCGCCAGCTTGAGGACCTGCTCGCGCACGTCGCGCAGCAAGGTCTTCTGCTTGGACAGCTGCCGACGGGTGGACCGGCTGAGCGCGACCTTCTGCAGCAACGGGAGCGCCCGCAGCAGCACGTCGGGGCCGAGGGCACGGACCGCGGAGTCGGTCGCCCGCTCCGGCCCGACCACCAGCGCCACCGTGACCAGGAGCTGGGCGACGTCCAGCCGCAGCGCGAGGTCGGGCGCCGCGATGTCCCCGGAGCCGACGTCCCGGGTGCCCACCCGGCCGTCCGCGCGGACCAGGACGTTCTCGGCGGTGAGTCCACGATGGGCGATCTGGGCCTGCTGCAACCGCGCGAGCATCGCCCAGACGGCGGCCAGGCGCTCGTCGGTGAGGTCGCCACCGGCCTCGAGCTGAGCGCCCTCGGACGCGCGGAAGGCCAGCAGGGCGGACGACGGCCCGACCTCGGCGGCAGCCAGCGGCTCGGGCGCCGGCACGCCGACGCGCTCGAGGGCGAGAGCCATCAACGACTGGTGCTCCAGGGCTGCCCGGACGCTCAGGAACGGGCCGCGGGTTGCCGGGCCGCGCAGCGTCAGCCGTCGCACGAGCCGGCGGAACGTCGCCCGCCCGAACGTGTCGCGGTCGAGGACTCGCACGTCGATCGGGCCGGCGGGTCCGCTCGCCTCGTACCGGCGCGCCCCGAGGTCGGCGTCCCCCCGCGCCTCGAGGCGATCCACCTGCAGCCCGCTGCGGTGCAGTGCCGCCACCACCTCGTACCCGTTCGGGCGGGTCGACGCGGCACCGAGTCCGTACCGCACGGCGAGGCCGACGCTCCAGCCCAGGAGCAGGCTCACGAGCAGGGCCAGCGCGGTGATCCCACCGGAGAGGAAGCCGGTCAGCAGCTCGCAGCCGACGAACAGCGTCGCCACCCGCTTGGTCAGCTTGCCGTTCTCCAGGTCAGCCACGGTGAGGTACGCGACCGCGACGACCACCAGACCGTCCAGCGGGGGCGTGCGACCGTCCCCCTGCGCCTTGGTCAGGGCGTCGACGACGCCGCCGAGGTGCGCGTTGAGCACGAGCCAGCGGAACACCAGGTTGGCGAGGGCCGCCAGCAGCCCTGCGAGCAGCGCGTCGCCCAGCTGCCAGCCGCGTTTGCGGACCACCAGGTCGATGCCGACGACCACGGGCACCAGGACGACGCCGACGCCCGCGACGAGCCGGAAGACCTGCAGCAGGAAGTTCGGGAGGCCGGTGCTCGCGCTGATGAGGTCCTGCTCGAGGCCGCCAGCGGTTCCGACGGCGATGTCGCCGAGCACCAGCGCGAGGACGAACGAGGCGACGGCCACGACCAGCCGGACGAGGTCGGCCGGGCGGCGGACGCGGCGCGGGAGGTCGGGCTCGATGACGACGACCCCGGGGGCTTCGACGGACCCTTCCGTCGCAGCATCCTCGGTGGTCACAGAGGCCATCCTGCCCGACCTGGATGCCCCCGGCCGGATGAGACGTGCCGGGGCGTGGCTCCCCTACCGCAAATCCCTGCCGTCGCCGTCCACGTTCTCCGCCACAGGAACGCGTTCGGCCTCAGGGAGCCACGCCGCCACCTCGGCGCCGTCGCGCAACGAGGCACTTCACCCCTACCCGGGGAACCTACGAAGCAAACGCAGGAAACCCGGCGGGGAGCTCGAAGGATCAGGCGCTGGTGTGCTCCGGCGCGAGGTGGTCGCTCACCTGGTCACCCACCGCCTCGATCCGCTGTCCCACCGCGTCCGACGCGTCGTCGAGGGTCTCCCGCGACTTCGCTGCCGCGGCGTCCTTCGCACTGCCGGCGGCAGAGCGCACGGAGTCACCGAGGTTGTCCTTGGCCTTCGTCAGCCCGAACTCGTGAGCCGTGGACCGCGTCTGCCGCACCAGCTGCTCGTACCGCTCGCGGCCTGCCTTGGCGCCGGCGACGTAGCCGATCGCGCCACCGACCCCGAACCAGAAGAGCCTGCCCAGCTTGTGCATGGTCATCCCACTTTCTGCTCTGCAACGGCCGACAGGTCGTCGGGCTCGACGTCGTCGGTCAAGGAGTCGTCGGTCAAGGAGTCGTCGGTCAAGGAGTCGTCGGTCAGCTGCTCGGCGGCCGCGGCATCGCCGAGCACGCGCTCATAGGCCAGCGCCGTCTCGGTGGCGATCCTGGTCCAGGAGAACCTGCTGATCGCCCGGTCGCGGGCGGCGAGGCCCAGGCTGTCCAGGAAGAAGGCGTCGTCGACCAGCCGGCGCAGGGCGCCCTTCAAGGCCATGCCGTTCCCCGGAGGGACGGTGATGCCGGTGATGTCCTCGACGACCAGGTCGGCGAACACGCCCAGGTCAGCGGCGATCACCGGCCGCCCGCAGGCCATCGCCTGCAGCACCAGCGCGTGCCCGGCGTCGGACCCGGACACGTCGACCACGACGTCGCTCGAACGCAGCACGTGCGGCAGGTGCTCGGACTGGAACGGCCGCGCGAAGCTCACGCGACCACCCACCCCGAGCGAGCAGGCCAGCTCGTGCACCGACCTGCTGGCGTCCAGGCCCGCGACGTCGGTCCCCACGCCGCCGGTGAACACGACCTCCAGCGAGGGCATCAGCCGCAGGATGCGCACCATGTCGGCGGCGCCGCTGTCCGGCCCGAGGTCGCCCACGAACAGGATCCGCAAGCGGTCGTCGTGCGGAGCCGCTGCCGAACCCACCGGGGTGAACTGCTCCGTGTCGACCCCGGGCGCCACGGTGATCACCCGACGACCGCGCCTGGTCGCTCCCCACGCGACGCGGGACTCGACCGAGGGCGTCAGGATCGCTGCGACGTTGCTGTCGGCGCCCTGGTCGGCGGGACCTGGGCGATGGCTGAGGGTCGCGGACGCGCCCTTCTCGACGCGCACCACGCTCTGGCCGCCGCTGTGCGCGACGGTGACCAGCGGCGACACCACGAGGGGCACGCCGCCGGGGCACTGGGCGACGGCCGTCACCGACAACGCATGCACGACGTCGAAGCCAGCGGGGTCGACACGCTCGGTCGTCAAGACCGAGGTGTGTCCAGCCGCGGCCAACGCCGCCCGCAAGTCGCTCACGTCACGCGCGTCGCGCGGGCGCTCCGCAGCGTCGACGAACAGGACCCTCATGCGTTGACCTCCTGAATGCTCGTGCCGGTAACCTCCACCTACCCCGCCCACCGACAGCGAAACCACCTCTGGCCTGCAGGAACTGCTGTTTGATCTCCCCCGGTGCTGGGTAGTAGCCCAACGGCTGGATGCCGCGAGGAAGGTCGAAGGACGTGCTGGACGTTCGCACCGAGGCACGCGGCGACTACGCCCGCGTCATCCTGCAGGGGGATGTCGACCTCTCGACCACCGAGATGCTGTCGCACGCGTACTCGGGTGCGGTGGACTCGGGGGCAACGGTCGTCGACCTGGACATGGCAGGGGTCGAGTTCATCGACTCGACCGGCCTCGGCACCCTGATCAGGCTCCGCAAGCGGTCCGAGAGCGAGGCCGTCGCGTTCCGGCTCGCCAACTGCTCGCCACGCACCCGCGAGGTGCTGCGCATGACCCGCCTCGATGCCGTGTTCACCCTCTTGAGCGAGGACTAGCCGCCGTCGCGCCGCCCAGGGTGGTCCACGGTGGGGTAGAAACGACCATGAGCACCAGCCTGTCGCGCTCCGAGGTGCTGCTCGCCACGGCGACGGCGATGGCCGGCTCGTACGAGTCCCACCAGGTCGTGGCGACCGCGCTCTCGACCCTGGGGGCGCAGGGGCTCGCTGCGACGTCCATCGGGCTGCGCACCAGCGGTGACGTCCTGCGGACGTTCCGCAGCGGCCTCCCCGACGACGTCTCCACCAGGCTGGCGGCACTCTCCGGCAATGCGCTGCCCGGCCGAGCCGTCATGCAGGACGGCGAGGAGCGGTTCCTCGACGCCGCCGGCTTCGCAGCGGAGTTCCCGCTCACGGCCGAGGTCCTGGTGGGGTCGGGCTTCGAGAGCGCCGCCGTGCTCCCCCTGTCCGTGCAGGGCGCCCGCGTCGGCTACATCGCCTTCCACCTCCCCACGGGGACTCAGTTCGACGACGAGGACCGCCTCTTCCTGCGCCTGCTCGCGACCTTCGTCGCGGGGGCGCTGGAACGCGCCAGGCTGGTGGAGCGCGAGCGGGAGGCGCGCGAGGAGGCAGCCGGCACCGGCCGCCGGTTCTCCCAGCTCCAGGAGCTGATGACCAAGCTCGCCGTCGTGACGTCGGAGCAGGACGTCGCCGACGTCCTCGCGGCAGACGCCGCCAACGCGATGGACGCGCAGATGGCCACCGTCGCGGTGCTGACGCCGGACGGATCGCTCCGGCTCGCCGCCTCGGTCAACCAGTCCGAGCAGGTCAAGTCCGAGCTCGCCCGGTTCTCGACGGATGCGAACCTGCCGGCGACGGTCGCGCTGCGGACCAGGCAAGCGGTGCTCCTGCGGTCCAGCGAGGACCGTGAACGGGACTTCCCAGAGCTGGTCAGCTTTCATCTGGACTACGAGGCCACCGCCACGCTCCCGCTGCTCGCGGCAGGACGCGCCCTCGGCACCTTGACGTTCGGCTGGGCCGAGCCACGTGCGTTCAACGAGAACGAGCTCAAGCTCTTCGCGGCCATCGCCGAGCAGAGCGCCGCCGCCCTGGACCGTGGACGGCTGTTCGACGCCGAGCGAGCCGCGCTGGCATCCGCCGAGGACGCCGAACAGCGCCTTCGCCTGCTGGCATACGTGGGGTCAGCGGTGAGCAGCTTCCTCGACCCCGACGCCGTGACCGCCGAGCTCGTGAGGCTGCTCGTGCCGTCGTTCGCGGCGCACTGCATCGTGTTCGTCCAGGACGACGACCGGCTGCTGCAGCCGCGAGCCGTGGCGAACCACCATCTCTCGTCGCTGACCCGGGCGTTGTCGGACCTCCGTCCGACGCACCCCTCGTCGCCACTGCCGCACGTTGAGGTGTTCCGCACCGGCGTCGGCACGCGGATCGCGCAGCTGACGGAGTCGGACACCGCGCCCACCCCGCGCGGCCAGCAGCTGCTCGGGGCGTCGATGCTGGCTGTACCGATGACGAGCCGAGGCGAGCGGCTGGGGGTCATCGTCGCCCTGCGCGAGGCCGGCACCCCGTTCAGCGATACCGACCTGATCCTGCTCGAGACGATCGGCGCCCGGACTGCGCTCGCCCTGGACAACGCCCAGCTGTTCACCCAGCGGACCAGGGTGGCGGCCCAGCTGCAGGCCGATCTCCTGCCCACCGAGCTGCCTCGGGTGGCTGGCCTCGGCTTCGCAGCGCGCTACCGCGTCGGTGACCGGACCGCCGAGGTGGGGGGCGACTTCTACGACGTCTTCGCCCTCGGGGATGACGAGTACGCCATGGTGATCGGCGACGTGACGGGACGAGGCGTCGCGGCCGCGGGCCTCACCGGGCTGGCCCGGGCGACGTTCCGCGCACTCTCGCCCGACCTCTCCCCCGCTCAAGCGCTGAAGAGGTTGAACGACCTCCTGATCCAGCGCGGCGAGGGCAGCAACTTCCTGACCGCCGCGTACGTGCGGCTCAAGCTCTCCGCAGAGGGAGTGCACGTCACGACGGCACTCGGTGGCCATCCGCACCCGCTCCTCGCCAGGGCGAGCAGCGGCGAGGTCGAGCGGCTGGGGCGCCCCGGCCTCATCCTCGGCGTCAAGCACGATCCCGAGCTCCACGAGGAGACCACGCTCCTCGGCCCCGGTGACGTCCTGCTGCTGTTCACCGACGGCGTCACCGAGGCGAAGAGCGGCACCGACCTCTTCGGCGAGCACCGGCTGGCGCAGGCGTTGCTCCGGCTGCGAGACCGCTCGCCCGAGACTGTCGTCGACGGGATCGAGGACGTCGTGCTCGGCTTCCGGGTCCGCGGCGAGGACGACCTCGCCCTGCTCACGCTGCGGGTCGACGCGGACGGCGAGCTCGCGGACCGCGTGCTCGTCGACCAGCGACTGCCTGCCGAGGTGTCCTCCCCCACCGTCGCGCGCCGACTGGTCCGTCGCGGCGTCGACGGCCTGCTCGAGGGACGGCCCCTGCAGGACCTCGAGCTGAGCGTCAACGAGCTCGTGACCAACGCCGTCCGTCACCTGCAGAACGACCCCGCACGAACACCGCGGACCGACCCGATCCGGTTGCGGGCGCTGCTGGCGCCCGGCCGCCTGCGCATCGAGGTCAGCAACCCGGGCCCCGGCTTCCTGGTCTCGTCCGAGCTCCCCGACGCCGATGCCGAGGGCGGCCGCGGGCTCCCGCTCGTCTCCGCCCTGTCCAGGCAGATGGGCGTGGAGACGAAGGACGGCATCACGCTCGTGTGGTTCGACACACCTGTCTGAGGCGGTTTGCCCCGTCCCAGGGCGGGTACCTCCACCTTCATCAGGCGCGGCGGTCAACCAGACCCGCGCGGAGGGAAGGGCACACCATGAGCGACAGCGACAAGGTCAAGAACAACGTGGACAGCGTGACCGGCAAGATCAAGGAAGGCGTCGGTCGGGTCACCGACAACGAGTCGCTCGAGAACGAGGGCAAGGGCGACCAGATCAAGTCCGACCTCAAGAACGCGGGCGAGAAGATCAAGGACGCCTTCGGCCACTAGCAGCTCGAGAACCACTCGGTGCCCAGCAGGCCGCGGTACCGATCGAGCAGCAACCCAGACGGGCCCCCGACCAGCGCCGGTCGGGGGCCTTCGGCGTGCTGGAGCAGGCCCGAGAGGGAATGCCCTCGCGGGACCCCTGGTTGCCGCTTCAAAGGGCACACCCTCCGCGCACCGCCGCGCACCACCACGTGCCACGGACAGACCTGGAGAATCCATGACCGACCTGCTGCAGCTCCCCGTCACCACCCTGCAGGGTGCGGACACCACCTTCGGGGAGCTGGCCGCCGGCCGGGTCGCGCTCGTGGTGAACGTCGCCAGCAAGTGCGGGCTGACGCCCCAGTACAGCAAGCTCGAGGCGCTGCAGAGCGAGCTCGAGCCGCGAGGCTTCACGGTGCTCGGGTTCCCCTGCAACCAGTTCGGCGCGCAGGAGCCCGGCACGGCTGAGGAGATCGAGAGCTTCTGCTCGGCGACGTACGGCGTGACCTTCCCGATGACCGCCAAGGTCGAGGTGAACGGCGAGGGCAAGGACGCCGTCTACGACGAGCCTCACCGCGGTCCCGGACGCCGATGGCGTCGCCGGCGACATCCAGTGGAACTTCGAGAAGTTCCTCGTGGCGGCCGACGGCCGGGTGCTCGGACGCTTCCGTCCGATCACTGAGCCGGACGACCCGGCGATCCGCGCGCTCATCGAGGCAGAGCTCGGCTGACCCTCGCCGCCGCTCAGGCGGAGGCGCGCGACTTCAGCCCGGCCGAGGCGAGCTGCATCATCGTGGCGTCGGGCAGGTAGGCCCTGGTGAGAGCGAGGCCGACCCTCGGCAGGGTGGCCTCGTCGCGGTAGACCAGATAGACCGGCTCGTGCACCGGCTGGAACTTCGCCTTGAAGCTGTCCAGCGAGCGGAAGCCGTACAACGGTTCCAGCTGCTCGCCGAGCCAGCTGAGCAGCCGGTCCACCGCGGTCGGCTCCCGGTCGCTCTTGCCGGCCAGCGGCGACCCGGACAGCGAGACGAACGCCGCGCCCTCGTCCTTGAACGCGAGGCACGACGAGGCGATGAGGAACTCCGTGACCGGTCGGAAGCCGTCCTCGAGCCGGCGGATGACGTCGAGCGTCCACCCGACGACGGTCCCTTCATGGCCGTACACCGGCAGCCAGGACGCCACCCCGTGCACTGTTCCGTCACCGTCGACCGCGAGCCCGACGCGCACGTCAGGATCGAGCGCCTCGTCGACGCCGCCGAGGGTGAACCCCATCTCGGGCAGGCCCTTGTCACCGACCCACTGCTCGGAGATCGCCCGTACCTGCACGAGGACGCCGCGGGGCATCTCGGCCAGCGCTCCCAACCGAAAGCTGATGCCCTCCTTGGCGGCGCGGTTCAAGGCGGTCCGGACGTCCTGCCACGCCTTGCCCTTGAACTCCAGCTCCGGCAGCTCGATGACCGACTCCTGCGCCACCATCACGGACTGCCAGCCGTAGCCGGCCGCCCAGTCCGCGACGTTCTGGGTGACCGAGAAGAACGCGGGTTCGAGCCCGGCGATGCGCATCGCGTCGACGAACTCCCCGCAGAGCCGGCGCGCAGCAGCATCGTCGACCGCCACCGGGTCGCAGAGCGCGACCGCGATCCCGCTGTGCTCCTGGTAGGCGACATACCCCGCGATCGCCGGTTGGTCGACCAGGTCGGCGACCGCCGGGTCCTGGTACGCGAACCACCACCGGTTGTGCGGCCAGGTGGTCATCCATGACATCCGCTCGCCACCCAGGGTCTGCAGGGTCCGGCGGGCAAGCGTGCGGTCGTCCTCCGCCGTCTGCGTGGCGCGGCGGCGATCCTTGCGCGGGGTGCCTCGGAAGGCGCTGCGACCGAGGAACAGCACCAGGAACATCAGCACCCAGAGCACTTCGGAGGCGACGATCTGCGCGGTGGCGTTGCCGGTGACACGCACGCTGCCGTCGACGCCGGCGTACACCAGGATCGCCGCCACCACGGTGATCAGCAGCAACCCGGAGGCGATGGAGGCGAGCGTGAACCCGATGCGCCAGGCCCACCGCCTGCCTCGACGCAGCCCTTCGGCCAACGCCAGCGGGATCGCCACCGCGAAGATCGCCGAGAGCCAGTTGGCCGTCGTCGCAGCGTCGGGATGGAGCGGGGCCTGGCTGTCCGGGATCAGCAGCTGGATGAGCTGGACCAGCGCGGACACCAGGAAGATCGCCGACGCCGCGAGGCGCCACTCGTGCCGGCTCATCCGCGGGAGCTTGAGCTTTGGTGCCCGGCCCACGCACAACGGGCCCAGCAGCAACCCGGCGAGCACCGACAACGCGTGCTCGAGGTCCCAGAGCAGGCCCTCGTAAAGCAGCAGCAGCACGGCGTAGAGCGCGATGCCGGTGCGCACCCGCGCCCGCCACGGCGACTTGAGGGTGACCGTCGCAGCGCAGAACGACCCGAGGGCGCCCGCCGACCAGCCGACGTCGCGGTTCGCGGCGACCTCGACCGCCCAGTGCCAGCCCGTGGGCTTGAGGAGCGCGAGCAGCCCCGCGGCAACCACCACGGCACCGACCTGGATGCCGATGCTGAGCACGATCGCGAGCTTCGTGCCGAGCCGCCACTCGCAGAAGCCCACCCCGACGAGGAACACGCCGACGACCGCGACGTACTGCAGCGGGACGAGCGCGAACGGGCTCCCCGTGAAGGGCGTCCACCACTGGCCCTGCTGGAACGCCGGAAGGCCGTACGACACGTGGTCGAACATCGGCCGGCTCGACAGACCGTTCCAGAGCGTGCCGGTCGCCGCCCCGAGCACCAGCATGAAGACGCTGGCGCCGATCGTGTAGGGGATGGTGCGGACCACACGCAGCACCAGCGGCTGGTTCGGCGCTGCGACAGGGGTATCGGCCGCAAGGACGTCGTCCGTCATCTGCGCAGGCTAGCGCGCGGCACCGATCGTCTGGGAGCAGCGACAGCATCGCCCCAGCGAGCGACGGAGTCCGCACGAGCCGTCGCAGACATGCACCCGCCGTCGCAGGCTCGAGCGTGCCGGTGCGGCTAGCGGTTGACGCTGCTCATGTCGGCGTAGCGGTCACCCTGGGCGAAGCCACGCGGCGCGACCCGCTCGATGCTCGCGAGATCCTCGGCCGTGAGCTGGACGTCCACCGAGCCCAGGTTCTCCTGCAGGTAGCTGAGGCGCTTGGTCCCGGGGATGGGCACGATGTCGTCGCCCTGCGCGAGGAGCCAGGCGATGGCGAGCTGCCCCGGGGTGCAGCCCTTCTGGCTGGCGAGAGCGTCCACCTCGGCGACCACATCCAGGTTGCGCTGGAAGTTCTCGCCCTCGAACCGCGGGTTCACCCGCCGGAAGTCGCCCTCGGGAAGGTCGTCGACGGAGCTGAAGCGTCCGGTGAGGAAGCCTCGCCCCAGCGGGCTGTAGGCGACGAACCCGATGCCGAGCTCGCGCACCGTCGGCAGGATGTCGTCCTCCGGGTCGCGGCTCCAGAGGCTGTACTCGGTCTGCAGCGCGCTGATCGGGTGCACCTGGTGAGCCCGCCGGATGGTGTCGACCGCGGCCTCGGACAGTCCGAGGTAGCGCACCTTGCCGGCCGCCACCAGCTCAGCCATGGCGCCGACGGTGTCCTCGATCGGCACCGTGGTGTCCACCCGGTGCTGGTAGTACAGGTCGATGTGGTCCACGCCCAGCCGCTCGAGCGAGGCGTCGCAGGCGGCGCGGACGTACTCGGGGCGACCGTTCACGCCGACGCGCGAGCCGTCCGCACGCCGTTCGTTGCCGAACTTCGTCGCGACCACGACCTCGTCACGTCGCCCGCTGATCGCCTGCCCGACGAGGCGCTCGTTGGTGAACGGGCCGTACATGTCGGCGGTGTCCAGGAAGGTGCAGCCGGCGTCGAGCGCGGCGTGGATCACGCTGGTCGACTCCTCGTCCCCGCCGCCAGGGCCGTAGAACTCGCTCATGCCCATGCACCCGAGACCGAGCGCCGACACGACTAGACCCTGCGACCCGAGACTGCGCTGCTGCATGAGGCTTCCCTCCGTCGACCTACCCGTCCTGACCATTCCAACCTACGTCCGGTGCGCTGGTGTCGCGACGGCGGTCCGCCTAGGCGAGGTCGAGGGTGGCGTACCGCCTGCTCTCGCGCTCGAACACGGCCAGCAGCACGAGGCCGATCACGACGTAGAGCATCCCGATCCCTGCCTCTCGCGCGACCAGGAAGCTGACGTCCGACCAGCTCGCTCCGCCGGCGAGGTCTCTGGCCGCCTCGATGCCGTGCGTCATCGGCAGCCAGTCGGCCACCGTCGCCATCCAGGCGGGCAGCGCCGAGAGCGGCACGTTCACGCCGCAGAAGATCAGCAGCACGCCGAAGAGCAGGTTGGACAGGACCGCCGTCTCGCGCACCCGCATCGCGAGCGCAGCGGTGACCAGCCCCAGCCCGGTGCACGAGAACGCCGACACGAGGACCACCACGACGATGGGTACCACGGCGCTGATCGGGATGGTGACCCGCAGCACGAGGGCGCCGACGAACAGCGCGACCACGGAGACCACGAAGCCGTTCAGGATGACCGGCAACGAACGACCGAGGAACAGCGGGACCCGGCGTGCGGGGCTTGCGAGCAGCAGCCCCAGCGTTTGGAACTGCCGCTCGCCGCCGATCGAGTTGCCCATCGCGAACAGGCACGGGATCGAGGCGTACTGCACGGCGTTGCCGATCAGGAAGAACGAGTCGCTGCCCACCCCGGCCGACCGCCCGACGTAGGCGAAGAACAGCACCTGGAAGATCGGCTCGATGATGAACGTCGGGATGAGGATCCAGGGGGTGAGCCAGGTGAACAGCGCGCGGTAGCTGGCGAGACCACCGAGGAAGAACACCCGTGCGGCACTGACCACGCCAGCGCCGGCACCAGCACGGGTCGCCGTGCTGCTCGCCGCCATCAGTTCAACGCCAGCGTCGCGTGTACCCGGGCGGAGTCCACGACCCTGCGAGCAAGCAACGTCCCGATGACCGCGTACACCGCAGCGGTGAGCAGGCAGAGGACGATGTCGCCCCACGGTGATCCGCCGAGCGCGGCCGCCCGCACGGCGGCCACGCCCCAGGTCGGTGGCAGCAGCCACGACAGCGGCGTGACCCAGCCCGGCAGCAACGACAGCGGGACGAGGAAGCCGCAGATGAGCCAGACGGGGAGCTCCAGCGCAGTGCCGAGCGCCCAGGCCGAGCGGTAGCGCACCGAGGCCACCGACTCCAGGAACCCCACGACACCGATCGACAGCGCGGTCACCAACGCGGCGAGCACGAAGGCGAGCGGCTGGTCGAGCGAGAGCCGGATCCCGAACACCACCCGGCCGAAGAGCAGCGTGGCGACCATGCTGTAGAGCCCGATCGTCGCCATCGCGACCGTCGCCGGGGCGACGACCAGCGCGAACGGCCTAGGTGCCGCGACGAGGAGCTCGAGCGTGCCCTGCCTGCGTTCGGTCTGCAGCGAGGAGGACGCCGTCGTGCTCACGGCTGACCAGACGCCCATCACGCTCGCACCGACGGCTGCGCTCACCAGCGCCGCCTCGTCCCCGTTCTGCCGGTACATCAGGAAGATCGTCACCGCGAAGAACAGCGGGTACACGATGCCGAGGAAGCCGTCGAACGCCGAGCGGCTGCGCATCTTGAGCTGCAGCAGCCAGCCGACCCGGACCAGGCGGAGCGTCCTCACGAGCTGCGGACGAGCTCGACGTACGCGTCCTCGAGCGTCGGTTCCCTGCGTGGCCACCCTCCCGAGCCGCACGCCGTCCAGGCAGGCGAGCACGGCGGGAGTCACCTGCATGTCCGGCCTGGTGCGCACCACGACGAGCTGGGCGTGGCCGCTCTCCTCGACGACGACTGATGTGACCCCGGCCACCGCGCGCACCTGGTCGAGACGCTCGGGCGCGACCCCGAAGGCCTCGACCTCGAGGACGTGCCCGTCTGCCACGTTCGCCTTGAGCGCGTCGGGGGTGCCGGCCGCGACGATCCGGCCGCCGGCGATGACGGCGATCCGGTCGCAGAGCTCGTCGGCCTCGAACATGTAGTGCGTCGTGAGCAGAACGGTCGTCCCCTGCTCGACCAAGGTCGCCACTGTCGTCCTCAGCTCACGCGCACCCACCGGGTCGATGCCGATGCTGGGCTCGTCGAGGAAGAGCACCTGCGGGCGGTGCAGCAGCCCGCGCGCGATGTGCAGGCGCTGCCGCATGCCGCGCGAGAAGCCCTCGACCCGCTCGTTCTCCCGTCCCGCCAGACCGACGAGCTCGACCAGCTCGCCGATCCTGGCGGCCTGCTCGCGCGGCGGGACGGCGTACAGCTCGGCGAAGTAGCGCAGGTTGTCGTAGCGCGGACAGGCGCTCGTAGAGACCCTTGTCGCCGCCGAACACGTACCCGATCTCGCGACGGACCGCGCGGGGGTCCTGCACGACGTCGTGGCCGAGCACCCGGGCGGTCCCACCGGTCGGCAGGAGCAGCGTGATGAGCATCTTGATCGTGGTCGTCTTGCCGGCACCGTTGGGGCCCAGCAAGCCGAACAGCTCGCCGCGCTCGACCTCGAACGAGATGCCCTTGACGGCCTCCACCTCGTGCGACGCGCGGCGCCGGATCCCGGTCCGCGCGCGATAGCTCCGACGCAGCCCCTCGACCTCGATGACCGGCACGCTGGAGATCGTAGACTCCGCCGACAGGTTCCCGAGGAGGACGCATGGCGCTCGTGAGGGGACGCGCAGGTGGGTGACATGCAGGTGGGTGACGTGCAGGTGGGTGACGTGCAGGTCGGGGGCACGCAGTGGCGAGCCGCCGAGCTGGAACGGCTGCTCGCGTTCGCCGCCGGCTCGCAGCTCCGATGCCGGCGGGTTCGGCTGGCTCGACGCCGCTGGACAACCAGAACGGCAGCGCCCTCTGCACACCTGGATCACCACGCGGATGACGCATGTTTTCGCCCTCGCGCATCAGCTGGGACACCCCGGCGCGCTCGCTCGCGTCGAGCACGGTGTGGCTGCCTTGCTCGGACTGCTGCAGGACCAGGACGCCGGTGGCTGGTGGCCGGCGGTGGGACCGCGTGGACCGGTGGCGACGGACAAGAACGCCTACGACCACGCCTTCGTGCTGCTGGCGGCGGCCAGCGCTCTGACGGTGGGGGCTGCTGGTGCGGCGGAGCTCTTCGAGCGGGCGAGCGAGGTGTTCGACGAGCACTTCTGGGACGACGGCGCCGGCAAGGTCGTCGAGAGCTGGGACCGCAGCTGGTCCACGCTGTCGAGTTATCGCGGAGCCAACTCGAACATGCACGCGACGGAGGCCTTGCTCGCCGCGGGTGCGGCCACCGGAGACCCGCGATTCGCCGAGCGGGCCGCGCGACTGCTCGGCTGGTTCGTCGACCTCGCGTCGCGGCACGACTGGCGGCTGCCGGAACACTTCGATGATGCCTGGGTGGCGCAGCTGGACTTCAACCGGGACAAGCCCGCCGATCCGTTCCTGCCCTTCGGCTCCACCGTGGGGCACGGTCTGGAGTGGGCGCGGCTCGCACTGCACGTGCGGGCGACCGGCGTCCTCAGCGGACCCGAGGACGACGCGTTGCTAGTTGCGTCTCGGCAGCTCTTCGCCCGCGCCACTGCCGACGGCTGGGCGGTCGACGGCGCGCCTGGCTTCGTCTACACCGTTGACTGGCAAGGCCTGCCGGTCGTTCGTTCGCGGATGCACTGGGTCGTGGCGGAAGGCATCGCCACCGCCGCGACGCTGGAGCAGGAGACCGGCGAAGCCGGGTTTCGCGAGTGGCAGCAGCGACTCTGGGGTTTCGTCGACCGGTACCTGCGCGACGAGCAGGGCGGGTCGTGGTGGCACGAGCTCGACAGCTCGAACGTCCCGGCGAGCGGCACCTGGGAGGGCAAGCCGGACGAGTACCACGCGATCCAGGCGCTGCTCCTGCCCGGTCGTCCGGTGACCGCAGGAGTGCTCGCTGCGCTCTAGTCAGCGACTGCGCGGGCCAGGAAACCATATTCAGGACACTTCACACGTTTAGTGATGACGGTCCGCCTATGCGGTTCGCACGGCACCGACTCGATGATTCGTGGGAGCGCGACACTCCGTCAACGCGCTCCTTTCCGAAGGACGGCACCATGACCGAGCTCAGCACAGCTCCAACCTCGCGCACCCGGCGACGACGCTCGCGCTTCGTCGCGGCAGCCGTCGTGGGCGGGGCGTTCACCGCACTCCTCGTCGGATCGGGCGGCTCGGCCTTCGCCTCAGGTCCCACCTCCGGCGGCAGCACCACCGGCAATGTGGACGTGAACACGTCCATCGCGCTTAATGGGCTCACGCCTTCCTTCACTCTCACGGGGATCCCGGGGGCGACGGTCACCGGCCTCGGCGCGGTCACGATGAACGTCCAGACGAACAACCTGGCGGGGTATGCCGTCACGGTCGAGAGCAGCACTCCGACGCTGCTCCCCACCGCTGTCGGAAACGCGGACTCGATCCCGATCAGCGCACTCAGCGTCGAGGAGTCCGAGTTCGGCTCGTTCACGCCCGTCAGCGACACCCAGACGGTCACCGTGCACGCCCAGGACAGCCGTTCGGCCGAGGCTGGCGACAACCTGTTCAACGACTACCAGGTGGTCATCCCGTTCGTGAACGAGGACACCTACTCGGCGACGCTCAACTACATCGCCACCGCGCTCTAACAACAGCTCTCACCACAGAAGGTCAGAAGGACACACGAGATGGCCCGACGGGTTCGGCTCAGCGTCGCTGTAGCGGCGTGCGTCCTGCTGACCTGTCTCTCGGCGGGTGAGCCCATGGCATTTGCCTCGGGCTCACCCGACCAGGGGACGCCAACGCCAACACCGAGCACGTCGACCTCCTACGCACCCACCCATTCGCCGTTCTCGCTGACCATCAGCCCGACGCGGTTGAACATCACGGCCGCCGACATGGGCGAGGTGCACCAGATCCTCGCGGTGAACAGGGGCGACACGCCGCTGCATGTCACGGTCGAGGAACGGAACTTCGTCGCCAACCGCGACGGCAGCCTGCAGTTCAAGGCCGATGCGCCCTACTCCGCCTCGAGCTGGGTCAGCGTGGAGCCGACGAGCTTCACCCTGGCCCCAGGTCAGAGCACCGAGGTCGACGCCACCATCACCCTGCCGCCTGGCCCCGAGCCCGGCGATCACGCCGTCGCCATCGTCTTCCTGGTGCCCGCCGGCCAGTCGAAGGCCAACATCAAGATCAATCGCGGGGTGGCCACACCGGTGTTCATCACGGTGGCCGGCCCCAGCACGGACACGGTCACGCTCTCCGGCTTCCACGGACCCGGGTTCGCCATCGGCGGTCCGATCCCGGTCAGCACCACGGTGAACGACACCGGCTCGGTGCACCGCGACTTCCGGGGCGCCAGCGACCTGCTCATGACCGGCGGCGGTCAGGATCGCACGGTCTTCCCCGACTTCACCGTGATGCGAGGCTCGAGCCGCGTCATCACCACCACCTGGCACCCGCCCTTCATGTGCATCTGCAACCCGCAGGTGTCCGTGGTGAACGCCGACGGCACCGTGCACACGCTGACCTACCGGGTGATCGTCTTCCCGTTGATCCAGGCGCTCGTCCTCGTCGGCGGGGTACTCCTGCTCGTGCTGCTGGTGGTTCTCGGCCGTCGTCGCTCTCAGGGGAACGCTGCGCGTGCCGCGGCCGCCCTGGCGACGCCAGGCAGCCGAGCGGATGGCTGAGGTCGAGCTCCGCCGCAGCCGCCGTCGTGGGGCAGCCGTCGTCGTGGTCGTCGCCATGACCCTGGCGACGTCGGTCGCTGCCAGCGTCGCGCCGCTGTCCGCATGGGCAGCTGGCACGGTCCTGTTCCAGAACACGTTCTTCGACTCGACGGTCGACGGCACGGGGACCGTGACGCTCCCGACGCCGACGAGCGGGAAGAACACCGCGTGCCTCACCGCCTCGGGGAACAGCGCGACGCGGCCGCTGCTGAGCTGCTCTCCCGTCGTCGACGGCCCTGGCGCGGGCGTGCTCCGGCTGACGAACGCGACCGCCAACCAGATCGGCGGGGTGATCGGCCAGAGCAGCTTCCCCACGTCCAACGGGCTGGACGTCACCTTCAAGTCCTACCAGTGGGGTGGCGGCAGCGCGGACGGGATCGCGTTCATGCTCGCGGCGGTCGACCCGAACAACCCGGCGCCGCCGGCCAACATCGGCTCGTCGGGCGGCGCCCTGGGCTACTCCGCCGCACCGGGCCTGAGCGGGCTGGCGAACGCCTACCTCGGCGTCGGCCTGGACGTGTACGGGAACTTCAGCAACAGCAGCTACTCGGGAACCGGGTGCGCCGGCAACATCCCGAACTTCGGTTCGCAGGCACCGGGGACGGTCGCCGTCCGCGGGCCAGGCAACGTCAGAGTCGGCTACTGCGGCCTGACGACCACCTACGACGGCACGACGGGCTCGAAGCTGATCCTGCGTGGCGCCACTCGGTCCGCCTCGGCCGTACCCGTCGAGATCGTCATCAACCCGACAGCCGGACCCTTCACCTCCGCGTCCGGGATCACCGTCGCGGCCGGCAACTACACCGTGGTCGTCACCGCGGTCGGCGGCACCACCAAGACGCTCACGGGTGCCTTGCCCACGATGGCGAGCTCGCTCGTCCCCAACAACTCATGGATCACGGCCAGCGGCGTACCGAAGCAGCTCGCGTTCGGCTTCGTCGGCTCCACCGGCTCGGTGACCGACAACCACGAGATCTCCGACGTGAACGTCCTCACCTTCAACCCGGTGCCGAAGCTCGCGGTGGCGACGACGAGCTACAGCGCCACGGCCCCGGTCCCGGGGGCACCGGTCAACTACCAGGTGTCGGCGAGCGTGCTTGCCGGCGCCGACGAAGCGTCTCCGATCTCCTTGACGCAGACCGTACCGACCGGCGTCGTGCCGGTCGGGCGCCTACGGCACCGGCTGGGTCTGCCAGGCGCCGCTGGCGCAGTCCGTCACCTGCGTGACGAGCGGTTCGTCCTTCGCCAACGGCACGACTCTGCCCGTTCTCAACGTCGTCGCGACGGTCACCGGCACGACGGTGATCCACGCGGGCGGCCAGATGACGGCCGACGAGGTCCTCGCGGACGCCGACGCCGCGATGTACGAGGCCAAGCGGGGCGGCAAGGACCGCTCGCGGGTCTTCGCCCACGGCATGCGCGCCGATCTGGTGCAGCGCGGTCACATCGAGCACCTCCTGCGGTCGGCCCTGCAGACCCCGGCGGCGGAGGCTCCGCTGGACATCGAGGGTCTGCATCCCAGCGGCATCCCCACGCTCACGGCGTCCTACCAACCGATCTTCGACGCCGGAACCGGCGACCTCATCGGCTTCGAGGCGCTTGCCCGGCTGTCCGACGGGTCCGGGACGGCGATCCCGCCCGACGGCTTCATCACGGTGGCCGAGGACACCGGCCTCATCCAGCCCCTCGGGGTCCGCATGCTCGAGCTCGCGTGCGGTCAGCTCGAACGCTGGCGCGAGGGCCCGAACGGTCTGCACGGGGTGACCATGGCGGTGAACGTGAACGTGAGCGCGGTGCAGGCGCAGCAGTCCTCGTTGGGCGAAGATGTCCGCCACGCGCTGAGCATGCACCACCTCCAACCGACGGACCTCGTCCTCGAGCTCACCGAGTCCGCGCTCCTGCAGGCCGCCCACTCGACGATCAAGACGCTGCGCGGCCTGCACGACGATGGCGTGGGCATCGCCATCGACGACTTCGGCACCGGCTACGCCAGCCTGCGTTACCTGGTGACGCTGCCCGTGTCGGCCCTCAAGGTCGATCGGTCGTTCACGGCAGGGCTCCCCTCGGACGACATCAGCAGGAAGATCGTGAACGCGGTCGCCGGGCTCGCCGCCGACCTGGGGCTGGCCTGCATCGTCGAAGGCGTGGAGACGCAGGCCCAGCGGGACTGCCTGCCGCTCGGCGTGCAGCTGCAGGGCTGGCTGACAGGTCCGGCCGAGCCTGCGGGCACCCTGGACATGGTCGCGCTGTCCCGCCAGGGCAACGGCCGCAGCCCGGGCTGAGCCCGCAGCTGCCGGGCACCGACTAGTGGAGCTCGAAGCGTTTGGGTGGTGGAGTCATGACGACGCGAGGGCAGTTCGCGAGCGTGAGCCCGGCGAAGCCCAGCGCCTGGTTGCAGAGGGCCTCCACCGTCCAGCCCGCGCTGGCACCTTCAGCCGTCACCGTGACGCGGTAGATCGTGATCTCATACCGAGTCGGCGTGCCATAGGCCACCTGGATGCCACCGACGAGCCGCGCGCTGGTCGGGTCATCGTGACGCGCCCAGGGCGCGTCATATCGCTGCCACAGCGACGGCGTGGCATCCCACAACCCGCCGCTGCGGACGTCGCTGAGCGCGAGCTCCACGAGGACCACCCGCGCCGCGCGCTCGTCGAGCCGGGCCGCGGGCCGGATCACCTGGGTGACCGAACCGCTGTCGAAGGCTTCGCAGGTGAGCCGCTCGATGGCGTCCATAGTTCCTCAATCTGTTGAATTTCCAGAGCCGGTCGGTGGAATGCCTTTTCACCTGGGAGCGACCCAGGCGATATCCAGCGGGACGACTGGGACCGGCGGCGTTCGAGCGCTCGACGAGGCCAGCTGGTAGGTCACCCGAAACTGCGGGAGCGACGCGGTCGGCTCCGGCGCAACGGCGGTCGCGGCGCTCCAGCGCGTGGGGAACGTTGACGCCTCGCCGCTGTACAGCACCCTCGTCGGGCGGAAGCCCGCGCAGCCGCCGGCATCTCTGGTGACGCCGACGTCGACGCGGACGAGCAGCTGGGCCGAGTCAGGGCGCTGACTCGACCTTCGCGCCACCGGCGCCAGGAAGTCTTGGCCACCAACCTCGGAGGGGATGCGTGCGCACTGGCTGACCAGGTCCCCGGGACCCAGGACGATGCGTCCTTGCGTCGTCGCCACGGCGACCAAGGCGTTCTGGGACCCGAGGGCCAGGACACATGCAGCAGCCAGTCCTAGCAAGGGACCGCCTACCCGTCGCAACCGCCAGGGGGCCGGGGGACGCCCAGGGGGAAGGTTGCGCATGACCCAGTTTTCGGCGCCGCTCGGGACAGCAACATAGGCGGACCGTCAGCACCCCGAACGCGGTCCGTCACGCGTTCTGGTGCGCACGGTCGTCCTGCGGCATTGCCGCGCTGGCCGACCGACGTTGGGATAAGCCGGACAAAGTGCGACAAGGCCGCAAAAATGATCTTCGACCCCGTTTCCGTGGCATGCTCACGGAATAGTCCGAGCGGGGGGAATCTCCAGCCGAAACCGCTGTCGCGAACTGTTCACCCCGGGGAAGCACCCGGTGATCGGAGCAGGACATGCGTGCTCTGCCGCACGGACGAGGGGATCCGCTGAACCCTGCTGGCCCCCGGAACAGCATGTTCGAGCGGGTGCTCGCGGGCATGGAGCAAGCGGTGATCGTCACCTCGCTCAGCGGCGAGGTCAGGTACTGGAACCCTGCGGCCGAGCTGCTCTACGGCTACACCTCGCCCGAGGCGGTCGGACGCCCGGTGATGGACCTCATCGTCCCCGCCGATGGGCACGCGGAGGCCGCCGGACGGGTCGAGCGGTTGACCCAGACCAGCCCGCACGTGGACGACTGGCTCTTGCACGACAAGGCCGGCCGAGCCTTCACGGCGCACGCGACGACCAGCGTGCTCACCGACGAGCAGGGGACGCCGGTCGAGGTGCTCAGCGTCTCCTACGACGTGAGCGCACGACGCGACGCAGAGGCGGAGGCTCGCAGCCTCGCCGAGATCGTCGACGGCGCGGATGACGCCATCGTCCGCACCGATCTCGACGGAACGATCGAGACCGCCAACAGGGCCGTCGAAGCGATCTTCGGCTACCCACCGACCGAGCTGATCGGGCAGAACGTCGTCATCCTCGTGCCGCTGGAGAGCCGGGCCCAGCTCGTCGAGGCGATGGCAGCTATCACGCGCGGCGACAGCTACGACTCGTTCAACGCGCTGCGGCTGCGCAGGGACGGCACGACGTTCGAGGCATCCGTGCAGCTGTCACCCATCAGGGACACCGACGGCGCACTCACCGGCGTCAGCCGGATCAGCAGGGACGTCTCGGCCGACGCCCACGTCCGCGCGCAGCTCATCGACAGCCAGCGACGGGTGAGCACCCGTTTCGAGCAGGCACCCCTCGCTCAGGTGCTGCTCGACCTCGATGGTCAGGTGCTGAGTGCCAACGAGGCCTTCTGCTCGATGCTCGGACGCCGACGGGCCGAGATCGAGTCAGGGGCCGGGAAACCCCTGCGGCACCCGTCCGACGATCACGACGACTCGCCCCTGGAACGCATCGCCTCGGGAGCGAGCGAGGCCGAGACCTGGGAGCGCACCTTCTCCGACGTAGACGGGTCAGCCGTTCCCTCGTTGGTCCAGGCCAGCCTGCTGCGCACGACCACCGGCGAGCCGTACCTCATCGAGTGCTTCGTGCAGGACCTCAGCAGCCTGCACCTGGCACGCAACGAGCTGCTCGTGCGGGACGTCCTGTTCGACACCGTGGGCCGTAAGGCGACCGAGTTCTCGGTCATCCTGGACCGCGAGGCGCACTTCTCCGCCGTGACGCCGTCGATGGGTCGCGCCTTCGGCTACGAGCAGTCGGCGCTGCTGGGCGAGTACGCGCTCTCCTACGTCCATGAGGAGGACCAGGAGAAGGTGGCGGAGGCGTTCGACCGCGTCGTCGCCACGGCCGGCCACAGCGAGAGCCTGCTCCTTCGCGTCGTCGACGGCGCCGGCCGATGGCGCTGGGTCGAGACGGTGCTGAGCAACTACCTGGCTCTGCCGGGCATCGACGGGATCGTGTGCAACGGCTCCGACGTCACGGTGCGCGTCAACGCCGCCGCCGAGCTCCGCGCCTCGGAGGCGCGGTACCTGTCCGTGGCCACGACGTCGCTCGAGGGGATATGGACGGTGGACAGCAACCTCCGCACGATCCACGTCAACCAGCGCATGGCCGAGATCCTCGGCATCCCGCTCGCCGTCCTGCTCACGTCGTCGCCGGCACTCGTGATCGGCGGGGTGGACAGGCAGCACCACTTCGAGGATCAGATGAGCAGGCGGGGGAGCTGGGTCCCGACAGGTACGAGATCTCCTACGCCCACCCGGACGGCCAGTCGCGCAAGCTCCGCGTCTGCGTGACCGCCCTCCTCGACGAGGCGGGAGGATCGGGTGCGCTCGCGATGATCACGGACATCACCGGCGAGCACCGCGCGACCGAAGAGCTCCGGCGCAGAGGCCTGCACGACGCGCTCACCGGGCTGCCGAACCGGATCATGCTGACCGAGGCCCTGGACCGGGCGCTCGAACGCTCAGCGCAGGCTCCTGCTGGCAGCGTGGCGGTGCTCATCGCCGGCCTCGACGGATTCAAGCTGATCAACGACTCCTGGGGCCACCCGGTCGGCGACGACCTCCTGCGAGCAGTCGCCGCCCGACTCAGCAGCGCCGTGGGGCCGGCGGACCTCGTAGCCCGGCTCGGCAGCGACGAGTTCGTGGTCCTGCGCGAAGGAGCCGACGCCGCGGGAGCGACCGAGCTGGCGCAGCGGCTCCAGGACGCCCTGGCTGCGCCCTTCGACCTCGTCGGAAACCGTTGCTACGTCAGCGCGAGCATCGGGATCGCGGTCTCTCCCCCGAGCCCGGGCATCGATGTCCTGCGGTTCGCCGACGCTGCGATGTACGACGCCAAGGATCGCGGACGTGGACGGTCGCAGCTGTTCGAGAGCCGGCTGGCGGACGAGGCCGCCGGTCGGCTCGTCCTGGGCAATGACCTCCGAGAGGCACTGACCTCGGACCAGCTCGAGCTCTACTACCAGCCGATCGTCGACCTGGCCACCGGCCACCTCAGCGGGGTGGAGGCGCTGGCCCGATGGAAGCACCCGATGCTCGGGGACGTCTCACCCAGCGAGTTCGTCCCGCTGGCCGAGGCGCTCGGGCTCGCCAGGACCTTGGACCAGTGGGTGCTCAACCGAGCCACCCGCGACCTCGCCCGGATCCGGGCCTGCACCGACCCGCACCTTCGGATGTCGGTGAACCTCAGCGCCGTCCACCTCGCCGACTCGGACGTCGAACGGACGGTTGCCGACGTCCTGGAGCAGCACGAGCTGGGCTATGACGCGCTCGAGCTGGAGATCACCGAGAGCGGCGTCATGGACAACCCCGAGTACGCGCAGGCGATGCTGAGGCGGCTGAAGAACCTCGGCGTGGCCGTCGCCATCGACGACTTCGGGACCGGCTACAGCTCGCTGGCCTACCTGAGCAGGCTTCCGGCGACCACGCTCAAGATCGACCAGACGTTCGTGCGCGACATGACCACCGACCCGGACGCCCTCGCCATCGTCGCCTCGGTCATCGACCTCACGCGTGCCATGCGCCTGCTCACCATCGCCGAAGGGGTCGAGACCATCGAGCAGCTCACGCTGCTCCACCGCCTGGGGTGCATCTGCGGGCAGGGCTACCTCTGGTCGCCGGCCCTGCCGCTGGACGACTTCGTCGCCCTCATCGACGGGCTCCCGAACGGCCGCTTCGACGTGACGCGCCTCGCGACGTTGCCGGCCGTCATCGGGGTGGCGTGGAGCCAGGCGGAGCAGCCCGAGACCGTCATGGTGCTGCCGGCGGCACCCAGCCGCCCCGAGATCGGGGTGCGGATCCCCGTGCGCGCCCCCGGGACCGTCGTCGCGCTGGCAGCCGCACACCTGTCCGCCCGGGAGTGGGAGATCGTCACCCGACTGGGGCAGGGTCGACGCGTGCCGGCCATCGCCACCGATCTCTTCCTCACTCAGGGGACGGTCCGCAACCAGCTCAGCTCGGTGTACCGGAAGCTGGGACTGCACTCGCAGCAGGAGCTGCTCGACCTCATCAACGCCGAGAGCACGGCCCACCACGGCCAGACCGCCTGACGATCAACCGGTGACAGATCGACGCCCCCAGGCTGACAGAACGTCCATGTGGCTGGGGATTCACGAGGTCGAGACATGACCGTGGTCACCTTCCTGGTCCTTGGTCCGGCGTGGCTGCCGCTGCTCACCCGACCCTCGCTCCGCAAGCCGGGGGCCGGGCAACCGTGGCGGCTCGCATGATCGAGCCAGCGTGGGTTCACGCCTCCTTCCAGCCCGTGGTCGACCTGTCGACCAGCCGCACGGTCGGGGTCGCGACCACACTTCGGACGCCTTCTGCCGGCGTCCACCACCCGCTGGCTCAGGCCTGCAGGGACTTCCGCTACTTCCTCGCCAACCTGCCGGACCTCGACCTCGTGCTCGACACCGGCCCGGTGTCATGCACGCTGCCTGAGCTGGTCGACGAGCTGGCCTCGACGCTCTCCTGCGTGCGGCTCAGCCCTCAGCGCGTCGTGCTCGGGCTGAGCGGGCTCAGCGCGTTCGCCGGGGCACCCGGGATCAAGTCGAGCCTGGAGCAGCTGACCCGACTCGGGGTGCGCATCGCCACCGACGACTTCGGGACCGATCCGGACTCTCTTCGCATGCTCCGATTCCCGCTCCACACGCTGAACATCTCGGCTGATGCCGTGGAGGCAGCCGTCAGCACCGTTGCCGGGGCTGCCGCGTGCGGCAGCGCCATCAAGCGCGCGCACGAGGCCGGCGTGACGACGACGGCTCGCGGCGTCAGCCGCCGGGCTGGGCAGGCCATCCTGCGCCTGCTGAACTGCGACCGGGCAACCGGTCCGCTCTGGGGTGGGCCGCAGCCGCGTACCCAGACCCTCGCGGCGATGGTGGCGGCACGCCGACCGCCTCCCCGGGAGGCGTGCCGCTCGGCCGCCGAGCGGCACGAGCTCAGAGAGCTCGAGGTCGACGCCCGGATCGCGTCGCTGCACGCCGCAGGTGCCTCGTTCGCTGCCATCGCCACGGTGCTCAACCACGACGAAGACCCGGCGACCGACCTGCTCTGGACCGCGCGTCGCGTCTCGCTCCGACTCGTCCTCTCCTAGCCGCGGCCAGGCCGCACGAGCTCGCCAGCCCCTTCGCGCACGCCCGCTCGGCCAGGAGCTCGGTGCTCCGCGTCGGCGTCCGTTCAGGTGTAGGAGGCCGGGCGGCTCACGCCCGCGCCTCGCTCGGTGATCGCGGACGTGCCGAGCGGCGCGCGCTCGGTGGCGGTCCGGTGCGAGTCGAGGATCAGGTGCGCGATGAGCGCGGTCCAGCCCGTCTGGTGCATGGCCCCGAGGCCTTGCGCGGTGTCGCCGTGGAAGTACTCGTGGAACGGGATGTTGTCCCGCCAGCGCGGGTCGGTGGCGAGCAGGTCGTTGGTACCGTGCACCGGTCGCCGGCCGTCGCTCGCCGGCGACGAAGATCGAGAGCAGCCGGCGCACGACGTCGTCGGCGGCGACGTCCAGCGTGACCTGGTTCGCCGGACGCCGAACGGGAACTCGACCAGGGCGGTGTCGTCGAACACCGCGAAGTCACGCAGCGCCTCGATGAGCAGCGCGTTGAGCGGGAACCAGATCGGCCCGCGCCAGTTCGAGTTGCCGCCGAACAGGGCGGTGGTCGACTCGGCCGGCTCGTAGTCGACCGACGCGAGGTGACTCCGCCGGCCTCCACGACGACCGGGTGGTCGCGGTGGAAGGCCGACAGCGAGCGGATGCCGTACGGCCGACAGCAAGCCGTCTCGTCGAACATGCGCTCGAGCACCTTGACCAGGCGTTCCGGCGAGACCACCGAGAGCAGCCGGTGGTCGCCGGCGGCGTCCTCGCGCTGCCGGACGGCGGCGGCGAGCTCGGGGTGGTTGGTCAGGAACCAGGCGGCGCGCTCGGCGAACTCGCGGCAGCGAGCGCGAGCTGCCTGCGCGTGGTACTCGCGAGCCGCGGTGACCGGCATGAGGCCGACCAGCGAGCGCACCTTGATCGGGATGTCGCGGCCGTCGGCCAGGTGCAGGATGTCGTAGAAGAAGCGCGTCCTCCTCGTCCCACAGGCCCGACGTGTTCGCCGCGTGCGCGATCGCGCAGGAAGTGCTCGAAGAACTTCGTCGCGACGTCCTCGAAGGAGCGGTCGTCCAGGGCGAGGCGCAGCGCGATCTCCAGCAGGTCGAGCGCGTACATCGCCATCCAGGCCGTCGAGTCGGCCTGCTCCAGGTAGCCGACCTGGGCGGGATCTTCGAGCGGTCGAGGGGCGCGATGTTGTCCAGCCCCATGAACCCGCCCTGGAAGAGGTTGTTGCCGCCGTGCTCCTTGTTGTTCGTCCACCAGGTGAAGTTGATCGAGCAGCTTGTGGAAGATCGCGCTTGAGGAAGCTCGAAGTCGCGTGCCGCCGTCGAGCTCGAAGACCCGCAGCGCCGCCCAGGCGTGCACCGGCGGGTTGACGTCGGAGAAGTTCCACTCGTAGGCCGGGATCTGGCCGTTGGGGTGCATGTACCACTCGCGCAGCAGCAGGATCAGCTGGCTCTTGGCGAACGCCGGGTCGATGTGCGCGAGGGTCACGCAGTGGAAGGCGAGGTCCCACGCCGCGAACCACGGGTACTCCCACGGGTCCGGCATCAGCAGGACCTCGTGGTTGTTCAGGTGCATCCAGTCGCCGTTGCGGACTGCGCCCGCGACCCGGCGGCGGCGCCGGCTGCCCCGGGTCGCCCGTCGAGCCAGCGCTCGACGTCGTAGTGGAAGAACTGCTTGCACCAGAGCAGGCCGGCGTAGGCCTGCCGCAGGACCTGCGCCTCGTCGGGGTCGCAGGCGACCGGCGTGAGCGCCGGCGTAGAACGCGTCGGCCTCGGCCTTGCGCGCGGCCACGACGGCGTCGAAGCCGTCGGTGACGTCGAGCGGCTCGGTCTCGGCGTCGTCCGCACCGACCAGCCGGACCCTGATCGTCCGGCTCCCGCCGGCCGGGACGGTGAGCGCTGTAGTCCAGCGCGGCCTTCGTGCCGCGTCGCGCCGGGTTCACCGTGTCCGCGCCTGACACCACGTGGTCGTTGATGCCGTCCTTGGGGTACGGCGAGACGTTCTCGGTCCCGAAGAGCCGCTCGTTGTTGGTCTCGTTGTCGCAGAACAGCGGAACGCCGCCGCCGTCACCCGCCATGCGCCAGCAGTCCTGAGCGCGGGTGGCTGCCGACGATCCGGCCGCCCTCGAGCGATCAGCTCGCGGCTTGCGTGCTCATCGGGTAGCCCCAGGACCACGTGTTGCGGTACCAGAGCGTGGGCAGCACGGAGAGCGTGGCTTCGTCCGGCCCGGCGTTCTCGACCGTGACCTGCATGCAGAGGTCGTGCGGCCCGGCCTTGGCGTAGTCGACGGTGACGACCCAGTAGCGGCCGTCGTCGAACGACCCCGGTGTCCACGAGCTCGTACTCCGGCTCGGTCCGCGCGCGGTGGGCGTTCACCGCGACGAGGTCCTCGTACGGGAAGGCGCCCTGCGGGTAGTGGTATCGCCAGGTCTGCCAGGAGTGCGTCGGCGTGCCGTCGAGGTACCACCAGTAGTCCTTGACGTCCTCGCCGTGGTTGCCCTGCGGTGCCGGAGAGCCCGAACATCCGCTCCTTGAGGATCGGGTCGACGCCGTTCCACAGACCGAGGGAGAGCACCCAGCTCTGCGACTCGTCGCAGAAGCCGGCCATGCCGTCCTCGTTCCAGCGGTACACCCGCGAGCGCGCATGGTCGTGCGGGAAGAAGTCCCATGCCTCGCCGTCCGGGCTGTAGTCCTCGCGGACGGTGCCCCACGCGCGCTCGGAGACGTACGGGCCCCAGGCCCGCCACGGCACCTGGCCGCTGTCGACCTGCTCGAGCCGGAAGCGCTCGGCGCTCGCGACGTCGGCGACGTGTGCCGTCTCAGCCGCTGCGTGACGTCGATCGGTCATGCTCACCCCTTGGAACGTCCGTTCCTGCGCGACCCTGCTCGGGACTACCGGTCCCTGCTCACCCGTGCGCAGCAAGCCGGCCCACGGTCATTCTGTCGGACCCCGCTCCGACGGCGTCGCCCAGCCTCCTGGGGCCAGATGAACAGCAGGTGACGTGCCCCGGCCACCGTCGCACCCTTGCTGCGGAAGTGGTCTGCCCCGGGCTAGGTTCAGTCCTGGTCCTGCCCGCCGCCGTGACACGAAGGAGGGGCCCGATGACCTCCCTGGACCTCGCGCGGTTCCAGTTCGCGTCCACGAGCGTCTACCACTTCTTCTTCGTCCCCGTGACGATCGGCCTCGGGTTCCTCGTCGCCGTGCTGCACACCGCGTGGTTCCGGACCGGGCACACCGACTACCGCAGGCTGACGCGCTTCTTCGGCACGCTGCTCGTCATCAACATCGCGGTCGGCGTCGTGACCGGGCTCGTCCAGGAGTTCGAGTTCGGGATGAACTGGTCGGCCTACTCGCGGTTCGTCGGCGACGTGTTCGGTGCGCCGCTCGCGATGGAAGGGCTCGCCGCCTTCTTCCTGGAGTCCACCTTCCTCGGCCTCTGGGTGTTCGGCTGGGGCGTGCTGCCCCGCAAGGTGCACCTGGCGACGGCATGGCTGGTGGCGCTGGGCGCGGTGCTCTCGGCCGCGTTCATCATGGCCGCGAACTCGTGGATGCAGCACCCGGTCGGCTACACGACGAACCCGACCACCGGCCGTCCCGAGCTGTCCTCGATCAGCGCGCTGATGACCAACCCCGTGTTCCTCTGGGGGTACGCCCACGTCCTCCTGGCCTCGCTGGTGACCGGCTCGCTGGTGATGCTGGCGGTGTCGGCGTGGCACCTGCGGCGCAAGCAGGAGGTCGAGCTCTTCCATCGCTCGGCGGTGGTCTCGGTGGTGACCTTGCTGCCGGCCTCGCTGCTGGTCCTCATGGTCGGCAGCCACCTCGGGATCATCGAGGCCACCTACCAGCCGATGAAGATCGCCGCGGCCGAGGCGCAGTGGGAGGACTGCGGACCGTGCTCCTTCTCCGCGTTCCAGGTCGGTGGCGGCTTCAAGGACGAGACACCGACGAAGATCATCCAGATCCCGCACCTGCTCTCGATCCTGGCCACCGGGACCTGGAACGGCTCGGTCGAGGGCATGAACGAGCTCAACGCCGCAGTACCAGCAGACCTACGGGCCGGGGAACTACGTCCCGAACGTCTTCGTGCAGTACTGGTCGATGCGCGTCATGGCCTACCTGGGGACCCTCGGCTCGCTGCTCGCGCTGTGGGCCGCGTTCCTGCTCTGGAGACGACGGCTGGACACCTCACGGTTGTTCCTCGCGATCGCCACCTGGGCGGTCATCGCGCCGTTCCTGATGAACACTGCGGGCTGGATGCTCACCGAGAACGGGCGTCAGCCGTGGATCGTGCAGGGGCTGATGAAGACGTCCAGTGCGGCGTCGCCATCGGTCGGCGCCTCGCAGATCATCATCAGCCTGGTGCTCTTCTACGGCATCTACCTGCTGCTCGGCGTGCTCGACGTCTACCTCATGACGAAGTACGCCCGCCGCGGTCTCGACGAAGCGAGCGAGGACGACGACCAGCCCACCGACGACCAGCCGGGGCCACGTGTCCCGGTGCTCACCTACTAGGGACCGGCGATGAGCCTTCAGGTGTTCTGGTTCGGGGCGGTCGCGGTCCTCTGGACGGGCTTCTTCGTGCTGGAGGGCTTCGACTTCGGGGTGGGGATGCTCCACCGGTTCCTCGGCCATGACGACGGCGAACGCCGCGTGCTCATCAACACGATCGGTCCGTTCTGGGACGGCAACGAGGTCTGGCTGATCGTCGCCGGCGCGTCGGTGTTCGCCGCGTTCCCGGGCTGGTACGCGACCTGGTTCTCCGCCGGCTACCTCGCCCTGGTCCTCGTGCTCATGGCGTTGATCCTGCGTGGTGTCTCCTTCGAGTTCCGCGGCCGGGTCGAGCACGGCTCCTGGCGCTCGGCCTGGAGCTGGGCGATGACCGTCGGCAGCGCGCTGGCTCCGCTGCTGCTGGGTGTCGCGCTGGGCGACCTGCTGGCGGGGCTCCCGGTCGGGAGCAACCAGGAGTTCACCGGCACCTTCTGGGACCTGCTCACGCCGTACGGCCTCTACCTCGGTGTGACGATGCTGCTGCTCTGCCTGCTGCACGGCGGGACGTTCCTCGGCCTGCGCACCCTCGACGCGCTGCGCGACCGCAGCCACCGTCTGGCCGTCGTCCTCGCGTGGCCCGCAGCCGTGCTGGTGCTGGGCTTCGCGGTCTGGACCCCGACGAAGTCCGATCAGCCCTTCGCGTGGAGCATCGTCCCGCCAGCGCTGGCTGTGGTCGCGGCCGTCGGCGCGGCGCTGCTGCTGGCAGCCACGGCGCGAAGGCGCGTCCTTCGCCGCGACCGCCTTGACCATCGCGCTGGTCACGCTCTCGGTCTTCACCAACCTGTATCCGAACGTGCTGGTGTCCACCACCAACCCGGCCTACTCGCTCACCGTGACGTCCACGGCCAGCGGTCACTACGCCCTCACCGTCATGACGGTGGTCGCGCTCGTGCTGCTGCCGGTCGTGCTGCTCTACCAGGGCTGGACCTACGTCGTGTTCCGCCACCGCCTGTCCGTCCCCGGCACCCCACCCACCGTCAGCACCGCCGATGAAGGAGTCTCCCGCATGAGCCTGCAGGGCAAGGTCGCGATCGTCACCGGCGGCAACACCGGCATCGGGAAGTCCGTCGTCCTCGCCCTCGCGGCGGAGGGCGCCAGCGTCGTCATCGACTACGTGGTGCACCCGGAGGCCACCGAGGAGCTGGAGAAGTCGCTGCTCGCGCTCGGCGAGAAGGCCATCGGCGTCCAGGCGGACGTCAGCAGCGTCGCCGACCTGCAGCGGCTGGTCGACACCGCCGTCAGCACCTACGGCCGCGCTCGACATCATGGTGAACAACGCGGGCATCGAGACCCGAACCTCCGTCCTCGACACGACGGAGGAGCAGTACGCCCGCGTGATGGACATCAACCTCAAGAGCGCCTTCTTCGGCACCCAGATCGCCGCCAAGCAGATGATCGCGCAGGGCGGCGGCGGCCGGATCATCAACATGACCTCGGTCCACGAGGACTGGCCGATGCCCGGCAACACGGCCTACTGCCTGTCCAAGGGCGGCATGCGGATGCTCACGCGCACGGCCGGTCAGGAGCTCGGCCCGCACGGCATCACCGTCGTGGGCCTCGGGCCGGGCGCGGTCGCGACCCCGATCAACGCCGCCACCATGAACGACCCGACCGCGATGGCAACGCTGAACGCAGCGATCCCGCTCGGCCGGATGGCTCAGCCCGAGGAGATCGCGAGCGTGGTGGTGTTCCTCGCCGGCGACGGCGCGAGCTACCTGACGTCGACCACCGTCTTCGCGGACGGTGGCCTCATGCAGTCGAGCCCCGGCCTGTAGGTGGGTGAAGGCGCCGGGCCGGGTGACGGTTCGTCGCCCGAGACCGCTGACTCGGCCGCGCCGGACTGGCACACTCAGGTCAGCAGGCCGTCGTCCCTCGGCCTCTCGACCGCAGGAGCCCACCATGTCCGCAAGCCACACCGCGCTCGTCATCAGCCGGTACCCGAGCTCCGACGCGGCGGAGACGGATCTCAAGGGCATCCGCAGGCTGCACAACGACAAGATCATCGGCTACCTCGACAGCGCGATCGTCAGCAAGGACGCCGCGGGCGAGATCTCGCTGCACCGCGAGGGCCACCTGATCCACGACCTCGGCAAGCAGCAGCTCCGCGAGCTCGCCGCGGACTACCCGGCCAGCTCGGTGACCCTGGTGGTCGAGGTCGAACGCAAGCACGTCGACACGGTCAAGGAGTACGTCCCGGGCGCGAGCTCGACCGAGGTCGTCGTCGTCGAGGGCGACGACACCAGCTTCGCCGACATCGACACCGAGCCGACCCGGGCCGAATGGATGCAAGGCGTCCAGGGGGGCCATGGGTTCGAGGACGGCTCCGTCGGGCACCTCGGCGTCTGACGCCGCGCGGCTCGGCTTTGGCAGAACCTGCCCTCGCGGGGCCGCGAGGTGCTAGACAGGCCCAGATCGTTCCGACGCACGCCACACACTAAGGACCACAGCACATGAACCTGATCGCCACGTCGTTCGGAGACGGCGACGTCCTGCTCTGGATGTTCGAGTTCTTCCTGTTCTTCATCTGGTTCTGGCTGCTCGATCATCATCTTCACCGACATCTTCCGTGACCACGAGACCTCGGGCGGCGTCAAGGCGCTCTGGATGATCCTGGTGATCATCCTTCCGTACCTGGGCATCCTGCTGTACCTGATCATTCGCGGGCACGGCATGGCCGGTCGCCAGGCGGCCGCGGCGAGGCTGCGCAAGGTCAGATCGATGCGCAGATCCGGGCAGCAGCGGGCACGTCCGCCTCCGCTGCCGACCAGATCAGCCAGGCGAAGGCCCTGCTGGACTCCGGCACGATCAGCCAGGCCGAGTTCGACAACCTGAAGAGCAAGGCGCTCGCCGGCTGACGTCCCAGCCAGGCGCTCTGCGCGACGCTTCGATCGGCGGGCGCACCCCTCGGGGTGCGCCCGCCGACCCATGTCCGGTCCGCTGCTGGTTCCGCCGGGCCGGCGCTGGGTCGGCTGGGCCGGCGCTGGCCGGTGCGCTGGGCCGGCCCGCTGCGCCGAATGTGTAGACTGAAGTAAGTAACTCGACGGCGGCGTCCGGCCGCTGCGCTTCCTCCAGCAAGGACCTCTCACGTGCGGCTCATCCTGCTCAGGCACGGCCAGAGCCCGTCCAATCTCCACCGCTACCTCGACTCGGCGGCACCAGGTCCAGCACTCACCGAGCTCGGCGCTCGAGCAGGCTGCCGCGGTGCCGGCGGCGCTGGCCCAGGAGAGCATCGACGCGATCTACTCCTCGACCCTCCTCCGCGCTCAGCAGACGGCGGCGCCGCTGGCCGCCGAACGCGGGCTTCCGGTGGTCGTGCGCGACGGGCTGCGCGAGATCATCGCGGGCGACCTCGAGATGCGGAACGACGTGGAAGCCACCGATCGATTCGTCGGGTGCTACGTGGCCTGGGCCGAAGGCGATCTCGACGTCCGGATGCCCGGGGCCGAGGACGGCCACGAGACCCTCGCCAGGTACGACGCCGTGGTCGACGAGGTCGTGCGCTCCGGCGTGGAGACGGCCGTTCTCGTGACCCACGGCGGGATGAGCCGCCTCTGGGTCGCTGTTCAGCACCAGCGACGACCCCGGCGGATTCGTGCGTGCTGCACCGCTGGCCAACACCGGCATCGCGGTGCTCGACCGGCGACACCACCAGCGGCTGGACCCTGCACTCGTGGAACAGCCAGCCGGACGCCGAGTTCGGGACCGTGCGGATCCCGGCGCTCGACCGCCCCTAGCTCTCGGCGTCGTCCGGGGCGACGTCCGGGGCGAGCGTCTCGGGGCGACGTCCGGGGCGACGTCATCGGCGACGTCATCGGGTGCGGCGGTTTCGGGGCACGGTTCGCGCGGCTTCAGCCGTGATGACCAGCTTGCCGTCGCGCAGCAGCATGTCGCCCGGCGTCGGGGCCTGCATCACGCTCTCGTTCTCGGCGGCGAGGTGCTCGCGGGCCCGCGCGGCACCAGGGTTGAACAGGCCGTCGAGGGCGCCGAGCAGCCCACCCGCACCGGTGTGCCCTGGTCCCAAGCCTTCACGGAACCACTTCAGCATCGCGGATCACCTCCCGGAGCTGCGACGTCCTGGTCGCTGGCTTCGGCTGAACCCCGCGTCGTTCGAACATAGCTCAGACGGCGGCGGGCACCAGGAGCGGCAGCCGCACGCGGAACGTTGCGCCCCGCCCCGGTGCCGTCTCGACCGAGAGCGTGCCGTCGTGGGCCGCGACCAGCGCCGCCGCGATCGACAGCCCGAGCCCGTTCCCGCCGATGGCTCGGGTCCGCGAGGTGTCTGCCCGGTAGAAGCGCTCGAAGACGTGCTGGGCGTCGGCCGGGGCCATGCCCGGCCCCTCGTCCTTGACGTCGACGGTGGCGCTGCCGCCGTCGACGCCGACGGTGACCGTGATCGGCGCCGTGCGAAGGGGTGTGCATGAGCGCGTTGCTGAGCAGGTTCCCCACGACCTGACGCAGTCGCATGTCGTCGCCGAGGACGACCGCGGGTCGCTCGCCCGGGGCCGACCTGCAGCGCGATGGCGCGTTCCGGCTCGATCGCCTGCGCCTCGTGCGTCGCGTCGGCGACGAGGGTGAGGAGGTCGACGGGCTCGCGCTCGCAGCGGGCGCTGCTGGTCCAGCCGGGCGAGCAGCAGGAGGTCGTCGACGAGCACGCCCATGCGCTGGGACTGGCTCTCGATCCGACCCATCACCCGGTCGACGTCCTTGGGCTCCGGGACCGCTCCCTGCCGGTAGAGCTCGGCGAACCCGCGGATCGACGCCAGCGGCGTGCGGAGCTCGTGGCTGGCGTCGGCGACGAACCGGCGCATGCGCTCCTCGGACGCGCGGGCGGCTTCTTCGGACGCCCGGGCGGCCTCCTCGCTGGCCCTGGCGGCTTCTTCGGACGCACGGGCGGCCTCCTCGGACGCGCGCCGGGCATCGAAGGCAGCCTCGATCTGCCCGACCATCGAGTCGAAGGCCGACGACAAGCGGCCCGACCTCGGTCCGGGGGCCCTGGTCGGAGGCGATCCGGATCGAGAGGTCGCCGGCAGCGATGAGCTCGGCGGCGTCCTCGACCTGCTCCAGCGGCCGCAGGCTGCGCCGGACCATCGCGTAGCCGAGCCCGGCGAGCAGCAGCAAGGCCAGGGCGCCGCCGACCACCTCGATGACGCCGAGCCGGTCGACGATGCTGTCCACGTCGGCCAGGCTCGTGTAGGCGTAGAGCACCGCCGGCGCTGTTCGGCAGGGCCGAGCACCTGCACCCGCCAGTCGGCCCCGCCTGCGGTCGGGGGGACGGTGAACGGCTGGCTGTGCAGGTCGCTGGCCTGCGCTGCTGGTCATGACCGGGAGCTGGGGCGCCGACTGGCCGGAGGCCGTGGTGCCGCCGCAGCTGTACAGCGTGGCGCCGCCGGGCGCCGTGGCACGCAGCGAGACCTCGTTGGCGAGCTCCACCCGGCCCGGACCGGGGGCATCGCGGCACTGCACGGGGACGCCCTGGGAGCAGCCGGGACCGTGACCGAGTCGCTGGTGCGCGCTAGCTGGTCGTCCACCCGGGTGAGCAGGTAGCTGTTGAGCGCGGTGCGGACCGCGAAGCCGGTCCCGATCAGCGCGAGCGAGAGCAGGGTCAGCAGCGCCAGCGACCATCTTGATGCGCAAGGGGGTGCGGGCCGCGAGCCGGGACACCGCGTTCCCCCTGCCCTTGCTCATGGGCTGGGAACCCGCAGCACGTAGCCGACGCCGCGCAGGGTGTGGATCAGCCGCGGCTCGGCGGTGTCGATCTTGCGGCGCAGGTAGGAGATGTAGGCCTCGACGACGTTGGCCTCGCCGTTGAAGTCGTAGTTCCACACATGGTCGAGGATCTGCGCCTTGGACAGCACGCGCTTGGGGTTGCGCATGAAGTAGTCGAGCAGCTTGAACTCGGTGGGCGACAGCGAGACCAGGGTCCCTGCCTTCCACACCTCGTGGGTGTCGGCATCGAGCTCGAGGTCCGCGAACGTGAGCCGGCTCGCGGCCTCGTCCATCTCACCGCTGGCCCGCCGGAGCACGGCGCCGATGCGGGCGATCATCTCGCTGAGGCTGAACGGCTTGGTGACGTAGTCGTCCGCACCGTTCGTGAGTCCCCTGACCTTGTCCTCGGTCGCGTCGCGGGCGGTCAGGAACACGACCGGCACCCGTTGGCCCTCCTGCCGCAGCCGGGTCAGCACGGCGAAGCCGTCGAGGTCCGGCATCATCACGTCGAGGATGATGAGGTCCGGCCGGAAGGCCGCGGCGACGGCGAGGGCCTCGGCGCCGGTGGCAGCCGACTCGACCTCGAACCCGGCGAACCGCAGGCTGGCGGTGAGGAGCTCGACGATGTCCGGCTCGTCATCGACCACGAGCAACCTGGCGCCGGCCCCCATGGCTCGCGCCCTGGCCTCCTCCGGCTGCGTCGTCTTCAGCACGTTGTCAGCCTACGGCCGGCGCCTGATCGGATCCTGCGTGTGGCCTGAGAGGTCCCTGAAGACTTGCTGCCAGCGCCCCCGACCATCTCTCAGCCAGTTGGCAGCCGGAAGTCCGCTCGCTCACAGGTAACCGTATGAGCCTGAGGACAGGCACAACGATCAAGCGATGCGGAGACTCGAATGACGGCCACAGAGAACAGCGAGGCCAGGTCAGCAGCGGTACCGGGGCGTCACACGCACCGAGCGACGTGGTCCGGCGACGTGACCTGGCGTCAGGTGCCCGACCTGCGCGAGGCGCTGTTCGACGCCCTCGAGGAGGTCGACTGCGACGAGCTCCGGCTGGATGTGCGTGGCGTCGCCGCGATCGACGTCCCGGGACTGGCGCTGCTGATCGGCGCGAACTACCGCGCGACCGCTACGGGTCGACGGCTCGTCCTGGTGGACGCCGACGGGCCGGTGACCGAGGCCTTGACCAGCCGGCGCATGCTCGCGGACTTCAGCCTGACCCAGGTCCGTGGGTCCAGGCGAGCGAGCGGGACGGACAGGCGCTCGAGCCATGACGGGCGGCAGGTCCGCGCCGTCGTCTCTGGTCGACGCGCGCACGGCCAGTTCTGGGCCGACTCCGCCTGAGCTTCGGCGTCTGGCGCGCACCGCCACGGCGCAGGGTGCCTGGCCTGCGCGCTACCCCAAGACGTCCTTCGCTGCCACCTGTGCGGGCAGGTGGCAGCGGAGGTCGCTCGCCAAGCCTCCACCGCTCGCACCCGCGCCGCCTACCCCCTGCGTGGATCTAGCCCCCTGCGCGGGCCCCGGTCCCGCCGAAGCCACCGGTCGTGCCCAAACCACCGGCACCACCGAGACCGCCGAGGCCGGTCGTCGCGCCCGCTCCCCCGGTGATGCGGGCCACCCGACCGGTGATCGTGCTCGTCGGGATCGCCTGTGACGGATCGGCCAGCACCACGAGCTGCCCGGCCGTCAGCCCCTTGGTCACCTGGGTGTAGATCGCGCCGACCGCGCCGGCGGTGATGAGCTGACGCTTGGTGGTGCTGCCGTCGAGCAAGGTCACGAAGCTCAGCGGGCCGAGGTGGCTGACGGCCGAGGTCGGGACGGCGAGGACGTTCTCCGCCTGCTGAGTGGTCAAGGTGACCGCAGCCGGGATGCCATCTCGCAGGCCGGCGGGCTCCTGGTCGAAGGTCAGCTGCACCGCGTAGGCGGTGCTCGACGACGAAGCCGGGGCCGGCGCGACATAGGAGACCGTGGCAGCGAGCGGCTTGGTCGTGCCGTCGGGGACCACGGTGGCCTTCTGCCCGACCTTGACCATCGGCACCTTGGTGACGTCCACGGAGAGGCTCACCCCGTGGCCGTTCGGGTCGATGACGTCGATCGCCTGCGTGGTGGATCCGGCGGATTCCGCCTGCCCGACAGTGAGGCCGACCGAGCTGACCACGCCGGCGAACGGGCTCACGATGGTGGCCTGCTGGAGCTGCTGCTGCGCGACCGCGAGCTCGGCGTTCGCGGCGTCGACGGCTGCCTGGTCTGCGGCCAGCTGAGCGGCGCTGACGGCCACGGTCGTGGATCCGCTGGACCCCGAACCGGTGGCCGACGAGCCGCTCGTGCCGGACCCGCTGCTGGCGCCGCCAGAACCGGAGCCGGTCGAGGCCGTGCGACCGAGCAGCTTGTCGAGCTCGGCCTCCTGGGTGGAGATGCTCTGCTGCAACGCCAGCACCTGCGTCTCGTCCTTGAGAACGAGTGCCTGCGCCTCGGCGCAAGTGGTCGGGGCGGGACCACCGCTCGGTGGTCCGGTCGGGTGCGACGCCTGCGGGGACGCCGAAGCGACCTGGGCCGCGAGGGTGGAGTCGGTCGCCGACGGGCTCGGCGAGGCCGACGGCGACGAGGTGTCCGTGGGCGTCGGGGTTGGCGTCGAGGTCGGTGTGGGCGTCGGCGTCGGGGTCGAGGCGCAGAGCTTGGTGGCGACGGCCAGGTCGGCCTTGGCGCGGCTCAGCTCCTGCGTCCGCCTGCCGCACGGTCTGCAGCAGGCGCTGCTGCGCCGCCTTGACCGCCGCGGTGGAGCCGGTCGAGCCGCCCGTGGTCGGGCCGCCGGTGGTCGAGTGTGAGCTCCCGCTGCTCGAGCTGTTCCCGGTCGAGCTGCCCGCGGTCGAGCTGCTCCCGCCTCCAGTGCCGCCGGACCGCGTGCTGCCGCCGGTCGAGACCGACGAGACCTGTCCGTTCTCCGCCTCCTCCAGCGTCAGCTCCGCGTTCGCCGCGGTCTGCTGGGCTGTGGCAACCGCGAGCTGCAGCGAGGTGGTGCTCAACGATGCGAGGACCTCGCCAGCCGTCACCGGTGTCGCCCACCGCAACCGGGACGCTCGTGACGGTGCCAGACACCGCGAACGAGACGGTGGCGGCCGTCGAGGCCTCGGTGGTGCCGGTCGCCTGCAGGGTCTGGACGACGGACTGCGTGCTGACCGCGGCCGTGACGTAGTTGGGCGTGCTGCCCCGCGTCGAGGCGTACGCGGTTACCGCACCGCCCGCCACCAAGACGGCGGCCACCACGGCCACCGTGGTGACGACCCGGCTCGTCGTGCTGCGTCGACGTCTAGCCATTGGTGGTACCCGTGCCAGAACCGCCGGACCCGCCACCAGAACCGCCGGACCCGCCACCGAACCCCGCGTCCGCCGAACCCGGCGCGGGTGCAGCCGCTAGCAGTCGGCGCACTGATCGCGATGGAGCGGGCTGCGATCGCGCCGGTGCTGTTAGCGGTGCCGATGGCGGTCGCGCACTTGCCCACCACCGCCGCGGCGCTGGTGGCCTTGACCGTCTGGGTGATCGTCGCGGTGGTGCCGAGCGTCACGGTGATCGACGTGGCAGCGGGGGACGGTGCCGCACTGGCGCCGGGGGTGAAGCTGCGCACGGTGCCCTGCATGACGAAGGTCGTCCCCGTCACCGACGTCACCGAGCCGTTGGCCGTCGCGAAGCTTCGCCCTGGGCCACCGTTGCCACCCCCGCCGGTGGGAGCGCCCGACGGTGCACCACTAGGACGCTGGAAACCGCCGCCGGCGCCTCCTCCGCCGCCACCCGCGCCGCCACCGAACCCAGCGGCAGCCGTCGGGCAGGCGCCGTTCACCTTCGCGTCGATCCGGACCGAGAGGGCCGTGATCGCCGTCGGGGCTGGCGCCCGGGGTCCCGGTGACGACGACGCAGTCACCCGCGCCGATGGTGCCGGTCGTGGTCTCGGTGAACGCCGTCGCCGCGGTGTAGGTCACGGTGTTCTGGGCCGTCGTGGACTGGACCTGGAGGACACCGGGCGACGCCGCGGCGATGAGGCCGCTGGCGCCGGGGAAGGTCCGGGCCTGGCCGGTGCCACCGGTTCGCGTGGGGCTGGGGGCGGCCGCTGCTGGCGTGCTCCCAGACCCGCCGCTGCTGCTGCCGCCGCAGGCGGCGACGAGCACGAGCACCGGGGCTACGGCGAACGCAGCGACGAGGGTGCGCCGCCTGGAGATGGTGCGAGGCTGGGAGGTGGCGGTGCTGGGGTTCATGACTGTTGCTCCAGGGTCTTCGGCACGGCTGACTGCGTTCGGGAGGGGGATGTTCGGGTCGGGGTCATTCGCTGCGAAGTGCGTCGATGGGTGCGAGCCGGGCGGCCCGGCTCGCTGGGTAGACACCGAAGACCAGGCCGATGGCCAGCGCGACGGTGATGGATCCGACGATCGCCGGGACCGAGAGGGCCACCGGGTTGGAGATGAAGGTGGGCAAGACCTTCGCCCCCACGATGCCGATGACGGCGCCGAGCAGACCGCCGGTGAGGCCGAGCAACGACGCCTCGACCAGGAACTGCCGACGGATCAGCGCGGGGTCGGGCGCCGAGCGCCTTGCGCAGACCGATCTCGCGGATCCGCTCGGTGACCGAGACGAGCATGATGTTCATGACGCCGATCCCGCCGACGAGCAACGAGATCGCTGCGATCCCGGCGAGCAGCACGGTCAGCGTCTTGGACGACCGAGGCCGCGGTGGTCACCAGCGACGCCTGGTTGGTGATGGTGAAGTCCGCGCCCGTCGCGCGTCGTGATGCCATGCAGCGCCAGGAGCTCGTTGTCGGCCTCCTGGTAGGCGGCGGGCAGGGCCGTCCTGCGACGCCGCCTGCGACGTAGATGGTCTGCACCGAGGTACGGCTCGACCCGCTGGACACCCGCTGCTGGGCGGTGCTCAGCGGGATCACCGCGGTGTCGTCGTTGTTGGAGCTGCCGCTCGAGCTGCCGGAGGAACCGCTCGCGGCGAGCACGCCCTCGACGGTGAACGGCGTGCCGGCGATGGTCACCGACTGGCCGACGACGTCCGTGGTGCCGAAGAGCTCCTCGGCCGTGGTCGAGCCGAGCACGACGACCGAGGCGGCGGAGGCCTGGTCGGCGGCGGTGAGGAAGCTGCCGTCGGCCATCGTGCGAGCCCGCACGGACAGCCACGACGGCGTGGTGCCGACGACCGTCGTGGTCCAGTTGTTGGTGCCCGCGACCAGCGACTGCGAGCTGGAGGTGCTGGGCGCGACCGCCTCGATGTCAGGCGCGACCACCGGTCGAGGACAGCGCCGCCGCGTCCCCGGCGTCAGGGTCGACGCGGACGCCGAAGCCGCCGCGCAGCCCCGTGGTCGTCGAGGTGGTGCTGCCGGGCGAGATGATCAGCAGGTTGGTCCCGAGCGCCTCGACCTGAGCGGTGACCTGCTGCTGGGCGCCGACGCCGAGACCGACGGTCAGGATGACCGCCGAGATGCCGATCATGATGCCCGAGGACCGTGAGGGCGGACCGCATCCGGTGGCTGCGCATCGCCTCCAGCGAGGTGCGGAAGGTGTCGAACCAGGTCATGCCGGCGCCCCTGTCCGTGCGACCGCGCCCCGGCCGGAGTCGTCGGTCACCAGCCCGTCACGGAGCCTGATCACTCGGCCGGCGCGATCGGCGACCTCGTTCTCGTGCGTGATCAGGACGATGGTGCGGCCAGCCGCGTGCAGCTCGTCGAAGAGGTCGAGCACGTCGGCGGTCGAGTCGAGTCGAGGTTTCCCGTGGGCTCGTCGGCGAGGATCAGGGCCGGCTCGTTGACCAGTGCGCGCGCCACCGCGACGCGCTGCTGCTGACCACCAGACAGCTCGCCGGGGCGATGCTCGACCCGGTCGGCCAGCCCGACCCGCGCCAGCGCGGCTTCGGCGCGCTCGCGTCGCACCGCACGGGACACGCCCGGCGTAGGCAAGCGGAAGGGCGACGTTCGACCAGGCAGGCAGCGACGGGAGCAGGTTGAACTGCTGGAAGACGAAGCCGATCCGCCGGTTGCGGACGTCGGCGAGGTCGTCCTCGGTCATCCAGCTGACGTCCTCCCCGGCAAGCAGGTAGGTGCCCGCCGCTCGGGATGTCGAGGCAGCCGATGATGTGCATCAGCGTCGACTTGCCGGACCCGGACGGGCCCATGACGGCGACGTACTCACCCTGCTGGACCTCGAGGGTGACCCCGCGCAGCGCGGCGACCTCGAGCGAGCCGCTGCGGTAGACCTTGGTGACATCGCTGAGCGCCAGCACCGGCTCGGCCGACGGCGCGGAGGACACGAGGAACGGCTCAGGCACCGGGAGCGGAGAGGACATCAGCCGTTCCCTCCGCCGCCGGCGAATCCGCCGCCGCCCGTGAAGCCGCCGCCGCCGCCCGTGAAGCCGCCACCGCCGGTGAAGCCACCTCCGCCACCGAATCCGCCGCCACCACCGAATCCGCCGGTGCGTCCGATCCCGCCCGTGGCGCCGCCCGTACGCGCCACCGGGATCGTCTCGATGACCGAGTCACCCTCGGCGAGGCCCGAGAGCACCTGGGTGGAGCCGCCCGAGCTGAGGCCCACCGTGATTGCTTGCTGGACCTGCTCGCCGTTCTTCACGACGGTGACGTAGGCGGAGCCGTTCTTGCGGCTGACGGCCAACGTCGGGACGACCAGGACGTTGCTGAGCTGCCGATAGATGATCGAGAGGGTGGCCGTGCTGCCGGCGTACAGGCCAGCGGGACTGCCCGTCACCGTGACGACGACCGGGAAGGCCGCTGATCCGGAGGACGACGTCGCCACGACGCCAACCGACGAGACCAGGCCGAACACCGGCTGCGTCGAGCCGGTCACCGTGATGGTCACCTGGTCGTTCTTGGCGATGTTCGCGATGTCGGCCGCGCCGACGGTGGCGTTGACCAGGTAGGCGCCCGTGCTGATGACCTGGATCTGAGCGCTCGAGCTCGCGGAGCTGGCGGAGCTGGTGCTCGCCCCGGTCCCCGTTCCACTGCCCAACCCGGTGCTGCCGCTGCCGCCCCCGGACCCGGTCCCTGAGCCGCTGCCGGACCCTGAGCCGCTGCTCGAGCTGGAGCTCGACCCGGATCCGCTGAGCTGCTGACCCACGGTGAGGTTGACGACCGACACGGTGCCGGCGATCGGTGAGGTGAGCGTCGCGCCGGCGAGTGCAGCCTGCGCCTCGGCGAGCTGGGCCTGCGCGACGGTGATGTTGGCTTCGTCGGCCGCGATCTGGGCAGCGGAGGCGCCCGCCGTCTGGTCAGTGGACAGGCGGGCCTGGTCGGACGCGACCGTCGCCTGCGCCTGCGCGACCTGGCTGGCGAGGGACGCGGAGGTCATGGTCGCGAGCTGCTCGCCCGCAGTGACCTTCTGCCCGGCAGAGACGTTCACCGCGGTCACAGTCCCCGCCGCAGTGAAGCTGAGGTTCGACGTGGTGACCGGCTCGATCGTGCCGGTGGCAGCCACGCTCTCCGAGATGTTGCCCGTCGTCACCGAGACGGTCCGGGTCGTTCCCTTGGCGGCCGGAGTGCTCGACGACCGGCTCATGGCCCATGCAGTCGTCGCACCAGCGACAACCAGCACCGCGACGACGGCGACGATCACCGTCCCCCGGCGACGGCGCAGCGAACCGCGCGCCTCGCTCGTGGGCGGGGTGGACTGCTCTGACAAGGGGAACTCCCTGACCCGGGCACCAGCGGGCTTCCTGGGCCGCGCGGGGTCGCGGGCCGAGGATCATCATGCGGCCCGAACCTGTAAGGGAGCTAAGACCTCCCTGACAGTTGGTTGACAGGTGCCAGAGAGCTCGCGCCTGGGGAAAACGTTCCGTGGAACGACCCGGCGGACGACCCGGGGAGCGACCCGAGGAACAGCGTCAGGAGGCCCGCGTGAGCTCCACCACGGGGATGATCCGTGAGGTCTTCTGCTCGTACTCGGCGAATCCTGGGAAGCGCTCGGCCTGGACGCGGTAGACGCGAGTCCGCTCCGGCTCAGGCAGTGAGGTGGCGGTCGCGGCGTACGTCTCGGTGCCGATCTCGACCGTCACGGTCGGGTTCGCGACCAGGTTCCGGTACCAGTCAGGATCGGTGTCCGCGCCGGCCTTGGAGGCGAAGACGTATCGGTGACCGTCCAGCTCGAGGTACATCATCGGGTGCACGCGCTCGAGCCCGGACTTGGCGCCGGTGGTGTGGAGCAGCACGATCGGGGCCCCCTCGAAGTTGCCGCCCACCTTGCCGTCATTGGCCCGGAACTCGTTGATGACCGTGGTGTTCCAGTCCTGTGCCGCAGTCATGGTGATCTCCCTCTCACTCAGTCTCCATCGACGTCGTGGCAGTCGACGCGATGTAGTTTAAGCGTCAATCTTTCGAATCGAGCGGTAACCGGGAAAGTCGCGGTTCCCGCAGCCGGAGGTCCTGCCTCGTGCCCCTGCTCACCGTTGTCGTCGCGTCCACCCGCCCCGGACGCTCCGGCCTGCCGATCTCGGAGTGGTTCGTCGACCGGGCGCGCACGCACGGCGCCTTCGAGGTCGCCGTCGTCGATCTGGCCGAGCTGGCGCTCCCCCTGCTCGACGAGCCGAACCACCCTCGCCTGCGGCAGTACACCCAGGACCACACCTGGGCGTGGAGCCGGATCGTCGACGCCTCGGACGCCTTCGTGCTCGTGACGCCGGAGTACAACTTCGGCTACCCGGCGGCGCTGAAGAACGCCCTCGACTACCTCCACCAGGAATGGCAGTACAAGCCCGTGGGGTTCGTCTCCTACGGCGGCATCGCGGCCGGCACCCGGGCCGTCCAGCAGCTCAAACAGGTCGTCACGGCGCTGAAGATGTTCCCGGTCTACGAGGCGGTCCAGATCCCGTTCCACACCCAGTTCATCGAGGACGGCGGCGTGCAGGCGAACGAGAGCATGGAGCGGGCGGCGGACGCGATGCTGGACGAGCTCGCGCGCATCGAGCCGGGCTTCCGGCTGATGCGCCCGAGCACGTCCTAGCGCGTCCGCGCGTCCACACCCAGCGGATCGTCCACCGCTCCCTACGGGCGGACCTCGTAGACGATGTTGAACGGCGTCTCGCTCGCCCGGCGGAACCGGGTGAACCCCGCGTCCGTGACCACGCGGCGGATCGCCGCCTCTCCCGCCTGCGCGCCCAGCGCGTAACCGCCCTGCTGGGAGAGCGCGTTCGGCACGCAGAGCAGCGTCGAGAAGTTGTAGTAGATCCGGCCGACCGGGTTGAGGTTCTCCGCCACCGTGTCGCCTGCCATCGGCTCCACGACCAACCAGGTCCCGTCAGGGGCGATCGCCTGCCGGACATGCTTCGCGGTCGCCAGCGGGTCGCCCATGTCATGCAGGCAGTCGAACGTGCACACGAGGTCGTACCCGGACCCCGAGAAGTCAGCCGCGGAGGCGACCTCGAACGACACCCGCTCGCTGACCCCGGCGTCGCTGGCGCGCTTGTCGGCCAGCTCGATCGACCCCGCGTGGTAGTCCGAGCCCGCGAACGTCGACGCGGGGTACGCCTGGGCCATCAGCACGGTCGACGCGCCCGAGGCCGCAGCCCAGGTCGGCGACCGTCGCGCCGGCCGTCAGCTTGGCCTCGACCCCGTCGAGCGCCGGGATCCAGGACGGCACCAGGTTCGCGATGTAGCCGGGCCGGAAGAACTGCTCGCAGCCGACGAAGACGTCCTCGTGCTGCTCGTGCCAGCCGAGGCCGTCGCCCGTGCGGAAGCGCTCGGTGATCTTGCCCTCCGCCTGCAAGGCCCCCAGCGCGAGCACGAAGGCGCCCGGCGCGTAGACGGCACCGTCAGGGTCGGTCAGCACGAACGCCTGCTCCTCGGTCAGCGAGAACTGCTCGGTCGTCGGGTCGTACTGCGCGTAACCTCCCGCCGCCTGGCCGCGCAACCACTCCGTGACGTAGCGCGGGTTGGTGTCGGTCCGAGCCGCGAGCTGCTCCGCCGTGGCTGGCCCCTCGGCCAGCGCCTTGTAGAGACCGAGCCGATGGCCCACCACCACGTTGCCCGCCGCCACGGTCGCCCCGAGGTCGGTCACGAACACGTTGAGGAACGCGCCCAGCTTGGCTTCGTCGATCGCCATGTCCTGCTCCTTCGTCTGCCTGTGCACCGCCGGGCTGTCCGGCCGTGCACAGGCTCGACGAAGGCGTTGCAGGTTCATTGCGATCGGAGTGCAATGGCGGCGAGCACCCTGACACGAGCGGGTAGGAGCCCGGCCCGCGACCCCGACGAAAGGTGCGTCCCGTGCGCGCGAGGTATCCCGACATCACCGGCCTGGTCGACCGTGACGGTGTCAAGATCGGCTACGAGTCCTTCGGCGAGGGGCGGCTGGCCGTCGTCTTCGCCCCCATCGACGCGATGGTGCACTCGCGCGCCTGGAAGGCGCAGGTGCCGTACCTCGCTCAGCACTTCCGGGTGGTGACGATCGACCGCCGTGGCAACGGCTTGTCCGACCGACCGGCCGACATCGCCGCCTACGCCGACCACGTGTTCATCGACGACACGATCGCGGTGATGGACGAGCTCGGCATCGACCAGGCCGTCCTCGTCGGTCTGTGCACCGGCGGCTGGCGGGCCCTGATCACCGCGGCGGCGCATCCCGAGCGCGTGCTCGGTGTGGTCAGCGTCGCGACGTGGGCACCCTTCGTCTCTCCCCCGCACTCGGCCCGCACCGGTGACTTCGATGCCGTTCTCGACGTGTACGAGGGCTGGGACAAGGAGAACCGGAACTACTGGCTCCAGGACTGGCACGGCTACGTGAGCTTCTTCTTCAACGAGCTGCTCTGCGAGCCGCACTCGACCAAGCAGATCGAGGACGCCATCGGCTGGGCCATGGAGACCGGCCCCGAGACGATCCTGCTGCACGACGACGGCCGCCGTCGCGGCACAGTCGAGGGAAGACGTCGAGGCGATCCTGACGAGCATCGAGTGCCCGGTGCTGGTCATCCACGGCACCGACGACCGGTGCCAGCCGCTCGACCGCGGCCAGGCCGTCGCGGACCTCACCGGTGGCACGCTGCTGACCCTCGCTGGCGCCGGCCACCTGCCGCAGGCACGCGAACCCGTCGTGGTCAACCAGGCGATTGCGTTCGTTCGTCGACCAGGTGCTTCCGGCGGCGCCGCGATCGACGCGCTGGACCCGGCCGCTCAACCGGCCCGAACGGCTGCTGTACCTCTCCTCGCCGATCGGGCTCGGGCACTCCCGGCGGGATGTCGCGATCGCCGACGAGCTGCGCCTGCTGCGCCCGGACGCTGCAGGTGGACTGGCTGGCCCAGCACCCGCTCACCGACGCTGCTGGCCGAGCGCGGCGAGCGCATCCATCCCGGCGTCGGCCTTGCTGGCCAGCGAGTCCGAGCACGTCGAGCACGAGTCGGCCGAGCACGACCTCCATGCGTTCCAGGCGATCCGGCGCATGGACGAGATCCTCGTCAACAACTTCATGGTCTTCGCCGACCTCGTCGACGACCGAGCCCTACGACGCCTGGGTCGGCGACGAGGCCTGGGAGCTCGACTACTTCCTGCACGAGAATCCTGAGCTGAAGCGGACGCCGTACGTCTGGCTGACCGACTTCGTCGGCTGGCTGCCGATGCCCGACGGCGGCGAGGCCGGAGGCCGCGCTCACCGCGGACTACAACGCCGAGATGGTCGAGCAGATCGAGCGCTTCCCGCGCCTGCGCGACCGTTCGCTGTTCGTCGGCAACCCCGACGACGTCGTGCCCGACCTGCTCGGGCCTGCGCTGCCGACGATCAGCGACTGGACCGACGCGCACTTCGACTTCGTCGGCTACGTCACCGGTTTCGATCCCGGCGAGGTCGCCGACCCCGACGCGGTGCGCGCCGAGCTCGGCTACCGGCCCGACGAGAAGGTCTGCATCGTCACCGTCGGCGGCTCCGGTGTCGGCGGCGCACCTGCTGCGGCGGGTGATGGCGGCGTACCCGGCTGCGAAGCGCTCGCGTCCCCGAGCTGCGGATGGTCGTGGTGGCCGGTCCGCGCATCGACCCGGCGTCGCTGCCCTCGCACGCCCGGGCTCGAGGTCCGCGGCTACGTCCCCGACCTGTACCGCCACCTGGCGGTGTGCGACCTCGCGATCGTGCAGGGCGGCCTGACCACGACGATGGAGCTGACGGCGAACCGCCGGCCGTTCCTGTACGTCCCGCTGCGCCATCACTTCGAGCAGAACTTCCACGTCCGGCACCGGCTCGACCGCTACGGCGCCGGCCGGCTGCGTCGACTACGACGGCCTGGACCCTGACGCCCTCGCCGAGGCGATCGTCGCAGGAGCTGGGCCGCACCGTCGACTACCGCCCGGTCGAGACCGACGGTGCACGACGCGCTGCCGAACGGATCGCCGAGCTCCTGTAGCAGCCGGCCGACGACGGTCAGCCCATGGCCCGCAGCTGGGCGCCGGCGTCGTCGTGCACCCGGGTCATCCGGAACCTGCCGGCCACCGTCTCGGCGCGGACGAACAAGGCTCGCGCCTCCTCGGTCGAGCCGAGCACGAGGGCCGCCCGCCCGCTGACGAGCGAGCCCGCAGCGAGCGGCGCCACCCACGGGACGCGCTCGGCGGCCGCCAGCATCGGCGCGAGGACCCCGCGGGCCCGCAGCGGCTCGCCCCTGGCGAGCCAGGCGCGGGCCACCGCGAGGTAGGCCCCTTCCCCCGTCAGCCAGGCCGCGCCCGGGGGCAACGTCATGGCGTCGAGCATCGCCTGCGCCTCGTCCAGGACCTCGGCCGAGCCGCTCGCCTCGGCGAGCGGCGCGAGGCAGCGCAGCAGGTAGCTCTCCGACCCCCAGCGCTCGGCCAGCGTCCGGCCGCGCTCGAGCACCGCGATGGCCTCGGACCGTCGCACCCGTCTCCAGCAAGGTCGTCCCGAGCTGGGCGGCCGCAGCCGCACCGCACCAGGCGTGCGGCCGGTCCTCGTGCAGGGCCATGGCGCGGTGGCCGAGGTCGAGAGCATCCGGGTACTCCCCTTGCAGCCGGCGCAGCCAGCCCAGGTGCGCGACGTACCAGGCCGCATAGGCAGGGAACCCGGTCCGCCTCGCTTCGCGCAGGGCCTCCTCGAAGCAGGCAGCCGCCGCCGGCCAGTCACCGCGCGGCGACCGCCGGAAAGCCTGACTCGAACAGGGTCCAGTGCAGCCGGAGCGGGTCGTCGAGCCGGCGCAGCAAAGGCTCGAGCTCCTGCAGCACCGGCATCAGCTCGTCGAGCTGACCGAGGTAGGCCAACGACGTCTTGCGTCCGTCGAGCCCGGCGGCCAGCGCCTCCGCACTGCCGGACGCACGCGCCGCCGCCACGGCGCGGGTGCCGTACCCGACGGCCTCGGCGAACCGCAGCCCGTTGCTGGCCAGGATCGCCAGCCAGCCGAGCAGGTCTGCTTCCATCGCGCGATCACCGAGCGTCGTCGCGATCCGCAGACCGTGGTCGAGGTGGTCGACGGCCTCCTTCAACGGTCGCCCGAGGGCAGCGGGTGCCTCGCCGCCCAGCGCGCGCAGCGCTGCCATCTCCAGCCGCTGGTCTCCGATGGCCCTGGCAGCGACGGCCACGCCCTCGAGGTCGTCGAGCGCATCGGCGTACTTGGCCTGGGCAGCTCGGGCGCGACCACGAAGCAGCAGGGCCCGGCCGCGGACGTCGAGGTCCCCGGCCCGGTCGGCTGCGTCGAGACAACCCGTCACCAGCCCCTCGGCGTCGTCCACCGCGAAGCGTTGCAGCGCCTGCTCAGCCGCGAGCAGCCAGGCCCGCGCGGCCCTCGGCCAGTCCCCCGCAGCGCTGGCGTGCGTGGCCACCGCCTCGGGGAGGTCGGTCAGCAGGTCCGCCGCACGCAGGTGCTGGGCCACCCTGGTCGGCTCGGGCGTCGAGCTGTAGAGCACCTCGCGGACGAGGTCGTTCGCGAACGCGTACTGGCTCCCGGTAGGCACGAGCAGTCCGGCTGCCAGCGCACGTTCGGCGGCAGCCAGCACGCTGGGCAGCGGCTGCTCGAGCACCTGCGAGGCCGTCACGGGGCTGAAGGTCGCGCCGAGCACCGCGCCCGCGCCCAGCAGCTCCTGACCCGCAGGCCCCAGCCTGCGCACCCTCGCGAGCACGGCAGCCTGCAGCGTCAGCGGCACTCCAGCATCTCCGGCAGCCAGCCCCCGTAACGTCTCGACCACGAAGAACGCGTGCCCCTGCGTGCGTTGCTGGATCACCTCGGTGAGGTCCGCCTGCCCGGCCGCCGCAGCGAGCTCGGCGACCGCAGCAGCCGGCAGTGCCGGCACGGAGAGGGTTGCCGCGACATCGGCCAGCAGGTCGAGCCCCTCACGCCCCTCGTCCGGGCGGACGGTGATCGCTACCAGCAACCGGCTCGACTGGCAGTGCGCGGCCACGTAGTGCAGCAGCTCGAAGGTCGCGCGCCCGGCCAGGTGCAGGTCGTCGAGCGCCAGCAGGACCGGTGCCTGCTCGGCCAGCCGTCGGACGAAACCCGTGACGGCCTCGAAGGCCCGCCGGCGCTCGGAGGCCAACGTCATCCGTCGCGTCGGGGTGGGCTCGCCCAGCACCGCGGCGACGTCGGGGACGAGACCCGCCAGGGTGGGGGCGGCACTGCCGGCTGCGCGCTGCACCAGCTCCGGCGGAAGGCTCCGGCAGGCCCCACCGATGGCCTCGACCAACGGCTGCAGGAACAGCGAGCGCTCGGTCTCGTGGCAACGCGCCGCGAGGACGACACCTCCGGTCACGCCGGCCAGTCGCACCAGCTCGTCCATGAGACAGGTCTTGCCGATCCCCGCCTCACCGACGAGCAGGAGCAAGGAGGGCCGCCCGGCCACGGCGTCCTCCCACCGGCCCCCGAGATCGGCCAGCTCCGCGGAGCGACCCACGAGCGCTGAGCCGGATGATCCGCGGGAGCGCGTCGGGCTTGCTCGTCCCAGCGCGGGGCGCAGCTCGTCTCGCAGGGTCAGCTGGTGGAGCTCGCGGGTCGGCGCCGACGGGTCCGCGCCCAGCTCGTCGGCCAGCCGTTCACGAAGCTCCTCGAAGGCGGCCAGGGCGCGGGCTGACTCCCCGCGTCCGACATGGGCGCGCATCAGGACGCGGCAGGCGTCCTCGTCGTAGCCGTCTTCGGCGAGGAGCGCCTCGGCCGCATCGATCGCCCGGGCAAGGTCACCACTGGTCAGCGCAGCGTGCGCGAGGAGCTGGCGCACCTGCCGGGTGAGGCTCGTCAGGCGCACCCTCGCCGGCTCGGCCCACGCCTGCGCGTCGTCGTCGGCCACCGAGCCATGACCCAGCAGGGCCTCGGCTCGCAGCGCAGCGTGCAGCGCCAGTCCGGGCTCAGCGGCGGCGAGCCGGCGGCGACCCTCGTCGACGAGCTCGGCAGCGAGGTCGAGGTCCAGCCTCGCCGCCGGGCCCAAGCGGTAACCCTCCCGCCCCCCGCGCACCACGTCAGCGCCCAGGGTCGCGCGCAGCCGGCTCACCAGCGTCGCGACGTTCTCGATCGCTCGAGCCGGCGGTGAGCCGGACCACAGCACGTCGACGACGGTCGCGACCGGAACCAGGTGCGGGCTCTCCACGGCCAGCAGCCGAAGCAGCGTGCGAGCCTTGCGGCTCCCGAGCTCGGCCGTGGGTAGCGGAGCACCGTCCCGCTCGACGACGAAGGGCCCAGCAAGCCGGAGCAGCACCTCGCCGCGACCCTGCTGGTGCTCGCGCATGCTGCCTCCATCCGTCGCTGGGGGCCTGCAGGCAGGGTAGTCGGCCTCAGCGATCATGAGCGACGGCCCCGGTGAGTACCTCGACAAGCAGCGCTTGTTCCTGGGCACCGTCGGTTGGGCGCCGAACGGAAACCACACCATCTTCGGGGCCCTCACCGGCGGCCAGAACCTTGCCTGGTGCGGCCCCCGACTTGGTAGGCAGAGCGCGGCCAAGAACTCGCGTTCTGCCTACCAAGTCGGGTCGGGCTCAGTGCTGCAACAACTCCTCAGCCAACGCTTGGGTTGCTCCCACCGTCGTCTCAGCCTCACCGCGTACTTTCGTGCCAGGCCAGCCCTCGCAACCCGGATGGCGCGAGAGCTGGCCGCATGACCGTGGCGTCGAGAACGCCAGCGATCGGGCACCAGCGCTTGTTCAGGGCTCCGCCGAGGAGCGGCTGACGCATGCCCCCGTACGTACGGAGCCCCGTAGTGAAGCAGTCTGTCGGCACACCCGCGCCCCGGACCCTGGTGGTCGTCCTGACCGGTGACGTGGACCGACGGGTCGAGACCGAGCTCGACCAGTACCTCAAGGAGTTCGACGAGACCGAGGCGGTGGACGCGACCGTCGACCTCACGCACGTCACGTACTTCGGCGGGTCCGGCGTCGCCTTCCTGACCCAGCTTGGCCGGGCTGCCGCGGCACGCGGGGGCCGGGTGAGCCTGGTGCAGCCGGACGAGACGCTGGTGCGGCTCCTGCGCATCGTCGCGATGCTGACCTTCTTCGAGATCGAACCGCGCTGACCCCTGCCGCGAGCCAGTCAGGCAGACAGCTCCGCGCGAGGTCCGCGAGGCAGCGCGCGCCGGACGCCGGCACGGCTGAGCCTGTCCGACTGAGCCTGTGCGGCGCCTACAGGGGAGCAGGCACCGCGCGTCGACGCTCGAACGTGACGAACGGCAGCGACACCAGCCGGCACGCGTGCTGCTCGTCGTCGAGGGTCACGAAGCCGTCCTTCACGTCCGCGTGCTCGGTGCGCACCGACGCGAGGCCGAGCCAGCGACCGGCGTCGAAGGACCACGACACCGACGGCAGGGTGCCGATCTGCACGGGCTCGCCGTCGACGACCGCGAAGAGCTCGGTGCCGTCCAGCAGGTCGCACTCGTCGTCGATCTCGAAGCCTCGCAGCACGAAGCGCGAGCCGGCGGCGCGCTCGGCCAGGAGCGCCTGCTTCCCGACGAAGTCCCCCTCGCGTTCCAGGTCGACGTTCCACGCCAGGCCCAGCTCCAGCGGGCTGCGCTCGAGCTCCGGGTCTTCGAAGGTCTGCGCGGTGTCCCAGCCGGGCACGATCATGCCGCTCTCCATCCGGCACAGCTGGATCGCGGTGAGCCCGTACCCGGCGATGTGCAGGTCGAGCGCTTCCTCCGCCGCGAGGAAGGCCGCCTCGACGGCAGGCGCGAGCGCACGCTCGAACCAGATCTCGTAGCCGAGGTCGCCGGTGAAGCCAACCCGCGCGACGATCACCCGGGAGCCCGCGAGCTCGAAGAAGCCGATGTCGTACGGACGCAGGTCCGCCACCCCGGTGAAGCCGAACGAGGCGAGCACCGCGCAGGACTTCGCCCCCTGCACCGCGAGGCCGGCCCAGTCCGCCGACTCGTCCACGACCGTCGCCCCGGGGAACGACGTCGCGAGCTCGGCGAGGTACTCGTTGTGGTCCACCTCGGCCGCCATCAGCAGGTAGTCGTCGTGCGCCAGCTTGAAGAGCATCGCGTCGTCGTTGAGCATGCCGTCCGGGTTGCACCAGATCGCGTAGGTCGCGCGCCGTTCGGGCAGCCGGCTCATCGCGCGGGTGGTCATGTAGTCCAGCAGCGCCCCGGCCTCGCTCCCGGTGATGCGGTACTTGTTCGCGGGCGTGGCGTCGAACAGGGCGCAACCATGCCGGACCGCGTGGTACTCGGTCTCCTCGTCCTCGAACACGTGCCGCAGGACGTAGCCGTTCCAGTTCAGGTAGTCCTCGTCCTGCACGGCCGATGCCAGGTAGGTGTCGAAGTCTGTTCCGCTGTAGCGCGCGAGGAAGTCGTAGAAGACGCTCTTGGCGGCGAGGTCGCTCATGCTGGTCAGCTCCTGCTGGTGATCGGCTGTCATCGGCGGTGATGGTCGGACTACGTTGCTCGCAGTGCAACCTAGCCCCGCAGCGCCCGTCGCACGCCCTGTTCGCCAAGGCTGAGTGGCGCGGCCCCCAATCGACATCGACGTCCCCGCAGACAGGCAGCCACCATGACGCCCAGGATCCGCAGCAGGTTCGTCCAGAGCGACATCGCCGACTACGCGTCGGCGCACTCCAGCGCTCCCGACGAGGTCCAGCTCGCCCTGCAGGCCGCGACCAGCGAGCGCACCGGCGGCGCGGCAGGGATGCAGATCGGTGACGACCAGGCGACCCTCATGGAGATCATCGCGCGGGCCATGGGCGCGCGCCGGGCGATGGAGGTCGGCACCTTCACCGGCTACTCGGCGCTGGCAGTCGCCCGCGGGATGGGTCCGGAGGCTCGGCTGCTCTGCTGCGACATCGACGAGGACTGGACCTCGATCGCCCGCGAGTACTGGGAGCGCGCCGGCGTCTCTGACCGGATCGAGCTGCGGCTCGGGCCGGCGCTGGACACGTTGCGCGCGCTCCCTGCCCGAGGCGAGCGTTCGATCTCGCCTTCGTCGATGCGGACAAGACGGAGTATCTCGCCTACTACGAGGAGATCGTGCCGCGGCTGCGCCAGGGTGGCCTGCTCCTCGCCGACAACACCTTGCAGAGTGGACGCGTGCTCGACCCGACGGCGCAGGACGCGTCGACGGTGGCCATCCGCGCGTTCAACGAGCACGTCGCCGCCGACCCGCGCATGCGCGTGGTGCTGCTGCCCATCGGCGACGGCGTCACCTTCGCCCAGCGACAGTAGGCGCGCCGCCTGAGCAGCTAGCTGCGAGTTCTCCGACTCGGCCACCTGCAGCCGGTCGCTTCTGCTTGACGTCGGGTCCACCGGTCTTCTGCTCCGCCACCCGCCGGCTTCGTCACGCTCCAACGCTTCACGTGCGCCTCAGCTGCCGCCCCGTCAGGCGCTCCGCCGCCGGAGGTTCCCGCCATGTCCTCAGCCACCCTCGAGAGCAGCGAGCTCGGAGACAAGGTCGTCCTCCCGGGCGACCCCCGCTTCGACGAGGCCAGGGTCGCCTGGAACCTCTTCCTCGACCAGCGTCCCGAAGCCGTCGTGCATGTCGAGGACGCCACCGACGTCCAGGCTGCGTCGCCCTGGCCGTCGAGCGCGGCTGGCGCGTGACCGCGCAGGCGACCGGACATGGCGCGGCGCGCTCGGCGACCTGACCGGCACGCTGCTGATCAAGACCGACCGGATGCGCGGCGTCAGCATCGACCCGGTCGGGCGCACTGCAAGGGTCGAGGCTGGGGCCATCTGGGCAGACGTCATCGAGCCGGCCGCCAGCACGGTCTCGGCACGTTGGCCGGCTTCGGCACGCGACGTCGGCGTCGTCGGCTTCACCCTCGGCGGTGGCCTGAGCTTCCTCAGCCGCACCTACGGCAGGCGGCAGCAGCGTGCGGCCATCGAGCTCGTGACCTGCGACGGCACGGCCGTTCGGGCCGACGCCGACGCACCACGCCGACCTCTTCTGGGCGCTGCGTGGCGGCGGCGGAAGTTTCGGCGTGGTGACCGCGATCGAGTTCGCGCTGCTGCCGATCACCGAGGTCTACGCGGGGATCCTCTGGTTCCCCATCACCCGCGGCCCGAGGTCGTGGGGCGTGGCAGGAGCTGACCTCTGGCGAGCTCCCTGACTCGTTCGCGACCATCCTGCGGTTCCTCCAGTTCCCGCCGCATGCCGCACTGCCCGAGGAGATCCGCGGGAAGTCCTTCGTCATCGTCGAGACCTCCACCTGGGTGAGCGCGCCGCCGCGGACGCGTTGCTCGCCCCGGTCCGCGCGCTCGGACCGGTCAACGACACGATGGCGATGATCTCGATGCCTGAGCTCTCCCGCCTGCACATGGACCCCGAGCAGCCCGTCCCTGGCTTCGGCGACGGCATGCTCCTCACCGACCTCGACGGCGACGCCGTCGCAGCCTTCGTCGCCGTTGCCGGCGAAAGCGCCGCGTTCCCCCTCCTCACGTCGAGGTGCGTCACCTGCGGGGTGCGCTCGCGCCGGCAGCAGGACGGCCAGGGCGCGACAGGCACGATCGACGCCACCCACATGCTCTTCGCCGTGGGCATGGTCCCCAACCCCCAGGTCGGCCACCTCGTCCGAACCCAGGTGGAGGCGGTAAGGGCAGCCATGGCGCCGTGGGCAGCACGCAAGCGCCTACTCAACTTCGCCGAGACCCGCACCGAAGACGGGGCGCTGTGGGAGGACGCGGCCTACGAGCGGCTTCTTCGCGTCAAGGCTGACATGGACCCGGGGAACCTGTTCCGTGCCAACCACCCCGTGACTTCCTGAGGCGGACAGCAGCGCGACCAGCCCAGGGATCCTGGCCGGCGCACGTTGCCTGGACTCCGTCCAGCTCTTCGGGGCACGGCCGGTCGGCGAAGGGCCGCGAGGGCAGCTGGATCTGGAGGCGCCCGGCTCGATCGCCCGGTTCGTCGGCCGCGCTCTGCACGAGAGCCCCATGCCCGAGATCTGGCGCAGGTGGTCCTCGTCGCTCGCAGAACCCGGGCCATCGAGCGACTGAGCAGAGCCCGCTCCGGCGCGATCCCCTCCTAGCCCGATCCCATCGGCGCGAACAGGACAAAAGGGAATCGACTGCGGCGAGGGGCGGCTGGTGCCAGGCTCAGCCTCGCTCTCTCAACGGGGGGGATCCATGAGAAGAGGCACCACGGCGCTGATCCTGACAGCCGGGATGATGATCGTCCTCGGGGCCGTCGTCCTCGGAATGCTGCCTCAAGGGTCGAACTGCGGCAGTGTCATCCAGCCTTTCCACGACGTCACCAGCCGTGGCTGCCCGCACGCGATCAGGGCGGCGCGGCGTGGAGTCTTCGCAGGCATCACGCTGGGCGTGTTCCTCGTGCTCATCGGCATCGTCGGACTGATCTTCGTCGCGCCCGAGAGCGAGCTCCCATGACCCTGGCCGCGGGGGCTGCCAGCGGATAGGTCGTGGGCAAGGGCACTCTGCCGTACGGTCGACCTGGAGGTGTTGACCATGCTCGGCCTACCAGCCGGAGTGACCGCTTGCCTGTTCGACCTCGATGGCGTGCTCACCGACACAGCCTCGGTGCACGACGTCGCATGGGAGCACATGTTCGATGATTTCCTGCGCGCACGAGCGAGTGCGGACGGCCGGCCCTTCGTCCCCTTCGACCCTGTCAGCGACTACCAGGAGTACGTCGACGGCAAGCCTCGGCTCGACGGCGTCAGGGACTTCCTGGCCAGCCGCTCCATCACGCTGCCCGAGGGTGGGCCGGACGATGCCGCTGGCGCTGACACGATCAACGGGCTGGGCAACCGCAAGAACGCGATCGTCCTCGAACGCATCGCCAAGGAGGGCGTCAAGGTCTTCGACGGCTCGCGGGAGTACCTGCAGGCCGCCGTCACGGCGGGCCTGCGACGGGCCGTCGTGTCCTCGAGCGCGAACACCGAGCAGGTGCTCGAGGTCACCGGGCTCGCGCCGCTCGTCGAGCTCAGGGTCGACGGCGTGACGATCCGCGCCGAGGGACTCAAGGGCAAGCCGGCACCCGACACCTTCCTTGCCGCAGCCGCTCGGCTCGGCGTCCCTGCCGTCGCGTGCGTCGTGTTCGAGGACGCCCTGTCGGGCGTGGAGGCAGGTCGGGCCGGGCACTTCGGCTACGTCATCGGCGTCGATCGCGTAGGGCACCGCGACGGCACTGCTCGAGCACGGGGCGACCGTGTCGTGGACTCGCTCGCCGACCTGCTGGAGGCACCGTGATCGTGCAGCGCCCGTACCCGGTGGAGCCGTGGGCGGTGCACCGAGACCTCGCTGGACCTCGAGCTCCTGGCGCAGTCCGAGTCGCTCTTCGCGTTGTCCAACGGGCACATCGGGCTGCGCGGGAACCTCGACGAGGGCGAGCCCTACGGCATCCCCGGCACCTACCTCAACAGCTTCTACGAGCAGCGCCCGCTCCCTTACGCCGAGGCCGGCTACGGCTACCCGGAGATGGGCCAGACCCTGATCGACGTCACGAACGGCAAGCTCATCAGGCTGCTCGTCGACGACGCGCCGTTCGACGTCAGGTACGGCACGCTGCACCAGCACCACCGCCGCCTCGACCTCCGGACCGGCCTGCTGGAACGCTCGGTCGACTGGACCTCCCCCGGCGACAGCCGGGTGCGCGTACGGTCGCGGCGGCTGGTCTCGTTCGCAGCAGCGCGGCGTCGCGGCGATCGAGTACGAGGTCGAGGCCGTCGACAAGGCGGTCCGCATCATCGTGCAGTCCGAGCTGGTCGCCAACGAGCAGCAGCCGCGCTGTCGCACGACCCCCGGGTCGCGGACCATGCTGCAGAACCCGCTGCAGGCGGTCACTCAGGACACCGACGGGCACTCGGTCGTCCTGCTGCACCGCACGGCGAACAGCGGGCTGCTCATGGGTGCCGGCATGGACCACGTGCTCGACGTCTCCGGTCGGCCGAGACCGAGGTCGCCTCGCGCGAGGACTGGGCCCGGCTCACGGTGGCGTGCGCCCTGGAGCCCGGCGAGAAGCTCCGGATCATCAAGCTCCTGGCGTACAGCTGGTCGAGCCTGCGGCTCGAGACCGCGGTGCGTGACCAGGTCGCCAGCGCGCTGTCCGGCGCGCGGTTCTCCGGCTGGGACGGCCTGGTCGAGGCGCAGAAGCAGTACCTCGACGAGTTCTGGGAGTGCGCCGACGTCGAGGTCGAGGGCAACGCCGAGATGCAGCAGGCCGTCCGGTTCGGGCTGTTCCACGTGCTGCAGGCCGGCGCCCGGGCCGAGCGCCGGGCCATCCCGTCCAAGGGCCTCACCGGACCCGGCTACAGCGGACACACGTTCTGGGACAGCGAGATGTTCGTGCTGCCGCTGCTGACCTACACGGTGCCCAAGGCGGCGGCGGACGCGCTGCGCTGGCGGCACTCGACGCTGGACCTCGCACGGGCACGCGCCAGCGAGCTCGGCCTGGCCGGCGCGGCCTTCCCGTGGCGGACGATCCGCGGCCACGAGTGCTCCAGCTACTGGCCGGCCGGCACCGCGGCCTTCCACATCAACTGCGACATCGCCTCGGCGGTCGAGCGCTACGTCCGACGCCACCGGCGACGACGACGTTCGAGCGCGAGGTCGGGCTGGAGCTGCTCGTCGAGACCGCCCGGATGCGCATGTCGCTCGGGCACCACGACCGGACGGCGGCTGGCACCTCGACGGTGTCACCGGGCCGGACGAGTACAGCGCGATCGCCGACGACAACGTCTTCACGAACCTGATGGCGGCCAGCAACCTGGTCGCCGCGGCCGACGCGGTCGCGGCGCCACCCGGACCTCGGCGTGACCTTCGACGTGGACGTCGAGGAGGCGGCCGCCTGGCGCGACGCGGCCGGCGGCCGTCCACGTCCCGTACGACGAGACGCTCGGCGTGCACCCGCAGTCGGAGGGCTACACCAGCCACGCCGAGTGGGACTTCGAGCACAACGACCAGTACCCGCTGCTGCTGCACGCGCCGTACTTCGACCTGTATCGCAAGCAGGTCGTGAAGCAGGCCGACCTCGTGCTCGCGATGCACTGGTGCGGCGACCGGTTCACCGCCGGAGGACAAGGCCCGCAACGTCGACTACTACGAGCGCCGTACGGTCCGCGACTCCTCGCTGTCGGCGCGACGCAGGCGGTGATGGCGGCTGAGGTCGGCCACCTCGACCTGGCCCACGACTATGCGTACGAGGCCGCGATGATCGACCTTCGCGACCTCCAGCAGAACAGCCACGACGGCCTGCACATGGCGTCGCTGGCCGGTGCCTGGATCGCGCTCGTCGCCGGCTTCGGTGGCTTCCGTGACCACGGCGGCATCGTGACCTTCGACCCGGTGCTGCCGGACGGGCTGACCAAGCTCAGGTTCTCCCTGGTGCTCCAGGGCAGGCACCTCACCGTCGACGTGCGACGCGACGAGGTCACCTACTCGATGCAGCCGGGCGACGGCGAGCTGACCATCAAGCACGTCGCCGAGACGATCACCGTCGTCGACGGCAGTCCCGTCGTCCGCCCGATCGTGCCGCGCGTCGCCCTGCTGCCACGACCGCCTCAGCCGCCTGGCCGTGCCCCGTCCCCGGCCGCCGCCTCCCAGTCGGACGGGCCACTCGATCCGGACCGCCGGCACGCGAGCGGCTCGCCGGCGGCGCCACCTGCCCGCGCCTGAGTCGACTACCCCTCGGGGAGGGCCGCGAAGTCCTTCTTCACCTTGCGGTACCAGCCCATTCCGGAGATGGGGTTCTTCCACCGGCCCTTCATGCTGGCGAGCGCGGCCTCGTGCGCGTCGTCGCCGCCAGCGACGGCGGCCTTCAGGTGCGCGTCCTGCGCCTTGATGACCTCATCAGCCGTGGCTCCGGTCAGCCGCAGATCGCAGGGGCCACCCATGTCCTTGCACGTCATGGTCTTCATCTCGATCGTCCTCTCGTCGTCGTCCGTCAGCGCTCGTCCTCGACGCTACGGGCGCCGGGCACCGAGGCGCTTCTCAGATCCTGCTCTGGCTGCGGCGTCCCACCCTTGTCCCGGAATCTTGAGACCCATACAGTTCGCTGCGCCCGTCCAAGCCTGAGCTGGAGGATCCGTGAGCGAGTCGAACGCTGATGACCGTTGGATCACCGACTGGCCGTGGAGCGAGCGGTACCCGCAGTACACCCGCGCCAACGCCGGTGAGGTGCTGCCAGACCCTTCCAGCCCGCTGAACGTCACGCTGCTGTGGGACCCCGGAGTCAACATCGGCTGGCGCGACGGCTACGTCGACAAGGAGGCCCTGGGCATCTTCCTGCCGGACGAGCTCGACGAGGTCATGCCGGAGAACATCGGCAACTTCGCGGGATACCACTACAGCAACCTCGCGGCCACCTCCCTCATCGGCGCCCGGATGCCAGGTCTGACGATCCCGGTGTGGAACTCGATCTGGATCGGCGAGCGCGACGACATCCCGCCGCACCCGGCGCGGGACACCGACGAGAACGCCGAGATCACCGCGCTGCTCGTGAAGCACGCGGAGTGGGCCCTGGTCACGACCGAGTACCCCCAGGTCGAGGAGGCCAAGCGGCGGTCGATCGTCGCCCGCGAGAGCCGGCCCGACCTCGCCTCGCTCAGCGACGCCGAGCTGGTCGAGCGCGCGCGCTCCCTCGTCGACGACGTCGCCTACGGCTACAAGTGGCACGTGCCGGCCACGGTGCTCGGCTCGGTCGGCCCGTCCACCATGGGCGCGATCCTCGCTGAGATCGGCAAGGCCGACCTCCTCGGCGAGCTCTTGCGCAGCATGGGCCACGTCGACTCAGCACTCCCCTCGTTCGCGATGTGGGACCTCGGCCGGATCGCGGCCGGGTCGCCGGCGGTGACCGCCGAGTTCGAGGCCGGGGTCACCGGTCTGCTCGACCGGCTGCGCGCGAGCGAGGATCCCGCCGCGGCGGCGTTCCTCGCCGGGTTCGCCGACTTCGTCTACGAGTTCGGCTCGCGGGCGCCCAACGAGTGGGACCTCCGGTCGGACTGCTGGGAGACCAAGCCCGAGCTCGCGCTGGTGGCCATCGACGCGATGCGCCGCTCGGGCGAGGACATGAACCCCTACGTCCTCAACGAGCGCAACCGCGAGCGGCGCGAGGCGCTGACCGCGGAGATCGCAGCGGAGCTCGACGACGAGAGCAGGGCCACGTTCCTGCTCGGAGCAGCCGCGGCGGTGCGGTTCATGCCGTGGCGCGAGCGCGGCAAGACGGCCTGCATCCGGATCTCCAACGAGATGCGGGTCGCCCTCTTCGAGCTCGGCCACCGGATGGTCGAGCGCGGCATCATGGGCGACCACCACGACATCACCCTGCTGCTGAACTCCGAGCTCGACGACTTCGTCGCCAACCCGGAGGCGTACCGGGACACCATCGCCGAGCGTCGGGTCGGTTACCTCGCGCTGTACGAGCTCGAGCCGCCGTTCTTCCTCACCGAGCCGCTGCCGCTGTCGCAGTGGCCGAAGCGCGCGGCAGCGACGGTACGCACCCAGCTCACGTCCGGCGAGGTCATCCAGGGCACACCCGGCTCCCCCGGTATCGCCCGTGGTGTCGCGCGGATCGTGACCGACCCGTTCGAGCTCGGCGAGTTCGGCCCCGGCGACGTCCTGGTCGCACCCTCCACGGACCCCGCCTGGACGCCGCTGTTCGTGCCTGCTGCGGCGGTCGTGGTCAACGTCGGCGCGATGATCACGCACGCCGTCATCATCAGCCGCGAGCTGGGCCTGCCGTGCGTCGTGTCCGCCGAGGACGCCACGCTGCGGATCCCGGACGGCGCGATGGTCGAGGTGAACGGCACCACGGGAACGGTGACAGTCCTGTAGCGGGGCGAGGACTCGCCCCGTGTCGCGATGGACCACGCCGAGCGCGCGAGGGGAGGTGAGGTCCCGTGCCTGAGGAGCCACCGGTTCGCAGCGCGCTCACGCTGCGGTTGATCCTGGCCGTCTTCGGTTTCGTCGTCTGCATGATCCTGGCCGTCATCAGCGCTGCGGGCGCCGGGCCCGTCTGGGTCACGGTGGCCCTGGTGGCGCTGGCAGCGGTCGCCGTGGTGGACATCGGCGTGATCATCGCGCGGAAGCGACGAGGCGAACCGGGATGAGGCTCAGGTTGTGCTGACGCAGATCACCGAGAACGTCCGGGTGCGCTGACGGTGACGGGGGCTGGCTTCCGGCTCGTCGTCGCGTACGGCGCCGTGCCTGCGCATGCGCTCGTCCGCGCCGAGGCCGCACGATTTCATCAGGTGTCAGTGGCTCAGATCGTGCTGGTGCACCAGTGCGAGCAGTGCGGGAGTGCAGCGCACGGGCAGCCACGCCTGCTACCGACAGCGACGGTGCGGCACCCGGCGTTCGTCAGCCTCGCCCGTGCCGGCGACCTGTCGGTGGTCGGGGTCTCGGACGCCGGCCCGGTCGGTGTCGACGTCGAGGTCGAGGGCGCCGCGGATTTCGCCGGCTTCGAGGACGTCGCGCTGCACCCGGGCGAGCTCCTGCTGCCCGCTGCTGACCCGACCCGCGTGTGGGTGCGGAAGGAGGCCGTGCTCAAGGCGTCCGGGCGAGGACTCGCTTTGGATCCGCGCGCGGTGCGGCTCGACGACGACGCGAGCGGAACCTGGCAGTCCAGCCGCCTCGGACCCGAGGCGGTCTGGGTGCGCGAGGTCGCCGTGCCGGGCCACGTCGCGGCGGTCGCGGTCATCCCTCGCGCTGGTCAGGACGTCGCAGGCCTGTCCCTCATCGTGCGGCCCACGTCGACGTGAGTCACCGGCCAGGTGTTGGCAGCTCGTCCGGCGCAGCAGGCAGTCGGGGCAGCTGACGCTGCCGCAGCCAGGCGTGGAAGAGATCCGCGAGCGGCTGACCGGAGACCTCGGCGGCCAGCGCCTCGAACATCTCGCTGGTGACCGAGCCGTAACGGTGACGCTCGACCCAGGTCCGCAGCAGCGAGAAGAACGCGTCGTCGCCGATCGTGAGCCGCAACGCGTGCAGCAGCAGCGCGCCGCGCTTGTACACCCGGTCGTCGAACATGAGGTCCGGACCGGGGTCGCCGAGGAGCAGGTCCTGCGGCTCGGCGGCGACCTTGGTCCAGTGGTCGCGCGCCTGCCGGTCCGCGCTGCGGCGCCCGGACTCCTGCGACCAGAGCCACTCGCAGTAGCAGGCGAACCCCTCATGCAGCCAGATGTCACGCCACGACGACAACGTGACGGCGTTGCCGAACCACTGGTGCGAGAGCTCGTGCGCGACGAGGCGCACGTTGTCCCAGTCCGAGGTCAGGAAGTTGGACCCGAACGTCGACATCCCTTGCGCTTCCAGGGGGATGTCGAGGCGGTCGTCGGTGACCACCACGGTGTACGCGGCGAACGGGTAGGGCCCGAACAGCCGGGCGTAGAAGTCCAGCATCTCGGGCTGCCTGCCGAACGCCGAGTCGTAGCGGCGCAGCAGGCGCTGCGGCAGCACCGCGGTCATCGGCACCGACGACCCGGCGACCCGGTGCACCACGTACCGGCCGAGCTGCGCGGTCGCGAGGTAGGTCGCCATCGGCTCGTGCTGCTCGTAGACCCAGGTGGTCGCGCTGGCCGAACGCCACTGGCTCGTGCACACGCCGTTGGCGACGACGTGGTACGCGTTCGGGGCCGTCAGCTCGATCCGGTAGGTCGCCTTGTCGTCCGGGCGGTCGTTGCAGGGGAACCAGGACGGCGCCCCGTTGGTCTGGCCCGCCACGAGCACCCCGTCCTCGAGCTCCTCCCAGCCGCACTCGTCGTCGCCGTCCGGCACGGGGCGCGGCTGCCCGTTGTAGGCGATGGCGACGCGGAAGGACGTGCCCGCCTTGATCGGGTGCCTCGGTCGGACCAGGAGGTGCTGCGGCTTGGTGACGAACCGCGCCACGGAGCTGTCGACGGTGACCTTCGTGACCCGCAGCCCGGAGAGGTCCAGCCGCAGCTCGCGCAGGTCCTTCAGGGCTGCGACCGAGAGCACCGCCTTGCCCCGCAGCCGGTTGGAGTCGACGACGTAGGCCAGAGTCAGGTCGTAGTGCGTCACGGCGTACGAGCGGTCACCACGGTGCGGGAAGTACTCGTGCGCCTTCACGCGGCACCGTCGGTGTCGACCGGCTGCCAGGGTCCGATCGGGTTGCCGATCCAACGGGTCTTGTCAGGCACGAACTCGCCGCGCATCACCAGGGACACCGGCCCGACCGTCGCGTGCCGACCCAGCGTCGCCGCGGGCAGGATGACGCTGTTGGGACCGAGCGTCGAGCCGGTGCGCAGCGTCACGGTGTCCATGCTCAGGACCCGGTCGTGGAACAGGTGGGTCTGGATGACGCAGCCCTGGTTGACGGTGACTCCAGTCCTGAAGATCGATGAGGTCGGCCTCGGGCAGCCAGTACGTCTCGCACCACACCCCACGGCCGATCCTCGCACCTAGCGACCGCAGCCACAGGTTCAGGACGCGGCGTGCCGGTCGCCGGGCGGGCGAACCACGGCGCGCCCACCGCCTCGACGAACGTGTCGGCCAGCTCGTTGCGCCACACGAACGAGCTCCACAGCGGGTGCTCGCCGACGCGGAGCCGACCGACGAGCACCCACTTGGCGAGCGTCGTCACGAGCGCGGCCACGTGGCGGCCGCGATGACGACGAGCCCGCTCAGCAGCGCGGCCACCCACCAGCCGTCAGCCGATGCCGACCGCGACCAGGGCGACGACGACACCGAGCCCGACCGCCACGGCGACCATCGACCGGGACCAGCCGGCACAGCTCGACCAGCGCCCGCGCGACGACCAGCCGCGTGGGCGGGTCGTACGTGCGTCGGCGGTCGACCTTCGCTCCACCCGGCGCAGCTTGGTCGGCGGGCTGCCCAGCCAGGACGTGCCGGCCTTGGCCTTCGTCCGACGCGGGGCGGCCGACAGCACCGCGACCAGTCCCCGTTTGGGCACCTTGCGGCCCGGCGCGGCCATCCCGGAGTTGCCGACGAACGCGCGCTTGCCGATCTTGACGTGCTCCACGCGCAACCAGCCGCCGCCGAGCTCGTAGCTGCCGATCAGGGTGTCGTCGGCGAGGAACGCGCCCTCCCGACTGCCGTCAGCCTGGGGATCAGCAGCACGGTCGACGCCTCCACCCCTGCGCCCGACGTCCGCGCCGAGAGCCCGCAGCCAGGCCGGGGTCAGCGAGCTGGAGTAGAGCGGGAAGAGCCAGGTGCGGGCCTCGTCGAGGACACGCAGCGTCGCCCAGGCCTGCCAGGCCCGCAGCCCGTGCACGGGGTGGGCACCGGGCGCCAGGCCGAGCCCGAGCAGCCGCACCGTGAGCCAGATCAGCAGGGCGAGCACGAGGACGCCGATCACGGTGCAGAGCGGCAGCCAGGCCAGGCTGCGCAGGGCCGCGGTCGACACCGAGCCGGCGTCCCGCAGGTGCGGGGCCGCGACGGCGAGGGCCACCACGACGGCGATCCCGGGCAGCGAAGCGATCAGGACCGCGACCAGCGCGTAGCCCAGGGCCCACACCGGCCGGTTGCGCGGCCGCTCGTCCCACGGCCCTCGCGCGGCCTTGCGGCGCCGCGCTGGCGCCCCTGCCCACAGCTCTCCGTCGGGCACCGCGCCGAAGACCGCCGAGCCGGGCGCGATCTCCGCGCCGGCGCCGACGTCCGCGCCCGGGGCGAGCGTGCTGCGCGCGCCGATCCGGGCGTCCGCGCCGATCTCGACGGAGCCGACCTGCAGCACGTCGCCGTCGAGCCAGTGCCCCGACAGGTCTACCTCGGGCTCGACCGAGCAGCCGTCGCCCAGCACCAGGTGGCCGGTCAACGGTGGCACCGAGTGGAGGTCGACGTGGCGGCCGACCTGCGCGCCGAGCAGGCGCGCGTAGAGCCGCATCAGCGGCGCGCCGGCGAGGTTTGCGGCGCCGAGCTCGTCCGCCAGCCGCTCGGCGAGCCAGACCCGCAGGTGCACCGAACCGCCGCGCGGGTAGGTCCCGGTGCTCACCCCGGCGAGGATCGCGCGCGCGCCGGCGGCGGTGAGCAGCATGCGGCCAGGGGCGGACACCAGCAGCAGCCAGGCCGGGACCACCACGGCCCAGGGCGCGGTCGGCAGCCAGCTGACCCCGAACCACTGCACGGCAGCCGTGCTGCCGAGCGCGACCCAGGTGAGCCACCGCAGTCCGGCGAGCGTGCGCAGCGGCACGTCAGCAGGACCTGCGTGACCTGCGAGAGCCGGGTCACCGGACGGACGGTGCGGTCGATGTACGCCGCGGGGGTCGCGAGCTCGTCCAGCGCGGTCGCGAGATCGCCGACCGCGGGTGGTCGTAGACGTCGGCGACCGTGACTTCGGGGTAGGTCGCGCGCAGCCGTGACACCAGCTGCGCCGCGGTCGAGGCTGCCCCCGCCGAGGTCGAAGAAGTCGTCGCTCGGCCCCCATGACGGTCGCCCCGAGGATCTCGGCCCAGATGGCCTGCAGGTCGCCTGCCGTCCCTTCGAGGCGTGTCACCTCAGCGGTCGCGGTGGTGGCCAGCGGCCACGGCAGGGCGTCCCGGTCGATCTTGCCGGAGGTGCGCGTCGGCAGCGTGTCGACCTCCGCCAGCCGCGGGACGAGCGCCGCCGGCAACGCGGCACGCAGCGTCGCGAGCGCTGCGGTGGGGTCGAACTCCTCCGTGGTCGCGACGTAGCCGACGAGCAGCTTGTTGCCCGACCCGGTCTTCCGCACCGCCGCGGCCGCGCCGGTCACGCCGGGGAGCGCCAGCAGCGCGCTGTCGATCTCGCCGAGCTCGATCCGCCGGCCGCCGAGCTTGACCTGGTCGTCGGCGCGGCCGACGAAGACCAGACCCTCCTCGTCGTAGCGGACGAGGTCGCCGCTGCGATAGGCGCGCTCCCAGCCCAGGGTGGGCATCGGCGCGTACTTCTCGGCGTCCTTCGCGGGGTCGAGGTAGCGGGCCAGCCCGACCCCGCCGATGATCAGCTCGCCGGTCCCGCCCGGCTCGACCTGGCTGCCCGGCCTGCGTCGACCACGGCGAGGTCCCAGCCGTCGAGCGGCAGCCCGATGCGCACCGGCGGCTCGCCGGTCAGCCGCGCCCCGCAGGCGACGACGGTCGCCTCGGTCGGACCGTAGGTGTTCCAGACCTCGCGGCCGTCGCTGGACCAGCCGCGCGGCCAGCTCGGGCGGGCAGGCCTCGCCGCCGAGGATGAGCAGTCGGACGGCGGCGAGCGCGTCCGGCGGGCCAGAGCGCCACCAGGGTCGGCACGGTCGAGACGACGGTGACGTCGTTGGCGACCAGCCACGGCCCGAGCTCCATGCCGCTGCGCACGAGCGAGCGGGGCGCCGGCACCAGGCAGGCGCCGTACCGCCAGGCCAGCCACATCTCCTCGCACGACGCGTCGAACGCGACCGAGAGCCCGGCCATCACCCGGTCGCCAGGCCCGAGCGGCTCGTCCTGCAGGAACAGCCGGGACTCCGCGTCGACGAAGGCCGCGGCGCTGCGGTGCGATGACCGCGACGCCCTTCGGTGCGCCTGTCGAGCCCGACGTGAAGATCACCCAGGCGTCGTCGGTCGGAGCAGGCGAGCCGCCGTCGGCGATCGGCGCCCTCGTACGGCGGACGGTCAGCTCGAGGTCGTTGCCGTCAGCACGGCCGCGACGTCCGCCTCGCCGAACACGGTGCGGGCCCGTTCGTCGGGGTCGTCGGCGTCCACCGGCACGTAGGCGGCACCGGCCAGAAGCGTTCCGGCGATCGCGACGTACAGGTCGGTCGTGCCCGAACGGATCCGGACACCGACGTTGTCGCCCGGCCCGATGCCGACCGAGCTGAGCTCCTCGGCGACCTCCTCCGCCGCGTCGACGAACTCCTCGTAGGTCAGCACCTGGGCGCCGTTGTCGAGCGCCGGCTCGTCGGGGTGATCGGACGCTGTCTGCCGCAGCACGTCCACGAGGGTCCGCGGTGGCGCGGCCCATGGACCGCGCAGCAGAGTCATGCCGCCAGTCTCTCGGACCTCACGCCTGTCTCGCGACCAGCGACGCGTCGGAGCTATCGTCGGAGTCGGGGACCTCGGCTGCTGCTGTCCCGGGCCCGACAGCACTGAAGGCAGCACAGAAGGCACAGGTGATGAGCCATGAGTGCAACGCTCAGGGTGACGCACAAAGCCATCGGCGCCGAGGTCCGTCGCAGCGCGTACGACGTCGAGGTCGACGGGCACCGGGTCGGGGCAGTCGCCATGAACGACACGTTCGAGACCCAGGTCGAGCCGGGATCCCACACGGTGCAGGTCAGCAGTGGGCGGAACTCGAGCGGAGCCGAGACCTTCGACGCCGCCGACGGCGAGACCGTCGAGTTCCGATGCACCGGCAAACGGTTCCTGCCGCTGTTCCTCGCCTCGTTCATCCGCCCCAGCCTGGCGCTCGTGCTCGTTCGCAAGCCGTCGTGACGCGCCGCAGCCCTGCCGCCCAGACAGGGTGAAGAGCGCTCCCCGACGGTGATCTGGAAGCCCGTCAACGCGGAACCCTCGTCATCGTCGGCCCGTGCGGCCACGAGGACGTAGCAGCCCTACGCGCGGCCTCGCTGTGGCCCAGACCAGAAGGGTGAGCTCACGGAGCAACGGCCCAGCGCTGCGCCAGCCTGGCGAGCATGCCGTTCCAGCCCTCGAGGTGGCCGGGGAAGTCCTCGGGCGGCAGGTCGCGGTGGAAGAGCTCGACGACGGTGCTCGGACCCGTCGGCGGTCAGCACGACCTCGACGGTGGTTGAGCCGGGCGGCAGGGTGTCCTTGCCAGCGACCCCCCAGGTGAAGATCACCCGTCGCGGTGGGTCGATCTCGACGTACTCACCGCGTACCGGCGTCTTGTTGATGTCGAGGGCGAAGGCGCCACCAGGTTCGGGGTTCAGGTCAGCCCATTCGCCGATCCACCGGACCATCAGGTCGGGGTCGGTGAAGTAGGGGAAGACGACGGCCGGCGGTGCGCCTATCCGCACCGTCGCCGTCAGTACTTCCGACGTCATCGCTTCGCCCTTCTGCTCGCGTTCGATCTGCTCGCGTTCGACGACGTGCTTCAGTCGTTCGAGCGCTGAGGGCCACAGGTCGGAGAGCATCTCGCGGACCGGGTCGAGGGCTTGCGGGTCAAGGGCGTAGAGCCGGCGGACGCCGTCTCGGCGCTCGCTGAGCAGGCCGGCCTTGGCGAGCACCTGCAGGTGATGGCTGACCGCCTGCTGAGTCGCGTCGAAGTGCGACGCGATCTCGCCGGCGGCCAGCTCGCCGCCCCGCACCAGCCGCAGGATCTGGCGACGGTGCGGATCGGCGAAGGCCTCGAAGCACGGCGTCCGCGGGGTCACCTTCATCCGGCTGACCGCTGCACCGCTCGAGCTGCACTCATGACCGGCAAGGATCTCATCCGACGTGCGCGCTGGCACGCTGCTGCTCGCGCACCTCGCGGCGGGCGAGGTCGGCGTCCGACCCGTTCGGGTGGCCGTCGCCAGTCTCGACGTAGGCGCGGAGGCTGGTCGGGATGAAGTGGTCCCAGCCGCTCTTGCAGTCGGCGAAGCACTCCAGCCGGGGGGTGAGGCCGACGTGACGGAAGCGCAGCTCGGTGCCGCCCGCAGGCGTGGCGCTCGAGATCGAAGTGCATGCGTCGTCCCGACCCAGTCCTCCATCATGCACGCGACGTTCGTCCACCGCACCCCGACACCGCGCTCGGCCGCGTCGACCCGCATGACCGCCTGCGAACCCGGCCCGAAGGTGAAGGTCAGCTCCCCGCCGGTCAGTCCCGATCCGGCGACCGAGGTCCACCACCCGCGGAGACCCTCGAGGGTCGTGAGCGCGTCGAAGACGTCGTCGGCGGAGGCAGCCAGAGTCAGTCGGAGTGCGTAGTCATCAGTCATGTCGGTCCTTCTCTCAGAGGTGGCTTGGACTCCACGTAGAGTCGCTTGTACAAGTAGTTGTTTGTACTCTAGTTCAGAGCACCAGCATGTCAACCACCTCTTCCTCTGCGACGAGAGCACCCTTGACGGGCAGATGCGTAAGTCGTAGCTTACGCGTATGACGCGTGCCTCAGGGGCGGTTCTCGATGCCCTAGCCGATCCGACGCGACGAGCCGTGCTGGAGATCGTCGCCGAGCGACCGAGCTCGGTGAGCGCCATTGCGCAGCGTCTGCCGGTCAGCCGGCCTGCGGTGTCGCAGCACCTGCGTGTGCTCCGCGAGGCCTTGCTCGTCGATGTCACCGTCAAGGGGCGCGACCACGTGTACGCGCTCGACACCCGCGGGCTCGCGGCTGGGCTCGCCTACTTCGAGCAGTTCTGGTCCGGAGCGCTCACGTCGTTTGCCCGGGCGGCGGATGCCGCAGAAGCGGAGGGAAAGGGATGAACGTCAGTGCTGGGCTGCAGGACGCGGTAGGGGTCTCCGTCACGACGACGGCCGATCCTGGACTGGCCTTCGAAGTCTTCACCGCGCGGATCGATCAGTGGTGGAACCCAGATCACCATGTTCTGCCCGGGGCGCTGAAGGCGATGGGCGTTGAGCCGTTCGTCGGCGGCCGGCTCTGGGATGAGAACACCGACGGCGAGACCTGCACGTGGGGTCGGGTCCTGACGTGGGAGCCGGGTGTGGTGTTCGCGTTCAGCTGGCTCGTGGGCCCGGACTGGGGCGTGCCAGCCCCCGACGCACCGGGCAGTCGAGTGACGGTGACCTTCACCGGCCTGCCCGGCGGCGGCACCCGTGTCGACCTGGTGCACGACCAGATCGCGGTGCACGGGACCGGCTGGGAGGGCGTCCGTGGTGGCGTCGGGAGTCCGGCCGGCTGGCCCGCGGGCCTGGGTCGGTACGTCGCGGTCGCGGACCAGGTGCAACCACGGAACGACGACGCCGCAGGGACGCGAGCATGAGCGGCCACCGGCCGGCTGGCCGATGCAGGAGTCATCCCACTACTGCTTTTTGGTGGAGGTGGCGGGAATCGAACCCGCGTCCTTCGTCGTAGATTCAGGGCTTCTCCGGGCGCAACCTGCTGTGCTTTTCTCGGCCCCGGCATTCACGCAGGCAAGATGCCGACGGGCCCAGCCGCTGTTTGTTTTTCCTGACGATCCCGCGACCGGACCGTCAGGTGGAGCCTCCTAGCGACGCCAGGTCCCGGGTCGGAGGCGACCCCGGGCTGACGGACTTCATAGTGCTCTAGCTGAAATTAAGCAGCGAGAGCGAAGTCAGCGCGGTTTGAATTGGCGCTTATTGTTTTCCAGGCCATGGTTAACGAGATCATTCCTGGGTTCCTCGGCCCGCTTCCCCTGTCTCGACGAACGAAGTCGAAACCGTTCACCCCCTGTTGAGTTGTGCCCACCAGTCTACCGTGCGCAGCGGCCGGCGCCACGGCGTTCAGCCGAGGGCGCACCAGGCACGCCGGCACCAAGCGAGGCGGATCAGGCGCGGCCCCGGGCGCGCGGTGCGCCAGCCGATGGGCAGCCCGAGCGAGCTACTCGCCGCGTCCGCGCCGGGCCACGGCGCGGTCGGCCTCACGCTTGGCCTGGCGCTCGGCCAGCGACTGCCGCTTGTCGTAGGTCTTCTTGCCCTTGGCCAGCGCGATCTCGACCTTGGCCTTGCCGTCCTTGAAGTACAGCGACAGCGGCACGAGGGTGAGGCCGCGCTCCTTGGTCTTCCCGATCAGCTTGGCGATCTCGCGCTTGTGCAGCAGCAGCTTGCGGCTGCGCCGCGGCTCGTGGTTGGTCCACGTGCCCTCGGTGTACTCGGGGATGTGGACGCCGTTGAGCCAGACCTCGCCGTCCTTGAGCACGCCGTAGCCGTCGACGAGCGAGGCGCGCCCGGCGCGCAGCGACTTCACCTCGGTGCCGACGAGCACCAGGCCGGCCTCGAAGACGTCCTCGATGTAGTAGTCGTGGCGGGCCTTCTTGTTCTGGGCGATGAGCTTGCGCCCGACCTCCTTGGCCATCAGCCGTGCCCCGCCGAGCCGGTCGACGGCGACGAGCCCGCTGAGGACCTCGAGGGCGCGCTGCTCGGCGACCGCAGGATCGGATCCAGCCGGCACCGCGACGTCCGGCTCGACGCCCGACGCCGTCGAGCAGCCTGCCCGACGGAGTGCGGTAGCGGCCGATGGTGAGCTCGAGCCCGGAGCCGTCGCTCAGCATCGTCGGCTGCTGCACGGAGCCCTTGCCGTACGTCCGCGACCCCACGACCACCGCGCGGTTGCGGTCCTGCAGGGCCGCCGTGACGATCTCGGCGGCGCTCGCCGTCGTGCCGTCGACGAGCACGACCAGCGGCGTCTCGGTGTCACCCTTGCCGAGCGCGTCGAGCGTCTGCGTGCCCGAGCCCGCGTCTCGTACGGACACGACCACGCCACCGTCGAGGAACGCGCTCGCGACGTTCACGGCCTCGTCCACCAGACCGCCGGGGTTGCCGCGCAGGTCGAGGATCACACCGGCGGTGTGACCGGTCGGGTTCGCCGACAGGGCCGACAGCACCTGCCGACCGACGCCACGGGAGAACGCCGAGATGCGGATGCTGAGCACGGAGCCCTTGAGCTGGTCCACCGTGACGTCAGCGGTGGTGACCTGGGTGCGCGTCAGTAGTCACGGTCGACGGCACTCCCCCGCGCGCGTACTTGACGGTGACCTTCGAGCCGTTCGGCCCACGCAACGCGGCGACCACTGCCGAGACCTGCATGCCAGCGGTCGACTGCCCGCGACCGAGAGCAGGACGTCGCCCGAGCGCATGCCGACAAGGTCGGCGGGCGAGTCGTCCTGGACGCTGGACACGACCACGCTGCCGTTCGCGCCGGTCTGCACCCAGAGCCCGATCCCGGTGTAGCTGCCGGAGAGCGCATCGCTGAAGGAGTCGTACTGGACGGCCGTGTAGTACGCGGACCACTTGTCGTCGAGTGCTTTGAGCATGCCCTCGACGGCGGCCTTCTCCAGGGCGCTCTTGTCGACGGGGTGTGCTGCCTCGCTGGCGATCTTGGAGGCCGCTTCGTCGAGCACGCCACCGCCGGAGTCGGCGGCGTTCGTCGCCGTCACGGGAGCGGACTTGCCCGAACCGCCGACGCCCACGCCGACAGGAACGCGAACGAGGCCGTGGCGCAGATCGCCAGGCCAGTACGCGTTCTTCGGGACATCAGCGGCATCCGGCCAGTCTACGACGGCCCCTGCGAAGCCCCTCGTTGATTCACCGTTCGTGCATGCAGGCCAACGACGCAGCCGCTGTGGACGGGCTCGGGAGCAGCAATCGAACCCTCGACCACGACCGCGAACTCTCGACCTGTCGAACCGTCGTCCTCAGGTTGAGCGTCAGATCCGCAGGTACCGGCTGAGCATCAGCGTGCTCGCGCCCGCCGAGATCACCAGCGCGAACACGATCACCCCGAACGCGACCTCGATGACAGAGTTCCACCCCACGAACGGGGTGAACTGGAAGTTCGGCGCAAGGATCTGGTCGATCAGGACCTTCTTGAACACGAACAGACCCAAGGACCGCGAGCACCGCCCCTGCGAGCGCCGCGATGCGCGCTCTCCAGCACGAACGGGAGCCGGATCGAGAGGTTCGACGCGCCCACCAGGCGCATGATGCCGGTCTCCCGTCTTCGGGTGAACGCGGCCATCCGGATGGTGTTGGCGATGAGCACGATCGCCGCCGCGACCATCAGCCCGGCGATGGCCAGACCGATGATCTGGAAGGCGTTCAACCCCTTGAAGATCTTGTCGAACACCGCGCGCTGGTCCTGGACGTCGTGGATGCCAGGCCGGCCGGCGAACGCGTCCGCGATGACCTGGTACTGCTGGGGGTCGCGCAGCTTGACCCGGAACGACTCGGGCAGTGCGTCGGACGGCACGTTGTCGGCGATCGTGGTGCCCTTGAACTGCTCCTCGAAGTGCTGGTACGCCTCGGCCTTCGACTCGTAGAAGACGTCCGAGACCTGCGGGAGCGAGCGGAGGTCCTGCTCGATCGACGTGCGCTGCGCGTCGGTGACGGCCTGGCCGTTGCAGGGGTCGCCGGTGTCAGCGGTGCCGCAGAGGAAGACCGCGACCTCGACCTTGTCGTACCAGTAGCCCTTCATCGTGTCGACCTGCAGCCGGATGAGCCACGCGCCGCCGCCGATCAGGCCGGACACCATCACGGTGATGATGACGGCGACGGTCAGGCCGCGGTTGCGCCAGAGGCCGGTACCGACCTCGTTCAGGACGACGTTCGCGCGCATGGTTTACCTCTTTGATCTCTCTGGCTCGGACTGCAGGGCGAGCAGGTCGGAGACGAGAGGCATGCTAGCGGGAGTACCCGTAGACGCCTCGGGACTGGTCGCGCACCAGGTGACCGCCCTCGAGCTCGATCACCCGCTTGCGCATCTGGTCGACGATCGCGGCGTCGTGCGTGGCCATGACGACGGTGGTCCCTGTCCTGTTGATCCGGTCGAGCAGCTTCATGATGCCGACGCTTGTGGACGGGTCGAGGTTCCCGGTGGGCTCATCTGCGATCAGCAGGAGCGGGCGGTTGGCGAACGCGCGGGCGATCGCGACGCGCTGCTGCTCGCCACCGGAGAGCTCGTCAGGGCGGCGGTCCTCCTTGCCGCCGAGGCCCACGAGCTCGAGGACCTCGGGCACGACCTTGGCGATCGTGTGCCGGGGGCGGCCGATGACCTCGAGGGCGAACGCGACGTTCTCGAACACGTTCTTGTTGGGCAGCAGGCGGAAGTCCTGGAAGACGGTGCCGATCTGGCGGCGCAGCGCAGGGACCTTCCAGGCCGAGAGCTTCGCGAGGTCCTTGCCGAGGACGTGGATGTTGCCCTGGGTCGGGCGCTCCTCGCGCAGCATCAGCCGCAGGAAGGTGGACTTCCCGGAGCCGGAGGCGCCCACCAGGAACACGAACTCACCCTTCTCGACCTCGACGGTGCAGTTCTCGAGGGCGGGCCGGGTCTGGCTCGCGTAGAGCTTGGTGACGTTGTCGAATCTGATCACGGGGAAGGTTGGCCGGAGTCGGGGGTAGGACGAAGCGAGCTCAGCGCCGGCCTGTCGAGTCTACGTCGAGGCTGACCGAGGTCCGTGCACCCGAGCGAGCGGCGCGGCGCCCGCGGCGGGTTGCAGGAGCGGCCTCTGAGTGGTGGCTGGGTGCCTGGGGTGCGGCTGGCAGGACGCTAGGACTGCCGCTCCTGCTGCTTGCGCCAGCGGATCCCGGCCTCGATGAAGTCGTCGATCTCACCGTCGAGGACCGCACGTGGTGTTGCCCGTCTCGTGCTCGGTCCGGAGATCCTTGACCATCTGGTAGGGGTGGAGGACGTAGGAGCGCATCTGGTTCGCCCCACGACCCCGCGCTGTCGCCCTTGAGGGCGTCCATCTTGGCCTGCTCCTCCTGGCGGCGGCGTTCGAGCAGCTTGGCCTGCAGGACGGCCATCGCGCTGGCCTTGTTCTGCAGCTGCGAGCGCTCGTTCTGGCAGCTCACGACGATGCCGGTGGGGATGTGGGTCAGCCGGACCGCGGAGTCGGTGGTGTTGACGCCCTGGCCGCCGGGCCCCGAGGAGCGGTAGACGTCGACCCGGAGCTCGTCCTCGGGGATCTCGATGTGGTCGGTCTGCTCGACGACGGGAAGGACCTCGACGCCGGCGAACGAGGTCTGCCGGCGGCCCTGGTTGTCGAAGGGTGAGATCCGGACGAGGCGGTGCGTGCCTTGCTCGACCGAGAGGGTGCCGTAGGCGTACGGCACCTTGACCTGGAAGGTCGCGCTCTTGATCCCGGCCTCTTCTGCGTAGGAGGTGTCGTAGACCTCGGTCGGGTAGCCGTGGCGCTCCGCCCACCGCAGGTACATCCGCAGCAGCATCTCGGCGAAGTCGGCCGCGTCGACGCCGCCCGCCTCCGACCGGATCGTGATGAGCGCCTCGCGGATGTCGTACGGACCGCTGAGCAGCGTGCGGATCTCGAGCTCGGAGATCGACTTGGACAGGCTGGTCAGCTCGTTCTCGATCTCGAGCCTGGTGTCGTCGTCGTCCTCGGACTCGGCGAGCTCGATGAGCACGGCGGCGTCGTCGACACGTCGCCGGAGACCCTCGACGCGGGCCAGGTCGTTCTGGGCGTAGGAGAGGCGGGAGTTGACCTGCTGCGCGCGCTCCTGGTCATCCCAGAGGTCGGGGGCGGCGGCCTGCTCGTTGAGGTCGGCGAGCTCGGCACGCAGGCGCGGGAGGTCGATGACCTTCTCGACGCTCGTCAGGGTGGCGTCGAGCTCGGCCAGGGTCTCGGATGGGTCGATGGCTGCCACGAGGTACGAGCGTACGGGGTTCGCGCCGGAGCCGGTCCCAGGCCTGGCTGGTGTGAGGCCTGGCTGGTGTGAGGCCTGGCTGGTGTCAGGCTCGGCTGGTGCGAGGCACGGCTAGCCAGTGGAGACCGTGTGAGCGCGAGCGGTGACCGTGACCGGGACGCCGGCTGGGTGGTTGGTCACCGCGCTGAGCAGCGGCACCTGCGCATCGGCGGACAGGGTCACCACGAGGGCTTGGTCGTCGGCCGGGTCGACGCTGACGGCGTCGAGCCGGAGCCCGGGCGGCCGTGCTGATCGTGGGACGGCAGCCAGGTACTGCTCGACGAGCTGGGTTGCGCGTGTCACGGTCCAGCGGCAGGCCGCTGGCTGAGCCTGCGTAGAAGGCCTGCTGGTCGACCGCCTGCGCGCCTGCTCGTGCCGCTCCGTCTGCGAGGTTGGACAGGGCCTGCTGGTCCAGGTAGAGCTTCGAGGCATCGACCACGACGGCGACCAGCAGGAGGCACAGGGCCACGAACCCGATGGTCAGGAGCAGGATGCTGCCCTCCTCGCTGCTGTCCTCGGCGTGCCTGTTGTGCACGAGGGCGGGCTTCGACCGGCCGTTCACGACCGCGCGCCCTGGTAGGTGTCGACGGCCTCGGTGTGCTCGGCGTGCACCGGGATCGAGGCGAGCGCGTGGCCGAGCACCGCCGGAGCGCCGGGCAGCACGACCACGGCGTCGACGCGCACGGTGATGGTGCTGCCGGGCTGCAGGCACCCTCCTTGGCAGGTCCAGCCGATCGTGACCGTTCGGGGGTCGACTCCCTGGTCCTTGAGCGCGAGGTCCGCCGCCGTCCTTGCCTGCGCAGCACCGAGTGTCGTCGAGGACGCCGCGACGAAGCCTCGGGCGGCCTCCTGCGCGGCGTGCTCGATGCCGTAGGTGCTGCGCTGCACGGTGAACACGGCCACGAGGACGTACACCAGCGGGACCAGGAGGGCGACGGAGACGAGGACGAACTCGATGGTGGCGGAGCCGGACTCGTCAGGGTGCTCATCGCAGGGCGCGCGATGGTTCGGGTGCGGCTTGGTCACGAACGCCCCTCAGCCCAGGCATGGCCCGTCACCACCAGGCCGCCGGACGGGCCGGCGAACCCGACGACCGGGAACGAAGCCCGCACCTGGACCTCCACCGTCGGCACGCCGTCGGTGGTGACGTACTCAGCGGTGACCTCGGCCGGATAGCTCGTCGACAGGGACGTGCCGATGAGCTCCCTAGTACGACGGACGGCGTCCGCCGGCGTGCGGTTGGCGTCGGCGCCGTACCGCGCTCCGTCCGATGCCGCGGCCACCAGCGTGTTCCGGACGTGCATCGCGACACCGAGCTGGATCACGGCGAGGAACAGGGTGATCAGCAGCGCCGAGATCAGGCTGAACTCGACCACGGCGGAGCCGGCCTCGCGTTCGGCCAGCCCCGCGACGGGTCGGTCAGTTCTGGGTGCCATGCACGGAGTCGACGGCGTTGTTGAACAGACCCGGCAGCCTGGCCTCGGCGACCATCCAGACGGCGGTCACCAAGGCTGCGGTCATGACGGTGATCAGCACCCAGCCGGGGACATCCCCTCGCTGGCGCTCTGACTTGGGACCGCGCAGCCGCTGAACGAGCCGACCGACGTGCTTGAGCTTCGCTGCTGAACGCATGGTGATGCCCCCGTGAGTGTTGGTGTGCTTCCCCGGCCGTCAGGTGACGGCCAGGCTGAGTCCGTAGAAACCTGGGAAGAGCGCGAAGACGACGGACAGCGGAAGGACCAGGAACACGACCGGGACCATCATCGCGACCTCTTTGCGTGCGGCCGTCTCGATGAGCTCTCGTCGCCCCGACTCGCGGACGTCGATGGCCTGAGCACGCAGCACGTCAGCCAGCGGGGTGCCTCGCTCGACAGCGACGACCACCCCGTCCACGAACCGGCGGACCACGGCCTCCCCGGAGCGGTCAGCGAAGTGCTGCAACGCCTTGACCAGCCCGGAGCCGGAGCGTGCCTCAGCCAGCGTGCGACGCAGCTCACCGCCGAGCTCGCCGCCGCAGAGCGTGCCGACGCGGTCGAGGGCCCCCACCGGGCCCTCCCCCGCCGCCACGGTGAGGGCAAGCAGCTCGGAGATCGTCGGGAACTCGGCAAGGATCCGGGCCCGACGCGCGGCCACCCGCCGGCTGAGCACCCGATCACGTGCGAGCACGCCGGCCATCCCGGCGACGAGGGTGAGCAGGAACCAGGGCACCGCAGGCACGCTGCCGCCCGTCGCAGCCTTGAGGACCCCGAGGACGAGCACGCCCGCTACCGCCGCGCAGCCCCAGACGACCTGGTCGATGCGTACCTGCTCGACGCTGCCCTCGCCGAGCAGTTCGATCCGTCGACGCAGCGAGGCGCGCCCACCGAGCACGCTGTCGAGGCGGCGCACACCCTGCGTCAAGGCGGCGTGCGCGAGCACGCTGAGCCACGCGGTCGCGCTTCCCGATGAGGGACGAGGCGCCCCGCCACGCCACCCTGCTGGCGCTGGCTCGAGCAGTCGCGACCCTTGCGCACGGTCCCGGACGTACGGCGCCACCCGCGCCTGCAGACGCGGCGCACGGATCACCCGGATGCGCCCGGCGACGACGAGGCAGCCGAGGCCCCCGAGCAGACCGAGCAGTGCGCCCGCCGGTACCAGGGTCACGTCAGGACCCTCGTCTCGCGAGGGAGCCGTCCGATGCGGAGCATCAGCCGGTAGGCGGCGATCGACACGACCGCACCCACGACCAGGACCACGACTCCGGCAGGCGTGTCGTAGGCGGCGACCGCCTGGGGGCGCGTGGCGAGCAGTGCGAGGATCGCCCACGGCGCCCCCACCGCAAGCCGAGCACCGTTGATCGTCCAGGACTGCCGGCTCTGGAGCTCGCCACGCGTGCGGGCGTCCTCGCGCAGGAACTGCGACAGAGTCCGTAGCAGGCGTCCGAGATCGCTGCCGCCGACCTCGCGAGCGATGCGCAGCGACTCGACCACCCGATCGCCGACCGGGTCCGCGAGGTCAGCCTTCAGCAGATCGAGCGAGGGCCCGAAGCGACCGGTGGCGCGGTACTCCTCGGCGAATCGCGCGAAGGAAGGGCGAAGCTCTTCCGATCCACGAACCGCCAGCTGCGCCAATGCTTCAGGCAGTGCGAGGCCGGCGCGCACCGCGGAGGTGAGGTCGTCGACGACCTCGGGCCACGCCTCACGACGCAGACCTGCTCGCTGCCGGCTCCGACCGCGGCCGACCGCGAACGGAACCCACCCGGCAGCAGCGCCGAAGGTCAGACCCACGCTGAACGATCGTGAGACCTCACCCACGACGACTGCGACGGCGACTCCAGCGCCGAGGCAGAGGGCCACCAAGGCAAGCGGTCTCAAACCCAGCACCGTTGCGGCGTCGACCAGCGTGGATGGCCACGCAGCGCGCCGCCGGTGGCTGCGCCGACCGGGGTCCTCGGTGACGGCCCAGAAGGTGAGCGCGACGCCGAGGCCGAGGAGCAGCCCGAGTACAGCGCCCATCAGCTCGCCCTCGCGTCGCGGAGGAGCTCGGAGACGACGTAACCGGCCCGGACGAATCGATCTTCGTGCGGCGGGAAGCCGCCAGCGCGCACCAGCACGCCATCGCGACTCACGAACAGCTCGGCCGTCTCGACCACCTCGGCCTCGACCCGACCGGGGACCGCGACGATCTCACGCACCCGACGGAGCCCGTCCGGTTCGCAGACGGCGTGCACCACCAGGTCGATGCAGCCAGCCACAGTCGGCACGACGAAGCCGCTGGTGACGTTCTCGCCCGCCAGCAGGGGAAGGGTGGCGAGCTTGGTCACCGCCTCGCGTGCCGAGTTCGCGTGCACCGTGCACATCCCGGGGATGCCGCTGTTCAGCGCGATGAGGAGATCCAGGCACTCCTCCTGCCGGACCTCCCCCACGATGAGGCGGTCCGGCCGCATGCGCAGTGCCTCTTTCACCAGGCGCCGCAGCCGGATCTCGCCCTCGCCCTCGAGGTTCGGCTGCCGGGTCTGCAGCGCCACGACATCCGGCAGGCTCGGCCGGAGCTCGAAGACCTCCTCGCAGGTGATCAACCGTTGCGTCGCAGGGATCACGTTCGCCAGCGTGTTCAGGAGCGTGGTCTTGCCAGCCTGGGTGCTACCCGCCACCACGATGTTCAGGCCGGCGACGACTGAGGCCTCGAGGAACCGCGCAACCTGCAGCGGCATGCTCCCCAACGCGACGAGGTCGTCGAGGTGGGTCGCCCGCGCGACGAACTTGCGGATGTTCACGGCCCAGTGACGGCGCGTGATGTCGGGGATCGCGACGTGCAGCCGCGAGCCGTCCGGCAGCGAGGCGTCCACGAACGGGGTGGAGAGGTCGATCCGGCGACCCGACCCCGAGAGCATGCGCTCGACCAGGTCTTCGACATCGCCTGGCCCGAGCACCAACGTCGTCAGCTCGCTGCGGCCGGCGCGCGCGACGAACACCCTGCCAGGCTCGTTGATCCAGATCTCCTCGACCAGCGGATCGTCCAGAAACCGTTGCAACGGCCCGAATCCGGAGACCGCATCGACCACGGATCGCACCGCGCCAGCAGGATCGGCGAGCGTCGGGACCCCGCCCGTCAGGCTCCGGTCGGCGTAGTCAGCCACCACGGCCTCAGCGAGCGAGAGCACCTGCGCATGCTCGACCTGCGGGTCGAGCGCGAGCCGGCGCACCAGCTCACGGACCTCGCTCTCGACCTGCGCGCACGGCGTCCATGGGTCAAGACCCTGCACGTGATCAACAACGGGACGGAACCCCAACGTTGGACCTGTGGACAGGGTTCGGGCGTGGTGTCCTACTGGTTGACCTGCACGGGTAGCTCGACGGAGGCCTTGCGGTTGCGCCAGGCCGACGCCGGGAAGCCGAGGTGGCGACGTACGAGCATCCACATCGGGATGCCGCCGACCACGGCGGCGATGAGGATGCGCGACGGTCCACGTCGTGTCGACGCCGAAGCAGCTTGAGCGCTGACGCGAGCAGGATGATCGCGAGCGTCCGCCGGACGATCCCGCCGGGGTGCCGTCGCGGACCAGTGCGCGCCGATGTAGACCCCTGGGATGCTCCCGATCAGCAACGAGGTCGTGATCTGCAGCTGGAAGTCGCCGAACATGATGTGGGCGAGCGCGGCGGACGCCACCAAGGGAACCGCCTGCACGAGGTCCGTCCCGACCAGCTGGCCAGTCTTCAGCCCTGGGTAGAGCAGCAGGAGGGCGATGATGATCAGCGAGCCGGACCCGACCGAGGTGAGCCCGACGACCACTCCCCCGACGACACCGATCAGGACCGTCGGGATCTTGCGAACCACGACCTCAGGTCGTGCGTGCGAGTCGGGGTCGATCCCCCCGTCGCGACGCCGGGCTCGCTCGAGCAGCTTGATGTAGGCCTTGCCGATCAAGGCGCCGGCGGCCACCAGCAGTGCGATGCCGAGGGCGATCTTGATGATGTTCTCGATGTTGCCGCCGGTCCCGAGGCTGCGAGCGATCACGACGCCGAGGAATGCTGAGGGCACTGAACCGACACACAGCCAGAACACCAGCTGCAGGTTCACGGTGCCGCGCTTGAGGTGGACCCAGCTGCCGACCGGTTTCATGATCGCTGCCGCGACGAGGTCGCTGGAGACGGCGGCGAGCGGAGGGACACCGAAGAAGAAGACGAGCATCGGAGTCATGAGCGCGCCTCCGCCCATGCCGGTCAGCCCGACGACGATGCCAACGCCGAACGAGGCGAACGCGAGCCACCAGTCGACCGTCACTCTCACGCTCCTTGCAGGTTTTCCTCGGGACAGTGACGGTACGGACCCGTGCAGTAGCCGACAACCCTCACGGGTCAGGTCCGGACAGACGTCTGCGCGCCTCAGCCGTTCGGCTGAGGCGCGCAGCGTGGGCGTCCTGCACGGAGCTACAGGGCAGCAGCCTCGAGCTGGAGGTCCTCGTCGAGCTCCTCGACGGTGAGCGGCTCCTGCTTCTTCGGCGTGCGGACCGCGATCACGATCAGGAGCAGCGTCGCGAAGACGAACGCCGCCGCCACCTGGAACGCCCGGTCGGCTCCGTGGACGAAGGCGGCACGAGCGACGTCAGCGCCGCCGTGCGCAGCCGAGTGCAGGTACGAGCGGCTGGCCGTCCCGAACACGGTCACCAGGACCGCGAGCCCCAGCGCACCCCCGACCTGCTGGGTCACGTTCACCAGTCCCGAGGCGGCACCGGCGTCCTTCGGGTCGACCCCGCTGAGCGACAGCCCCGTCAGCGGCACGAAGGCCATCCCGTTGCCCAGCCCGACGATCAGCAGCGGACCGAGGATCGAGAGGTAGCCGCTCTCGACCGAGAGGTGGCTGATCCAGAACAGACCCGACGCGGAGAGCACGAACCCGATGGACATCAGGAGCTTGCTGGAGAGCGCGACCGGACAACCGCGCGCTCGCCTGCGACGCGATGAACAGCATGGCCGTCAGCGGCAGGAAGCCGAGCCCGGTGATCAGCGGGCTGTAACCGAGGACGTCCTGCAGGAACTGCGTCAGGAAGAAGAACATCCCGAACATCCCGGCGACCAGCAGCAGCCGGGCGACGTAGGAGACGCTGCGGTTGCGGTTGGTGAACAACCGGAGGGGCGTGATCGGTGACGGTGCGCGCAGCTCGTTGAGGACGAAGACGACAAGCAGCACGACCCCGGCCGTGAACGCGATCACCGTGGTCTGGGCCCCCCAGCCGTCCGTCGCGGCCTGCACGAAGCCGTACACGAGCGAGGCCATGCCGAGGGTGGACGTCAGCGCGCCGAGCAGGTCGAAGCGGCCCTGGTGACGCGCGGTCTCGGGGAGCACGCGCCAGGCGGCGAGCAGCAGGACGATGCCGATGGGGACGTTGACGAACATCACCCAGCGCCACGACGCCCACTCGGTCAGGATGCCGCCGGCCACGAGGCCGACCGCGCTGCCACCGATGGAGACGGCGGTGTAGTAGCCGAGCGCGCGCATGCGCTCGCGGCCCTCGGGGAACATGGTGGTGAGCAGCGCGAGGGCGGACGGCGCGGCCAGCGCCGCGCCGACGCCCTGGATGGCGCGCGCGGCGAGCAACGCGCCGGAGGTCTGGGCGAAGCCACCGGCCAGCGAGGCCAGGGTGAACAGCGCGATACCGGCGAGGAAGGTACGGCGGCGGCCGAGCACGTCGCCGGCGCGGGCACCCAGCAGGAGCAGCCCACCGAAGGTCAGCGCGTACGCGTTGATGACCCACGAGAGGTTGGCGGTGCTGAAGCCGAGCGCGCTCTGGATCTTCGGGAGCGCGACGTTCACGATCGTCGCGTCGAGGATGATCATCAGCTGGCAGACGAGGATCACTGCGAGGACGACGCCACGACGGGAGGTACCGGCACCTGCCTGGACGGGAGTAGAGGCGGTCTGAATCGACATGAAGAAGCTCCAGGACTAAAGTTGGAGGCGAAACGGAAGGTTCCTCCGGAAACAATACGGAGGCTTCCTCCGCTTTGCAAGTCTGGTCGCTGCGGCTGTGACGGCCCGGGTTCGCTGGCCGCGATACCGTTGACCCCGTCGAGCAGGGGTCCGGACGCCGCAGCAGGGAGCATCACTCGTGCCAGAGGACGACCCGCAGACCGCCCCCACTGTGTTCGCCGAAGCCGTCAGCGCGGAGCAAGCCAGCGCGGACCTAGCCACCAGCGCGGAGCAGGCCACCAGCGCCGGCCAGCGCCCCCGGATCGGGATCGTCGTCGTCGCGTACAACGCCGAGTCGACCCTGGCCGCCACGCTCGACCGCATCCCGCACGAGTTCCGGCCGCGGATCACCGAGGTGATCATCTGCGACGACGCCAGCCACGACGACACCTTCAGCCAGGGCAAGCGGTGGGGTGAGCGGGCCGACTCCCCACGCACCCTGATGGTCCGCCACACGAAGAACCTCGGCTACGGCGGCAACCAGAAGGCCGCCTATCGCGCTGGCCATCGAGCGCGGGCTCGACATCGTGGTGCTGCTGCACGGCGACGGCCAGTACGCGCCCGAGCTCCTGCCGGACATGGTCGCGCCGATCGAGCGCGGCGAGGCGGACGCCGTGTTCGGCTCGCGGATGATGGTCAAGGGGAACGCCAAGCGTGGCGGGATGCCGTTCTACAAGCGGGTCGGCAACCGCGTCCTCACCAGGGTCGAGAACGGCATGCTCGGCAGCTCGACCTGACCGAGTTCCACTCCGGCTACCGCGCCTACAGCACCAGCGCGCTCGGGGACGTCCCGTTCGAGGCCAACACCGACGCGTTCGACTTCGACACCCAGGTGATCGTCCAGCTGCTGCACGCCGGCAAGCGCATCGTCGAGATCCCGATCCCGACCTACTACGGCGACGAGATCTGCTACGTCAACGGGATGCAGTACGCGAAGGACGTCGTCAAGGACGTCCTCGAGTACCGCTTGTCGGTCATGGGCTTCGGCACCAGCCAGTGGGTTCCCAGCCCGAACGAGTACGCGTTCAAGGAGGGCGACGGGAGCTCCCACACGCTCCTGCTCACGATGCTCGAGCAGATCCCTCCCACGACTGTGCTGGACATCGGCTGCTCGGCCGGGCTCGTCGCGGAGCAGGCGCGAGCGATGGGCCACACCGTGGTCGGGGTCGACTTCTACGAGCACCCTGGCGTGCGCGACCGAACCGACGACTTCTTCAAGGCCGACCTCGAGGAAGGCATCCCCAAGGAGGTCGGCGAGGGGTTCGGCGTCGTCATCATCGGCGACGTCATCGAGCACCTCACCCAGCCTCGACGCGCGCTCGACCAGATCAAGCAGCTCCTCGCGCCCGACGGCCAGGTACTGCTGTCCGTCCCCAACTTCGGTCACTGGTACCCGCGAACCCGGGTCGCCCTCGGGCGGTTCGGCTACGACCGGCGCGGCATCCTCGACGACACCCACCTGCGCTTCTTCACCCGCGCGAGCCTGCTGCGGCTGGTCCGGCAGGCGGGCTTCGACGTGCTCGAGCAGGACGCCACCGGGCTGCCGCTCGGCACCATCTCCCCCACCGAGGGCAGGGGGATGTCGGCGGTCCGTTCCGTCGACCGCGCCCTGGTCAAGGCTCGCCCGACCCTGTTCGGGTACCAGCACATCCTGCGCCTCACCCCGCACGCCCAGGAGGAGCTCCGCATCGAGATCGACGAAGGCGACTCCGGTGGTGCAGCAGCTTCCTGATCCATCGCTCGACACTGCCACCGCGCCGTCGCTGTGGCGGGACGCGGACTTCGTCAAGTACGCGACGGCCCGGATCATCTCGGTGGTCGGCTCGGGCATCACCTATGTCGCGCTGCCCGTGCTGGTCTACCGGCTGACCGGGTCTCCGCTCCTCACCGGCGCCGTGACGGCGTTCGAGGCCGCGCCCTACCTGCTGCTGGGACTGCTGGTCGGAGCGCTCGCGGACCGCTGGGACCGCCGCCACATGATGATCGCGGCCGACACCACGAGCGCGCTGATCATCGCCAGCGTTCCCGTTGCTGCTGCCCTGCACAAGATGACGGCGACCCAGGCTCTCGTGGTCGCCGCCTGCGCCGCCTCGGTGTTCGTGTTCTTCGACGCCGCGAACTTCGGCGCCATGCCCAGCCTGGTGCAGCGGGACCAGATCGGCCGGGCCAACGCCGTGGTCTGGACCGGCCAGAACCTCAGCGACATCGTGGTCCCCGCGCTGACCGGCGTCGCGCTCGCGGTCGCCGCACCCGCCTCGCTGCTGAGCGTTGACGCTGTCAGCTTCCTGGTCGGAGCGCTGCTGGTCTCGCGCATCCACAAGACCCTCTCGGTCCCCCGCACGACGACGGACGAGTCGTCGCTGCGCGGCGAGATCGTCGACGGCCTCCGGTTCCTCTGGGAGGAGAAGTCGGTGCGGGCCGTCACCGTGGCCGGCACCCTGCAGGCCTTCGCCGGTGGGGCCTTCGTCGGGTTGCTGGTCGTCTATGCGGATCGGACGTTCCACGTGCAGCAGGGGCTCAAGTTCGGTGCCCTGTACGGCGCCTGGGGCATCGGGAGCACGGTCGCGGCGGTGCTGTTCGGCCGGCTCTCCACACACATGTCGGTGTTCCGGCTCGCGATCAGCATGCTCCCGGTGAGTGCGGCGCTCGCCCTGGGCGTCGCGCTCGCGCCGTCGTACTGGTGGGGCATCGCCGCGATCACCCTGTGGGGTGGCGTCTACATGCTCATCGTCATGTGCGCGGTGACCCACCGGCAGCAGATGACCCCGGAGCCGTTGCTGAGCCGCGTCAACACCACGGGCCGGATGCTGAGCTGGGGCGTCGGGTCCACCGGCGGCGCCTTCGTCGGAGGCGTGCTCGCGAGCGTCTTCGGCGTCCGTCCGGCACTGGTTGCAGCGGCGGCCGTCCTCGTCGTGGGCGCGGCGTTCCTGTGGCCGGCCCGGAACCACCTGCACCCCGAGCCCCTCCACACCTGAGGGCGTCAGAAGTCGATCGACCGCTGCACGGCAGCCCGGATCGTCTCGACGTCGGGGAGCCAGGCTCGTTCGAGGACTGGCGAGTAGGGCGGCGGTGTCGACGGGGCGCCGACCCTGATCACGGGCGCGTCGAGGGAGTGGAAGCCCTCGTCGGCCGCGACGGCAGCAAGCTCGGCGCCGAACCCGAACGCCTTCACCGCCTCGTGGGCGACGACGAGCCGGTTGGTGCGCCCCAACGACTCCAGCACGGTCTGCGTGTCGAGCGGTGCGATCGTGCGCAGGTCGATCACCTCGACGGACACCCCCTGGGTCGCGAGGTCCTCCGCCACCTGGAGGCAGTCGTGGACCATCCGCGAGACGCTGACCAAGGTCACGTCGCTGCCGGGTCGCGCGATGCGAGCCTTGCCGATGGGCAGCAGGTAGTCCGCCGCTGGCCGCGGACCCTTCAGCCCGTACAGGTGCCGGTTCTCGATGAACACCACGGGGTTGTCGTCCCTGATCGCGGCGCGGAGCAGGCCGTACGTCTCGGCCGGGGTCGACGGCATCATCACGGTGAGCCCGGGAACGTGCGCCAGCAACGCCTCCAGGCTCTGCGAGTGCTGGCTGCCGGACGAGCGGCCTGCGCCGAACTGGGTGCGGACGACCAGGCCATCTCCACGCCACCGCCGGTCATGAAGCGCATCTTCGCGGCCTGGTTGACCAGCTGGTCGAAGCAGACCCCGATGAAGTCGAGGTACATGACCTCCACGACCGGGCGCATCCCCATCATCGCGGCCCCGACGGCCATGCCGGTGATCGCGGTCTCCGAGATCGGGGTGTCCAGGACACGCCCCGGGAAGCGCTCGGCCAGCCCGCGGGTGAGCCCGAACACGCCACCACCTGCGGCGATGTCGATGCCGGCGGTGAAGACGGACTCGTCCGCCTCGAGCTCGAACGCCAGCGCCTCCCGGACGGCGTCCATGGTCCGGAAGACCTCGGCGTCGGGGGGAACCACCGGCGGCTCGACCTGCTCGGCGCGCTCGCTGAGGACGAACGAGCCCAGCGACTCGACGGCCGGCTCCGGCGCGCGAGCGGCCCGCTCGGACGCCTGCAGGATGCGGTCTCTGGCCGAGTCCACGACAGCGTCGAGGTCCGCGGCCGGGACGCCGGCCTCCTCCAGCCGGTGCCGTGCTTCGACGAGCGGGTCGAGCAGCCTGGCTGCATCGACCTCCTCGACCGTGCGGTACCGCTCCGGGTCACCCTCGTAGTGCCCGCGCCAGCGGTAGGTCTCGGCCTCGACGAGGTACGGCCCGTTGCCCGCCCGGACGTGCTCGACGACCTGCTCCATCCCGACGGTCACGGCAGTGACGTCGTTGCCGTCCAGGTGCAGGAACGGGATGCCGTACCCGAGCGCACGCTGTGCCAGCGTGACGGGTTGCTGGGTCTCCGTCGGGCTGAACTCGGCGTAGTGGTTGTTCTCGCAGAAGAACACGACGGGGAGCTTCCACAGCACGGCCAGGTTGACCGCCTCGTGGAACGCCCCCTGCGCGACCGCCCCGTCGCCGAAGAAGGCCACCGCGACGTCGGGACGACCACGCAGCTGGGCGGCCTTCGCGGCTCCGGCTGCGATCGGAAGGTGCGCGCCGATGATCCCGTTGGCACCGAGGATGCCGAGCTCGGGCGCTGCCAGGTGCATCGACCCGGCGCGCCCTTGCACGAGCCGGTCTCGCGGCCCATCAGCTCGGCGAACATGACCTCCGGATCCAGCCCGCGAGCGAGTGAGTGTCCGTGCCCTCGGTGCGTGGTGACGAAGGTGTCTCCCGGTCGCAACGCCCGGCACGCACCGACGGCGGCGGCCTCCTGCCCGATCGACAGGTGCAGGAAGCCGGGGATCATCCCGTCCCTGTACAGCTGCGAGGCACGGAGCTCGAACTCCCGGATCAGGACCATCTGTCCGAACGACTCGAGCAGCTCGGACTGCGCATCCAGCACGGTCTCGACCACAGGTCCACCGTCCGACCATGGCGGCGAGCATCACGCCGCGACGACGCCAGTAACTGTACTCAGACTAGTGAAACACTCGCGCCGGGCCGTCAGACCGCTGGGTCGCGTCCGATCCCCCTGCGGCGGATGCGGGACGCCAGCGGTGCGAGGAGGAAGCAGTTGCCGACCGCGATGGCGGAGAACATCGCGACGTACACGAGAGTCACGGGCCACATGGGGCCGCCGCTGTCCGCGTTCGAGAGGTTCCAGATGCCGGCGCCGAGGATGTAGACGAACGGCAGGGCGACCACCAGCACCGGCAGGCACAGGATCAGGCACACCGCCCAGATCCAGCCGAAGGTCTGGTCGGGCTGGCTGTGGCTCACTCCCGCCAGCGCGCCGACAAGCACGACGTAGGGCACCGCGACGGCGGCCTGCCCCTTCGCCATGACATCCCTTCGCTCGAGCCGCTGCCAGCTGCCCGGGCGGTCCAGGCACGGAACAACCGTCAGCCGCAGCGGCCATCCCTCAGGCCGAGCTGCCTGACGGGACCAACGTCCGGATCACCCTAAGGGCTACTGACAGCGTCGCGAGGTCGAACTCGTCGGTGGACGCCATCTCGTGCAACGTGGCGCGCGTCCTGGCCAGACCCTCGGCATTCTGCTCCGACCAGATGCGATGCGCTCCTGCGGCGCTCAGCCCGGCTCGGTGTCGCCGTCAGCACACTGCGGGTCAGTCCTGCGTGCGCACCATAGAGGTCGTACCGCAGCGCCATCCGAGCCAGCGCCGCCCACCGGTCGTCTCGCGGCAGGGCCGTGATCCGGCTCAGCATCCGGTCGACCTCGAAGCTCTCCGACAGGGTGAAGTAGAGCAGCCCGACCTGCTGGGCGTCCTCCCCCGTGTTGCTCGCGAGCTCGACGATGTCGAGCAGCGAGAAGGCGTCGAGCAGGCCGGCGGCCTCGAGCGCGAGGTCGGCCGGGATGCCCATGGCCTCGAACTCGGCTGCCCTGCGATCGAGGCGCTCCCGCTCGACCCCCTGGAGCATGGTGTGCATGAGCGGGCTGAGCTCGGCGATCGAACGGAACCGCTCGATCTCGCCGGCGACGTCGATCGAGGAGCGCCGAGCCTGCAGCAGCCAACGCGTCGCGCGGTCGATCAGCCGCCTGCCCTCGAGGTAGAGGGCGGTCTGCGCGGCGGCGGGGACGACGTTGTCGAGCGCCTCGATCCGGCGCAAGTACTGCGGGAAGCCGAACACCTCGCGCATCACGGCGAACGCCCGGACGACCTCGACCTGCGTCGCCCCGGTCTCCTCCCCCGCCCGGAACGGCGAAGGTGATGCCAGCGCGGTTGACCATGTCGTTGACCAGGACCGGTGGTGACGATCTCGCGGCGCAGCGGGTGGCTGTCGATCGGTCGCCGTAGCGCTCGCGATCGGCGCCGGGAAGTAGGTCGCGCGGGTACGGCGTCGAAGAACGGGTCGTCGGGCAGCGTCGAGCCGAGCAGGTCGTCGTCCAGCGTCGATCTTGGTGTAGGCCAGCAGCACGGACAGCTCGGGTGGGTGAGCCCACCGCCCGGCGGCGACCGGCGCGTCGATCTCCCGCTCGCCGGGCAGGAACTCGAGCTCGCGGTTCAGAGCCCGCCGGTGCGCTCGAGCTCGCGGATGAACCGCGTGTGCACGTGGCAGCATCGACGTGCGCCTGGGCGCCGCGCGTTGGCCAGCGCGACGTTCTGCTCGTAGTTGTCGCGCAGGACGAGGTCGGCGACCTCGTCGGTCATCGCGGCCAGCAGCTCGTTGCGCTGCTTGCCCGTCAGGTCGCCCGAGCGCGACCACGCTGGTCGAGCAGGATCTTGATGTTGACCTCGTGGTCGGAGGTGTCGACGCCGGCGGAGTTGTCGATGGCGTCGGTGTTGATGCGCGGCCGCCGGCCGCCGCGGCGTACTCGATCCGGCCGAGCTGGGTGAACCCGAGGTTGCCGCCCTCGCCGACGACCCGGCCGCGCAGCTCGCGCGCCGTCGACCCGGATCGCGTCGTTGGCCTTGTCGCCGACGTCGGCGTTGGTCTCGGTCGGCGGCCTTGACGTAGGTGCCGATGCCGCCGTTCCACAGCAGGTCGACCGGCGCCAGCAGGATCGCCCTCATCAGCTCGGCCGGGGTCAGCGACGCCGACGCCGCGGCGATGCCGAGCGCGGCGCGCACCTGCGGCGGTGAGCGGGATCGACTTCAGCGCTCCGCGGGAAGACGCCGCCGCCGGCCGAGATCAGCGACGTGTCGTAGTCCGCCCAGGAGGAGCGCGGCAGGTCGAACAGCCGCCGGCGCTCGGCGAACGAGGCCGCCGGCGTCCGGGTCCGGGTCGAGGAAGATGTGCCGGTGGTCGAAGGCCGCCACCAGCCGGATGTGCTCGCGAGAGCAGCATCCCGTTGCCGAAGACGTCGCCGGACATGTCGCCGATGCCGACGACGGTGAAGTCCTCGGTCTGGGTGTCGAGGCCCAGCTCGCGGAAGTGTCGCTTGACCGACTCCCAGGCGCCGCGCGCGGTGATGCCCATGGCCTTGTGGTCGTAGCCGACCGAGCCGCCGGAGGCGAACGCGTCGCCGAGCCAGAAGCCGTACGCCAGCGCGACGCCGTTGGCGATGTCCGAGAAGGTCGCGGTGCCCTTGTCGGCGGCGACGACCAGGTAGGTGTCGTCCCCGTCGTGGCGGACGACGTCGACCGGGTGGGACGACCTCGCCGCTCGACGAGGTTGTCGGTGATGTCCAGCAGCGCCGAGATGAAGGTCTTGTAGCAGGCGATGCCCTCGGCGAGCCAGGCCTCGCGGTCGCCGTCGGGTCCGGCTAGCGTGCTTGACGACGAAGCCGCCCTTGGCGCCGACCGGCACGATCACGGTGTTCTTCACCATCTGCGCCTTGACCAGGCCGAGGATCTCGGTGCGGAAGTCCTCGCGCCGGTCGGACCAGCGCAGGCCGCCGCGCGCGACCGCGCCGAAGCGCAGGTGCACGCCCTCGACCCGGGGCGAGTACACCCAGATCTCGAACCGCGGCCGCGGCGCGGGCAGGTCGGGGATGGCCTGCGGGTCGAGCTTGAACGAGACGTAGGCTTGGCACGCGCCGTCGGCCGCGGCTGGAAGAAGTTGGTGCGCAGGGTCGCCGTGATCAGGTGCAGGTACGAGCGCAGGATGCGGTCCTGGTCGAGGCTCGCGACGTCGTCGAGCGCGCCCGTCGATCTCCTCGACCAGGGCTGCCACGAGCTCGGCGCGCTCGCCGTTGCGGCCGTCGACGGCGGGGTCGGACGGGCCTCGAAGAGCCGGACGAGCAGGCGGGTGATGGTGACGTTGGCGGAGCAGGCACTGCTCGATGTACTCCTGGCTGAACGTGGACCCGGCCTGCCGGAGGTACTTCGCGTAGGCGCGCAGCACCATGGCCTGCCGCCAGGTCAGACCGGCGCGCGAGCACCAGCGCGTTGAAGCCGTCGGACTCGGCGCCCCCGGACCAGGCCGCCGAGAAGGCCGCCTGGAACCGCGTGCGAGGTCGGGCCTCGTCCGAGACGCCGTCCGTGCGCAGGCCGAAGTCGTAGATCCAGGCGAGCCGCCGTCGAGCGGCTCGATCTCGTACGGGCGCTCGTCGACGACCTCGACGCCCATGCGCTGCAGGACCGGCAGCACCCGGACAGCGAGACCGGTGCCCCGACCCGGTAGATCTTGAACCGGCGCTCGCCGCGGCAGCGCGCCCAGCGGCTGGTAGAGGTTCAGGCGCGGTCGTCTCGCCGCCGCAGCGACTCGCAGCCGGCGAAGGTCGGCGACGGCGGTGCGCGCGGGGAAGTCCTCCTTGTAGCCTCGGGGAAGGCCTCGGCGTAGCGGCTTGAGCGAGCTCGGCGGCCTCCTCCTCGCCGCAGCTGGTCGACGCAGCGCGTCGGTGAAGTCGTCCGCCCAGGACCGGGCGGCCTCGGCCAGCTTCTGCCTCGAGCTCGACTCGGTCGTCGACGCTCCGGGATCAGCTCGCGCCCTGCGCCACCCGGACCACGAAGTGCAGCCGGGCCAGCACGGACTCGCGACACCCGGACGGTGTAGTCGACCGCGTCGCCGCTCGAGCGCGGCCATCAGGATCTGCTCCATCGCGCAGCCGGACCGCCGTGGTGTAGCGGTCACGCGGCAGGTAGACCAGGCAGGACATGAAGCGGCCGTACGCGTCCTGGCGCAGGAACAGCCGCAGCTCTGCCGGCGCTCCTGGAGGTGGAGCACGCTGCCAGCGACCGTCGGCAGCAGCTCCTCGGCGGAGACCTGGAAGAGCTCGTCGCGCGGGTAGGTCTCCAGGATCTCCAGCAGGTCCCGGCCGGCGTGGCTCTCGCTGCGGTGAAGCCGGAGCCGGCCAGCACCTCGCTGGACCTTGCGGCGCAGCACCGGGATCCGCGTGCACGCTCGCGTGTAGGCGGCGGAGGAGAACAGGCCGAGGAAGCGGCGCTCACCGATGACGTTGCCGGCGGCGTCGAACGTCTTCACCCCGACGTAGTCGAGGTAGGCCGGGCGGTGCACGGTCGCGCGGGAGTTGGCCTTGGTGAGCACCAGCAGCTGCGGTTCTCGGCGCCTTCGCCCGGACCGTCGCGGCGGCAGACGCGCGCGAAGGCGGTCGGTGTCGTGCCTGGTGTCGGAGCGCAGGATGCCCAGGCCCGTGCCGGGGATCGCCCGCAGCACCTCGCTCGTCCTCGTGTCTCGACCAGCTCGTACTCGCGGTAGCCGAGGAACGTGAAGTGGTCGTCGGCCAGCCAGCGCAACAGCTCCCAGGCCTCGCCGACCTCCTCTCGGCCAGGTGGCGGTGGGGCAGGCTCGGCGAGCTCGTCGGCCAGCCGCAGCGCGCTGCGTCGCGCATCTTCGCCCAGTCCTCGACGACCTCGCGGACGTCACCGAGGACGCGGCGCAGCCCGTCTCGATGGCCGGGAGCTCGCTCGGGTCCGTCTCGCGGTCGATCTCGAGGTGCATCCAGGACTCGACGGCGGCGTCGGCGCCGGCCGAGCGGCTGCGCGCGGCGTCGTCGTCGAGGACCTCGAGCAGCGCGCCGGTGACGTCACGGCGGACCACCAGCTGGGGGTGGATGACCAGGTGGATCGCGCGGTCCGGCGGGACAGCTCGCTCGTGACCGAGTCGACCAGGAACGGCATGTCGTCGACCACCTCGACCACGGTGTGCCCGCGGGCCCAACCGTTCTCCTCGACGCTCGGGGTGTAGACCCGCGTCCCGGCGGTGCCCTGCGGGCGCTGGACGGCCCAGCCGGCAGTGGGACAGCGGCCGCCCCGGAGACGTCCACCGGGTCGCGGCCGACCAGGTCGTCGGGGGCGGTGTGCTGGTAGTAGTGGCGCAGGTACGCGGTCAGAGCACCGTTGCTGAGACCTTCCCCTGCCGCCGCTCCCCCCACCTGGCTGTTCTCAGCGGCTGCTGCTGCTTTCGCGAGCAGTTCGGCCTTGGCTCGTCCAGCTTGGTCTGCATGGCTCTTTGGCTCCTGTCGCGCGCCGTTGCGTGACTCGGTGGTGGTGGGTTTGCACCGCCGGGTCTGCCCGCACTCCTCCCGCACATTCCGGACGAAAGACGCTCAAGGCACGCTTAAAGGGTCTCCCGTCTGGGTACGACAGACCTTTCGGCCTGCGGGACTCCCCGACGACGCCAGTCAGCCTAACCGGCTGAAACGAAGGTGTCAGGGGACAGGGAGGCGCAAAGCTGTAGGAAGATCGCCGATTCCTGGACACCTTGTCCAAGGAACCGAAGGTCGACCCACCACTTGAGGCGCCTGTCGCCCACTGGGGAAAGGCCTGCCCAACGCGGCGCCGGTCATCTGCCGCGCCACCATCCAGGCGATGTGATACCTGTCACACCTGCCGTCCGGTCAGCGCATGTGCGGGTAGCGGAAGTCGGTCGGCGGGACGAAGGTCTCCTTGATCGAACGGGCCGAGGTCCAGCGCAGCAGGTTCTGCGGCGACGCCCGCCTTGTCGTTGGTGCCCGAGGCCCGGCCCCCGCCGAAGGGCTGCTGGCCGACGACCGCGCCGGTCGGCTTGTCGTTGACGTAGAAGTTGCCGGCGGCGAAGCGCAGCTGCTCGCTGGCCTCGGCGATCGCCGTAGCGGTCCTGGGCGATGATCGAGCCGGTCAGCGCGTACGGCGCGGCGCCGTCCATCTGCGCGCAGGCATCGCGTCGTAGCGGCTGTCGTCGTAGACGTGCACCGCCAGGATCGGGCCGAAGTACTCGGTGGAGAAGATCTCGTCGCGCGGGTCGGTGCCGAGCAGCACGGTCGGCCGCACGAAGTAGCCGATCGCGTCGTCGTACTGTCCCGCCGGCGAGCGAGCTCGACCGTCGGCGTCCTGGCGTGCGCGCGGTCGATCGCCGCCTTGTTCTTGGCGAAGGCCCGGTCGTCGATCACGCGCGCCCATGAAGTTGGACAGGTCGGTGACGTCGCCCATGGTCAGGCCGTCGACCTCGGCGACGAGGTCGTCCTTGATCCGCTGCCCACACGACTGCGCGGGAGGTAGGCGCGGGAGGCCGCCGAGCACTTCTGCCCCTGGTACTCGAAGGCGCCGCGGATCAGCGCGGTCCGCAGCACGTCGGGGTCGGCCGAGCGGGTGGGCGACCACGAAGTCCTTGCCGCCGGTCTCGCCGACGATCCGCGGGTAGGTGCGGTAGCGAGCGATGTTGGCGCCGACGGTCTGCCACAGCGACTGGAACGTCGCCGTCGAGCCGGTGAAGTGGATGCCGGCCAGGTCGGGCTCGGCCAGCGCCACCTCGGAGAGCGTCGGGCCGTCGCCCGGTCACCATGTTGATCACCCCGGGCGGCAGGCCCGGCCTCCTCGAGCAGGTCGCATCGTCAGTGCGCGGCGAGCTGCTGGGTCGGCGCCGGCTTCCAGACCACGGTGTTGCCCATCAGCGCCGGCGCGGTGGGCAGGTTGCCGGCGATGGCGGTGAAGTTGAACGGCGTGATCGCGTAGACGAAGCCCTCGAGCGGGCGGTGGTCGGTGCGGTTCCACACGCCGGGCGCTGGACTGCGGCTGCTCGGCCAGGATCTGCGCGGGCGAAGTGCGACGTTGAAGCGCCAGAAGTCGATCAGCTCGCAGGCCGAGTCGATCTCGGCCTGGATGGCCGTCTTGGACTGGCCGAGCATGGTCGCCGCGTTGAGGCGTCTGCCGCCACGGCCCGGCCAGCAGGTCGGCGGCCTTGCAGCAAGATCGCCGCCCGGTCGTCGAAGGAGAGCGCCCGCCAGCCTGGCGCCGCTGCCAGCGCGGCGTCGACGGCCTGCTTGGCGTCGTCGGCCGGTCGAGTCCGCGTGGTGCCGAGCACGTCGTGGCGGGCGTGCGGCTGCACGACGTCGATGCGCTCGCCGGAGCCCATCCGCTGCTCGCCCGCCGATCGGCCGAGGTGAGCTCGCTGCGGCTCGGCGGCCAGCTCGACCAGGGCTGCCTCGAGGTCGGCTCGCTCGGGTGAGCCGGGCGCGTAGCCGAGGATCGGCTCGTTCACGGGCCTCGGCACGTTCGTGGCTGCGTCCATGTTTCATCGTGGCACGGCCGGCAGCCGCCGGACGGTCCCTGGACCTGTGGTTCCAGGCAGATCCGGGTGACAATGCAGGGCATGAGCAGCTGGGACTGGGTGACGATCTCGTCGTTGGCGACGGCCATCGGCACGTTGGTGCTCGCCCTCGGCGACGTTCGCGTCCGTCCGCTCGTCCGGCCGGGCCGCGCGAGCCGCTGAGCGTTCGCTCGCGGAGGGCCTGCGCCCGCTGATCGTGAACTCCCGCATGCAGGACCCCCCGGAGAAGATCTCCTTCCGCGGCCAGCACTGGGTCCGGGTGGATGGCGGTCACGGGCTGCTCGAGGTGACTGAGGACGTCGTCTACCTCGCGATGGCGCTACGCAACGTCGGGCGCGGCATGGGCATCCTCGACGGCTGGGTGGCCTACATCGCGGAGGAGGGCACCGGCAACCCCGACCACACCGACGTCAGCCAGTTCCGGCGTCTCACCCGCGACCTGTACGTCCCGGCCGGCGACCTCGGGTTCTGGCAGGGCGCGGTGCGTGACCGGGACGACCCGCTGTTCGACGTGCTCCGCGAGGCGGACCTGAAGAACGCCATGGTCACCATCGAGCTGCTCTACCGGGACCAGGAGGGTGGCCAGCGCACCATCTCCCGTTTCACCTTGCAACCGCACGAGAACCAGGACGGCGACCTGGTGCGGCTGGCGTCGACCTCCCGCCACTGGAACCTCGACCGCAACGATCCCCGCTGACGACCGGCGCGGCTCGCCCTGCTGGTTGCTAGCTGCGTTCGCCCAGCGCGGCCGGGAGCTCCTCGGGCAGATACCAGGACAGCGCGAGGTCGCTGCAGGCCTCGACCACCGCCTCGGCAGCTGCGTCGTCGTCGTCGGCCGCCCCGACCGCCGCAGCCGCCGCCCGCACCGCCGGGGCCGCCTCGGGGTCGTCGAGGTGGAACGACACGACGTCCCCGGCGACCAACGGGCGCTCGATCCTGACCGAACCCAGGACGGCATCGGCAGCGCCGTCCGGTCCGTCCAGGACGACCACCTCGGCGGCCGCGACCTCGACTGCGAGCACAGCGCGGACGGCCGGGCCACCGTGCAGGGCGAGGAGCCGGAGCGAGCCGCGCGCGGCCTCGGCCAGGGCGGCGAACTCCAGCTCTTCGTCATCGGCGGGACCGTCCGCCCCGACCCAGGCCGCGAACGTAGGGGTGACGGCGAAGGCGAGCAGTGGGCCAACCAGGGAACCGGACTTCGCGAGCACGCCCAGCTCAGCCACGGTGGTGGGCACGTACAGCCGCATCACGCAGCCCCGATCACGCGGACACGCCTCATGCGGACGGCCTCATGCGGACAGCCTCATGCGGACCAGGAGATCTCGTCGCCCCTCGACCTGCGCAGGGCGTCGGTCGAGGTCTGCACCGAGGTCTCGAGCACGGTCGCCCGTCGCGCAGGGTCCATCAGGTTCGCGCCGATGGCCTGCAGGTCCGCGGGACCCGGCGCGAGCAACGTCACCTGCGCGCGCCGTCGCCCGCACCCGCCCGGCCTCGCGCACCATGCGCTTGGTGACCGTGCGCCGGAACCCGCGCTCGAGCTTGGCTGCCATCGAGGTGGGCGAGTCGTACGCGAAGGACGCCATCGGAGCGAGCACGTACACCTCGTCGAGCTCCTCCTCGACGAGGAGGTCGACCGAGGTCGGCGAGCAGGTCCCGCCGTCGATGTAGCGACGGCCGCCGATCTCGACCGGGGCGTACCACGCCGGGGATCGAGCAGGAGGCGAGCACGGCGTCAGCGAGCGGTGCGACCGGCTCGCCGGGCTTGCCGAACGCGACGCGGCGGCCAGTGTCGTAGTCCATCGCGACGATCCAGCAGCTCGGGTGCGGCGACCACCCGCCGCCGGGGGTGATCGCGGCCACGAGGTGCTGGACCGAGGTCGAGACTGCCGCGACCGGTCGGGAGCAACGAGGACAGCGCAGCCATCGGGGTGACCTGGGTGGGGTGACGCACCGACCGCATGAGCAGCTTGGTCGAGCCGAGCCCGGCCTTCGGGCGCGAGGGCAGCGCACCGCCGGTCGCGCGGTCGTGGTCGAAGGCGTAGCCGGCCAGCGGTCCGGTCTCGATCGCGAGGCCGCGCTGGTTGAGCCGGAGCTCGTCGGGGGTCGACCCCGGCGCCGACCAGCGCGGTCAGCACCGATCCCGCCGAGGTGCCGACGATGACGTCGACCGTGCGGACGTCGAAGCCCAGGACCTCCTCCAGAGCGCACATCGCGCCGATGGACCAGGCGGCGCCGAGGACACCGCCCGCACCCAGGACCAGGCCACGGCGCGGCCGGCGGCCGGCGGCCTCGGACATCAGCTCGCCGTGCTCACGAGCTCGGCGAGCGAGTCAGCGATGCAGTGCGTCAGGACGTCGACGTCAGGCATCGCGTCCCGGTCCGCGTTCAGTCCGAAGTACACGCCTCCATCGTAAGACGTGAGCCCGATGCTCACCGCCTGACCTTTGGCCAGCGGGACGACCGGATAAGCCGCCAGCAGCTTGGCGCCGCCGGCGTACAGCGAGAACTGCGGACCGGGGACGTTCGTGACGACCACGTTGAACAGTCGCCGCGACAGGCTGCTGCCGACCCGGGCGCCCAGCGCGTGCAGCGTCGGCGGGGCGAAGCCGGCCGCGTTGATGATCGCGTCCGCGCCGACGGCCTGGCCGGTCTCCTTGTGCGCCTTCATCGCGTACGAGACCTGGTGCAGCCGCATGACCGGGCTCGCCTCCCCGACGGGCAGGTCCACGAGGTAGGACGAGATGCGGTTGCCCAGCGCCCCGCCCTGCTCGTTCGGTGCGGATGCTCACCGGCACGAGCGCGCGCACGGTCGAGGTCGGCCGGACGGCCTCGCCCCGGGTCATCAGCCACGCCCGGAGCGCGCCGGCGACCGTTGCCAGCACGACGTCGTTGACGGTGCCACCGTGCGCCTTGCGGACTCGCTTGTAGTCGTCGAGCTGCGTCGCCACCGTGCCGAACCGGCGCTGCTCGCCGATCTCGACGTTCAGCGGGCTGCCCGGCGCCTGCCGCGAGACGGTCCGGGCCACCGCCAGCACGCCGCCCAGGGTCCCGACGACGCGCTCGGCGGTGTGCCGGACGTCGCCCAGCCCGCTGCGGAGGTTGTCCACGAGGACGCTGGGCGTCTTCACGAAGTCGCCGACCGCGCCGGCGACGAGCTCGAGCCCCGAGGGCTCGCTCGCCGGTCGCCAGGTGTCGGTCGGGGTGGGGCGCGGCTCCGGCGTCGCGTCGAGGATCACCTGCCCGATGTCGACCGCCGAGACACCGTCGACCATCGCGTGATGAGTCTTGGTGAGGATGGCGAAGCGGCCACCCTCCAGCCCTTCGACGAGGTACATCTCCCACAGCGGCCGGTTGCGGTCGAGGGGCCGGCTCATCAGCCGGGCGGTGAGGTCACGCAGCTGGTCGTCGTTGCCTGGCCTCGGCAGCGCCGAGCGACGCACGTGGTAGCCGACGTCGAAGTTCTCGTCGTCGACCCAGACCGGGCTGGCGAGATGCCCGGGCACCCACCGGATCCGCTGCCGGTAGCGCGGGACGAACGCGATCCGGCGCTCGATCAGCTGGATGAGGCTGTCGTAGTCGAAGCCGCCGGAGGGCTGCTGGAAGACCGACACCCCGCCGACGTGCATCGGCGTCGTGGCCTCCTCGAGATAGAGGAAGGAGACGTCGAGACTGCTGAGCCGATCGGGCACGGGTCCTCCGGATGGTGTCACCTCATCGTGGCACGAAGCCGCGCCCGCGACCCGGGATCGGGCGGAGTGCTCTTGCTGCCCACCAGCCGATCAGGCTCCGCTGACCTCACGGGCCCGCGCCAGCAGGGCCGGCACCCCCACGTCGAGGGTGCCGAAGAAGGGGTCCTCGCTCATCCCGGCGAGCCAGCGGTGGTACGACGCCTCGAGCAGGATCGCGAGCTTCCACACGGCCAGCGTGATGAACCAGCGGGGGTCGCCTGCGGCTCGGCCCGTCCGTGCGGCCCACTGCGCTGCGAGCTCGTCGGCGTCGGGGAAGCCAGGACCGCTGGCCATCAGCTCCCCCAGCGGGAAGGCCTCCCCGTCTCGAGGCCAGTACGACAGGAGGTAGCCGAGGTCGGCCCTGGGGTCGCCCACCGTCGCCATCTCCCAGTCCACGACGGCCGCGATGCGGACGCGCTCACCCGGCTTCGGCGGAGCGACGATGACGTTGTCCAGCTTGTAGTCACCGTGCACGACGGCGGGGGTGACCGGATCGGGCAGGTTCGCCTCCAGCCAGCCACGCACGGCGTCGTAGTCGGGGAGGTCGCGAGCCTTGCCACCCGCGGCGGCCACCGCCTGCTGGATGCCTTCGCGCTGCCCGACCCATCGCCGCAGCTGACGGTCCAAGTACCCGTCGGCCCGACCGATGCCAGCCGCGACGAACGGCTCCCACGGCACGCAGTGGAGGTCGGCCAGGGTGTCCACCAGCGCCAGGCCGAGGTCGTGCTGGGAGCTCTCGTCGTCCTGGAGCCAGTCGGGCAGTCGGTCACGAACCACGATGCCTTCGGTCCGCTCCATCAGGTAGAACGGCGCACCGAGCACCGTGGCGTCGTCGCACGCGGCGACGACCTTGGGCACCGCCACGCTGCCGGCCTCGGCGAGCAGGCTCAGCACCCGGTACTCGCGCAGGACGTCGTGCGCCGTCGGCAGGAGCGGGCCCAGCGGCGGCCGGCGAAGCACCCAGCCGCTGCCAGCGAGGCCGGGGCGAGTCACGGCGAACGTGAGGTTGCTGTGGCCCTCGCCGAGCGGCCGGACCTCGAGCTGGCCCGAGCCCGGAAGCAGCCCGTCCGCCCACGCGGAGAGCGCACTAGGGTCGACCGGGAGGTCCACTGAACTCATGTCGCGATCCTAGGAGACCCTCCGATGTCCGATCATGCAGCCCAGGTCCTTGCCAGCCTCGAGACGTTCATGGTCGAGCACGTCTACCCCGCGGAGCCGGTGTACGCGGCGCAACGGGCCGAGCTCGCCGCGGCGGGTGAACCGCACACGCTGCCGCCAGTGGTGGAGGAGCTCAAGGCCGCAGCCCGCGAGCGCGGGCTGTGGAACCTCTTCCTGCCGGACGTGTCAGGGCTGAGCGTGCGCGAGTACGCACCGATCGCCGAGCTCACCGGCCGGTCGGTCGAGCTCGCCCCCGAGGCGCTGAACTGCTCGGCGCCCGACACCGGGAACATGGAGCTGCTGCACCTGTTCGGCACCCCTGAGCAGAAGCAGCAGTGGCTCGAGCCCTTGCTGGCCGGCGAGATCCGGTCCGGCTTCGGGATGACAGAGCCGGGCGTGGCCTCCTCGGACGCGCGGAACATCCAGACCAGCGATCCGGCGCGACGGCGACGAGTACGTCATCGACGGCCGGAAGTGGTGGACGACAGGGACGGCCGACCCACGGTGTGCGGTGCTCATCGTGATGGGACGCACCGACCCGGACGCCGACCCCTATCACCAGCAGTCGATGGTGCTGGTCCCGCTGGACACTCCCGGCGTCACGGTGCTGCGTTCGCTGCCGGTGTTCGGCTACGAGGACCAGCACGGCCACGGCGAGGTGCTGTTCGAGGGTGCCCGGGTGCCGGTCGACGAACGTCCTCGGCGGGGAGGGTGAGGGCTTCCGGCTGGCGCAGGAACGGTTGGGGCCAGGCAGGGTCCACCACTGCATGCGGGCGATCGGGATGGCTGAGCGGGCCCTCGAGCTGATGTGCCGGCGGGCGCTGTCACGTGAGGCGTTCGGGCAGCCGCTGGCTCGGCAGGGCGTGGTGCAGCAGCAGATCGCCGAGTCCCGGCTGGCGATCGACCAGGCCCGGCTGCTGGTGCTGCACACGGCGCAGCTGATCGACGAGGTCGGCGCCGCGGGCTGCCCGGACCGAGGTCGCCGAGATCAAGGTGGTGGTGCCGCGGATGGCGTGCGAGGTGGTGGATCGGGCCATCCAGGTGCACGGCGGTCTCGGGCGTCTCCAACGATGTCCCGCTCGCCGCGATGTACGCCGGGCTGCGCACGTTGCGGCTGGCCGACGGACCCGACGAGGTGCACATCCGCTCCGTCGCGCGGGCGGAGCTCGGGCGCTACCTGTAAGGCAGGCGACGGGCGTCACCCCGCTCTGCGTCTTCCGCTCGGCGCCCGTCGGGAGGCTGCTCGGCGCTGCTTGCCCGCCGCCGCCCCGTGCGCCGGCGAGAGCGCGAGCGCGAGTCCGCCAGCGCCGCCCGCGCCGGTGACCGGGGAGCGACCTCTCCCAGCGTGCGCCCTGCCAGCAGCGCGGCATCGGCGGAGGCGGCGTCGTGCGGGGACGAGGACGGCGTCGCTCACCCCGGCGTGCTGGAGCAGGGCAGCGCGGAGCTGCTGCTCGGGCCGCCGACCGGCCGAGCCGGCACGCACCCGGTTGAGCACCACCCGCAGCTCGGCTCTGGACCGCCTGCTCGCGCAGGTCGTCGAGGCCCCGCACGCAGCCTGGCCAGGCCGACGGCATCGCGCGCCGCCGACGGCGATCGACGACGTCGGCTGCGGCCAGTGCGCTGAGGGTGGCGCCGTTGCGGCGCGGTGCGGCAGTGTCGTAGAGCAGCTCTTCGTCCTGCTCCAGGCAGAAGCCGCAGTCGACGACGACCCAGCGGCAAGCGAGCGCGACACCTCCCAGACTCGCGTCCAACGCCCTGGGCCGGAGCTCCGGCCAGCGATCGGGCCTGGTGAGACCGGTCAGCACGCGGAGCCTCGGGCTGACGGTCCGAGCACTAGTCTGCGAGCTCGGTGAGCCCGAGCGACCCGTTGCCCGCGGCCCGGGCCGCGGCGGCGAGCCCCGACGACTCGTCGAGCAGTCCGAGATGCTGGGCGACCGAGGCGCCGTAGGTGTCAGCGTCGGCGAGCAGGACGTCTACCCCGGCCCGCGCGATCTCGTCGGCCACCGTGATGGCGATGTGGTACGCCGGGCGCTCCGATCGGACCCCAGACGGCGACCACCCGGCCGGTCGAGGACAGCTCCGCCGACGGTTCGCCGAGCGGGACCTCGATCGAGGGTCGGGCGGTGGTCGGGTGTGCGAGAAGTCCAGCAATGCCGCCTGCGCCGGCCCTGGCTGCGGCGCGAGAGCGGGCCCTGATGTGGGCCCTGACGGGGGCCCTGACGTGGATCCCAGCGTGGGCCCCGACGTAGGTCCCAGCGTGGGTCCCGGCATGGGCACAGCAGCCGGCTCGGCCGCGCGCAGCACCGCGGCCACGAGGGCGTCCGCTCCCCGTTCACGGCCACGACGGCAGACATGCCGAGGGCCAGCAACCGCGCGGCACTGCTGTCGACCGAGACCGCGCGACGTGCCACCCGACCGCGGCAGGACCTGCTCGGCCGCCTGGCTGACTGCAGCACCGTTGGAGTGCCTCGGCGTGCACCCCGACGACGGTGACTCCGTAGGCCTGCAGCCGCGCGACCGCGTCGGTGTCGAGGCGGCGCAGCGACTCCGCGACCACGGCGACGGCCGCCTGGCCCGACGCTGCGGTTGTCAGGAGATCGGTGAGGTCGACGCACCGGCGCACGACGTGCAGCCGCGCGGAAGCCTGCGCAACCGCAGCAAGGACACTCCGACTCGTAGCCAGCACCGGTGACCGCGAGGAGCACCGGAACCTTGCTCGTCCGCAGGGCTGGGCCTGTGGCGGCCGGCCCGCTCACGCGGAGTCGCCGACGAGGTCGAGGTCGCCGTCGCGTGCCGCCGCGACCAGCAGCCCTGCCTGCTCGGGCGACACCTGCAGGACGACGCCGATCGACGAGCCGCTGCCCCCGAAGCGCGAGGAATCGGCGTCCACCGAGACCACCAGCACGCGACGCAGCACCGGCTGCTCCGGCTGCAGCCCTTGAGCCGGGCTGGTGCTGACCTGGCCGCCTTGCTTCGCCTGGGTCACGAACACGTCGACCAGGCCACCGCGATCGAGAGCTGGCGGGAGGTGGTACGGCTCGACCGGCACGGTCACCTCAACGGCATCGTCGTGCTGTCCTCCGATAGCCGATCGCGGCAGCAGGTCACCGGCGGCGACGGGCTCGCTCAGCACGGAACCGACCGGATCCGCATCACTGGCTCGCAGATAGCTGTCGGCGGCTGACCCGAGACGGACCGCTTGCAGCTGGAGGTCGCCTGGCGCGATCCGTGTCCCGCTCGGCAGCGGCCGCGCTGCCGACCACACCTGGTCGAGGTGCTGGGCCCCCGCGACGACGCGGGAGCCGGCCACCACCGACGCGAGCACCAGCAGCAACCCGAGGAGCAGTCTCGTGTCCCGCCAGCGCGGCGCGCTTGGTCGTTGGGCCGGAGCCGAGGCAGGTACCTGCGGGCCGAGGATCTGGGACGTGGACAGGGCGTGAGCGGGAGCGGAGGTCGTCATCGGGTCGCCTTCTGGTCGGTCGCGGCGTGCGCGGGTGATACCAAAGTTGTCCACAGCCGAGTTGTCCACATGAGCAAACCCGCGTCGGCGTCATCCCCAGCCTCTGGAAGAGTGGAGTCATGCCAGCTCCACGCTTCCTGACCCTGAGCGACGTCGCCGAGGTGCTGAACATCTCGGCGGCACAGGCGTACGCACTCGTTCGTCACGGCGACATCCCGGCCGTCAAGATCGGCGGCCGAGGACAGTGGCGGGTCGAGACCGAGCAGCTCGAGGACTACATCGGCCGGCTCTACCACGAGACCGCGACCTTCATCGCCGAGCACCCGTTCCAGCGTCTGGAGATCGGCGAGAGCCAGGCCTGAAGCCGCTACCCCGTGGCGTCCTGCTGCGCCGCGCCGGTTGATCGATGTCATGGCTGAACCGAGCTGCGAACGGCGTCGAGGGCACGGAAGGGAACCAGGCGCAGCAGACGTACGGAGCTCGCACGCCTGGGTTCGTCGGCGGCATGCTCGGCGAGCTCGAAGTGGTCGGCGCCCACGCGGTCGATCGTGCCGCTCACTGCTTGGCCGTCGACGAGGTCGACCCAGACATACACGCGGTTCCTGGCGAGCGTGCGCAGCGGGTGCCGAAGGGTCAGTCGGGACTCGACGCCCGCGGTGGGACTGAGCTCGGGCCGCCCACCGGCGAGGTCCAGCCAGGCCAGCGACGCGCACGGGACCAGCGCCTCGCACCGCGGCGTCCGCATCGTCAGCCAGTCGGCGCCCACGAGAGTGAGCTCACCGGTCAGCTTCTCGCCGCCGAGCAGCCCCAGGTTGATGGGTCCCTGTCGTGCGCAGAGGCGGAGCCTGTCGATGACCCCGACCGCTGCGATGGCCGAACGCACGCCGTCCGCCAGGAGCTGTTCGCGCTCCGAGGCGTCGGCGAGCCCTGCCTGGGCCTCCAGGTCGGCGAAGAGGTGGTCCCAGCGCATCCCTCGACGCTAGGAAGCGACGCTGTCGCGGGACTGTCAGCCCAGAACATGGTGTGGATAAAGGGATTCTCGCCGCCGTCGGACCGTTTGCTGTGACGGCGCTGACATCACGCTGACCTGCTTCCCGGCCGGAGAACTGCATGGTCCACAGGGGCATCCTTGATCTTGACCCCCAATCGCGGCCGCCCTCTTCAATGGCGACGCAGGCAAACACAAGCAAACGGGGGTTCAGATGCACGTCGACAGCCAGGAACAACGAATCAGCAGGGCGGCCGCGCGCAGGGCTCGCACGCAGCTGCTCGTGCTGCTGTGCGGGGCGATCGCGGTGCTCGTGCTGGCAGGTCCGTCCGTCTGGGACGACGCCTTCAGGCGCGGGGCGACGTCGAGCGACTTGGTGGCTGCGCTCGCCGTCGCGCTCGCGTGGCTCACCGCCCTGCGCATCGTGCTGGCGTGTGCCGCGCTGGCGGTGGGGCGGACGCTGGAGGTCATCGTCGGGAGCGGGAACGCCGCGACCCGCGCCGCGCACACGATCGCGAAGCTCTGCTCCCCGGCCGCCTGCCGCGGACTGCTGCGGCTGGCGATCGGTGCGACGGTCGTGGTCGGGCCCCTGGCCGGGCCGGCCGCCTTCGCCGCCGGCCCGCCCCCCGGTGCGGTCGGCAGGCCGGTGATGGCCGTGGCACCGCTTCCGGACCTGGATCGGCTGGCTGCTGCACCGGTAGCGCGGACGGCCCCGATCGCGAGCACGACGCCCACCCGTGCTCCAGCGCCGGTCGCACCCGAGCCCCCGGCAGGGCACGTCACCGTCGTCCCCTTGCTCCCGGCGAGCGGCGGCAACCGTGTCGTGGTCCGTCCCGGCGACTCGCTGTGGCACATCGCGGCCCGTGATCTCCCGCCAGGCCACTCGGAGGCAGACGTCGCGCGCGCGTGGCCACGCTGGTACGCCGCGAACCGGGCGACGATCGGACCGGACCCGCGGGAGATCAAGCCGGGTCAGATCCTCGTCCGGCCGTCGGCGTGAACACCTCCACCCGGGTCAGGCTCCGGCCGGCGCCGCGCTGGGAACCTCCCTACGACGAGGAGCCCGCAGGACGCGGCGTCCGGTCCTTGACCGAGCAGGCACCGCTGCCGCTCACGTTCTTGCTCAGCTCGGGCGTCCCCGCCCGGCCCGAGACGCTGGCGGGCACCGGCGCCACGGACCGCCCTGGCGTCGACACCGAGGCCGTGGACCAGCCCACCCTCACCGGCCCGGGCCAGCCGGTCTCGGCCGCAGCCGCCCCTTCGGTCGACGAGCCGTCCTCGGAGGTCAAGGCCTGGACGGCCCAGCTCGCACAGGCCGTCGTGGACGTGCTCGCCGGTGACCGTCCAGCCACCCAGCTGCTGCGCTGGACCACGGACGAGGTGCAGGCGAGCGTGCGTCGCCGGGCTGCGGTCGCGAGCTTGCAGCGCCCACGCGCCCGCGGGCCGCGGCAGCGGGCGCGCGTCAGGTCGGTCCGCGTCTGCGAACCGGTGGCCGGCGTCGCCGAGGCCAGCGCGGTGGTCAGCCGGGACGGCCGCGTGGTCGCGCTGGCGCTCCGTCTGGAAGCCCGCGGGACTCGCTGGCAGTGCACAGCCCTCGAGGGCGGATGACCCAGCATCCGACGACCGCCAGGCCGATGGCCCGAGGGCCAGTGAACCCAGGGCCTGGCGACCGGTCGGTGCTAGCTCGAGACCAGATACCCCTGGACGTCCACGAGGACGTCTACCGTGCCGACGCTCCCGTTGTAGACGGTCACGGTGTCACCGGAGAGCCGGGAGATGACCAGGTTGGGCCTGATCTCGCCTGCCAGGAAGTTGAGGTTGCTGGTGGAGCTCGAGCTCGCCGGGCCGACCGAGAGGTAGCCACCACGAAGCTCGTTGACCGCCGTCACGTTGACCACCACGGCGGTCGCACCGGGCGGCACCGTGTACCCGCTGGGCGTCACGTGCACCACGAGCGACCCGCCGCCGGGGATCGCCCCGCTGTGCCCGATCCCCTTGCGGGTGTCGAGCACCCGCACCGGCGTCACCGGCAGGAAGGTGCTCTGCGGTGCGCCGTCCGTGAGGTAGCCCTGGACGTCCGCCAGCACGTTCACGGTTCCGATGCTGCCGTTGTAGATGGTGACCGTGCCAGTCGCGCTGAGCTTGGTCACCACGAGGTTCGCCACCGTGCTGCCTGCGACGAAGTTGAGGTTCGACGTCGAGGTGGACAGCGCCGGGGCCACCGAGAGGAACCCGCCACGGGTCGGCCCGGTGACCGTCACGTTGAGCGCGGCGGCTGGCTGGTTGGCCGGCACCACGCCGCCCGTCACCTGCAGGGTGATCGAGCCGAAGGCGGGGATCGCCGCGGCTGCGCCGACGCCCTTGCGGGTGTCAAGGATCCGGGTGGGGGCCAGCGGGACGTAGGTCGACCCGGCGGCATCCGGAGTCAGGTACCCCTGCACGTCGACCAGCACCTGCACCGAGCCGTTGCCTCCGTTGTAGATGGTCAACGTGCCGGTCGGGCTCAGCTTCGAGATGACCAGGTTCGGGATGGTCTCGTTGGCGGCGAAGTTGAGGTTGGAGGTCGTCGTCGACAACGCAGGAGCGACCGAGAGGAAGCCGCTCGCCGTCGCGCCGGTCACGGCGACGTTCACCGCGGCGGCCGTGGCACCGGCTGGCACCGGAGACGAGCCACCCGTCACCTGGATCGTCATGCTCGAGTGCGCCCCGAGGACGCCGTGGCCGCCGAGGCCCTTACGGGTGTCGGCCACCCGGAACGGCGCCACCGCGGTGTACGTGCTGGTCGGCGTGACCGTCACGCTCGCGGTGGCCAGGTAGCAGTTGTCCTCGGCCACCCCACGCACCCACACCGTCTGCACCCCGGCACCCGGAGCGACCACGCTGGTGGGCACGGTGGCAGACGTTGCGGTGCTGCAGTCAGCAGGCGGGGTGCCGACGCCGGCCGCCCAGCCCGTGATGGTGGCGCCGCCGGGCGTGGTGATGGTGAGCGGGATGGTGGTGGAGGTGGTGACGAGCGGGACGCTGACGCTGAGCTGCGGGACGACCGAGGGCGCGAGCTCCGTCCACAACGGGGTGCCTCGTCCGGTCGTCTCGTCGAAGCCCGCGCGTGCCGCGTACGCACCGTTCGTGCCGGCCGTCACGTCACGGAACGCCGTCGCCGAGGCCGAGTACAGGCCTGCACTGATGTTGCCGAGCCCGTGGCTCAGGCCCTTGCTGCCGAGCAGGTCGGTGTAGGTCGCCGCGGCCAGCGGCGCGGACAGGCTGGTGCCGCCGTACGTCGCGCTCTTCAACGTCGCACCGCTGTAGTAGACGATCGGGAGGCCGGAGTCGGGGTCGCCGTCCATCGAGATGTCCGGCACCATCCGCTTGGTGCTCAGCGTGATGGCGCTCTGGTAGCTCGGCTTGGCGAAGTGACCCGACACGCCACCACCGCTGCCGGCGCCCTGGTACTGCGTGACGTTCGGGTCGCCGGTCGGCCACCACCACACGCTCTCCGTGGGGGCGCTCGGGGTCGCGGTGTGGTTGAAGCTCGTCCCACCGACACCCACGACGTGCGGCGAGGATGCCGGGAAGTCGACGGACAGCAGCTTGTTGTCGCTGCTCGTGGTCTGCGGCTGGGCGCAGCCGTAGCTGCCCGAGTCGCCCGAGGCCGCGAACACCGTGACGCCGGCGGCCTCCAGCGACGCCATGGTGGCGTCGAACGCATCCATGTCCGAGTCTGACCACTGCTCGGCCTCGCAGCCGCCCCAGGAGACGCTCAGCGCGCTGATGTCGTAGTCAGGCGCGGTGCTCAGCGCATCGGTGAGCACCGCGTTGAACGCAGCGAAGAAGTCGTTGCCGGCCGAGCCGCCGTTGGTGGCGAAGTACGCGCGCTGCTTGGCGTACGGGGCGGTCGCGAGGACGGCCTCCTGGTCGAGGGCGACCTCGGTGTCACCGCCCTGCCCGTCCGGCGTCGTCGTCGTGCTGCCTCCGACCGAGATCGCCGTGTACTGACCGTTGGTGAGCGGGTTCGCGAGGCCGTGGTTGCTCGCGAACTGCGTCAGCGCCGCGGGGTTCCAGCCGGAGAGCTGGATCGTCGCGACCGTCTGCGTGCTACCGCCGACCGGGGGCGCCACCGTCACGTGCGAGGCCGCGGCGATCTGGCCGCCGGTCACCGGCGAGACGGCGAGCGGATGAAGGGTGGGTCCGTCCGAGCCGCTCACGACCTGCGCCACGAGGCCGGTCAGGGCTCCGGGGACGTGCAGGTCGCGGCGCCGGCCGCCGGACGTCGCCGGAGTGGCGTCGCCGAACAGCGCGTGCACCGTGGACGCGGGTCCCGACACGCTCACCGTGGTCGCCCCGGTGGAGTCGACGGTGAGGCCTTCCGACCTGGCGATCGTCGCCACCTGCTGCTTGCTCGCGGCCGACGGCAGGAGCGACCTCAGCGCCGCGACCCGCGAGCCGTGCGCGAGGTTCTTGTTCGAGGCGAGGGCCTCGACGGCGGCCTGGTGCGGCTGCGCGAGCTGCAGCGTGACGCTGGCCTGCGGACCTGCCGCGGCGGCTGCTGGTGCCGTGGATTCCGCAGCGAACGCGGGGGCTGCACCAGCACCCGAGACGCCGACGAGCAGAGCAGTACCCACGACCAAGGCCCGACGACGCACGCGAATCTCCCACTAGCTCAAGCGGCCGTCCGGAAGCGGCCGCTGCATTGGCACAGCTCTTCTCTATCGGCTGCCGGGACTCTCGAATGAAACCCGGCGACCGAACGTTCAGCGCTTCTTGCGCTGCGACCGTGCCTGACGCCGGCGCTCAGCCCTGCTGGCGTCGGGATCCACGACGATCTCGTCGTCGCTCTCCTGCGTGCTGTGGATCTCGCCGGCGGCGCCGTCCACCGAGGGCGCGGAGTACTCGACCCGGCTGGGGCGGTGGGCCTCCAGGCCCTTGGCGAGGATCGTGGGTTCGGCCGGCGCCTCGACCGCGGCCGCGGTGCCGTCCTCGCCCTGCTGCTCGCTGGCCTCGGCCCCGCCCGGGGTCTCGACCTTGACCTCGACGTTGAACAGGAAGCCGACGGACTCTTCCTTGATGGCATCCATCATCGCCGCGAAGAGGTCGAAGCCCTCGCGCTGGTACTCCACGAGCGGATCCCGCTGGGCCATCGCCCGCAGGCCGATGCCCTCCTTGAGGTAGTCCATCTCGTAGAGGTGCTCACGCCACTTGCGGTCGAGGACCGACAGCAGGACCTGGCGCTCGAGCTCGCGGGTGGCCTCCTCGCCGAGGCTCTCCTCGCGGTGGTCGTAGGCCGTCTGGGCGTCCGCCCTGATGCGCTCGACCAGGTACTCCGTGGTGAGTCCCGCCTTGGTCTCCGGGTCGCTCCCGGAGTCCTCGATGACGTCCTCGATGCTGACCGAGACCGGGTACACGGTGCGCAGCGCGGTCCACAGCTGCTCGAGGTCCCACTGCTCGGGGTACGGATCGGTGGTGGCACCGGTGATGTACGCCTCGATGGTGTCGTCGATCATGTTGCGGACCTGCAGGTGGAGGTCGGCACCCTCGAGCACCTGGCGACGCTCGTCGTAGATCACCACCCGCTGGCGGTTCATGACCTCGTCGTACTTGAGGACGTCCTTGCGGATCTCGAAGTTCTGCGCCTCGACCTGGGACTGCGCCGACCGGATCGCGTTCGTGACCATCTTGGCCTCGATCGGGACGTCGTCCGGGATGTTGAACCGGGTCAGGAACGAGTCGACGACGTTCCCCTTGAACAGCCGCATGAGGTCGTCCTGCAGCGAGAGGTAGAACCGGGACTCGCCGGGGTCACCCTGCCGGCCGGAGCGGCCGCGGAGCTGGTTGTCGATCCGCCGGGACTCGTGGCGCTCGGTGCCGAGGACGTACAGGCCACCGAGCTCGACGACCGTGTTGTGCTCGGCCTCGACGGCCTTCTTCGCCTTCTCCAGCGCGGCCGGCCACGCGGCCTCGTAGTCCTCCGGCTCGTCGACCGGGGACAGCCCGCGCTGGGCGAGCTCGGAGGCAGCCATGAACTCGGGGTTGCCGCCGAGCATGATGTCCGTACCGCGGCCGGCCATGTTGGTGGCCACGGTGACCGAGCCCTGCCGACCGGCCTGGGCGACGATCTGCGCCTCGCGCTCGTGCTGCTTCGCGTTCAGGACCTCGTGCGGGATCCCGCGCTTGCGGAGCTGTCCCGAGAGGTACTCCGACTTCTCGACGCTGACGGTGCCGACGAGGACGGGCTGGCCCTTCTCGTGGCGCTCGACGAGGTCTTCCACCACGGCGCTGAACTTGGCGTCCTCGGTGCGGTACACGAGGTCGGGCTGGTCGACGCGCTGCATGTCGCGGTTGGTGGGGATCGGCACGACGCCGAGCTTGTAGATCTGCGAGAACTCGGCGGCCTCGGTCATCGCCGTGCCGGTCATGCCGCCGAGCTTGTCGTAGAGGCGGAAGAAGTTCTGCAGGGTGATGGTGGCCAGCGTCTGGTTCTCCTGCTTGATCTCCACCCCCTCCTTGGCCTCGATGGCCTGGTGCATGCCCTCGTTGAAGCGGCGGCCCGGCAGGATGCGCCCGGTGTGCTCGTCGACGATGAGCACCTCGCCGTTCATGACGACGTACTCCTTGTCCTTCTTGAACAGCTCCTTCACCTTGATCGCGTTGTTGAGGTACCCGACCAGGGGGGTGTTCACGGACTCGTACAGGTTGTCGATGCCGAGGTAGTCCTCGACCCGCTGGACACCGGGCTCGAGCACGCCGACGGTGCGCTTCTTCTCGTCGACCTCGTAGTCCCTGTCGATCTTGAGGCGCTCGACCAGGGTCGCGAACTCGGTGTACCACTTCTGCGGCTGGTCGGACGGGCCGCTGATGATCAGCGGGGTGCGGGCCTCGTCGATGAGGATGGAGTCGACCTCGTCGACGATCGCGAACGAGTGACCGCGCTGCACGAGGTCGTCCCGGCTCCACGCCATGTTGTCGCGGAGGTAGTCGAAGCCGAACTCGTTGTTCGTGCCGTAGGTGATGTCGTGGGCGTACTGCTCGCGCCGCTCGGACGGCCGCATGCTGGACAGGATCACGCCGACCTCGAGGCCGAGGAAGCGATGGACCCGGCCCATCCACTCCGAGTCGCGCTCGGCGAGGTAGTCGTTGACCGTGACGACGTGCACGCCCTTGCCGGCCAGCGCGTTCAGGTATGCCGGGAGGGTGGAGACCAGCGTCTTGCCCTCGCCGGTCTTCATCTCGGCGATGTTGCCGAGGTGCAGCGCCGCGCCGCCCATGATCTGGACGTCGTAGTGCCGCTGGCCGAGGGTGCGGCGCGCGGCCTCACGGACGACCGCGAAGGCCTCGGGCAGGATGTCGTCAAGGGTCTGGCCGTCGGCCAGGCGCTCCTTGAAGGTGTCGGTCTCGGCGCGGAGCTCGGCGTCGGAGAGGTCGACGAAGTCCTCTTCCACGGTGTTGACCTGCTGCGCGATCCGGGTCAGCTGCTTGACGATCTTGCCTTCGCCAGCACGCAGCAGACGGTCGAAGAGGGCGGGCACGCGGTATCTCCAGGGCCAAGGGTGCAGACGCCGTCGAGGCGCCACGCAGCACAGCGGACGGACCCGCCGTACCAGAGCATCGTAATCGGATAGAGACCTGCCTCGTCGCACGCGAGGATGTCCGGATGAAGCCACTTGACGACGTCGTGCTCCGCGACGGCCGCCTGACCCTGCGTCCGCCGGTCGACGCGGACGTGCCGGCGATCTTCGCCGCGTGCCAGGACCCCGAGCTCCACCGCTGGCTCGAGGCCCTGCCGCTCCCCTACACGGAGGAGGACGCCCGCACCTTCGTGGCGACCCGGCCGCAGGCCAGGGCGGACGGCGGCGACCTCAGCCTGGCGATCACCCTCGCCGACGGCGGGCGGTTCCTCGGCATGGTGGGGCTGCACGACATCCGCGAGCGGGAGGCGCCGGCTGGCGGTCAGGGCGAGGTCGGGTTCTGGCTCGCGGCGGCTGAGCGCGGTCAGGGGATCATGCCGGCGGCGGTCCGGCTGCTCTGCGAGTACGCGTTCGCCCCGGACCCCGACGGCCTGGGGCTGGCCCGGATCGAGTGGCAGGCCGAGACCGGGAACGGTCCCTCGCTCCGGGTGGCGGAGAAGGTCGGCTTCACGTTCGAAGGGACGTGCCGGCAGCGGCTGCTGCACCGTGGCGACCGGGTGGACGGCTGGCTCGCCGGGTTGCTGCCGTCGGACCTCCTCGGGAGCGCCCCGTGACGGGAGCGGCGCCCATCCTCACCGGCGAGGGACTGCGGCTGCGGCCCTGGAGCCCCGACGACGTGCCGGCCGTGCTGTCCCTGATCGACGACGTGACCAGGCGATGGTCGCCGTCGCTGCGCTCGGTCCGGACCGCGGAGGACGCCCAGGCGTGGCTCGCGCTGCGGCTCGGGTCAGCGACGCACTGGGCGATCACCGACCCCACGGACGGGACGGTCATCGGCCGGATCGGCCTCCACCACGTGTCCGTCGAGGACGCCACCGGCGAGGTGGGGTACGGGGTGGTGCCCGCGCACCGGGGCCAGGGGATCGCCCGGCGCGCGGTGAGCCTGGTCGACGCCTATGCCTTCGCCCCGCCGCCGCAGGGCCTCGGGCTGGTCCGCGTGATCCTCCAGCACGCGGTCGGCAACGTCGCGTCCTGCCGGGTCGCGGACGCACGCGGGTTCGGCTACGAGGGCTCGATGCGCAAGGCGATCACCGCGCCGGGCGGGGCGTTCGACGACGCCCACCTGCACGCGAGGGTCGTCGGCGACCCTCCGGGCCCGCTGCTGGGAGCGCAGGCTGCACCGCAGGCGATCGAGCCGACCGAGCTGGTCGCCGGCCCGTTCCAGCTCTGCATCCCGAACCCCGACGTCGACGCAGCCGCCATCCTCGCGGCGGCAGCCGATCCGGAGATCGCCCGCTGGAACGCCGGTCCGAAGGACCTCGACGCCGCCAGGGCGTGGTGCACGGTCCGGGCGGACTGGTCCGACGGCAAGGCGGCGAGCTGGGTCGTCAAGGACACCAGCGGGCTCCTCGTCGGGCAGATCTCGGCCTTCCAGATCGACCGCGGGACTGGCTCGTGCCAGGTGGGCTACTGGGTCGCCCCGGGGGCGAGGCGACGCGGGGTGGCGAGCGCCGCGCTCGACGCAGCCCGCCGGTTCGTCTTCGAAGGCCTCGGCCTGACCCGGATGGAGCTCTTCCACGCCATCGAGAACCTCGGCTCGTGCGGGGTGGCGCGGGCGGGTGGCTTCGCGCTGGAGGGCATCCACCGGTCGTCGTACCGCTACGGCGACGGTCTCCTGCACGACGAGCACAGCCACGCGAGGCTCGCGACCGACGGCTGAGGCACCTACGGGCAGCCCCTAGCTGGAGCTGGCGCCGAGGGCCGCGGCGAGCTGCGGGGCGAGGTCGCCGCGGCCGACGACCACGACTCTCTCCAGGCCGAGCCAGGACGCCATCAGGCCGAGCTCGGCGGCGAGCTCGGCGGCTGTCTCGTCAGGGGCGTCCGGCTCGGCGTACGCGCCCTGGACCAGCAGGCGGCTGGTACCGCGGTCGGCCTTGAGGTCCACCCGCGCCCTCAGCCGGTCGCCGAGCAGGAACGGCAGGACGTAGTAGCCGTGCACCCGCTTGTCGGCCGGGACGTAGATCTCGATGCGGTAGCGGAAGTCGTAGAGGCGCTCCGTGCGGGTGCGCTCCCACACCACGGGGTCGAACGGCGACAGCAGTGCCCGTGCCGCCATCGCGCGCGGCACCCGCGCCTGCGGGTCGAGGTAGGCGGGACCGCGCCAGCCCTCGACGTCGACGGGGACGAGGCGGCCGTCCTCGACGAGCTCGGCCACCGCTGCCCGCGTCTCGGCGACGCCGAGCCGGTAGTAGTCGCCGCAGATCGCGCTCGGTCGCGACCCCGAGGGAGCGCGCCGCCAGCGCCGTGAGCTCGCGCTGGGCGGCGTCCTTGGACGGCGTGGGCACGGCGAGCACGGCCGGCGGCAGGACACGCTCCGGCAGGTCGTACAGGCGCTCGAACCCGCGCCGGCTGGAAGTGGTGATCGCACCGGCCCAGAACAGGAACTCCAGCGCCACCTTGACCGCCGACCACTCCCACCACGAACCGGGCCGCTCGCGGACCGGGCGCTCGTGCAGGTGCTCGAGGTCGCCGGCGGACACCGGACCCAGCCGTCCCGACCTCCGCGAGCACCTCGGCGACGAAGCCCGGACGCTTCGCCGCCACCTGCGCGCATCCCGCCCCAGGCCTTGGACTCCGCCTCAGCCATCCGCCAGCGGAGCAGCGGCTGGACGGCCACCGGCAGCAGGCTGGCCTCGTGCCCCCAGTACTCGAACAGCTCGCGCGGCTTGCGGGCCGAGCTCGTGTACGCGGCCTCCTGCAGGAGCTCGACCGGGTACGGGCCGAGCCTGCTGAACAACGGCATGTAGTGGGCCCGCACCAGCACGTTGACGGAGTCGATCTGCAGCAGGCCGGTGCTCGGCGATCGCCCTGCGCAGCGGCCTGCGGTCCGTCGACGGGGACCGGCCTCGGCGATCCGAAGCCCTGGGCCGCCAGCGCGACCCGCCTGGCCTGGGCGGCTGACAGCCGCTCCCGCGTGACCGGCATGCCTCAGCCCCACCAGAACGAGGTCGCGATGACGATGTACAGCCCGACCAGCGCGACCCCCTCGAGCCACGTCGACTCGCCGTCGAGCACGATGACCGTGACCACGATCATGGCCACGAGCACGCTGGCGATCAGCAACGGAGCGAAGGCCAGCGTGAACGCCGCCCCTCCGACCAACGGGCTCAGCAGCACGAGCGCAGGCGCCAGCACGAGGGCGATCTGGACGGGCGAGTTCACGATCACCGACAGCGCGTAGTCCAGGCGGTTCTGCCGGGCCAGCCGCACGCCGACGACGTTCTCGACGGCGTTGCCCGCGATCGCCACGACCACCAGCCCCGCGAAGGCCTGGCTCATGTGCAGCGCGGAGATCGCCGGCGTGAGGGCGTCCACGAACCAGTCCGACACGAACGCTGCGAGCACCCCGGTCACGGTGAGGACCGTCACCGACAGCGCCAACGACCAGCGCTGCGTGGCATGGGGCGGCCCGTCCGCCGGCGCCCTGCCGGTCGCGGTGCCGCCCGCTGAGGCGGCCGCGGTGCCGGCCGCGGGGTCCGTCGCCGCGGCGTCGACGGCGGCCTCGGCGGCCGGGGCTCCTCGGAGCGACGCCGGGATCGAGCAGGCGAAGATGATCAGCAGCACGACCGCGGCGATCCTGGACAGCGCGAGCTCGTGGTCCTGAGCCGGGGTGTGCAGGGCCGCGGTCAGGCTCGGGAGCAGCATCACGCCCACGGAGACGAGCATCAGCGTGACCATGAGCCGGATCGTGGGAGCAGAGAAGGTCTGCGTGCCGTGCCTCACGCCACCGACGACGAACGCGAGGCCCAGCACCAGCAGGATGTTCGCCAGGATCGAGCCGATGATCGCCGACGTCGCGACCTGGGTCAGCCCGGCCCGCAGCGCGAACAGCGCGATGAAGAGCTCAGGCAGGTTGCCGAGCGCGCTCTGCAGCACACCGGTGACGCCGGGGTTGAGAACCTCGGCGAGCTGGTCGACCGCACGGCCCACCAGGGCGGCCAGCGCGGCGATCGCGGCGGCGCACACAGCGAAGGCCAGCACCGCGTTGGTAGGGACGACGTGGACGACGAAGGCGGCGATCGCGAGGCCGGCGCTGATCGAGAGGAGCAGGCGGTCACCCCGGTCGAGGCTGCTGCGGACGGCCGGCGGGCGGGTCGTCGTGGTCATCCTGGTCAGGTGATCTCGAGCAGCTTCTCGCGGACGGCGTACACCACGGCCTCCATCCGGGAGTGGAGCTGGAGCTTCTCCAGGATGTTGCGCATGTGGTTCTTCACGGTGTTCTCGCTGATGAACAGCTGCTTGGCGATGTCGCGGTTGTTCAGCCCGCGGGCAACCAGCCGCAGGACCTCGAGCTCGCGGTCGGTCAGGCGTGGGGCCGGGACCTGCTGCCGGTCGCCGTCCCGCTTGATCAGCGTCGCGAACTCGGTGAGCAGCTTGGAGGCCATCGCCGGGCTGATCAGCGACTGGCCGCCGGCCACCGAGCGGATCGCGGTCGCGACCTCCTCGATCGAGATCTCCTTCAGCAGGTAGCCGGTGGCGCCTGCCTTGATCGCCTCGTAGAGGTCGGTCTCGTCGTCGCTGATCGTGAGCATGATGATCCGCGCCGAGGGCACGACGTCCTTGATCGCGGTGCAGGCCTCGATCCCCGAGCGGCGCGGCATCCGGACGTCCATGAGCACGACGTCGGGCAGGAGCTCGGCGGCCTGCAGCGACGGCCTCGGCGCCGTCAGCGGCCTCCCCCACCACCTCGATGTCGCTCTCCTGGGCGAGCACCATCTCCAGTCCGCGGCGGAACAGGGCATGGTCGTCGGCGACGAGCACCCTGATCGGCTCGATCGCGTCCGCCTGGTCGGCGGCGGCCGCGGGGTCGAAGCTCGGGCGTTGCGGCCTCGCTCATGCCTGCGTCACCGCGCGGGTGTCGACCCGGATGACGCCGTAGGAGTAGCCGCGGCGGCAGTACGACGACGGACGGCAGCCCGAGGCCTCGTCGACGAACAGGAAGAAGTCGTGGCCGACCAGCTCCATCTCGTAGAGCGCCTGGTCCAGGCTCATCGGCGTTGCCGCGTGCGTCTTCTCGCGGACCAGCATCGGACCGTCGTCGGACACGCCATAGGCATCCTCGAGCTCAGTGGCACCTTCGACCGCCCCGTCGCCGGCCTGGGCGCCAGCCGCCACGGCCTCGGCCGGCAGGCGTCTCAGCCAACAAGGTCTCGGCCAGCGCGGACGCCTGCGCCTTGTCGTGCTTGTGCCAGTCGGTCCGGCGGTCGGCCGCCCGGCGCAGCCGGCTCTCGAGCTTGGCGAGCGCGACGTCGAGCGCAGCGAACTTGTCCTCGGCGGCGGCCTCGGCCCTGATGACCGGCCCCCTGGTGCGGCAGGTGAGCTGGACGACGTAGGCGCGGTCGGCCAGCCGCGGGTTGGTCTCCTTGGAGACTTCGACGTCCACCCGCTGGAGGTCAGGGTCGAGCTTGTCGAGGCGGTCGAGCTTCTCGGCGGCCATGGTGCGGAAGCGGTCCGACACGTCCATGTGACGACCCTTGACCACGACATCGATCTGGCTGTCCATCCGACCTCCCGACAGTTGGCCCGACCCGTGGGCCCTGCGTCATGCTCTCACCCCGGCAGGTGGCACCCGTCCGGCCGACCTGGTCTTCGACCCCACATCCGCCTGCCGGACGCCTAGCAGCGCTCTGCGCCACGACTACGCCTCTCCTGGATCGACGGACATCTGGACCGTCGGCAGGGCAGGACTTACTCCTAAGCCGCACCGTGCTCGAGCGACAAGAAGTCGCCTTACGTGGACCGTTTCGCCTGCGACTGGCATCGGCTAGCCGGGGCGCCGCCTCGCGGTGCAGTGCACCGAGCGACGACGACCAGACGCAACCACGGACCCGGACGGGTGCCACAGCCGCGACGCTAGTGCAGCCCCTTGGCGGCGTCGAGCGCGCGGGTACCCCCAGCCACTGCGACCACCGCGGCGCCGAGGACGTGAGCGCCGGCCTCGGTCAGGGCGCGGGCGGCCTCGGCGAGCGAGGACCCGCTGGTGAGGACGTCGTCGACGACGAGCACGGGACGGGTACGCACCAGCAGGCGACGCCCGGCCGGCACCACGAGCGCACCCGCGAGGTTCGTCGCTCGTTCGGCCGCGCCGAGGCCGGCCTGGTCCCGCACCCGACGCGTCTGGCGAAGCACCGGAAGCACCCGGCAACCGATGCCCTCCGACCGCAGCTCGAGCGCCGCCGCCCGAGCAAGTCGAACCATGGCGTCCTGCCCACGGGCGCGTACCGCGGCGGCGGTCGAGGGGACCGGCACGACGAGCACGCCGGTCCGGGTGGGCACCCCGGAGCGGACCACCCCGACGCCCGCAGCCACACCGAGCGCCCGACCGAGCGGCCGGACGAGGCCGAGCCGGCCGTGCTCCTTGTGAGCAACCACCATGGCTCCGACCGGCCCGGCGTACGGCGCCGCAGCCACGGCGAGCTCGAGGCCCCGGGGAGCGGCGCTCCCGGTCAGCACCGAGCGGCGGATCACGCAACGCCCGCTCGCACCCGGCACAGACCAACGGCCCGGTGAGGTCGCACCCCGCGCAGCACTGCGGAGCCAGCAGGTCGAGGCCGGCGCGGATGACGTTGGAACCGAGGATCGTCATGCCCCAACCCTCGCGCCGGCGATGGCCTGGCGGCAGCCGCGGCCGGCGCGCCTGTGGACGGGCCGGACCTGTGGATCGCCGACTGCACGTGCGGCTGCGCTGAGGGGCTCGGCTCGGCTGAGGGCTCGGCCATCGCGGTCAGCTCGGCCGTGCGGCCTGCAAACTCCGGTCAGCTCGCGTACGTCGGATCGCTTCCGTCGCCGACCAGGCCCCAGCCGAGCCCGTCAAAGGTCCACACCTTGCCGTCCCCGGTGGCGACGAGCACCGGTCGACCCGGCGAGGTGGCCATGCTCACGATGGGCCTGTTGGACTGGTCCACGGGGCCGAGCGCCTGCGCGGCGAGGCCCGACACCGACACCAGGCTCGGCTCGAGGACACCGCCCTGCCCGATGCCCAGCACCATGAAGCGGTCGGCAGAGGCCCAGGTGACGTCCTGGATGCCGGTGATCCTGGTCGTCTCCGACACCCGCGTGTCCACCAGGCGGAAGCCGGCGACGGTGAGGGCGCCGTTGCTGCGCTCGATGCGTCCGAGGTACAGCTCGCCTTGCCCGGAGGCACCCTGCACGACGACCGCCACCCGGACGCCGTCGCTCGCGACCCGGAAGGCGAGGATCTTGCCGGCGGGGAGGTCCTGGACGACGACCTTGACGGGCGCCTTGCCCTCGGGCACCGACCAGACCACCGGCCCGGTCGCCGTGCGGTCCACCGTCCAGAGCTCGTCGAGGCGGTCCCAGCCGGGGGCCATCAGGTCGGTCCCGGTCAGCACGGCTCGAGCCTTGCCGGTGCCCGCGATGGTCCCCATGACCAGGCGCTGGCCATCCTCGTCGAGCCCGGCCACCGCCGAGCTGTCCGTCGAGACCGCCGGATCCGTCACCGACTGGGTGCCGTCACCGAAGACACCCTGGACGGCACTGACCTTGCCCGCCGACCCGCCCAGGAGCTCGACCAGCCGGCCCTCGCGCATGAAGTAGGCCTTGGCGTCCGCGGCGAAGGCGTCCGGGTCGTAGGTAGCCCAGGACTGGATCGGCTGGATCGCCCCGGCGCCGCCTGCCGTCAGCGGTGCGCCGTCGATGGTGATCTGCTGCCCGGTGACGTCGGGCAGCTGGCGGAGCGTCCAGGCCAGCTGGGCCGACATGGTGTTGAGGTCAGCCTGGGACGCCTGGGTCTGCGCGCCTCCGAGGTCGATCTGCACCACCCCTCCCGGCTGCACCGGGGCTGAGTCCACGACCAGCTTCATGCCGGCGGGGAACGCGGACCGGACGGCCGGCTTGAGCCAGTCGGTCGGCCCGGCGAGCAGCGAGCGGACCAACGCCGTGGACGTGCCCGGCCCGTAGGGCAGCAGCACCTGGTTCGGCACCAGCACCGAGCGGGTGGGATCGGGGAAGTACACGTCAAAGGTGCGGTAGGCGCGGTCGACGTCGCCCTGGGTGATGAACAGGATCGACGGCAGGGTGGCGATCCGCCACTCGCCGTTGACCTTCTTCAGGGTGAAGGTCGCCTTGGTCGAGGTCCCGCGGGTGGTGAGCCGGTAGTCGCCCTGGCCGCTGATCCCGGCGACCTGCTTGGCGCGAAGCTCACCTGGCCGGCGGCCTTCGAGACGATCTCGACCGGCTGGCTGTCGTCGTAGACCACCGTCTGCGCCGCGGGGTTCCAGGTCGACGCGGCGTCGCTGGTCAGGAACTCGCGCGCCACGCCGTGGTCGCTGTCGAAGTCGGCCGACGCCTGCAGGAAGCCCGAGACGAGCTGCACGTCGGTCATGCCCGGGCACCGGCGGCCGGGCGAGCGCTCGGATGATCTGGTCCTGCGTGTCCGACAGCACCGCGCCGCCGGCGCGCACTGCACCGGCTCGTGGGGATGGACGCGCACGCCGGCCAGCACCAGCACCGCCGACACCACCAGCACGAGCTGACGCGCCCGAACCTGGACTGGCCCGGCGCGGCTAGCCATCGGTCCGCCGTGCCGTGGCCCACCCGGCCTGGCGCCGACGGCGATCGGGCACCCTCCGGCCGGCTCGCTGGCGTCCGCCGGCTCCATCGCGAGCGGCGAGACCACGAGATCCGCGAGGGCCCTGCGGGGCAGCGTCAGGCGGAAGTGCGCGCCGTCGCCGCGGCTGGCCCCACGCCTCGAGCCAGCCACCGTGCAGCCGGGCGTCCTCGAGCGCGATCGACAGGCCGAGGCCGGTGCCGCCGGTGGTGCGCGCCCGCGCGGGGTCACCGCGCCAGAAGCGGTTGAACACCAGCGACGACTCGCCGGCACGCAGGCCCACCCCGTGGTCGCGCACGCCGACCGCCACGGCGTCCTGGCTCGCGGCGACCGTGACGTCGACCGGGACGCCCCTCGGCGTGCTCGATCGCGTTGGCCAGCAGGTTGCGCAGGATGCGGTCGACCCGGCGCGGGTCGGCGTAGACGACGCACCGCTCGGCGGGCACCTCGACCCTGACGTCGACCTCCTTGCGCTCGGCGAGCGGCAGCGTGCCCTCGACGGCCCGCGCGCACGAGGTCGCCGACGTCGACGGGCTCGACGTCGAGCACGGCGGCGCCGGCGTCGTACCGGCTGATCTCGAGCAGGTCGGCGAGCAGCGACTCGAACCGGTCGAGCTGGGTCTGCAGCAGCTCGGCCGAGCGCGCCGTCGCCGGGTCGAAGTCCTCGCGCGAGTCGTGCAGCACGTCGGCGGCCATCCGGATCGTGGTCAGCGGGGTGCGGAGCTCGTGCGACACGTCGGAGACGAACCGGCGCTGCACCCGCGAGAGGTCCTCGAGCTGGCGGATCTGCTTCTGCAGCGACGACGCCATCTGGTTGAACGAGGTCGCGAGCCGGGCGAGGTCGTCCTCGCCGTGCCACCGCCATGCGCTCCTCGAGCCGGCCGGCCGAGAAGCGCTCGGCGGTCCGCGCAGCCATCCGCACCGGGGTCACGACCTGCCGGGTCACCAGCCACGCGATCGCCGCGAGCAGCAGCATGAGCACGATGCCGGCGACCAGCAGCAGCCGCTGGACCAGGGCGAGGGTGTCCGCCTCCTGGTTCAGCGGGAAGAGGTAGTAGAGCTCGTAGCTCCCTGCGCCGGGGACCTGCAGCGGCGCGCCCGACGGCGAAGCCGGCCACCGCCGGCAGTGCCGTCGGTGTAGCGGATGCTCGTGTAGGTGTACCACTGCGTCTGGCCGCCCTCGACCGCCGTCCGCAGCGGGCCGGGACGCTGGCAGGGTCGAGCGAGCTGCGAGGCGAACTCGGAGATGTTGGCGCCCGGCTCCCCCTGGCTGCCGAGGAGCACGACGCTGTACCTGGCCGGGTTCCCGGCGCGGTAGTTGATCTGGCTGACGATGCCGCTGAGCAGCGTCCTGGTCGAGGCCGGGTCGGTCCGGTCGACCGCGTCCACCTTGCCCTGCGCGTCGGAGACGCCGGCCCTGGCCTCGTCGAGCGCCGAGCGCTCCTTGGCCTCGAGCAGCCCGGTGGTGACCCGGCCGAGCAGCACCCAACCGAGCAGACCGACCACGGTCGCGCTCAGCACGAGGGTGGTCAGCACGACGCGCAGCGTGAGCGAGCGGTGCCAGCCACGGGTGAGGAACGCCGTCGACTGCCGCGACCTGCTGCGGACGCCGTAGGCCCAGGCCCAGGCCCGGTCGCCGAACGTGCTGCTCGCCAGCACGGTGCTGGTCACGAGCGCCGCCGGTTGGCCCGCCTTGTAGCCGACCCCGCGGACGGTCACGACGATCTCGGGGCGCTCGGGGTCCTGCTCGATCTTGGAACGCAGGCGCTGGACGTGGACGTTGACCAGCCGGGTGTCCGCGGCGTGCCGGTAGCCCCACACCTGCTCGAGCAGCACCTCGCGGGTGAACACCTGCCACGGCTTGCGCGCCAGCGCGACAAGGAGGTCGAACTCGAGCGGTGTGAGGCTGATCGGCTGCTCGTCCCTGGTCACCGAGTGGCCGGCGACGTCGATGGCGAGGTCGCCGATCGCGAGGCGCTCGGCGGCCGGGGCTGGTCTCGCGCCGCAGCCGGGTCCGCACCCTGGCCACGAGCTCCTTGGGCTTGAACGGCTTGACGATGTAGTCGTCGGCGCCGGACTCCAGGCCGAGGACGACGTCGACGGTGTCGCTCTTGGCGGTGAGCATGACGATCGGCACGCCCGGACTCGGCCCGGATCTGCTTGCAGACGTCGATGCCGTCGCGGCCGGGCAGCATGAGGTCGAGCAGCACCAGGTCCGGCTTGGACTCACGGAAGACGCCGATGGCGCGGTTGCCGTCGGCGCAGAACGACAGCGTCGAAGCCCTCGCCCCGCAGGACGATGCCTAGCATCTCGGACAGCGCTGGGTCGTCATCGACGACCAGGACTCGACCCCTCATGGTGACCATCGTTGCATTCGACGCGCCAAACGCCTGCAAGGTTCCCTGAACTGGTCGACCTCGCCGTGGCACCATGACCCCGACGGGCCACCAAGGCCCGACCGGAGCCGGCTCGACGGCGCGGGCGAAGCAGATCGGGGCCTGGATGTCCGACCAGCCGGGATGGTCCTCTCCCTCCGGCGACCAGCCAGGTCAGGAGCTCCGCCGCCCCCCTACGGGCAGCCGGCGCAGCCAGCCGGATACGGCCAGGGCTACCCGGCCGCACCTCCGCTGACCAGCGACGGATATGGCAGCTATGGCTACGGGCACGCCCCGGGCTCGCCGAAGCCCGGGGTCATCCCGCTGCGCCCGCTGGGAGTCGGCGAGATCCTCGACGGCGCGTTCTCGACGATCCGCGCGCACTGGAAGATCATGATCGGCCTCAGTGCGGCGGTGGTGGCCCTCATCGAGGCGATCCAGGTCGTCGGCACCGTCACGTTCTTCGCCGACGTCAACACCAGCCTCGACACCGTCGACCAGTACGGCCAGCCGCAGATCGACACCGGGGCGATGGGGGGCCTCGTACGGCGTCACCGGCTTCGCGTTCCTGCTGCAGTGGTTCGCCCTCACCGTCTTGACAGGCATCTTCACCGTCGTGGTGAGCCAGGCGGTGCTGGGCCAGCCCGTGTCGCTGTCGGCTGCATGGGCCCGGGTGCGGCCGCAGATCTGGAAGCTGCTCGGGCTCTCGGTCCTCGTGGGCATCTGCTGGGTGGTCGCCAGCTTCGCGTGCCTTCTCCCCGGGATCTGGATCTACATCGCGCTGTCCGTGGCGGCACCCGCCCTGGTGCTCGAGCGCAGCACCGTCACCGGGGCCATGAGCCGCTCGTGGAACCTGGTCAAGAACAACTGGTGGCGGCTGTTCGGCATCGAGCTGCTCGCGCGGTTCATCACGTTCGTCATCACCGGACTGATCACCGCGGCGTTCACGTTCCTCGGCATCATCCTTGGTGTCGGCTCCGTGTTCAGCATGAGCTCCATCGAGACCTCCGACACCGGGTCCCGGATAGGGCAGGCAGTCCTGAGCGGCATCGGCGGCACCATCGCGGGTGCGATCACCTACCCGTTCATGGCCGCCGTGGTGGTCCTGCTCTACGTCGACCTCCGGATGCGCAAGGAGGGCCTCGACATCGAGCTCATGCGAGCCTCCGGGGTCGCGGTGCCGGCGGTCAGCAGCTATGGCGGGCCGCCGCCGGGGTACCCCCCGGCCTATCCGCAACCTCAGTACCAGCCACCGCAGTACCAGCAACCTCAGTACCAGGCGCCTCAGTACCCACCGCCGCCGTATCCGACGCCTCAGTCCCAGCCACCCCAGTACCAGGCACCGCAGTACCAGGCACCGCAGTACCAGCAACCGCAGTACCAACCTCCCCAGTACCCACCACCGGCTTACCCCCCGCCGGCTTACCCCCCGCCGGCCGGCGAGGCGTACCCCACCCCGCCGGTCCAGCAGCCGGTCGCTGAGCCGCCCGTCCCGCAGCCCGACCCGCAGCCGCCGACGGGACCCCCCGCCCCTCCGCCCTACGGCCAGCCTCCGGCGTGAACAGCGTCGTCCCGGCACTCCTGCAGGGCGTCGCGAGCCAGGTCCCCGTCGACATCGACCGCGACGCGGCCGCCGAGGCCGCACGGCGCGAGCTCTCCAAAGCCATCTACACGTCCCAGCAGACGGCATGGTGGGTGCGGCTCATCGACTGGGTGAAGGACCGCCTGAGCGGAGCCCTTGACGCGACCGGGCTCTCGGTCGCCGGTCTGCTGACACTGGTCCTCCTCGGGCTCGCCCTGGTGGCGCTGGCCGTCTTCGTCGTCCGCCGAGCCGGGCCGCTTCGGGGGTCCGCGAGGTCGCCAGCAGGGACCCTGTTCGCTGGCTCCGCGCTCTCGGCGCAGGAGCACCGCCGGCGGGCGGACGAAGCGGCAGCACAGGGCCGGTGGCGGGACTGCGCCCTGGAGCGTTTCCGGGCCGTCGTCCGAAGTCTGGAGGAACGCGGCCTGATCGACCCGCAGCCCGGTCGCACCGCGGCGGAGGCAGCAGCAGCCGCCGGCCGGGTGCTGCCGGAGTGTGCGGCTGATCTCGGCGCGGGAGCCCATCTGTTCGACGAGATCGCGTACGGGACGCTGGTCGCGACGTCCGAGCACTCGGTCCGGCTCGCGCTGCTCGACGACCGCGTGCGCAGCAGTCGCGGTGCCGCGCTGTCCGCGAGCGGCTGGGCCGGACCGTGACCGCCGATCTCGCCGAGACCACGGGTGCTCCGACGGCCGCCGGCGGCGCCAGCGTGCCGCTCAGCCCGACGACGTCGGCGCGGCTGCGTCGGTGGCGCCGACCCGCGATCGTGGTGCTGCTCGTGCTCGGGTCGGCGATCGTGGTCGCCGCCCTCACCGCCTCCAGCCAGGGCAGCGCGTCTCTCGACCCAGATTCGGCGGCACCCCAGGGCGCCCGAGCGTTGCGGGTGCTGCTCGAGGACCAAGGGGTGAGCGTCACCAGAGTCACCACCTCCGCGGCCGCCATCCGCGGCGCCGACCCCAGCACAGCGTTGGTCGTGGTGTCCGTCGGGCCGGCTCGGCTCCGACGCGCTGGCCCGGCTCAGCGACTACCCCGGCAGCCTGGTGCTGGTCGAGCCGACCGAACGCGTGCTGGCGGCCCTCGCCCCCGACCTCGTCCTCGTCGACGACGGCCGGAGCCAGCTGCGCCAGCCTGGCTGCACCCTCGACGTCGCCACTAGGGCAGGCACGGCCGATGCCGGCGGCCTGGCGCTCACCGGCGACGCACCGCCAGGGGGAACCCTCGACCTCTGCTACCCGGTGGGGAGCGGAGCGAGCGTGGTGCGCGTCGGCTACGCCGACGGCCGCTCCCTCGTCGTGGTGGGCAGCGGCGCCGGGATGTCCAACAACCTCCTTGCCAACGACGGGAACGCCGCGCTCTCGCTCGGGCTGCTCGGGACCAGCAGCCGGCTCACCTGGCTCATGGCCGGGGTCGAGCCCGGCACGGGCGGTCAGAAGTCGTTGACCGAGCTGCTCCCCAAGGGCATCGAGCTCGCGGCGCTCGAGCTCGCCCTGCTGGTGCTCGTCGTCGCGTTCTGGCGAGGTCGTCGGCTCGGCCCGCTCGTGGTGGAGCCGTTGCCCGCCGTCGTCAGGGCAGCCGAGACGACCGAGGGTCGGGCCAGGATGTACCGCAGGGCGCACGCCCTGGACCGGGCCGCCGGCTCGCTCCGTGCCGCCACGTTGCGCCGGCTGCTCCCGCTCGTCGGGCTCGGGCCGGCGGCGACGGCCGCGGAGGCGGTTCCGCTGATCGCCGCCAGGGCTGGACGGTCGACGACCGAGATCGGTGCGCTGCTGCTCGGACCACCGCCACCGGACGACGCCGCACTCGTACGCCTGAAGGACCAGCTCGACGCCCTCGAAAGGACGGTTCGCAGCTCATGACCGACCACCCCACGGAGCCGGCATACCCCAGGGAGCCGGCGTTCCCGGTCGGACCGACGCCGGCCGCGCCGACCGACGCCGGCGAGGTCGCGCGGACCGCCCTCCTGGCGCTGCGCGCGGAGGTGGCGAAGGCCGTGGTCGGTCAGGACGCCGCGGTCACCGGACTGGTCATCGCCTTGCTCGCCCGCGGGCACGTGCTCCTCGAAGGTGTCCCAGGGACGGCCAAGACCCTGCTGGTGCGGTCGATGGCGGCCTCGCTCGACCTGCAGACCAAGCGCATCCAGTTCACTCCCGACCTCATGCCGGGCGACGTGACGGGCTCGTTGGTCTACGACAGCCGAGCGGCCGAGTTCTCCTTCCGGGCGGGGCCGGTGTTCACCAACCTGCTCATCGCGGATGAGATCAACCGCACCCCGCCGAAGACCCAGGCCGCGCTGCTCGAGGCCATGGAGGAGCGGCAGGTCTCCGTCGACGGGCAACCACGTCCGCTCCCCGAGCCCTTCATGGTCTGCGCGACCCAGAACCCGGTCGAGTACGAGGGCACCTACCCGCTGCCGGAGGCGCAGCTCGACCGCTTCCTGCTCAAGCTGACCGTGCCGCTGCCCGGTCGCGAGGACGAGCTCGGAGTCCTCCTCCGGCACGCCGAGGGTTTCGACCCGCGTGACCTCGCCGCGGCCGGGGTGCGGCCGGTCGCCGGAGCCGGTGAGCTGGCCGCCGGCCGTGCTGCGGTCAGGCAGGTGACGGTCGCCCCCGAGGTGCTCGGCTACGTCGTCGACCTGTGCCGCGCCACCAGGCAGTCCTCGTCGCTGCGCCTCGGGGTGTCACCCCGCGGGGCGATCGCGGTGCTGACGGCGGCGCGGGCCTGGGCGTGGCTGTCCGGCCGCGGCTACGTGACCCCTGATGACGTGAAGGCGCTGGCGCGGCCGGCGCTGCGGCACCGGGTGTCGCTCCGTCCCGAGGCTGAGCTCGAGGGGTACACCGCCGACGGTGTCCTCGACGGGATCCTCGCCTCCGTCCCGGTCCCGCGGTAGCAGTTGGCCGTCACCGGTCGGCTCGCGCTCCTCGTCCTGCTGGGCGTGGGGGTGGTCGGGCTGTCCGGGTCGCCAGCGCTGTTCGGCTGGTGGAACCTGCTCCTGCTCGTCCTGGTGCTCGTCGACCTGGCGCTGGCCGGCACCGTGCGGACCCTCCAGCTCGCCCGCCAGGGCGATGTCTCGGTGCGCCTCGGCGAACCGGCCTCGGTGACGTTGACGGTGGCCAACGCGGGCCGGCGCCGGGTTCGCGGCGTGCTGCGCGACGCGTGGCCGCCGTCCGCGGGTGCCGGTGTCAACCGGCATGCCATCGACGTGCCGGCCGGTGAGCGTCGCCGGGTCACGACGCTGCTGCTGCCGACCCGGCGAGGGGACCGGCGCGCAGACCGGGTCACCGTGCGCTCGGTCGGGCCGCTGGGGCTCGCCGCCCGCCAGGGCGCTCACATCGTGCCCTGGACCGTCCGGGCGCTGCCCCCGTTCACCTCGCGCAAGCACCTGCCGTCGCGCCTTGCCCGGCTCCGGGACCTCGACGGGCGCACCGCCGTGCTCACCCGCGGCGAGGGCACCGAGTTCGACTCGCTCCGCGAGTACGTCGGTGGCGACGACGTCCGGTCGATCGACTGGCGAGCCAGCGCCAGGGCCCAGGACGTCATGGTCCGCACCTGGCGCCCCGAACGCGACCGGCACATCCTCGTGGTGCTCGACACCGGACGGACCGCGGCCGGACGGGTGGGTGACGCGCCGCGGCTGGACGCCTCGATGGACGCCACGCTGCTGCTCGCTGCGCTGGCGAGCAGGGCTGGCGACCGCCTCGACCTCCTGGCCCACGACCGCGTGCCGCGTGGGGCGGTGGACCGCAGGCCGGCACGCGAGCTGCTGCCCGCACTGGTCCAGCTGATGGCTCCGCTCGAGGCGGTGCTCGTCGAGCCGGACTGGTCCGCGATCGCCGCGCAGGTGCTCCGGCGCGCACCGCGACGCTCGCTGGTGGTCCTGCTGACGGCGCTCGATCCTTCTGCCGTGCAGTACGGCCTGCTCCCCGTCCTCGACACGCTGACCGCCCGGCACCAGGTGGTGCTTGCATCGGTCGCCGACCCTCGCGTCGCAGAGCTCGCGGTCGGGCGAGGCGACGCCGACGCGGTCTACGGTGCCGCGGCCGCTGCTCGCGCCCAGCTGGACCGGGGCCGGGTGGCCGCCCGGCTCGTGCGTTCCGGCGTGACCGTCGTCGAAGGGCCGCCCGACGAGCTGCCGCCGCGGCTGGCCGACACCTACCTGGCGCTCAAGGCTGCCGGCCGGCTCTAGCCTCGCCGGACGACTTCGCCCACCTGCGCTGGCCCCGCCGGCCCAGCTCAGCCGGCGACCGGCAGCACATCCCCGACCAGGTCCTGGTCGAGGTCCCCGGTCAGCCCTGCGCGGGCGGCCCGTCCACCGAGCACGAAGACGTAGCCGAGGAAGGCCGCGAGCACGGCTGCACCGATACCGACGCGGGCCCACGTCGGCAGCCCGGACGGCGTCACGAACGCCTCCAGGATCCCCGACACGAGCAGCACCACGACCAGCCCCATGGCCACCACGATCGCCGCCCGGCCTTCCTGCGCGAAGGCGTCCGAGCGGCTCCTGGCCCCTGGCACCACAGCGCTCCAGCCCAGGCGCAGCCCGACCCCGGAGGCGATGAAGACGGCCGTCAGCTCGAGCATGCCGTGCGGCAGGATCAGCCCGAAGAACAGCCCCAGCTTGCCGTTGGCCGCCATGAAGCCGGCCGAGGCACCGACGTTCACCGCGTTGCTGAGCAGCAGGTAGGGGATCGGCAGCCCGAGGAGCGCGCCCGAGGCGACCGACAGCGCGGTCAGCCATGCGTTGTTGGTCCACACCTGGAACGCGAAGGCCGCCGCCGGGTGCGATGAGTAGTAGCTCTGGAAGTCCTGGTCGACCAGCTGCTTGATCGCCTCGGGGGTGGCGATCTGCGCCTGGACGTCGGGGCTCGCCGCGATCCACCAAGCCAGCGCACCGGAGACCAGCACGAACACGGCGGCCACGCTGATCCACCAGTACCTCGCCCGGTAGACGGCCGCGGGAAAGCGCTCGGTGAAGAACGCCACGAGCTCGCGGGAGGTCGCCGGTCTGGTCCCCGTGATCACGCCGCGGGCCCGGGAGACCAGCCCGGACAACCGCGCCACCAGGGCTGGGTCCGGGGCCACCGAGCGAACCGTCGAGAGGTGCGTCGCCGCGCGTTGGTAGAGGTCCACGAGCTCGTCGACCTCAGCGCCGTCGAGCTTCGTGCGGGTCAGCCGGTCGAGGCGATCCCACTCAGCTGCAGTGCGCGGCGACGAACGCGTCGATGTCCATGTCGGGCGCAGCGTAGCCTGCGAGAATCCCCGGCATGGATCCCACCACGCCGCTGAACCAGGGTGTGCAGCCGGTGGCCGGCGACCTCGTGAGCGGCGAGGCGGTGGTGCTCGACGTTCGACTGGCGAAGCTCCCGACGCGTGCGGTCGCCCGGCTCCTGGACCTGCTGATCCAGCTCGCGCTCGGGGCCGCCGTGGTGCTGGGTCTGTCGGCTTTCCTGGGCTTCGATCTGGACTCAGACGCCGCGACGGCGACCGTGCTGGTGCTCGTGGTGCTGCTCCTGGTGGGCTACCCGTTGATCTTCGAGACCCTCACCCGCGGCCGCACCCCCGGGAAGATGGCGCTGGGACTGCGCATCGTGCGTGACGACGGGGGCGCCTCCGGCTTTCGGCACGCCCTGGTCCGCTCGCTGGTCGGGGTGCTCGAGATCTGGATCACCTACGGTGTCGTCGCGATGATCGCGAGCATGGTGTCCAGCAAGGGCAAGCGGCTGGGCGACCAGGCGGCCGGCACCGTCGCGGTGCGCGAGCGTGTTCCGCGGCAGGCGAGCGCCGCGGTGGTGATGCCGCCGCAGCTCGCGCCGTGGGCAGCGACGCTGGAGATGTCGCGGCTGCCCGACGGCCTCGCGCTCTCCGCGCGCCAGCTCCTCGGCCGGGCGCCTGACCTCGACCCCGGGGTCCGCGCGCAGCTGGCTCAGCAGCTTGCGGTGGAGGTCGGCCGGTTCACCGCGCCGCCCCCGCCCTACGGCTGCCCGCCGGAAGCGTTCCTCGCGGCCGTCCTCGCCGAGCGCCGTCGACGGGACGAGCACCGGTACGGTCCGCCGTCGAGCCCACTGGTTGCAGGGCCGACGCCTGCGCCCCCATCACTTGCGCCCCAGCCACTCGCGCCCCCACCATTCGCGGCGCCCGCCGCCGCACCAGCACCTGCACCAGAACCCGCTCCGGCAGCTGCGCCGGCGACAGACGGCTTCGTGCTGCCGAGCTAGTGGATCAGCGCGATCGCGAACGCAGCAGGGATGTTGATCGTCGCGTGGGCGACCATGCTCGCGGCGGTCTTGCCGGTGTAGGCCCGCACCGCCCCGAGCACCAGCCCGATGACCAGCAGCAGCGGAAGCCGGATCAGCTCGAAGTGGAAGGCGGCGAAGATGATCGCCGTCCACAGGACCGAGAGCGCCACCGGCTGACCGAGCAGCCGGAAGGCGCCGAACGTCAGCCCGCGGAACGCGAGCTCCTCCACGATCGGCGCGCCGAAGGCGGTGCACAGCGCCAGCAGGACGAGAGCGGCCCGAGAGACCTTCATGTCGTCGGCGAGACTCCCGACGGCTGAGTCGAACGGGTGCGTGAAGTGCTCGGTGATGATGGCCGTGACATCGGCGAGGCCGAGCGCGAGCATGCCGCCGAGGACCCCGATGCCGGCATCCCGCCAGGTCAGACGGAGGCCGAAGTCCTGGAACGGCCCGTTGCCGCGGGTGCGCGAGGCGTAGATCGGCCAGCCGCCGAGGACGAGCCACGGTGTGACCAGCACGAGCACGTTGAGCCACGACCGCAGGACGGTCCCCGGCTGGCTGACGGCGAACGCGAGGGACGCCACCACGGTGCCGAGGATGATGGTCCCGATCAGGGTGATCGCGACATCGCTGAAGCCCCACCTGACGGCCTGCGGGGTCTGGCTCTCGACCTCGGCCATCCGCGCGCTCAGCCCCGCACGACGTTGATGTTGAAGGCCGACGTCCCGAGCGTCGTCGCCAGCCTGATCCAGAAGGCGACGTACAGCTCCATCCCCCGCGCGCCGCTGAGATCGCCGAGGTCGAGGATCTCGTCGGCAGTCCAGCCGAAGGACCGCAGGACCGCCGTGACGACGGCCTTGGCGTCGTCGTCGTTACCGGCCACGAAGATGGTGCTCGGACCAGCGAGCGAGCGAGGGTCGACCATCACCGACGCCGTGACGGTGTTCAGCGCCTTCACCACCCGGACCGCGGGGAACGCGGCCTGGATGCGCTCGCCGAGGCTCTCCCGGTCCGACGCCACGATCGTCGGCGGGAACCCCTCGGAGCCGTCGAGCGCGTTCGAGAGGTCGAGCAGGACCTTGCCGTCCAGGGCGCCCGCGACGTTCGCGGCGGTCAGCGCCTCGATGCTCACCACGCCCCCGGTGGCGTTCACCACCAGATCGCCGTGCGCGGCAGCGGTCGCGAAGCTGACGACGCGATCGCTCTTGGCGGTCCGCGAGCCGATGAGGACGTCGTGGCCGAGCCCGGTCAGGCGGGCGGCGATCGTCTCGCCGACCACGCCTGTCCCGAGCACGGCCACCGCAGCAGGAACGGAGTCAGTCATCCCTGCAGTCTTCCATCAGTCGAGCTGGCTCGTGACGGTCAGGAGCCGTGCTCCCAGGACGACAGGTACTCGACCTGCGCCGGCGTCAGGACGTCGATGGCGACCTCCATCGCCGCGAGCTTGAGCCGGGCGACCTCCTTGTCGATCTCGGTCGGGACGTCGTAGACGCCTGGCGTCAGGGCCTCCGCGTTGGTCACGAGCCACTCCGCCGTCAGGGCCTGGTCCGCGAACGACATGTCCATGACCGCGGCCGGGTGACCCTCGGCGGCACCCAGGTTCACCAGCCGGCCCTCAGCAAGCAGGATGAGACGACGGCCGTCGGCGAAGACGTACTCGTCGGTCTGGTGACGGATCTTCCGGTTGACCGTCGTCGCGTTCGTCTCGAGCCACTTGACGTCGATCTCGATGTCGAAGTGGCCGGAGTTGCAGAAGATCGCGCCGTCCTTCATCAGCTCGAAGTGCTCCTGACGCAGGACGTCCCGGTTGCCGGTGACGGTGACGAACACGTCACCGATGCGCGCGGCCTCGGCCATGGGCAGCACCTTGTACCCCTGCATGGTCGCGTCGAGCGCCTTGGTGGGGTCGATCTCGGTGACGACGACGCTCGCGCCCATCCCCTTCGCGCGCTCCGAGACGCCCTTGCCGCAGTAGCCGTAGCCGGCCACGACCACGGTCTTGCCGGCGAGCAGCGTGTTGGTCGAGCGGAAGATCGCGTCCAGGGTGGACTGCCCGGTGCCGTACCGGTTGTCGAACATGTGCTTGGTGTCGGTGTCGTTCACCGCGACCATCGGGAACAGCAGCGCCTTGTCGGCGGTCATCGCCTTGAGCCGGATGACGCCCGTGGTGGTCTCCTCGCAGCCACCCTTGACCTCGGGCAGGAGCTCGGTGCGGGTCGTGTGCAGCGTGTTGACGAGGTCGCAGCCGTCGTCGAAGACCTGGTGCGGAGCGATGTCGAGGGCCGCGTTGATGTCGCGGTAGTAGCCCTCGTTGTCCGTGTTGTGGTGCGCGAAGGTCGAGATGCCGTACTCGTGGACGAGCGCGGCGGCGGTGTCGTCCTGGGTGGACAAGGGGTTCGAGGCGCACAGGGCGATCTCGGCGCCACCGGCCTGCAGGGCCCGCATCAGGTTCGCGGTCTCGGTGGTGACGTGCATGCAGGCCGCGATGCGGACGCCCTCGAACGGGCGCTCGAGCGCGAACCGCTCGCGGATCTGGCGCAGGACGGGCATCGAGCGCTCGGCCCACTCGATGCGGGCCTTGCCTTGCGCGGCGAGCGAGGCGTCGACGATGGAGTGGCGGGGAGCCTGCGTGGAGAGCTCGGAGGACAGGGTCTGGGTGTCGGTCATACGGGCGACCCTAAGGGAATCACGGGTAAATTCTCATGTTTCGCACAGGATCCTGTGCGATTCTCGCTTGGTGCGCATCTCTGAGGCTGCCCGTCAACTCGGGACGACCGCCCGGATGCTCCGCTACCGCGAAGAGGTCGGCCTGCTGCCGGTGGCGAGCGAGCCAGGGCGGCACCGCCAGTACGACCTCCACGACCTCGCCGCCGCCCGCTTCGCCGCCATCCTCGAGAGCCGCTACGACGTCAGCCCGGCGGCGCTCGCCTTCGCCCTGCGCGCTATCGCGGACCCGGCCGTCGGTGCCGACCTCACCCGCCTCGGCGAGCTCAGCGGGCGGATCAGCCAGGCCACCCGCGTCCTCGACTTCGACCAGGAGAAGGCCCAGCGGCTGCTTCGGCGGCCGATCACCCACCGATAAGTTGAGGACCATGGACGAGAACCGCGCCCGCCACGTCGTCGACGCGCTGCGTGCCAGGGGCACCCAGGCGCACCTGGAGAAGGCTGGCGTGTACCAGTTCGGCGTCCGGATCAAGCTCCCCGACGGGCGCGAGGCCGTCTGGGACACCGACGGCACGCTCGGTCTCGAGGCCCAGGTCATGCGCGACGGCGTGCTGGTCGGCTTCGTGCCCGAGATCGAGGGGTCCGAGGACTTCGACGAAGCACAGGTGATCGACGCGATCGCCAGGACCGACTACGACAAGCCCGTCGCCACCCAGCGTCGCACCGCTCCGCCTGCCGCCCCTGCGCTGGCCCCTGAGGGCGGGGTGTTCCGTCGCTTCCTGGACGGCTTCCGCTACAAGTAGCCGCGACCGGCGCCGCTGAGCGTGCCCGCTAGCCGCTGGTGCCCGCCGAGCTGCTGCTCGAGCCGGCTGACGGCGCCGGCTCGGGCAGCACGGCCTGGTCGGCCGCCGCGATGGCGAGCTCGCCGGCCGCGGTGGGATGGAACGGCGCGGCGTCGTTCAGGCCCTGCACCCACGGCTGCGCGCTGCACAGCTCATGGCCCTCGAAGTGCGGTTGCACGGCGGTGAACCCGAACGCCGTCGCCCCCTGCGAGAGCACGGTGTTGAGCCGGGACAGCTGCGAGCGCATCGGGTCGATCTTGTCGGTGACCTTGTCCGCCTGGTTGTCCTTGCCCGGGGTCGGCCGCGAAGCCGTAGCCGGTGGGTGCCCCGGCGCCGGCTGCCGGGTCCTTCAGCGCGGGGCAGTCGAAGATCGGTCCCGAACGGGTCGTAGTAGAGGTTGACGATCACGTCCGGGTGGGTCGGGAGGTCGCTGAGCTCCTGCAGCAGCTGGGCGTACTGGATCTTGAACGCGTCCAGCCGGCTCTGGAACAGCGAGTCGGTGGCGGAGTCGTTGCAGCTGGGGAGCGCGTAGCAGAGCTGGAGCGAGTCGGACCAGCCGACGTCGTTGGCCCCGATGCTCACCAGCACCACGGATGCCGACTTCACCGACTGCAGCACGCCGACCTGAGGCAGGATCGAGGTGCCCCCGGCGTACTGGTACCCGAGCAGGCCGTCGGCGATCGTCGCCGAGCTGCAGGCGAGGTTCAGCACCCGGTAGTCCGTGTTCGTCTGGAGCACCACCGCGTAGGCGTCCGAGGACCGCTGGCAGGCCTTGTCGTCGGTGGTGGCCGGGCTCACGGGTGAGTTGCCGATCCCGGCCGCGGTCGAGTCGCCGATGACCACCGCGTCGACGTCCGTGCGGACCTTGCCCACCGGAGCCGGAGCCGGTGCGACGTTGGTGGTCCCGACCAGGTCGGAGAGCGACTTCACCTCCGAGAGCTGCTGGGTCGCGCTGACCAGGGTCAACGCCGTGCACGCCGCGGCGACGAAGGCCGACAGCGCGATGCTCGAGCCCAGGAAGATCAGCCGGTGGGGCCGCGAGCGCACCCGTTTGCGTTCGGGCAGCAGCGCCGACAGCCCGAGCGCGATGAGGTAGATCAGGCCGCCGGCCAGCGCAGACCAGCCCACCAGCCGGGCGAAGTAGCTCACCCAGCCGGACGACAACGCCTGGCCGACCTCCGCGGTGTTGGTGGAGACCACGCGGCGGCCGTCGACCGAGGTGGACTGGATGAACTGGCTGGCTTCGTCGTTGCGGTTGAAGTGCGCCCAGACGATCAGCGGCCTCACCGGTCCGTCGAAGTGCTGAACCGTCTCCAGCGCCCCCTCGCCGAAGAGGTCGGCCTGCCCCGGCCCGGACAGCGTGAACGACGGGCGGACGGCGCCGACCTCGACGGTCTGGCCGAACACCGAGACCGGCACCGTCGGGGTGAAGATCAGCGCGACGACGGTTGCGGCCACCGCGATGCCGAGCAACGGGAGCAGAGTCCTGGCCCACACCAGCGAGCGCCGAGCCCCGTGCCTCATCCGTCAAGGATGCATCGGGCGAACGGGTGCTTCGCGCCATCGTCCGCGCGATCACCCGCTCGGCAGCGGGAAGCCTCAGCTCCCGCTGCCAACCAGGGGGCTCGGCCTCCCGGGGTGCTCCGGCTACCAGGGTGCTCGGGCGACCTTGGCGACAGCCTCGGCGACCGAGGGTGGCGGCCCGATCGAGACGACGGTCCAGCCTCGCTCGTCGGGCTCGATCGGCTCGAACGTGGCGAGCTGGCTGGTCAGCAGGCTGGCCGGCATGAAGTGCCCGTGCCGGTGCGTGAGCCGGGCGTCGAGGGTCGCGGGGTCGGCGACCAGCAGGCAGAACCCGACCGAAGGGTGCCCGGTTGCCAGTGCGTCGCGGTAGCGCCGCCGCAGCGAGGAGCACGCGACGACGGAGCTGGCCCCGACGGCCTCCTGGCCACCGATCCAGGCGGCGATGCTCGCGAGCCAGGGCCAGCGGTCGTCGTCGACCAGCGGGTGCCCGGCGGCCATCTTGGCGACGTTCGAGGCTGGGTGGAACGCGTCCCCCTCGGCGAAGTCCCAGCCCAGCAGACCGGCCACCAGTCGGGCGACCGTGGTCTTGCCAACCCCGGACACGCCACCGACCACGAGGGTGCGGCACCCCGGGCCCGGCACCAACGGAGCAACGGCGCTGGCGGCGGCCGGAGCGGCGAGAGGCTCGGTCACGGCGCCATTCAACCGTGCCGGCGCCGACCGGCGGGCCGTAGACACCCGTGCAACCATCGCAGCATGACGCGCATCGTCTCCACGGCAAGCGCGCTGCCGGAGCATCGCTACGCCGCAGGCCGAGATCACCGAGGCCTTCGGTGCGCTCGTGGTACCCGACCCCGCGAGCCGGGCCTTGCTGCGCCGGTTCCATGCCGCAGCCGGCGTCGCGACCCGGCACCTGGCGCTGCCGCTCGAGCAGTACGCCGCCCTGGACGGGTTCGGCGCCGTCCAACGACGTCTTCATCCGGGTCGGCACCGAGCTGGGTGTTCGCGCCGTCGGCGACGCGCTGGCCGCAGGTCGGCCTCCGGCCCGAGGACGTCGACCTGATCATGTCCGTGTCCGTGACCGGGCATCGCGGCGCCGTCGCTGGACGCGCGGCTCGTCCCGCGGCTCGGGCTTGCGGCCCGACGTGAAGCGCATCCCCGTCTTCGGGCTGGGCTGTGTCGCCGGTGCGGCCGGCATCGCCCGGCTGCACGACTACCTGGTCGGCCACCCCGACGAGGTCGCCGTGCTGCTGTCGGTCGAGCTCTGCTCGCTGACGATCCAGCGCGACGACGCCTCGACGGCCGAACCTGGTGGCCAGTCCGGGCTGTTCGGCGACGGCGCCGCAGCGGTGGTGATGGTCGGCGAGCGCCGGGCGCAGGCACTCGGCCTCGCTGGCCCGCAGGTCGTGGCCACCCGCTCGCCGCCTCTACCCGGACACCGAGCGGGTGATGGGCTGGGACATCGGCGGCTCGCGGCTTCCGCATCGTGCTCGCCGCCGACCGTGGCCGACGTGGTCGAGACCTACCTCGGCCAGGACCTCAAGGAGTTCCTCGCCGCGCACGCCTCGAGCTGGCCGACGTCGGGCGCTGGGTCGCGCCACCCCGGCGGCCCGAAGGTGCTGGAGGCGATGCAGCGAGCGCTGGCGCTGCCCGACGGTGCGCTCGACCTCACCTGGCGGTCGCTGGCCGCAGTCGGCAACCTCTCCTCCGGCCTCCGTCCTGCACGTCGCTGCGCCGACACGCTGGCGCCGCAGCGCCGCTGCCGCGCCGGGTCGCCCCGGCGGTGCTGCTGGCGATGGGACCTGGCTTCTGCGCCGAGCTCGTGCTGCTGCGGTGGTAGCCCGATGAGCTCGGCCGGCTGGTACACGCTGCTGGTCGTCGCGGTCGGGGTCGAACGGCTCGCCGAGCTCGGCGTCTCCTGAGCGCACGCCGCCTGGGCCAAGGAGCGCGGCGGCGTCGAGTACCGGGCAGGGCCACTACCCGTGGATGGTCGCTGCTGCACACCGGGCTGCTCGTCGGCTGCCTCGTCGAGGTGTGGGTGGCCGACCGGCCGTTCCTGCCCTGGCTCGGCTGGCCGATGCTGGCCCTGGTGCTGGCCTCGCAGGCGCTGCGCTGGTGGTGCATCGCGACGCTGGGGCGTGCGGTGGAACACCCGGGTCATCGTGGTGCCGGGCCTGCCGCTGGTGACCGGCGGCCCGTACCGCTGCCTGCGGCACCCGAACTACGTCGCGGTGGTGGTCGAGGGCTTCGCGCTGCCGCTCGTGCACACCGCGTGGGTGACGCGCGACCGTGTTCACGCGTCCTCAACGCCTGGCTGCTCAGCGTCCGCATCCGCTGCGAGGACCGGGCGCTCGCCCTGTGAACGAGCCGTCGTGACGCCCAGCACCTCGCGTCCTGAGCTGGACGTCCTCGTCGTCGGCGGAGGTCCGGTGGGGCTCGGCACGGCTCTGCTCGCCCGGCGCGCCGGGCTGTCCGTGTGCGTGGTCGAGCGCCGGGCCGCGCCGCAGGACAAGGCCTGCGGCGAGGGCCTGATGCCGGGGGCGTTGACCGCTCTGCGACGCCTCGGCGTCGACCCGCAGGGCCAGCCCTTCGAGGGCATCCGGTACGTCAGTGCCGACGGGAGCCACGCGGCGCAGTCCCGGTTCCGCCACGGGCCAGGTCGCGGCGTGCGGCGGACGACCTTGCAGGACGCCCTGGTCGCCGCGGCACGAGACGCCGGGGTGGAGCTCGTACGCGGGACGGTCGAGGACGTCGACCAGCGCGCCGATCGCGTGGTGGCCGTCGGCCGGACGGCCCGTTACCTGGTTGCGGCGGACGGCCTGCACTCGCCGCTCCGACGTTCGCTCGGGCTCGACCTCGCCCGGACCGGCCCGGCTCGCTACGGGATACGGCAGCACTTCGCCATGGCGCCCTGGAGCGACCTCGTCGAGGTGCACTGGGCGGCCGACGCCGAGGCCTACGTCACGCCGGTCGGTCCAGCCGAGGTCGGGGTCGCGATCCTGTCGGGCGGTGGCCTGTCGTTCGAGCAGCTGGTGTCGCGGTTCCCCCAGCTGCTCGGCCGGCTGGGGTCGGCCCGTCCGACGTCGAGCGCACGGGGCGCTGGTCCGCTCGAGCAGAACGTCGCGCGACGGGTGGTGGGCCGGGTCCTGCTCGTGGGCGATGCCGCCGGCTACGTCGACGCCCTGACGGGCGAGGGCATCGCCGTGGGACTGCGGCAGGCCGAGGTGCTGGTCGGGTGCCTGCGGCGCGACGCGCCCGCTGAGTACGAGCAAGCCTGGCGATCGGCCTCGCGTCGCTACCGGGTGCTGACCAAGACGGTGCTCGCGGCATCGAAGCGCCCTGCGCTGCGGCGGTCGCTGGTGCCGACGGCCGCTGCCTTGCCGGCAGTCTTCGGGCTGGCCGTGAACGCCCTGGCCTGAACTGCTGCGGCGTGAACTGCTGCGGCGTGTGCGGCTGCGGCGTCCACGGCGCCTGCCCGGGACACCTCGAACGCCCGCGGATCGACGGCGACCTGCACCGCGAGCGCCCCCAGCAGGGCCATCGGCACCGCCCACGGCAGCACCTCCGTCGGGGCGACGGCGATCGCGAGCCCGAGCGGCAGGAGCACGAAGAACAGGCCAGCCGGCAGCAGCGTCGCGTGACCGCCCAGCCCCACGGTCCCCACCAGTGCCAGCAGCGCCCACGCACAGCAGGCGAGTGCGACCCGACCGGCGCTCGACGCCTTGCTCACCGGAGCTGCCAGCGTCAGCACCCCGTAGCAGCCGAGCATGACCAGGAAGGGCGCGCCGGCGTCGGCTACCGCGTGCCAGGTGTCGCGCAGTCCTGGCCAGCCCGCCGGCGCAGCAGCCACCAGCAAGTGCACGCCGACGGCGCCCACCCCTGCACTGACCAGGGCCGCGGCACGCGAGCAACGGCATCCGGTCGGCAGCGAAGCGCGCAGCAACCGCCAGCACCAGGACAGCCGCCGCGAGCGCGAGGGTCGCGGCCGAGGGACCGCAGGCTCAGCCCCAGCAACGGCAGCGTCGCGGTGAGGCCGAACGCCACGAGCCCGGCGAGCAGCGGCGGACGCGCCGACCGCAGCAGGGCGTAGCAGGCGAGCGAGAGCACCGCCCCGCCGACGGCCGGTCGCAGGCTGGCCGACCCGGCACGGACCGCCGCACTGGCCGCCCCGACGAGCAGCACCGCGACCAGGTCTGCGGCGACGGCCGGGCGGACCGAGGTCCGATCCGCGGCGTACGTCACCTTTCGAACGGTAGATCACGCGGCCGACGACCCGGCCGATCCCGACGTCGAACGCCGTCGGCGCGTCAGGTCCGGCGCGAGCGCGACGCGCGACCTCGTCTCATCAGGACTCGACCGGCAGCGGCTTCAGCACGCAGAACTCGTTGCCTTCGGGGTCGGCGAGCACGATCCAGCTGACGTCGTCCCCCTGCCCCACCGAGACCCGTCGGGCGCCGGCCGCCTCCAGCCTGGCGACCTCGACGGCCTGGTCCGCCGGGCGGAGGTCGAGGTGCAGCCGGTTCTTGCCGGCCTTCTCCTCCGGCACGCGCAGGAAGAGCAGATCTGCGGCGACGCCGTCCTGCGGGCTGCCCGCCGGCGGCTCGAGGACGATCTCGTCCTCGTCGGCGTAGGTGCGTCGCCAGCCCAAGGCCTCGGCCCAGAAGCCGGCCAGCCGGTCGGGGTCGCTGGCATCGAAGCTGAAGGACTGGATGGTGAGCGTCATGGGCTGCACCTTGCCGGACTCGCGCCGCGCATAGCCAGCGCATTTCGCCGTGCGGCTACAGCTTTAGCTCTTTGATCGCCTTCTCCTGGTCGGAGCGGTGCTTGAGGACGACCCCCAGCGTGTCGCGCACCGCGGCCTCGTCCAGGCGCCGACGCTCAGCGCGAGCAGCGTGCGGGCCCAGTCGATGACTCGGCGAGCGACGGCGACTTGCGCAGGTCCAGGCGCGCAGCGCCCGCACCGTGCGCACCAGCTGCTCGGCCAGCCGCTCGTCGAGCTCGGGCACCCGGGCCAGCACGATCGCGGTCTCGCGCTCGGCGTCGGGATAGTCCAGGTGGAGGTAGAGGCAGCGGCGCTTGAGCGCCTCGGACAGCTCCCTGGTCGCGTTCGAGGTGAGCAGCACGAACGGCCGACGGGTGGCCGTGATGGTGCCGAGCTCCGGCACGGTGATCTGGAAGTCGCGAGAGGACCTCGAGCAGCAGCCCCTCGACCTCGATGTCGGCCTTGTCGGTCTCGTCGATGAGCAGCACGGTGGGCTCGTCCCGCTGGATCGCGGTCAGCAGCGGCCTGGCGAGCAGGAACTCCTCGGTGAAGATGTCGTCGTGCACGGCCTCCCAGCCGGCGTCCTCGACGCGCGCGGCCTGGATGCGCAGGAGCTGCTTGGAGTAGTTCCACTCGTACAGCGCCCTGGCCTCGTCGAGGCCTTCGTAGCACTGCAGGCGGACCAGCCCTGAGCCGGTGGCGGTAGCCACCGCCTTGGCGAGCTCGGTCTTGCCGACGCCGGCCGGACCCTCGACGAGGAGCGGCTTGCCGAGGCGGTCGGCGAGGAAGACGGTCGTGGCGATCGAGACGTCGGCGAGGTAACCGGCATCGGCGAGCCGGGCGAGGACGTCCGCGACCGAGGCGAAGCGTGGAACCTCGGGCTGATCGCTCACGCGTGACCGCTAGCGGCCGACGACGAAGATGTGCGCCGCGACCTCGAGCGGGAGCTCGGCGTACTCCATCCCGCTGCCGACCAGGACGCCGCCGTCGGAGATCTGCACCTTGACGACCTCGCCCGGCCGCACGCCGGCGCGCTGCAGGGAGCTCATGATCGCCGTCTCGGACTGCAGGGGTTCGGCGATGCGACGCACCAGCACGCGGCTCGTCTCCGGCCGGCGAGGACGTCGAGGCTGATGAGGTGCTCGTCGTCATGGCCCTGGTCGGGGTCGCCGAGCTCGTCCAGGCCGGGGATCGGGTTGCCGTACGGGCGAGACGGTCGGGTGGTCGAGGAGCTCGAGGATCCGGTGCTCCACGGCCTCGACATGACGTGCTCCCAGCGGCAGGCCTCGGCGTGGACGTCCTCCCACTCCAGCCCGATGACGTCGATGAGCAGGCACTCGGCGAGGCGGTGCTTGCGCATCACCCGGGTCGCCATCGCCGGCCCTCGCGGTAGAGCCGGAGGTGCCGGTCGCCCTCGACGGTGAGCAGGCCGTCGCGCTCCATCCGGGCCACGGTCTGGCTGACCGTCGGGCCGCTCTGGTGCAGCCGCTCGGCGATCCGGGCGCGCAGCGGGACGATGCCCTCTTCCTCGAGCTCGAAGATCGTGCGGAGGTACATCTCGGTGGTGTCGATCAGATCGCTCACGCGGCACAGGCCCATCTGCAGGAGATCTCGAACGAAGCCCGACCGGAGCTTCCTCTGTGCTCGTCCTCGATTCTGTCCGTCCGGCGATGGGGTCGCCGCTGGCGATCGTCGTGGCGGCTGCCGGAGCGGGCGCGTGGCGGCCGCGATGCGACACGATCGTGCCCCCCTAACGTCGGCTGGTGCCCGCCCGACGTCCTCTGGTTTCGCCGTGACCTGCGGACCGGCGACAACCCGGCGCTGGGTGCGGCCGCCGACCGCCGGCGACGGCGTGCTCCCGCTGTTCGTCCAGGACGCCGCGTTCTGGGAGCCGGCCGGGCCGTCGCCGGGCCTACCTGCTCGCAGCCTGCGCCGCCTGCGCGCCGACGTGCCCGGCTGCACCTGGTCCGACGGCGACCCGGTGGTCGAGCTCCCCCGGCTGGCGCCGCGGTCGGAGCCGCCGAGGTCCACTGCGCCGCCGACTTCGGGCCCTACGGCGCCGGCCCGCGACGATGCGGTCGAGCAGGCTCTCGCCGCCGACGGGAGCGCGCTGGTCCGGACCGGCTCGCCGTACGCGGTGGCCCCCGGGCGGATCCGCAAGCCCGACGGCAGCCCTACCGGTCTACACGCCGTTCTCGCGCGCTGGAGCGCACGGCTGGCGGGCACCGGCGACGCATGCCGCCGGCGGGCCGCGCTGGCTGAAGCTCGCCGGGTGTCCATCGACTTGCCGCCCGAGCCGACGCTCGGCTCGCTCGTGCTGCCCGCGGCCGGGGAGCAGGCGGCGCTGCGGCGGTGGAGGGAGTTCCTCGACAGGCCTCGGCGGACTACGACGCGACCGCGACCGCCCCGACCTCGCCGGCACCTCGCGGCTCTCGCGCCTGCACTGCAAGTGGGGCGAGATCCACCCACGCACGCTGCTGGCCGGGCTCGGCAGCGCCTGCCGGGCGCCGAGACCTTCCGCAAGGAGCTCGCCTGGCGCGAGTTCTACGCCGACGTGCTGTTCCACCAGCCGCAGTCGGCGCGGAGCTACCTCCGCCGGAGATGGCGGGCATGGCGCTCGACCACGGCCCGGCGGCCGACGCGCATTTCCACGCCTGGTGCCGGGGCGCACCGGATACCCGTTCATCGACGCCGGCATGCGGCAGCTGCTCGCCGAGGGCTGGATGCACAACCGGCTGCGGATGGCGGTGGCCTCGTTCCTGGTCAAGGACCTGCACCAGGACTGGACCAAGGGGGCGCGCTGGTTCATGCGCTGGCTGCGCGACGGTGACCTCGCCTCCAACCAGCACGGCTGGCAGTGGACGGCCGGCACCGGAACCGACGCGGCTCCCTACTTCCGGGTCTTCAACCCGGTGCTCCAGGGCAGGAAGCTCGACCCGGAGGGCGACTACGTCCGCCGGTACGTGCCGGAGCTGGACGCCATCGCGGGCCCTGCAGGTGCACGAGCCCTGGTTGCTGCCCGACGGTCTGCCGGCGGGCTACCCGGCCCGGATCGTCGACCACCAGGCCGAACGCGCAGTCGCGCTGGAGCGACTCGCGGCCGTGAGCAGCAGTCACGGGCAGGAAACCTGACAGAATCCTCCGATGCTCGTCGTCAGCGTGATCAGCCTCAAGGGTGGGGTGGGCAAGACGTCTGTGACGCTCGGGCTGGCAGGGGCTGCGTGGGAGCGCGGCGCTCCGCACCCTGGTGGTGGACCTCGACCCGCAGGGCAACGCCTCGACGGTCCTCGACCCGCCGGAGGTCCGCTTCACCGCCAGCGACGTCCTGGCCGATCCACGTCCCGAGCTCTTGGCCCACGCCGTCGCTCAGTCGGGCTGGGGACCGGCCGTCGACGTCATCGCGGCCGACTCCTTGCTCGAGCGGCACAACGCGCTCGCGGGACGGGACACCACGCTGCGGCTGCGGGTCGCGATGGGTGGTCTGTCCGGCTACGACCTCGTCCTCGTCGACAGCCCGCCCTCGCTCGGCGGACTCACCCGGAACGCCCTTGCCGCCTCGCACACTGCCGTCGTCGTCGCCGAGCCCAGCCTGTTCTCGCTGCAAGGTGCGGCCGCCGCCCTCGACGCCATCGAGATGGTGCGTGCGGACAACCTCCGCCTGCGGCCGGCTGGGATCATCGTCAACAAGCTCCGCGCCCAGTCCACCGAGCACAAGTTCCGCTACGACGAGCTCAAGGCCACCTACGGCGAGCTCGTCCTCGACCCCCCGTTCCCCGACCGCGCCGCCATCCAGCAGGCCGAGGGCGCGTGCGTCCCGGTCCAGGCCTGGAGGTCGCCGGCGCCCGCGAGATCGCCGACGCGCTCGATGACCACCTCGACCACCTGCTTGCCCAGCCGGTCGACCGTGGGCCGCTCGGGGGCGGCGGCGGCGCGAGACGACCGGCACCACCAGCACTGGACGAGGAAAAGGAAGGCACCGCCGATGACCGCCAACCCGGCCCCGCGCCGCGCGCTGCCGCGCACGAGCCCGTTGCTGCCAGGAGACGCCTATGTCGGGCGGGTCGCCGAGTCCCGGTGTCCGCCGGCCGCTCGCCGCCGGCTCGCGACTGCTCCGCCGGCGCTGGTTCCGGCCGAGACCCAGCCACCGGCCGCGACCTCCTGATCAGGGCAGCGCCGCCCGGCTCGTCCGCTGCCGCCAGCGCCGCTGGCACCGGCAAGAAGGCCAGGGTCAACCCGGTCCCCTCGCTGCACGAGCTCATGCCGCAGAGCACGCCGCGCATCGTCGCCGCCGAGCCTGGCAGGTCAAGCACCGCCAGCACGCGCCCGCGGACAAGAACGACAAGCAGGTCGAGGTCGTGCTGACCATGCCGAAGGCGCTTGCGCAAGCGGTTGCGGGCCCGCGCCGACGAGATGGGGATGACCGTCGAGCAGATGGTCACCCAGCTTGCCGAGGTCTGGGTCGACGGCTGAGACTGCCTCGATGGTGGACCAGTCGGGCGCAGCCAGCTTCGTCCCGCACGGCGCCGGTGTCGAGGGGCTCCGGTCGGCGGCCGGACGCTGCGAGGGCTGCGAGCTGTTCGGGCCCGCGACGCAGACTGTGTTCTCGGTAGGTCCGCCCGCTGGCCCGCCTCGCGCTCGTCGGTGAGCAGCCGGGCGACATGGAGGACCGCCAAGGCTTGCCGTTCGTCGGGACCGGCCGGTCAGCTGCTTGACCGGGCCCTCGGCGAGGTCGGCATCACCCGCGCGGACGCCTATGTGACGAACGCGGTCAAGCACTTCAGGTTCCGGACCGACGGCCCTGGCAGGCGGCGCATCCACCAGACGCCGGACCAGCTGCACGTCGACGCGTGCCGCCCGTGGCTGCAGGCCGAGCTCCGCCTGGTCGACCCCGAGGTGATCGTGCTGCTCGGCGCGACTGCCGCGAAATCGTTGCTGGGCAAGGACTTCCGGGTCAGTCGCTCGCGGGGACGGCTGTTCCCTCGACGCGGTCACCCTGACGAGCCCGCGGCCGTGCAGGCGTGGCTGGATGCTCGCGACGCTGCACCCGTCCGCGGTGCTCCGGGCTGACGACACCGAGGCGGCGTTCGCCGGGCTGGTGGCCGACCTTCAGGTGGCCGTCTCGGCACTGGGATCAGCAGTGGGATCAGCAGTGGGGTCGCGCAGAGGGCTCACCGCTGGGCGCACCGGTCGTCGGGCCCTGATCGGAGGGCAGGTCGGCCTGGGCCCTCGGCTCGAGCCCTTCCCCTGCCAGCTCGTCCTCCGCCGCGTCGAGCCCGGCAAGCAGGGCTGCGTCGGAGACCGGCCCGGACGGCGCTCGATACCGCGCGAAGCTGGGCACGAGCATCCCCAGGATGATGACGCCCAGCACGCACAGCAGGCCGCCGCTGACGATCGAGATCGTCTCGTTCGTGGCGGTGGCGACCACACCTGACTCGACGTCACCGAGCCGCGGACCGCCCGCCACCACGACCACGAACACGCCCTGCAACCGCCCGCGCAGCGCGTCCGGGGTGGCCGTCTGCAGCATCGTGCTCCGGAAGACCGCGCTCACCATGTCCGCGGCGCCGGCAGCGGCCAGCAGGACCAGTCCGACCCACAGCGTCCGCGTGAAGCCGAAGGCGGCGATCGTGATCCCCCACACCGCCACGGCGATGAGCACGGCGAGGCCCTGCCGGCTGACCCGGGCCAGCGGCCCGGAGAAGACCGCGCCCAGGAACGCACCCACCGCGGGCGCCGCGCGTGAGCGCCCCGACCGTCCCCGCGCCGCCGGCGAAGAACGCCCCGGCGATCGCCGGGAACAACGCCCGCGGCATCCCGAAGATCATCGCGTTGAGGTCGACCAGGAACGTCATCAGCACGACCGTGCGGGAGCGCAGGAAGTCCAGCCCCTCCAGCACCGATCGGAAGCCAGCTCGCCGCCCGGCGTTCTCTCCCATCGGCGGGATCGGCGGGAGCAGCAGCACCGACCACAGCACGGCGCCGAAGGTCACGAAGTCGAAGAGGTACGCCGCGCCAAACCCTTCCAGGCCGACGAGCACGCCACCGAGCAGCGGGCCGAGCGTCAGCGCGAGGCTGAGCGTGACCTGCGAGAGCGCGTTCGCCGCAGGCAGGAGCTCGAGCCCGACGAGCCGAGGAAGGGCGGCGGCACGGGCGGGGTTGGTCAGGGCGAACAGGGCTGACTGCACGGCGACGATGAGGTACAGCAGCAGTCAGCGACTTGACCCCGGCCACCGCCTGCGCCAGCAGGACGCCGGTGCAGATCGCCGAGCCGATGGATGTCCAGAGCATGAGCGAGCCTGCGGTCGAACGCGTCTGCGATGGCTCCGCCGTAGAGGCCGAAGACGATCAGCGGGACGAGCGCCACACCGCCGACGAAGCCCACCGCGAGGTTGGAGCCGCTGAGGTCGTAGACCTGGATGGCGACGACGACATTGGTGAGCTGCGAGCCGATGTTGCTGATGCCCGTCCCGAGCCAGAGCCGGCGGAACGGCGGCGACACCTTGAGCGGTGTGGTGTCAGCGACCACCCTGCGGGCGAGCCCGCTCATGCGTCCTGAAGCCACCACGCCAGCATCGTTCAAATTCCGGTGGTGCGCGCTGGCGGTCCGACATACGGTCAGAGCACACAGGAAAGGAGGTGATCCGAGACCTTGTTGAACTCTCGGACGAGTGAGGTGGCTGCCAGCTAGCCGCAGGCTCCGGTCCTGACCGTGCGCGCTGCGGCCGCTAGGACCCGGTAGTCACCCGACCCGCGGGCGCCGGATCACGTCCACCGGCTTTCCTGTCCCAGGACAGGGCCCGCGGGTCGCCCCTGTGTCGACGAAGCCCCGCATGGCGCTCAGGGGCTCAGTCGCTCAGGGATCGGCGCTCAGGGCTCAGTCGCTCGACCAGCCAGTCGGCGCCCTCGACCCTGCGGTAGCGCAGCCGGTCGTGCAGCCGGCTCGGGCGGCCCTGCCAGAACTCCACCGTCGCAGGGACCAGCCGGAAGCCACCCCAGAAGTCCGGCACAGGGACATCGTCCGGGTAGCGCCGCGCAAGCTCGGCGTAGCGCTCGTCGAGCTCGGTCCGCGAGCCGATCACGCTCGACTGGTGGCTCGCCCACGCCCCGAGCTGCGAGCCGTGCGGGCGGCTGGTGAAGTAGGCCGCCGTCTCGTCCCGGCTGGTCCGCTCGACGGCGCCGACCACGCACACCTGTCGCTGCAGGTCGTACCAGGGCAGCACGACGCTGGCCCGCGGGTTGGCCGCCAGCTCCCCGCCCTTGCGCGAGGTGTAGCCGGTGAAGAAGGTGAGGCCGCGCTCGTCGAAGCCCTTGAGCAGCACGGTCCGCGCGCTTGGCTGCCCGTCAGCGGACGCGGTGGCCAGCACCATGGCGTTGGGCTCGGTCAGCCCGGCGTCGAGCGCCTCCTGAACCCAGCGGCCGAGCTGGGTCGAAGGGGTCGGCTGCCAGATCGGCTTCGGCGAGCCCCGCTCCCGAGTAGGCGCGACGCAGCTCGGCGAGCGACTCGGCCCGGAACTCGTTGTCCGGCACGTTCGGCTCCTTCCGTTGCCTGGCTCGACCCCGGACGACGCTGGCCGGCTACCAGGTTGCTACTAGTCAGTAGGGGTCGCCTGACAGTCTCGGAGGGTACGGGGTTAGATAGAGGCACCACGAGCAGGGAGCGTCCACGATGTCTGACTTCAAGCCCGGCCTCGAGGGCGTCATCGCCTTCGAGACCGAGATCGCCGAACCCGACAAGGAAGGCTGCTGCCCTTCGCTACCGCGGGGTGGACATCGAGGACCTCGTCGGGCGGGTGTCGTACGGCCAGATCTGGGGCCTGCTCGTCGACAACGAGTTCAACCCCGGGCTGCCGCCGGCGGAGCCGTTCCCGCTCCCGGTGCACTCCGGCGACGTCCGGGTCGACGTCCAGTCGGCCCTCGCGATGCTCGCGCCCGCCTGGGGCCTCGAGCCGCTCCTCGACATCGACGACGACACCGCCCGTGACGAGCTCGCCCGCGCCTCGGTGATGGCGATGTCCTTCGTCGCCCAGTCCGCGCGCGGCATCGGCCGCCCGATGGTGCCGCAGGCCGAGATCGACAAGGCGCACACCGTGGTCGAGCGCTTCATGATCCGCTGGCGCGGCGAGCCGGACCCCAAGCACGTGCAGGCGGTCGACGCGTACTTCGGCTCCGCCGCCGAGCACGGCATGAACGCCTCCACCTTCACCGCCCGGGTGATCGCCTCCACCGGCGCCGACGTCGCCGCCGCCCTCTCCGGAGCGGTGGGTGCGCTGTCCGGTCCGCTGCACGGCGGCGCCCCCTCACGGGTCCTCGGCATGATCGAGGACGTCGAGCAGGGCGGCGACCCCGTCGGCGTACGTCAAGTCGATCCTCGACAAGGGCGAGCGTCTGATGGGCTTCGGCCACCGCGTGTACCGCGCCGAGGACCCACGCGCACGGGTGCTGCGCCGCACCGCCCGCGAGCTCGGGGCGCCGCGGTACGAGGTCGCCGAGGCGCTCGAGAAGGCCGCGCTCGCCGAGCTCAAGGAGCGCTCCCCCGGCCGCGTGCTCGAGACCAACGTGGAGTTCTGGGCGGCGATCGTGCTGGACTTCGCCGAGGTTCCCGCGCACATGTTCACCTCGATGTTCACCTGTGCCCGGCTCGCTGGCTGGAGCGCGCACATCCTCGAGCAGAAGCGCACCGGACGGCTCGATCCGGCCGTCGGCGCGGTACGTCGGGCCCGGCCCGCGCAAGCCGGAAGACGTCCCCGGCTGGGACGCCCAGGTCGTCGCGCCGACGGGCTACACCCCGGCCCGCTGACGCTGGTCGCACCTCGCTCCAGCCCGACTTGGTAGGCATCGCGCGAGCTCTAGGTCGCTGTCTGCCTACCAAGTCGCACGGTCTAGGGTTGCCGCATGGCTGACGTCCCCGACATCGTGATCCCTGCCGCGCTCAAGCCCGCGGACGGCCGGTTCGGCTCCGGACCGTCCAAGGTCCGGCCCGAGCAGGTCGAGGCGCTGGCCAAGGTCGCCACCACATACCTCGGCACGTCGCACCGGCAGAAGACCGTGAAGTCCCAGGTCGGGCGGCTTCGCTCCGGGCTTGCGGAGCTCTTCGCCCTGCCGGACGGCTACGAGGTCGTGCTCGGCAACGGCGGCAGCACCGTGTTCTGGGACGCCGCGACGTTCGGCCTGATCCGCACGAAGAGCCAGCACCTCACCTTCGGCGAGTTCGGCTCGAAGTTCGCCAAGGCAGCCAAGGACGCCCCGTTCCTCGAGGCCCCCACGGTGCTCAGCAGCGAGCCAGGCTCAGCGCCCAGCTTCACCGCGGAGGCCGGGGTCGACCTCTACGCGAGCCCGCAGAACGAGACCTCTACCGGTGTCAGCGTCGCGGTCAAGCGCATCCCAGGCGTCGACGACGGCGCGCTCTTCGCCTGGGACGCCACCTCGGGTGCCGGTGGGCTCCCCGTCGAGGCCGTCGAGTCCGACGTCTACTACTTCGCCCCGCAGAAGAGCTTCGGCTCCGACGGCGGGCTGTGGTTCGCGCTGATGAGCCCCGCCGCACTCGCCCGGGTCGAGGAGATCAAGGCCAGCGGCCGGTGGATCCCCGCCTCGATCGATCTCGCCACCGCCGTCGAGCAGTCCCGGCTGGACCAGACCTACAACACCCCCGCCCTCGCCACGATCTTCCTGATGGCCGAGCAGGTCGACTGGTTCAACGCCCAGGGCGGCCTCAGCTGGTGCACCAAGCGCACGGCCGAGTCGTCCGGGATCCTCTACGACTGGGCCGAGGCCAGCACGTTCGCGACCCCCTACGTCAGCGACCCAGCCCTGCGCTCGGCCGTCGTCGGGACCATCGACCTCCACGACCACATCGACGCGACCGCGGTGGCCAAAGTGTTGCGGGCCAACGGGATCGTCGACACCGAGCCGTACCGCAAGCTAGGCCGCAACCAGCTCCGGATCGCGATGTTCCCCGCGGTCGAGCCCTCGGACGTGCAGGCACTCACGACGTGCATCGACCACGTCGTCCAGCAGCTGGCGTGAGACCAGCCACCGCTCCGATGCGGTGACCTCGCTCGTCCGGGACCGCCTCACCTGGATGGTGTACGCGCAGCTCGGCGCCTACGGGTACTTCCTCTACGGCTTCGCACCGACGGTGCCGCTCAAGCGCGACGAGCTCGGCATCGACCGGACGCTCAGCGGTCTGCACGGCACGGCCCTCGCGGTCGGCTCCATCGTGGCCGGCCTGGCTGGGACCATGCTCATCGCCCGGTTCGGACGCCGGGCGATGCTCTGGGGCGGCCTGGTCGGGATGTCCGCGGGCATCGTCGGGTACTGCGCGGCACACTCGCTCGCGCTGAGCCTGGCGTCCGCGCTGGTCTGCGGCATCGCCAGCTCCTGCCTCGCGCTCACGGTGCAGTCGACGCTGATGGACGCCCACCAGGAGTCGGGGCCGGCGGCTCTGTCCGAGGCCACGGCCATCAACGGCTTCGCCGGCACCATCGCGCCGCTCGTCATCGGGGCCGCCATCGTGGTGGGGCTCGGCTGGCGGTCCGGGCTGCTCGTCGTCGTGGTGCTGAGCGGTGTGCTCTACGGCGTCTTCCGCCGCGTGCGGGTACCCGCCCCTCGGCCGTACCGGCTGACCGCCGACCAGCCGGGGTCACGGAGCCTGCCGCGCCGGTTCTGGCTGACCTGGGGTGCGCTCGTCTGCATCGTCGCCATCGAGTTCTGCCTCTCGCTGTGGGCGACGGACCTGCTCCACACCCGGGACGGCATGGGCACGGCGGCGGCGACGACCGGGCTGAGCGCGGTGCTCGTCGGGATGACCATCGCGAGGCTCGCCGGGGCGCGGCTCGGCCTGCGGTACTCGCTGGACTGGTTGCTCTACCGCAGCCTCGCCGTGCTGCTGCTGGGGTTCGTCGTCTTCTGGATGACGACCACGGGGTGGGTCGCCTTCCTGGCGCTGTTCGTCCTCGGCCTCGGGCAGGGGATGTGCTTCCCGCTGGCGCTGGGCCGGGCGGTCTCCTTCGCCGACGGCCGCAGCGACCTCGCGACCACAAGGGTGTCGCTGGGCACCGGACTCGCGATCGCGATCGGGCCGTTCGTGCTCGGAGCCTTCGCCGACCACGTCGGCGAGCACGGCGCCTTCCTGGTCGTGCCCGTGCTGGTTCTCGGGGCTGTCCTTGGCCTCGCGGTCAGCCGGCCACGAGCATCGACCGAGCAGCCGACGAGCGACGAGCTGACGTGACCGGCGCCGGGTGCCGTCAGCGGACCGGCCTATCCCCGGCCTATTGCCGGCCGGGCGGCGTCCCGGAACCCTGCAGCATCTGCGCCCAGGGCTCCGGGACCACCGAACCGTCTAGACCGTGAACTGGGTGACGTCGCCGCTGTCGGCCAGCAAGGTGCCCCAGGTGTCGAAGCTCATCCAGAAGGTCCCGTCGCCGAGCCCTCCCCAATGCGGCCCCCAGGACTGCACGCACCACACGCGCTGGTTCTCGACGTCGATGCCGTTCACCTCGAACTCGTGCCCGCCGCGGACGGTCGCCGTCGGCGTCAGGCTGATCTCACCCGTGGACGCTGGTGAGTCGAAGCTCGTGTACCACTTCACGCCCGTGATGACCGGGCCGACCACGAGGGCACCCAACGCCTGCTGCAGGCCGAAGGCGTGCTGGTAGCTCGTGATGTAGCCGGCCAGCTTGGCAGCCTTGGCGACGGCCAGTCCGGACGAACCGGTGTCGGTCGGCGGGTACTGCCCCGGGTAGGCGTCCAGCTCGGTCGCCTTCTCGTAGAGCGCCACGGCGTCCTTCTCGGCGAGATGCCGGCCGGCTGCGTACAGCGGGTCAGTCATGAGCGACCCCGCCATCGCGTTGCCGGTGCAGCTGCCGAGGTTGCCCTGGTTGAAGACGTGCCCGTGCCGCTTGTGATGGGCCGTCGTGAGCGGCGCCGTGAGCGCCGGGAAGGCCTTGCTCCGCTCGTCGTGCTCGATGTTGCGACCAAGCCGACTGCCGTCGACTACCTGCTCCGGGATGGTCGCCGTGCGTTGGGTCATGGATGGTCCCTTCTCCGCTTGACTCCTACGTCAGGTGGAGGGTGACCGCCTGACGCTGATACGTCGGTGGAGGACGAATGCGACAAGTGTGGACATTCCGAGCACGCCTGTCACGAGCAGCGTCAGCAGCACGGCAGAGCTGTCCGGAGCCTCAGCCGGGACGGGAGGGCGAGCAGGCGCGGCGGCAGTCGAGGCGCTCGGCGTGGCCGGGGCGGTGACGGCAGCCGAGGCGGCGAGGTCGCGGCAGCGGTCGGGGTCGCGGTCGGGCTTGCCAGCAGGGCCGTCGCGTCGATCCGGCGGACGGCGCTGTCGGCGCCCTCGCTCCCGACGAGCAGCGTCGAGCCAGCCGGGGTCCAGGTCACGGACTCCCCCTGCGGCCGCAGCGGTGGGAAGAACGTCCGGGGCTGACCCGCGACCGGTCTCCCCGCTGCCGGGTCACCGCGACGGTAGAGGAACCCATAGACGTAGCCGACCAGCACGAGGTGCTTGCCGTCCGGGGAGAACGCGCCGTCGGTGATCGTGCCCGGCGCATCGCCGACGCGATGCAGCACGTTGACCGCCGGCGAAGGCTCGAGGTGCTCGGGCACCTCGTAGAAGCCGCCACCGCTGGCCTCCTTGGTCACGATGAACATGCGCTGGCTCAGCGGGTCGACGAGCATCGTCTCTGCGTTGTGCGGGCCGTCCTCGTACCGCAGCCGGAACTCCGTCCACGCCACGTCGGCGTCGTGCAGCTGCGCGGGTTCGGCGATCTGGAACAGCCGGACGTAGGGCCAGCTCGAGCGGTTGTCCCCGATGTCACCCACCCACAGCAGGGGCTGGCCGGCGGCGGACCGGCCAGGCGCGATCGCCTCCCAGTCCCGCGCGGGCGCACCAGCAAGGGTCAGCGTGGCCAGCGTCTTGCCGTCCTGACCCACGGCGAACAGCTGCGGCGGGTGCCCGGAGTCGTTGTGCGTCCACACCACCCCTGGATGCAGGCTGCTCGCGACCAGCCCGCTGGACTCGGTGATGCGCGGGTCGAGCAGCACCCGGTCGAGGTCGTCACCGGCGGCAGCCTGGCCGGCGAACATGGCCGAGGCTGCGAGCACCGCGCCCACGAGCACGACGCGGTGGCGGCCGCGACCTAGCACCCGACCGCCGCGAGCTCGCTGGCGAGCAGCACCGACAGCGCCGGGGTGACCCCCCACGCCCGCGTCAGGTCGTGGTAGTCGGCCACCAGCTCGGGCGTCGCGGCCGCGCCGGTGCGGACGGCGCGGATCAACGTGTTGCGCGGCGTGTGCTGGGAGCCGACGAACTCGACGACCTCCACCCGGTACCCCAGGATCCGCAGCAGGGCCGCCCGCATCGCGTCGGTCAGGACGTCGGCGAACCGCTCGCGCAGGATGCCGTGCCGGGTCAGGAGTCCGTACGGAGGCGGCGCCACCGAGAGCTGCCGCTGGACGTCGTGGTGGCAGCATGGCGAGGCGAGGATCACCGGGGCATTCCAGCGGACTGCACGCGCCAGCGCCTCGTCGGTCGCCGTGTCGCACGCATGCAGGGCCAGCACCACGTCCGCCCGGTCCACCGGCGCGTCCGCGGCAGCGCCCTGCACGAAGGTGACCTCCGGCCAGCCGAGCCGCGCGGCGAGGGCGGTGCCGTGCTCGGCCGCCTGCAGCTTCACGTCCACCCCGGTGGTCCGCACGTCGAGACCACGCGCGGTCAGAAGACGGTGCGCCGCAAAGGTGAGGTAGCCGTTGCCGCACCCGAGGTCGACCAGCGCGAGCGGCCCGCTGCGCCCCGCCGCCGGGGCTAGGCCGCTCTCGTCGAGCACCGCGTCCAGCGCACGCAGCAGCTCGTCCACCTGCCGGTACTTGTCCTGGCGGCTGGGCTTCACCACACCGTCAGCCGTGGTGATGCCTAGCTCATGAAGCAGCGGCTCGGACGGGTCGAGCAGCCGGGGCTTGCGGCGATCGTGCGTGCGGTCCACCGGCGTCGCCGGCGCAGCGGAACGGTGGACCTGGGCCTCGCCCTTCTTGGTGACCCTGAGCTGGACGGTCTCGTCGAGCGTCTCGACGTGCCAGTTGCCGAAGGGCTCGGCCAGCAGCCGGTCGACGAGGTCGTCGGCGGGGTACGGCGCGTTGCTCGTGTGCGCCTGGCGTTCGTCGTAGCCGACCATCTGCAACCGACGGCCGGCCTTGAGGTCGACCGGCCGGAGCTCCACCCTGCGCCAGCTGGGAGTCATCCCGCGCTGCCGCCCCGCGCCGACCGCCCGGACCAGCCGATGCTCGTCGAGCAGCAGCGGCCGCAGCGAGGCACGAGCATCGACCAGGGGTTCAGGCACCCGACCATTCTCGCTCAGCGATGGAACGCCGACACCACGGCGACCAACGTGACCAGTCCGATCAACGCCGCGAGCGTGACTGCTCGTCGCGTCTTCGGGTCCATGCCCGCAGCCTAGGTCTGCCGCGGCGCCTGGCCGCTACTGAGTGGCGCGGGTGAGCAGCTCGCGCGCGGCCGGCAGGACGTCCTGGCGCTCGCCGGAGATCGTGACCGCTGAGTCCGGGCGTCGCCCCCAGAGCCAGAGCAGGAGCTCGGACGGCTCGCCGGTGACCACGAGGTCGGCGGGCGCCGCGTTCCGCGCGAGCAGCAGCTGACCGGCCGGATCGCCCGCCCGGCCCGCGACGTGCCAGGCCCGGCCGCCTGATCGCACGAGGAGGCTGTGGCCGTCGAACGGCGTGACGTCCTCGTCCGGGTCGTCGCCCAGGCCGTAGCAGAGGAAGACCTCAAGGACCTCGTCGATGCCGTCGAGCGCGAGGTCGTCGTCCACCGGGGTGACGGCCCCGATCGCCGACTCGGCGTCCACCCGGTGCACGGCGGCCTCCTGCGCCATCCGGCGGTACCAGAAGCTCGTGCTCTGCTCCGGCGGGTACCAGGCGTAGTTGGGCTCGTCAGGGCCGCGCTGCTCCAGCTCGGCGAGGAGCACCCGAAGCGTGCCGTCGTACCAGTCGAGCAGGTCGACGCCCGCGGGCGGGGCCTTCTCCCAACCGTTCTCCTCGTCGGGCCGCGAACCCAGCCGCATGCCGGCCGTCTTGTGGTTGAACACGGAGCCGGTGTGCTCGACGACATCGCTCACCAGCCAACCCGGGCAGGACGGGACCTCCCGGTCGAGGTTTCCGCGCGCGACGTCGGAGAGCCGGGCACCGTCGGCGGCGAGGTGCTGGAGGTAGCTGGCAGGTGCAAGGCGGGTCGAGTCCATGCGGCCAGCCTGTCAGCCCGTGCGGCTTCCGTCGACGGGAATCGGTTCGGCCGGCGCAGCCTGCTCCAGCGGCGCGGAACCGGTCGCGGCGCGGTACCAGAGGTAGGCAGCCACCGACGCCGCCAGCGTGATCGCCCCGCCGCCGATCAGGGACCACCGGGCACCGGCGGACTGCGCGAGCCAGCCGATGAACGGTGCTCCGATCGGTGTCCCGCCGAAGAAGACCAAGGTGTACAGGGCCATCACCCGGCCGCGCATGGCTGGCTCCGCGCTCAGCTGCAGCGTCGCGTTCGCCGAGGTGATGAAGCTCAGCGCGAAGATGCCGGTGGGGATCAGCAGCACGAAGAAGATGCCGTAGGTCGGGGCCAGCCCCGCGATGACCTCCATCGCGGCGAACCCGACCGCGAGCAGCAGCACCCGCCGCATCGACGGCTTGGAACCCGTGCGACCGGCTCGCCGTGCGCTGAGCAGCGCACCCGTCAGCGAACCGATGGCGAAGGCCGTCCCCAGCAGGCCGTACTGCTTGGCTCCCTTGCCGAACTCCTGAGTGGCCATCAGCGCGATGGTGATCTGGAAGTTCAGCCCGAAGGTGCCCACCACGGCGACGAGCAGGATGATCAGCCGCAGCTCGGCGTGGTGGCGGACGTAGCTCAGACCGGCCCGCAGCGCGCCGGGGCCGCGGGGAGCCCGGCGCGTCGGGCGGAGGTCCTGCGGCCGCATCACCAGCAGGCTGGCGATCACCGCGAGGTAGGACGCCGCGTTGATGAGGAAGACGGGTCCGGTGCCCACCGCGGCGATGAGCAGGCCGGCCGCCGCGGGGCCGAGCACCCGGCCGAGGTTGAAGGTCGCGCTGCCGAGCGCCACCGCGTTCGGGAGGTCGCGGGTGCCGACCATCTCCGGCACGAAGGACTGTCGCGTCGGGTTGTCCAGGGCGGTCACGCAGCCGAGGAGGAACGCGAGGACGTACACCTGCCACAGCTGGGCGTGGTTCGTGACGACGAGCAGGCCCAGGGTGAGCGCCTGCAGCCCCATCACCGCCTGGGTGACGACCAGCACCGTCCGCTTGGGCAGCCGGTCCGCGAGCACACCGCCCCACAGGCTGAACAGCAGCAGCGGCAGGAACTGCAGGGCCGTCGTGATCCCTAGCGCGGTTCCTGAGCCACCGCTCAGCTGCAGGACCAGCCAGTCCTGGGCGACCCGCTGCATCCAGGTGCCGGTGTTGGAGACGATCTGGCCGAACACGAAGAGCCGGAAGTTGCGGATGCGCAGGGCGGTGAAGGTCGGACTCACAACCCGGCCAACCGATCCAGGATCGGGGCCGCGGCGACGAGCTGGGCCTGCTCGTCGGGGCTGAGCTGGGCGAGGTGCTCGACCAGCCAGCGCTGCCGGCGTCTGCGGTCCTCGCGCAAGATGTCGACGGCGTCCTGGGTGAGCTCGACGACCACCTGCCGGCGGTCGCTCGGGTGGTCGGACCTGGTGACCAGGCCGCGCTCCTCGAGCTTGGCGATCACCCGCGTCATCGACGGCGGCTGCACCTTCTCGTGGGCAGCGAGGGCGCTCGGCGTGGAGGGTCCGTGCCGGTCGAGCGCCGACAGGGCGGAGAGCTGGGTGAGCGTGAGGTCGGTGTCCGCGCGCTCGGCGCGCAGGCGACGGGCCAGGCGCATCACCGCGATGCGCAGGACCGCCGAGAGCTCGGCGTCGGCTGCAGCGGGACGCCGCGCCGCCGCGGGCTCGTCCGCTCGCACGGACTGCTCCACGACCGGCGACCCGCTCGGGGCCGCGGCGTCGACGACGCCCGTCGGGTCTTTGGTCTCAGCAGCCATGCCCTGAGACTAACTCATTACCCTTGCTAAGTAAATGCGAGAGACTACCCTGACCGCATGGCCGACCCCGAGCTCGCCGCGGATGCCGCCGAGGACGACGCGTGGGGCGCCGACGCGGTCCTGCCCGTCACGGTGGGCACGATCGCCTGGGCCGTCGCCTTCGTCGTGCTGCTCTTCTTCCGCTCCGACCTGGTCGAGCACGGCACTGACTGGTGGCTCTGGGTCTGCGTCACCGGCTTCGCCTTCGGCCTCATCGGCATCTGGTGGACCCGGCGTCGCCGCACCACGTACCGGGCCGCGCGGCGCTCACCCACCCCGCCCAGTTAGGCGAGACCAGCCAGCCTGGTGAAGGTGAGCTCGAGCCAGTCCTGGTAGGCATCGAGGTCCCAGCCGGTCGTCCTCGTGATCAGCAGGTAGGTCTCGGCCTGCGCGCGCAGCATCGTGGTGTCGGCCAGCCGGCGAAATGGAGGCAGCCATGACCACGACGCAGCTGCTGGTCGGGGTCCGCCCGAGCTACTCCCAGGCCTGCTCGGTCAGGAGCTCGTCCACGCGTTCGGGCTCCGCCAGCAGGGCCGCGATCAGCAGCCTGCTGCCCCAGCGACCGCCGGACCACGCGAGCCCGCGCGCCAGTCCGTCGACCGTGGCGGCATGCACGACCCCTTCGTCGTCCACCCACCAGTCGCACGGCACACCGGCGACCGCGAGGTCGTCGTGCTCGACGTAGGTCGGTGGACCGTCGACGAGCACCCTCCGCACCACGGCAGGGACAGGCTGGGCCACGCCAGCCGCATCGGGCCGCAGCGACGGCGACGGCACGAGGCCCGCGCGCAGCAGCGGCAGGTACATGGGCGACTCGGCGATCTCGGCCAGCGACGCGACCACGCCGATCGCCCGCAGGAACCCGTCGTCGAGCCCGAGCTCGGGCACCGAGTCCCGCAGCCCGGCGAGCCCCGCCGACGCCAGCGCCAGCTCGGTGGGAGCCCGACCCGCGAGAACCGGCCGCCGACGCAGGTACCACGCCGAGTAGGAGGGGACCTCGGTGCTCCGTCCATCGTCGGTGAGCACCCGTGCAGGCTCGACGACCGCGGCGCGCAGCCGGGGTTCGGCGGCGATCTCGCGCAGCGCGGCCGGCCAGTCCTCGACCAGGTCGAGGTCCCTGATCGCGACGAGCTCGACCAGGACCGGAGGCAGCCCGTCGGCGCCGACCTCGTCCAGCAGGTGGTCGAGGTAGCCGTCCTCGTCGTCGAGGTCATGGTCCGTGGCGTCCGGCTCGACCGACACGTCCGCGTCGACCAGGACGGCGAACGAGCCCATCACGCCGACCGCCGTGAGCACGTCAGCGCCCCAGCGATCGACCAGCTCGGTGGCGACCGTGCCGAGCTGATCAGGTGCGAGGACGGACGCCAGCACGCCGCCAGCCAGGAGGAGCTCGCCGGCCGGAACCCAGTCGCCCCTGTCGTCGAGCAGCGCGAGCGCACTGAGCTCCGGGTGAGCGCCTCCTGCCGCCGCGACCAGACCGAGCACGGCCGCAGCCAGCGGGCCGGGGTCGTCGGCCTGCAGCGACTCGGCGACCTGGGCGAGCACGCCAGGCAGGCGCAGCACGGTGGCCGGGTCGGCAGGCACCGCGCCCAGCCGCTCCAGCAACGGGTGGCTGATCGCAGCGACCCGTAGCCCCAGCGGCGTCAGGCGCTCGGCGTCGTCGGGGGCGAGCACGACGCCGCGCGGTCCGCGGACCAACCGACCGTCGACCAGCGGCACCGGGAGGCCGGAGAGCGCCTCGAGGTCGAGGTGCCCCGCGTCCAGCCCGTCGTACAACGCCAGCCACCACGTGGTGGGCCGCGACAGCTCCGCGAGCTCGTCCACCAGATCGGCCAGCCGTTGCCGGCGCACCCCGAGCCGGTCGAGCTCGCGGCGGCCGGCCCAGGCCGGTGCGACCAGCCCGGGGACCGCCTCGGCCAGGACCGCGAACGCCTCGTCCGGGATCCCGTCGACGGCGAGCGCCTCGTCCGGGCGCACCCCGCCGGGCAGGACGGGTGCCCCGGCAAGGGCCTCGACGATCGCCCGCCGGAGCTCCGCGTCGAGCTGGCCGGCGGGAACGGGTCCGGGGACCAGCGCGAGTGCCCCCGCCGGTGCGGTCCTCGCGAGCTCGACCACGGCGTCCGTGTACGCCACAGCCGCCGCCTTCACCAGAGCGTCGCGCAACGGGCCGGGCGCGACGTGCCGCCGCGACGGATCCAGCGGGAACGAGGCCAGCAGCAGACCTGGCAGGTCCACGGCCTCGTCGGTCGGGGTGGGTGCGTGCAGCACCGCGGGGACACCCTCCGGGTCGTGGGAACGCCCAACGGACCCACCAGTGCTGAGCCCGCCGCTCTTCGGTGGGACGCCCCTCGAGCCACTCCGGCTCGACGCGCCCGCTGGCCTCGTGCACCCGCACACCGGCAGCAGCCAGGTCGGCGGCCCGCAGGACCCTGGTCCCGTCACTGTCGACCACGGTGACCTCGTCGAGCGCCGGCAGCATCAGCAGCAGCGCGGCATCGACGCCCCGGAGCTGAGCCGCCACGACCTCGCGGGCAGCGGCGTCCCGCAGGGGCAAGGTGACCGTCGTGTCGAAGCCCGGCTCAGGCTGGTCCGCCGTCGGCCAGGGCAACCGCAGCACCGGGACGTGGCCACCCCGGCGACCCAGCTCGTCGGCAAGCTCGGGCACAGCCGCCACCGCTTCGACCGTGCGGACCTTGCTCCAGCCGACGGCCCCGCCGGCGCCGGCGATGCCTGGGTCGTCGGTGACGGCGAGCACAGCCGCGAAGCCGACCCCGAAGCGCCCGACCGTGGCCGCCGGGTCGTCGTCACGCTTCGCCGAGGCCCGGAGCGTCGACAGCGCCTCGACGCCGGCGGCATCGAGCGGGCGACCGGTGTTCGACGCGCGCAGCATGTCGCCGTCCGAGCGTGAGCCGCAGCTGACCCAGCACGCCGGCTCTGGCCGCGGCGTCGGCGGCGTTCTGCGCCAGCTCGACCACCAGCCGGTCCCGGTACCCGCCGAGCGCGTGGTCCTCCTCGGCGTTCGCGTCCTCGCGGAAGCGCGCCGGTGCGGCGGTCCAGGCGGCGAGGACCTTGCTGCGTTGGGCGGCGGTGTCGAACGGGTCAGGCTCGGACATCGCGGTCAGGCTCAGACATCGTGGTCAGGCTCGACATCGTGGTCAGGCATCGCTTTCGGCCTCGGCTCGAGGACGCCGGCTCAGCCGTGGCCGAGCTCGGTGAACTCGTCGTAGCCGACCTCGTCGAGGACCGGGGCCCCGGCGGCAGACAGCGACACGAGGAAGATGGCCTCGCTGTGCGCGCCGCAACCGTGGTCGAGGGTGACCACCGTGCCGTCGCTGGGGAGTACTCGTTGGCGCACACAGCGAAAGCCTGCCCAGCAGGCCACCGAGGCGGAGCATGAACCCGCAGCTCGACGCACTTGGCAGGTGCGGCCTCGGCGATCGGCGCGTGCGGGCCGCCGTTCCCGTTCACCCAGCGGTCGGCGGCGTCGTCCATGCCCGTCAGCGACAGCACTCGAGGCCGCGCGAGCCCGAGGTCGTGCGCGACCTCGACGATGTCGTCCGGTGCGCCACGGCTGGCTCTGGCGTCGATCCCGCCGGTCCAGCCTGGCTCGAGGCGGTCGTCGTCAGGCTCGGTGGCGAGCAGGTCCCCGGGGCCGAGGTCGTCGGGACGCAGCCGGTCGGCGTACGGGATCCACGGCGGGGCGAGCAGCGCGCGGTCGCCGGGGAGCAGGCAGACCTCGTCGACGGTCACCGTCTTCGACCGTGGCAGCCTGGCCACGGTGACCGCCCAGTACCAGCCCACGTAGCCCGGGCGAGAGCGAGGCGAAGGCGTGCGTGACGACGCGCTCGGCGTCCGGCCTGTACCCCGAGGTGCTCCCCGACGACGCCGGCGCCGGCGACCTCGATGGCCGCGGCACGCGCGAGCTCGACGGCCTCGGCGCAGACTGCGTCGACCGCGACCGGCCGGATCTTGCCGGGCAGCCGGCGAAGGCGCGGTGCTGCCCTCGACGTCCGGGTCAGCCGCGCTGCCGACTGCTGCATCAGTGACGTCGGTGCCGGCTCGCCGCTGAGGGCTCACGCGCTGAGCCTGCCCGCGCGGCCACGCCCCGAGCCTACCGCCGCTCACGGGCCCCCTGTCGCGCCGCTGGACCGCGCTTTGGTGCCCTTCGCGGACGCGGAGGGTGCACGGACATGCCGGCGATGCGGCGGGGCCGCGGAAAGGTTGGGTCTCGGTCAGACCGGGCACATTAGGGTTGGTCAGCGCGGAGGTTCCCCTCCGCCACTCCCTTTGCGACGAAGAGGATCTCCGACGTGCCCAGCGGCAAGGTCAAGTGGTACGACACCGAGAAGGGCTTCGGCTTCCTGGCCCGCGACGACGGCGGCGAGGTCTTCGTCCACCAGTCCGCCCTGCCGTGCGGCGTCGAGTCGTTGAAGCCGGGCGCCCGGGTCGAGTTCGGCGTGGCTGAGGGCAAGCGCGGCGAGCAGGCCCTGTCCGTCCGGGTGCTCGATCCGGTACCCGAGCGTGGCCAAGGCGCAGCGGAAGCCCGCAGACGACATGGCGATCATCGTCGAGGACCTCATCAAGCTGCTCGACCGCGTCGGCAACGACCTCCGCAGGGGCAAGCACCTCTCCGCCGCCGAGGGCAAGAAGGTCGGCTCGCTGCTGCGCGCCGTCGCGGACGACCTCGAGGGCTGAGGCTCAGCGGAAGCGCTCGGGCTCAGCCAGCAGCTCGTTCATCGCGCCTGACCGGAACCCGCGCGGGTCGACCTCGGCGTGCGCGAAGCCGGCAGCGCAGCACGCACGCGAGGTACTCCGGCCGTCCGCCAGCAGCGACACCAGGTCGCGGTCGACCTCGACACGGGCCGCCTCGCCGAGGTCGCGCACCCGCAGGTCGGCGACCGGCCGCCCGGCCGCGGTCAGCGCCGAGCCGCAGGTCCGCCTCGGCCCGCTCGACCCGCGCCAGCCGGGCCGGCGTGATCGCGATGCCGTAGGCGACCCGCGAGCGACAGGCAGGCCGCCGCGGGCTTGTCCCAGGTCGGCAGCCCCCAGGCCCGCGAGGCGGCCCGCACCTGCGCCTTGGTCAGGCCGGCGTCGAGCAGCGGCGTCCGCGCCCCGCGCTCGGCGGCCGCCGCGATGCCCGGCCGGAAGCCGGCGCGGGCGTCGTCGGCGTTGGTGCCGGTCGCCACGGCGTCGATAGCCGAGCTCCCTCGGCGAGCGGGGCGAGCACGTCGAGCAGCTCGGCCTTGCAGAAGCAGCACCGGTCACCGGCGTTGGCGCGGTAGCCCTCGCGCGCCATCTCGTGCGTGCGCGGGGTCAGCTGCCGCGACGCCGAGCGCCGCGGCGAAGTCGTGCGCCGGGCCGGCTCGGCCTCCGGCAGCGACGGCGGAGACCGCCGTCGCCGCGCACGACGCGGTCCGCCCCGAGCGCCCGCACGGCCGCCGCCAGCAGGAACGCGCGGTCGGCGCCGCCGGAGAAGGCCACGAGCACGCTGCCCAGCTCGGCGCAGCGACTGCCTCCAGCGCCGCGCAGCCGGCGCTCGAGCACGAAGTCGTCGAGCCAGGCCGGGAAGCCCGGTGAGGTCGTCGAGCACGCACGTCGGTGCCCGCCGCCGGGAGCTCCTCGGCGGTGCAGCCGCCCGGTGGGCACCGCGACGCTGAGCGACGCCGGCCGCGCGGCGGCGCCCTCGACGTCGGCACGTGGTCGCCGACGTAGACCGCGCACCCGCGTGCTCAGCACGGCGCGCCTTGCTCGTCGGCCCACGCCCCGCCGACCACCTCGTCGGCGTCGAGGCGAGGTGGTCGACGTGCAGCCGGGCGTTGGACTTGAACTTGCCGTGACCATCAACCACGCGCCCACCGTGCGGCCGTACGGCGGCCAGCGACTCGGCGCCGCCGGGGAGCGGAAGGACGGCTCGATCGGCGACCGTCGGGTAGAGCGAGCGGAACCGGTCACCCTGGCCGGGATCGTCCTCGGCGGCGAAGTAGCGCGCGAGCTCGACGTCGAGCGGCGGGCCGAGCCGGGCGACAGCTCCTGCGCTGTCGATCGGCGACGCCCGCTCGTGCGCAGCCAGCGCGTCGAGGCGCGGCCACGAAGCCGGGACGGCTGTCGATCAGCGTCATGTCGAGGTCGAAACCGACGACCACCGGCGCGGGAAGGGGCACGCTCGCCAGCCTACGGGTCCCTAGACTGGCCGCATGCTGCGCATCGGGCTGATCGGTGGCCTCGCCTGGCCCTCGACCGAGATCTACCACCGCCTCCTGAACGAGGAGGTCCAGGCCCGCCTCGGGGGCAGCCACAGCGCCAAGCTGGTCATCTGGTCGGACGACTTCGAGCACGTCACCGCACTGCAACGGGCTGGCCGGTGGGAGGACGCCGGGGCTCTGATGGCCGAGGGCGCGCAGGCCCTCGTCCGGGCCGGCGCCGATCTCGTCGCCATCACCGCGAACACCATGCACCTGTGCGCGCCGGCCGTCGTGGCGGCGATCGACGTCCCGTTCGTCAACCTCATCGAGGTGGTCGCGGATGCCGCGACCGGCGCCGGGCTGAGCCAGCTGGGCGTGCTCGGGACCGCCTACACGATGACCTCGTCGCTCTACCCGGACGTCTGCGAGCCGCGGGGCATCAAGGTGATCGTGCCCGACGAGGCCGACCGCGCGACGGTGCACTCGATGATCTACGACGAGCTGGCCCACGGACGGGTGAGCGCCACCTCGCGGTACGACGCCCGCGAGGTCGCCGACCGGCTCGTCGAGGCAGGCGCGGACGGCGTGGTGCTCGCCTGCACCGAGCTCAGCCTGGTGCTGGCCCCAGGCGTCCTCGACGTCCCGGTCCTGGACTCGACCGCGCTGCACTGCCGGGCACTGGTGGACGCGGCGCTCGCCTGAGCCCGCGAGCACGGGTGGGCACCAGGGCCGGCCGCCCACGACCGGGGGCGGCCCCGCAGGGGCGCCGGTAAAGTTGTGCGGATGACGACGGCCGCCGCACTCCGCTCGCTGGCGGACGCCTTGCGCGCAGCCGGCGACGACGCGCTCGCCGACCTCCTGCGTGCCAGACCGGAGCTCCTGAACCCGGTTCCCGTCGACATCAGCCAGCTCGCGATGCGCGCGGCATCGGCGCCGTCGTGCGCCCGGGCCCTCGACCGGCTGGACCGCTGGACCCTGCAGGTGCTCGAGGCGATCTGCTCGGTCCCCGAGCCCGCCGGCTATCCCGAGGTGCGCTCGCTGCTGGCCGGCGCGACCGACGACCAGGTCGACCACGCGATCGCGACCCTGCGCACGCTCGCGCTGGTGTGGGGCGACCCGGACGTCCTCAACGTCGTCGTGGGGGTTCGCGACGTGATCGGCAGCTACCCGGCCGGCCTCGGGCCGTCGCTGCAGGTCCTGCTGGCTTCGAGCAGCCCGTCGCGGTTGCAGGCTCTGCTCGCCGACCTCGACCTCCCGCCGACCCACGATCCCGGCAGCGCCATCGACGCCCTCGTCGCGCACACCGCGGACGCCGACACGATGAACGCCCTGCTCGAAGCAGCTCCCCCCGCCGCGCTCGAGGTCCTCGCCAAGCTCAGCTGGGGGCCGCCCGTCGGCGGCGTGCCGCGCGCCGACCGGGTGGTCCGTACCGCCGACGCGAGCTCGCCCGTCGAGTGGCTCCTGGCCCGGGGCCTGCTGGTCGCGGCCGACCCTGTCACCGCGATCCTCCCGCGCGAGGTCGCGCTGTTCCTGCGCGGCGGCCGCGCGCACCATGACCTCCAGCCGGCACCGCCGGTCCCTGGCGTCGAGCACACGACGGCACGGCAGCCAGCGCAGGTCGAGGGCACGGCAGGTGCGCAGGCCTTCACGTTCGTGCGCGTCGTCGAAGACCTCCTGACCGCATGGGGGCTCGACGGACCGCCGGTCCTGAAGGCAGGCGGGCTCGGCGTGCGCGACCTCCGGCGGACCGCGACGCTGCTCGACCGCACCGAGGAGGAGACCGCCGTCGTCGTCGAGGTCGCGTACGCGGCCGGGCTCATCGGCATCGGCAGCGAGGTGGACGACGGCTGGCTCCCCACGCCCGGGTACGACGACTGGCTGCGGCAGGAGCCCGCCGACCGCTGGGCGGCGCTCGCGCAGGCGTGGTTCGGCAGCACCCGGGTCGCCGGGCTCGTCGGCCATCGCGATGAGCGGGACAAGGTCGTGGCGGCGCTCGGGCCGGACCTCGACCGCGTCCTCGCCCCCGAGGTGCGACGCACGGTGCTGGAGGTCCTCGACGCCAGCGGGATCGGCACCAGTGTCGATGCGCAGGCCGTGGAGGACGCCGTGCGCTGGCGGCGACCGCGTCGGCCGGCCCGCCTCCGGCACCAGCTCGTCGGCTGGACGTTGCGCGAGGCGGAGCTCCTGGGGGTCACCGGGGCGGGCGCGCTGTCGGCGCCCGGGCGGGCGCTGCTGCGCGAGGGGGCCGACGACGCTGCAGATGCGCTGGCCCCGCTGCTCCCCGAGCCGCTTGACCACGTCCTGCTCCAGGCGGACCTCACGGCGATCGCCCCTGGCCCGCTGGTGGCGGACCTCGCCCACGCGCTGGCGCTGATGGCAGACGTCGAGTCCACCGGCGGCGCCACCGTCTACCGGTTCAGCGAGGCGTCCGTACGCCGTGCGCTCGACGCCGGGCGCTCGGCGAGCGACCTGCACGCGCTGCTGGCGAAGCACTCGACCACACCCGTGCCGCAGCCTCTCAGCTACCTCGTGGACGACATGGCGCGCCGGCACGGGCGCATCCGGGTCGGGCGCGGCGGCGTCCTACATCCGCTGCGACGACGAGAACCTGCTCTCCGAGCTCCTCGCCGACAAGAAGAGCGCCGAGCTCAGGCTCCGCCGGCTGGCCGCCACCGTGCTCGTCGCGCAGGTCTCCGGCGACCTCGTGCTCGAACGCCTGCGCTCGATGGGCTACGCCCCTGCCGCGGAGTCCAGCGACGGTGCGGTGCTGCTGCGCCGCCCTGACTCGCGGCGCACGTCGATCCGGCAGCGACCGCCGCGGCTCGTCCTCGACGCACCCGCTCCGAACGAGAAGCTCCTGCTGGCAGCAGTCCGCGCGTTGCGGGCCGGCGAGCGTGCCAGCGGCCTTCCACGCGGGAGCATCGTGGCTGGCATGGCTGCGGGCGGGATGGCTGCCTCGGGCGGCCTGCAACGCACCGCGGCGGCGCAGACGCTCGAGGTCCTGCGGTCCTCGCTGGACACCGGGCAGCAGGTGTGGATCGGGTACGTCGACACGCACGGCTCGGTGACTGAGCGCGTGGTCGACCCGGTCCGTCTCGAGGGCGGCTACCTCACCGCCTACGACCACCGGTACGAGCAGGTGCACACGTTCGCCGTGCACCGCATCACGGGAGTGGCCACCCTCGAGCCCGAGTAGGGCTCGAGGGTGGCCACCGCACGCTAGGCCGCGGGCATCAGCCCCGCGGCATCGCCGCCAGATCAGCCCCGCGGCGATGGCCGCCATCAGGATCTTCGCCAGCGCGGCCACGCTCGGCTTGCCCGCGGTCGCGGTCGCCTTGGCCAACCGTCGCCTGCGCCGAGACCGCCGACGCGGTCGGGACCGGCTGCGGGAGCGGCGCGCAGTACGCGTCCGCCCGGTCGCCGGGCTTGCGCGCCGGCAGCGCCCCGGTGCTCGAGGTAGGCCGCGATCTTGTCGTCCACGCACGCGTCCCCGAACAGGGAGCCGGCGTGGGTGGTGCCGCCGGGCTCCGCGAGCAGGACGGCGTTGCGGGAACAGGCTCCGGACCTACGAGGCTGCCCTCGTACGGCGTGGCCGCGTCGAGCGTCTCGTCGATCAGCAGCACGCTCTTGACCTTGCTGCCGTCGATCGTCACCGGCTTGCCCGCCTTGGCCGGCCAGGTCAGGCACGGCGCGTTGTACCAGGCGTTGCTCCACGTCTCGAACGGCGCCTTCTGGAACGTCGCCCAGTTGTCCTTCTGCCACTTCGCCCAGCTGGTCGGCCACTGGACGTCGGTGCACTGGGTGGCGAGGTACATCGCGTACCCGTTGTCGTCGCCAGGCCGTCGGTGCCCTCGTACTCGGCGACCAGGTTGGCTGCGTTCGCGGCGTCGTGGTCGTTGACCCAGCCGGCGAAGGCAGCGCCGAGGTCGGTCCAGATGAACTGGTAGTAGCCGGCCTCGAGGAAGATGTCGTTCCACTCGTCCGGCCCGACCATGCCGCCGGCCGGGGTGCGGCCCGAGCTGCGTTCTGCTCCTTGTAGAAGCGGATCTCGACCGCCGTCTCGGTCTTGCCGAGGTGGTAGACGCGTCGTACTTCGCGAGCCAGCCGAACCAGATCTTGATGTTGCGCTCGAACGCGATGTCCTGGTCGAGGTTGGCCTGGTACCAGACGCCGCGCGGGTCGACGTTGCCGTCGAGCACCATGCGGCGCACGTGCTGCGGGAACAGCGTCGCGTAGACCTGGCCGAGGTAGGTGCCGTAGGAGAAGCCGTAGTAGTTGATCTGCTTCTCGCCCAGCGCGACCCGGATGCTGTCCATGTCCTTGGCCGAGTCGATCGGTGGTCATGTGGTCGAGCAGCGGCGCCGGCGTTCTTGCCGCAGGCCGCGGCGTAGCCTTGCCGAGCGGTTCAGCCAGGTCGCTCGAGCGCCGCGGTCGTCGGGCACGTAGCCGGGCCGGTCCGGCTGAAGTAGTTCGGGTCGCAGCTGACGGCCGGGCATGCTCGAGCCGACGCCGCGCGGGTCGAAGCCGATCCAGTCGTAGGCGTCGCCCGCGCCGTTCGGGACGTACTGCGCCGAGGCTGGACAGCGTCGAGGCCGGAGCCGCCCGGGCCGCCGGGGTTGACGAGCATGACGCCCTGGTACTTCGAGGCCGGCACGGTGTGCTTGACCATGGAGACGCGAGCTTGATCTTCGTGCCGTTCGGGTGGGCGTAGTCGAGCGGCACCGAGAGGTAGCCGCAGACGGCGCCGATCGAGGCGAGCCCGGGATCGGAGCAGGCGGACCACTTGATCGTGCGACGCAGCAGCGGTGGCTGCTGCTGGTGCGGCCTGGGCGGGCGCTGCGATGGCGAGCGTCCCGACCATCGTGCCGGCCGCAGCCAAGCCGATGATCTTCTTCACGTGTTGCTCCCGTTCTGAGGGGTGCGAACCTGACCGCCCGTTCCTACCCCTGCCCGGACCCCCGCGCCATGGGTAGGAACACGATCGTGGAAGAACCTGGGACACTGGAGGTTCGTGCCGGTAACCACGCACCAACGGAGAGTGAACGCGTGACCGACGGCCCGCTGATCGTCCAGTCCGACAAGACCCTGCTGCTCGAGGTCGACCACGAGCTCGCCCAGGACTGCCGCCTCGCCATCGCCCCGTTCGCCGAGCTCGAACGCTCCCCCGAGCACGTCCACACCTACCGCCTGACGCCGCTCGGCCTGTGGAACGCGCGGGCCGCCGGCCACGACGCCGAGCAGGTCGTCGACGCCCTGCTGCAGCTACTCGCCGGTACGCGGTGCCGCACGCGCTGCTGGTCGACGTCGCCGACACGATGGCCCGCTACGGCCGCCTCAGGCTGAGAACGACCCCGCGCACGGGCTGGTCCTGCGAGTCCACCGACCGCGCCGTGCTCGAGGAGGTGCTGCGCGCCAAGAAGGTCGCAGCCGCTGCTCGGCGACGCGCATCGACGAGGACACCGTCGCTGGTCCACCCCTCCGAGCGCGGCCACCTCAAGCAGGCCCTGCTCAAGATCGGCTGGCCGGCCGAGGACCTCGCCGGCTACGTCGACGGCGAGGCGCACCCGATCGCGCTGGTCGAGGACGGCTGGGCGCTGCGGCCCTACCAGCAGCGAGGCGGTCGACGGGCTTCTGGGCCGGCGGCTCGGGCGTCGTCGTGCTGCCCTGCGGCGCCGGCAAGACGATCGTCGGCGCGGCCGCGATGGCGCAGGCGCAGGCCACCACGCTGATCCTGGTCACCAACACCGTCGTCGGCCCGGCAGTGGCAGCACGAGCTGATCAAGCGCACCACGCTGACCGAGGAGGAGATCGGCGAGTACTCCGGCGCGCGCAAGGAGATCCGGCCGGTCACCATCGCGACGTACCAGGTGATGACCACCCGCCGGAAGGGCGTCTACCCGCACCTCGAGCTCTTCGACGCGCGCGACTGGGGCCTGATCATCTACGACGAGGTCCACCTGCTGCCGGCGCCGATCTTCCGGATGACCGCCGACATCCAGTCCCGGCGCCGGCTCGGCCTGACCGCCACCCTGGTCCGCGAGGACGGCCGCGAGGGCGACGTCTTCTCGCCTGATCGGGCCGAAGCGCTACGACGCACCCTGGAAGGACATCGAGGCGCAGGGCTGGATCGCGCCGGCGGACTGCGTCGAGGTCCGGGTGACGCTGACCGACGCACGAGCGGATGGCGTACGCCACCGCCGAGCCCGAGGAGCGCTACCGGCTCTGCGCGACCGCGCGCTACGAAGACCGCGGTCGTCGCAGCAGCTGGTCGAGCAGCACGCCGGCCAGCAGACCCTGGTCATCGGGCAGTACCTCGACCAGCTCGACGAGCTCGGCGAGCGCCTCGACGCCCCCGTGATCAAGGGCGAGACGCACGGTCACGGAGCGGGAGCGGCTGTTCGAGGCGTTCCGCACCGGCGAGATCGCACACCCTGGTGGTCTCGAAGGTCGCCAACTTCTCGATCGACCTGCCCGAGGCGTCGGTCGCGATCCAGGTCTCCGGCTCGTTCGGGTCGCGGCAGGAGGAGGCGCAGCGGCTCGGCCGGCTGCTGCGCCCCAAGGCCGACGGCCGGACCGGCGCGCTTCTACGCCGTCGTCGCCCGCGACACCGTCGACCAGGAGTTCGCCGCCCACCGGCAGCGGTTCCTGGCCGAGCAGGGCTACGCCTACCGCATCATCGACGCCGACGACGTCATGGCCGGCGACTAGCCTGCCGCAGATGACCGATCCTGCCCTCGCAGCCGAGCAGGCCTACCTGCGGCGCACCAGGGCAGATCTCGCGCGGATGCAGGAGCACGCCCTCAGCCTCGACGGCGACCGGGCCGGTGGCGGCGGCCTCTCCACCGAGTACCTCAAGGCAGCGTTCGCCCGTCGAGCCAAGGCGCTGCAGGACGACCCCAGCACGCCGCTGTTCTTCGGCCGCCTGGACTTCGACGACGAGAGCGCCGGCGCGCGCCACTACATCGGTCGCCGGCACGTCAGGGACGAGGCCGGTGACCCGGCAGTGATCGACTGGCGCGCCGACCTCAGCCGCTCCTTCTACCGTGCCAGCAAGGCCGATCCGCTCGGCGTGCGACTGCGACGGCGGTTCGGCTTCGACCACGGTCAGCTCACCGCCTACGAGGACGAGCACCTCACCGACACCGCAGAGCCGGAACGCCGCAGCGCCATCCTGGCCGCCGAGATCGAACGTCCCCGGGTAGGGCCGATGCGGGACATCGTGGCCACCATCCAGCCGGAGCAGGACGAGCTGGTCCGCGCCGACCTCGCCACCACCGTCTGCGTGCAGGGCGCGCCGGGGACCGGCAAGACTGCCGTCGGCCTGCATCGCGCGGCGTTCCTGCTCTACGCGCACCGCGAGCGCCTCTCGCGCAGCGGCGTGCTCGTCGTCGGGCCCAACGCGTCGTTCCTGCGCTATGTGGGCGACGTTCTCCCTGCCCTGGGCGAGATCGACGCGCGCCAGCTGACGCTCGCCGAGCTCTGCGCCGACGTCCCCGTCCGCGGGACGGAGCCGCCGGCGGTGGCCACCCTGAAGGGTGACGCGCGGATGGCCAAGGTGCTGCGCAATGCCCTCTGGGCCCGGCTGGTGAAGCCCACCGACGACCTCGTCCTGACCAGGGCGCCGGGTCGCTGGCGGGTGATGCGGTACGACCTCGTCGAGATGATGATCGAGCTGCGCGGCCGCGACGTCCGCTATGGCGCCGCGCGGGCGATGCTGGCGCAGCGCGTCGCGCATGCCGTGCTCGTCCGGATGGAGGACGCCGGGCACTCGCCGGACGACCGCGTGCAGGACGCCGTCGCACGCTCGGCCGGGGTGAGGGCCTTCGTCGACGCGCACTGGCCCGCCGTGGATCCGGCCCGGCTGGTGTTCTCGTTGCTCTCTGACGCCACGGCACTGGCGGCGGCCGCAGACGGGATCCTCACCCCGCAGGAGCAGCACACCTTGCTGTGGGCCAAACCGCCGCGTTCGGCAGGGGCGGCGCGCTGGACCCTGGCGGACGCCGTGCTGGTCGACGAGGTCGGCGACCTCGTGACGCGCACCCCGAGCCTCGGGCACGTGGTGCTGGACGAGGCGCAGGACCTCTCCCCCATGCAGCTCCGGGCGGTGGGGCGGCGATGCAGCACCGGGTCGGCGACGCTGCTCGGCGATCTCGCCCAGGGCACGACGCCGTGGGCCGTCCGGAGCTGGGAGGACGCGCTCGCCCATCTGGGCCAGCCGGCGGGGCAGGTCGAGGCGTTGACGCTCGGCTACCGGGTTCCTGGTCAGGTCCTCGACCTCGCCTCCCAGCTGCTGCCCGTGATCGCTCCTGGCCTGGCGCCACCTCGGGCCGTCCGCGCCGACGCCGGAGCGCTCGGCTTCACCCCCACCACGGCGCAGGGCCTGGAGCCAGCCGCGCTGGAGGCAGTCCGCGCGTCGCTGCGCGAGCCTGGCCTGGTGGGTCTGGTGCTCGCGGACGGCCGGGCCGAAGCCCTGTCCGCGGCACTGCTGGCAGCGGGGATCGCGCACGACCGGATCGAGGAGACGATCGACCCTGACGACGCGGAACGGGTGGTGCTCGTGCCTTCGTCGCTGGTGAAGGGCCTGGAGTTCGACCACGTGGTGCTGCTCGAGCCCGCCGAGATCGTGGAGGCCGAGGACGCAGCCGGCGGTCAGGGCCTGCGCCGGCTGTACGTCGCGCTCACCCGCGCGGTGAGCTCGCTACGGATCGTGCACGTCCGCGACCTGCCCGATCCGCTACGGCAGCCGGGGGCCGCTGCCGCCACTCCTGCTGCGTCCGGCGCAGATCAGGACGCCGACGGCGGGCGCACGTAGTCGAGCCCGACCATCCCGCTCGGGTACGGACGCACTGCACGCAGCTCCAGCACCTGGTCGACGCCACCGCCGTGGAACAACCGGAGCCCGTCACCCAGCAGTCGGGGCACCACGGTCACGGTGAGGTCATCCACCAACCCCTCGGCGAGGAACGCGCTGATCAGCTGCCCGCCGTCGACGTACACCCGGCGCAAACCGAGCCTGGTCCACTCCGCCACGGCGTCCGCCACCGACGTCGACCAGAACACGACTCCGGCCCTGGCCGCCGCAGGGCGATGGGTGAAGACGAACAGCTGACGCCCGGCGAACGGCCACGGATCCATCGTCGCGACGTGGTCGTAGGTCCCCCTCCCCATCGCGAGCGCGTCGACGCTGGCCATGAAGGTGTCGTAGCCGTAGTCCTCCCCCTCACGGGCCGCGCCCTCGAGCCATCCGAGGTCGCCGTCCGGGCGCGCGATGTAGCCGTCGAGGCTGGTTGCTATGAACACGGACAGCTGGGGTCTGGTCGCAGCGGGCACGGCGCAAGCCTCGCCGTAAGGTCGGCCCATGGGCAAGGCTGCACAGGAATCCCCGGACCCGTCAGGCGCTGCCTTGCTGGCCGCCTGGCGTGCGAGCTGCGCACGCTTGGGCGCACGCGGTGACATCGACGGGGCCGGAGCGCAGCTCGTCGCGGCCTATCGGGACCCGAGCCGGGCGTACCACGACGCCAGGCATCTGGCCGAGGTCCTGGCCAACCTGGATGCGTTGACGGGTCCCGCGGGTGACGACGTCGTGCGGCTCGCGGCCTGGTTCCATGACGCCGTCTACGACGCAGCACCAGATACGGGGTCAGGGGCGAGCAACGAGGAACGCAGCGCCACGACGGCGGTCCAGGTGCTCAGCGCGCTGGGGCTGGCGCCTCAGGTCGTCGCCGAGGTCGCGCGCCTGGTGCGGTTGACGGCGACCCACGATCCGGCCGACGACGATGCCGGCGGCGCCCTGCTCTGCGACGCCGACCTGGCCGTCCTCGCCCGCGAGCCTGCTGAGTACGCGCAGTACGTCACCGACGTGCGGCGGGAGTACGCAGCCTTCTCCGACGCGGATTTCGCTGCGGGTCGGGCTGCTGTGCTGCGGTCATTGCTGGCTCAGCCGTTCCTGTTCCGCACCCCTTTGGGACGCGCTCTGTGGGAGCGCAAGGCGCGGGCGAACGTCGAGCGCGAGCTCACGTCAGGGTCGCCGCAGCCACGTGACGTGTGACCCGGGAAGGAGGAGTGTCGGCAAACCCGGGCACGCGCGAGAGGAACCGGCACGGGAGCCGCAGTCCCTGAACCCGCAGCTAAGCGCGTGCGGGTGCTCGAAGCGACATAGGCGTCAGCTTCAGCGTCTGCCGCGGGCGCCGGGTTGCCTGCCGGCGGCGCACGAGAACGGCACCGATGCGCGCGCAGCTCGAACCATTCGGCGCGCACCCACAGTGAGCAGAGCCGCCATGGAGCCCAGCACTAGGGAGGCAGCCCATACTGCACCAGCGACGCCCATCGTCCCGGAGGGTCTTGATAACGTCGAGGGTCCGTAACCGCTGTGGGCTTGCAAGGATGTCGCGTAGCACCGGCCGGATGGTCGCCGTCGCGCCTATCTGCGACACGTCGATCGACGCGAACTACCGTCCCCGCTACCGGGATCAGCGCATGTACCGGGTGCCACATCTAGCGCCCCGGTGGGGGAGAGTCAGAACAGCACATCTGCCCGCCCGGCTCTGCGGCCTCGCTCTACGCTGCGAGGGTGGACTACTTGATGGCAGGCCAGCTCTCGGAGTTGGAGCGGCTGCAGTTGCAGGCGAGGGTGTGGGAGCCCGCTGGTGAGCGGCTGCTGGAAGAGTTTGGAGACGGCTCAGGGCGTCGCGTGCTGGATGTCGGGTGCGGGTGCCTTGGCTGGTTGCGGATCCTGTCCCGGTGGGTCGGAGAGTCCGGGTCTGTCACGGGGACGGATGTCGCGCCCGAGATGCTCCATCAGGCCCGGCAACTAGTCGCCGCTGAGCTGTTGGACAACGTGGCTGTCGTCGAAGATGACCTCTTCGAGAGCAGCCTCGCTGCTGGGACCTTTGACCTGGTTCATGCACGATTCCAGCTCGCGCCGTTGGGGCGAATGTCGGAGCAGATCGAGGCTTATCGCCGGCTGCTCGCGCCGGGAGGGGTCCTCGTTCTCGAAGATCCAGACACCGGTAGCTGGGGCTACTCACCACCGTCGCCGGCGTTGGAGCGACTGATCGAGGCCGTCCTTGAGGCCTTCCGTGTCGGCGGCGGTGACTTCGACGCCAGTCGCCGCGAATACGACCTATTGGCGACGGCCGGCTTGGAACCGCGGATCCGGGCGGAGGTCGTAGCGCTACCTCCTGGCCATGCCTACTTGCGGTTGCCCGTCCAGTTCGCCGCATCCTTGCGACCGCGACTTCTAGCGCTCATGGCCGAATCCGACTTGGACTCCCTCCTGGCGAGTTGCGAGGAAGAGCTCGGAGATCCGACGCGACGCGGGCTCACGTTCACCCTTGTGCAGACCTGGGCGACACATTCCTAGAATCCCGGCGAACGATCATGGAAAGCGCACCGGATGCCCGATGGCGCGCCCGACGACCCGCCCGTGATCGGCACTCCGGAGTGCTAGCCAAGCCCAGTGGAGAACACACGCCACGCGCCTTGGGGCCCCGTCTTGACCAGCGTGAAGGAGAGGGGGTTCTGTCCGTCGGCCTGACCCCCGCCACTGCCTTGAATGTCTAGCGAGGTGCCGTATTCGGTCGACTGCTCACCCGGGGACAGGCCGCCCTCGCCCGACGGGCCGTACGGCACATGGCCGAGGATGGCGACCAGGCGCACATGGTCGTAGGGCTCCAGCCCTATCGACCGGTCCGCGTAGTGCTGGAGGTATCGCGGGTCGGTCAGCGCCTCGACGGCGTGATCGTCGTGTGCGTCCCAGGCGTCGACTAGTGCGGTGATCACTTGTTCCGGGGTCGCGTCGTCGCCCGGGATCGCCACTTGTCGGCGCGGCTCCTCGAGCCGGTGGACCAAGGCGAAGCTTGCGGTGCCGGCTAAGAGCAGGGCACCGACGACGACCGCGACTCGCTTGACCATGACTCCGTCTGCTGAGCGTTCATCCGGCGTTGGCGGCCCAAGGTACCTGGATCATGGCTGGCGGGCACAAAGTAGCCCGCTATCGGCAGCTGGGTGTTGCCAGCGGGGACCGATACTCGGTATCTCGGTCTACCGCGTCCGGGGTGGCAAGCCCATCGGACAATGAACCGGACAACCACACGCGGTACCTGGGACTGCCCCGGCATGAGGCGATCGTCCTCGAGACAGCAGAGGGCACCCGTCGCGCGTGGTGCCTCACGGTTAGCGCTACATGAACCTCGTTGGCCCGAAACCGCCTGACGTGCTACCTCGACGAGACCGAGCACGTCATCAGGGTCGACACCGGCTAGCCGCCGAAGACCGGGCGCCCGTGATCGGCGCCTTGGTGGGTTCAGTCTGTTGGCACTTCCCCCGCTGTCAGCGGCGTGGAGTGCCTCCTCCAGACCCGCCACACCCCGTCATCGCGGAGCCAGATGTCCGTGACCACGAACACACCGTCGCGAGGCTGGGCGCGCACCGTCGCCCGCTGGAAGGCTCGATGCAGAACCGCGGCAACGTCGCCGCTCACTTCGACTTGCTGTTCCTGAACGGTCCACTCATGCACCACGTAGTCGGACAGAGTCGCGAGCCATGAGGCTCGCGGGAACACGACCGACTCCGGAGTGACAAGGCAGAGCGCGTAGTCCGGATCGAGCAAGCCTCCGCCGCAACTGCGTCCCGTGCCTCGATGGCCTGCTGGAACTCGAAGATGCGGGATTCGAGATCATTCTCGGTCACCAGCCAAGTCTGGTCATCACGCCCAACCCGGCGCAGCGAAACGCACCGATCGGCAACTCTGCGCCGTTCGAGATGTAGTTGAGATCCTTCTGGGTGCACGAACAGGTGGCTGGTACGGAACACTCTCGTCCGTGGAGCCGGAGCCGTCGAACCCTTCGCTCCCGAAGGCGACCCCGCTGTTCGATCCGGGCTACCCGCCGTACTCGACCTGGCGCGCCTTGGTGTTCGCGGGAGCCTTCGGCGGGTCAGCGATCCTGCTTCTTCTTACGCTGGTCGAGCTGCTTGTCCTGGGGGCTCCTTCGGACCCCTGCGACCCTGCCTACCCTTGCCCCGGCGGCCCAGGCCCGACCGATATCCTGCCGTGGTCGAGTGTTCTGTCCATCCTGCTCGCGGTGGTAGCCGTGGTTGCCCTCAGGTCGTCGACCCGCTGGAGGCGGCATCAGGTTTTCAATCCTCCGCCGGGCTGGCCGCTGCCACCATCTGGCTGGCAACCACCCCCTGGGTGGCAACCGGATCCCTCATGGCCTACCCCACCCGCGAAATGGCGATACTGGCGCAGGCAAGCGCAATAACAGCACCTCGGGGCGCCTCGCGAGTGGCGGTGTTAGGACGTAGGCAGCAGCTTGATAAGCGAAGCGGTGTAGAAGTCGCAGGAGCCCCGAGCCAGGTAGACGTTCCACAGGCCACGGGATGTCACGGCAAAAACCTGTCGTGGTACCTGCAGGACGGCCGGACACACGACACCCGGCGGACGTGCTGTGGGGATGATGCGTGGGGTGGACAAGGCCCGCGTGAGCGCGTTGAAGTGGAACGAGTCGCTGTCTTTCACCTCAACGGGCGGCTTGGCCCCAGGTGCCTCCTCAGGTGGGCAGAGCAGGTACGCCGTGATCGCTCCTCGGATGGGCGGCGGCGGCGAAGCTGCCTGCCGTGGAGGAGCCGCGCAGACCTTCGATGCCACCCGCTCGCCCAGAACACGGGCCGTGGATACAGCCGTAACCGGCAAGTCCGGGCCGTAGTGGGGCGTGGAGTCGGAAGTACACCCGGCCGCAGCCAAACTCAGCAGAACCACGCCGACCGCCCATCGCTGTCGAGCCATGTCTACCTCCCGATGTGGACTTCCGTCGCCTCAGACGCGGCGTACCCCCGGCTGGTTCCCGGCCCAGGCACTCCACCGAGTCCCTCACCTCGTCGGTTCCGCCCCATAGAATTTCCGGGCTGTCTCAGCCCTGTAACGAAGCCTGTTTGTTGTCAGGGGGTGTTGTGGGGCGTGGCGGGATCGCCTCTTGGCGCGGGGATGGCAGGAGGCGTAGTTTCGGTGCCGAGTCCGGGAGTGGCTTATCCGAAGAGCCGGCTGTCAGGGTGTGGGGCCGGTCGCGCTGGAGTCAGAGACGTGCCCTGGTTGCCCTCCCGGACCCGCTCATGTCCGGGTGTCGGTGAGGAGCTGCCGATAGACGGCGTCGCTGATCTTCCGCTTCAACGCGCGTGGCGCCTCGCCGGTGGTCTTTCCCTCGGCGATCTTCATGCGGTAGTAGTGGCGGCCGGGGTTGTCGCCGCGGATCTGGGTGACCGCGGCCATGTGCAGGGGGTGGTTGAGCTGGCGGTTTCCCGCGCGGGTTGAGCCGGTACCGGACCTTCGGCCCGGAGAAGGCTTCGATGGGGCGGTGCCCTTGTAGGAGGCGTAGGTGCCCGGGTCGGGGAAGCGTGTGATGTCGCCGGTGTGCCCGATCAGCAGCGCGGCGATGATCGGGCGAACGCCGTGCACCTCGGTCGCGGACGTGCTTGAGGCGGCGACCGCAGTCGCGGTGCTGGCTTTGACCTCGGCGATGGCCTTGTCGAGGCGGCGTATGTCGGTGATCAGGTCTCTGTCCACCTCCTTGCGGGCCGCCACGATCATCGTGTCGGGGTGAACGTGGGCCAAGAACGCGGCCGCTTCGGTGGCTGACAAACGTTTCTGCACACCACCGGGGGTCAGCGCGGCGAGGAGGGCGTGCAGCCGGCACACCGCCTGGGTCCGCAGACTGGTCAGGTCCTGGTGCCGGTCACCGAGCAGCCGCAGCACCATCGCCGAGTCCTCCACGACGACCGTGCGAAGCCGCTTGTCCCGCAACGCAGCGACCGCGGTGGCCAACGCGTCGTTCTCCTATATTGTGGGCAGTCCTTGGGCCAGCTCGCGCACCAGTTCGGGTATATTCGACGCGAATGCGAATCCCGGGAATCCGCCGTAACGCAGGGATAGGCGAAGGTATTCGACCAGCGTCATTACCGGCCACTTGCCCGCGTCCAAGTACGGGTCGGGCCCGATACACGGCATTCGAAGGAAATCTCCGCCCCCGCTCATGCCTGCCTTGCGGAGATAATCGCCGGTGAATAGCCATTCCCATTGGGGCGAATCCTGCCCGACAGACTCAGGTATCTGTATAAGAAGGTCCGTGGCAGTAGGTAGGCTAAGCGGGTCCGCGTACACGAGTGGCTTCTTAGAGTCACCGCTCTGTAGCTCCCAGTGAGTGGTAAATGACCACCCCGGAAATGTGCCACCTAGAGAAACCCCAGTCACATGCAACAAGCATGACCTCAACGCGGCAGGTAGCGGTCCGATCCTTTCTTCGATGAGAATTAGGGCCTCTAGGTCTCTCGTCGAGGAGTATTCTCGGGGTGGTGTCGCCGAGAAGGACCAGAGCCAGCCGTAGGAGTTCAAGCGCTCGATGATGATGTCGACTGCCGCGGAAACGCGCCTCATGGTCAGCTCCGCAACAATGGCCGAATCTTCTTTCGAGATCCAACCTTTCCGGATGTCGTCCCAGACGCCTACATGGTCGCCGCCCTCATAGCGTGCCCCGATTGACTGCAAGGCCCCTCCACGTCACTGAATCTACAGAATACCGAGATCAACCGAGATCTTCGAGGTCAAGCTGCCAAGACTAGGCGGCAATGGCGTGAGTTGTCGCTGACTCGGCTGGAGGCGATCTCTGGAGATCCCCCACCCGTCGATCATCACAGCGTTCCTCCCGATTCGGCGTGCACCAGTCGCCCACAGGCCCTCGGCGTAGGTGGTAGCGACCCCGTCAATACTGCCGGGCCGACCCGGCCCGTCATCGGCACCTCGGAGGGCACACATGGGGTGGCGGCCGGGGGCTAGTCTCGTTCTATGGGCGACGACACAGGCAACGCGGAAACCCTTGAACAAGGGAACGACGACCTTGGCCCGGACAGTCCCCCCAAGAGCCTCAGGTGCAGAGTCGGAGCCCATCGCTGGGAGACTCACCGATCAGAGGATGGGCGTCCGTTCAACACATGCTCCAGTTGCGGAGAGGACGAGTACGCCGGCCCGCTCGTTGCGGGCTTCGGCGACTTTCACCACTAGTGGCCCTCCCAAGGCGCACCGAACGGCACAGCTGCGCACAAGCGGAGCTGCCCGCTGTCGATACCTCCGGGTCCTAAGCGGGCTGGCCGTACACGTGAGCGCTCACGGTGGCGTCGGTGACGAGGATGTAGTCGACGACTCTCCAGTTGTCAGCCAGGAGTTGGTGCGTGAGGGCCTCCTCCCGGGTGAGCTTGTGGCCGAAGATCGGGCTGTCGCCGTAGACGGCTGCGGCAGGGACAAGCGTCGCCGCAGGCTCGTCCGAGTTCGCTACGGGGCCGACTCGGCAGCCGAACGTGACGTTCTTCGAGGAGTCGTCGGTGCCCCAATCGCCGAAGATCACGTCGATCCAGGCTTCGTGTTGACCTCCGTGGTTGTGGCAGGCGGCGTAGTACACGGCGAGCGCATCCCCGTCTTCGTAGACGAAGCCGGTCACCTTCTCGTAGTACGCCCCGCATTGGTCACACATCAGCGTCTGGACGCGGCGGTCATCGTCGATCGTCAGGGTCACGGCACCAGGATGCCCGAGTAAGAGGCCACCATGCGCACAACGCAGCACCACGGTGCCGGCAATGCCATCATCCAGGGTGGACCTCGAACGCCTCCCCGAGAGGCTGCAGCGATCGGCCCAGGCTGCGTCGGGCGGCCAAGTCGAATGGCCGCTGGACGCGGCGTCGGACGCCGTCGCAGCACTCGTCGAGATCGGCGTAATCATCGTCGACCTCGAACTAAGGGGCTATGGACCGGACGGCTCGCTCACCGATGTCGCCTGGAGCGCGTCGAGCCCCGCCGGACTAGATGACCCGGTACGCGACGTTTACTACGCAGTCGGAACGCTCACGACCCGGAGGGAGCGTTTGGCGATCCTCTCCCGCCAGACTGCCGGGTACTGGTCACTGCCTCCGGCAGCCGCCCCGCTTGAACACTGCGGCTGACCGCACCGAGCGGCACTTCCAGGGCTGCGGCGACCTTCCCTGGCTCCGGGGTGCTCGCGATAAGGGTCGTAGGGCTCCCGACCTTGCCGGCCGCTCTCGTCGACGCCTCGTCTTCAGGCTTGGCTGGCCAATCTACGAGCCAGGCTCGCAGGCGTCTGCCGTCCGTCGCGGAGAGCAGCACCGTTCGCCCGGGGGCGGCTGCCTCAGCGCGGGACGTACTGCATGGTGAAGGTGACATCGATGGGGAGGGTCGGCAACGGTCCTTGGTAGACGTAGCCCCAAGCGAGGCGACCGCCCGCGGGGATGCGGATCGATGCGCCGCCGAAGCCGCCACCTGCGCCGGCGTAGTCGGTCGTGGGCTCGGCCACCACCTTGCCGTCGAGGTAGATCTGCGTCTTGAAGGAGCTCCCCGGCGGCAAGCCGGGGGTCAGCTTCAGCCACCCGGCCTGGATGATGCCCGCAACGGGCATCAGCATGCCTACCGTGCCCTGCGTCTTACTCGCCTTGCTCCGCCCGGAGAGCGGAAGGACGCCCTTGGTGAGTCCGGTCGAGCTGAGGCAGTCCTGGCAGAAGACCGTGAAGAGTGCCCCCCCGGCGGGGAACCCGGGGGTCCCGGTGGACCCGGCTGGCGTCGGCAGCTCGGTGGGCGCTGTCAGCACCGGAGCAGACGGCGGCAGTGAGGTCGGAGGTGCCGTTTGTTCTGCCGTGGCCACCGGGCTGGGGTGTTGGTCGGCTAGCGGGGTGCTTCGGACTTGTGACTGCCAGACCTCCGCTTGGCCGCACCCGCTGATGAGGACGGACAGCCCGACCAGGGCCGCGGGCACGACGAGGCGAGGGCGCACGAGTCATGTTTCGTCACGGGCCGCGCGAGACTTGAACGGCGCCCGGTGCCACGGTCGGGCCCGGGATGCACCTTGGTGGTCGTCGGTTGTCCAAAGTCTGAGATTTCCCAGGCTGCCGGTTCACCCCAAGGTACCGGAGTCTGCCTCACTCGATGCGCCCATGATCGGCACGTATGCGTTAGCGAAGGACGGTTTGGTTGAGGCCGTTCAGGGTGGCGTTGTCGCCGAGTCCGAGAGCAGTGATGCGCATGGTGGCGGCGTCATAGATGAGGACGATGTCGCTCGTCGGCTGAGAGTCGCTTCCGGGCGGTGCCGGGTGAGGGCAGGTGTAGGGGCCGCCGGTGATCAGTAGGGTCCAGACCGGCCTGTCGGCGCCGGGCTGGCTGGCCTGCCCGGCTTGCCCGTAGGTGACCTCGTCCGCGTGGGCGTAGGTGCTGTACGCGGCTTGAACATGGATTGCGGGAGCGCCGCACCCGCTGACGAACTGATCCGCCAGGGCGAGCAGCTGGGCCCTGGTGGCAGCGCTCACCACCGGTGCCTCCGGTGTCCGGCTGCTATGGGCGGCCAGGCCACCCACCACGGCCACAACCACGACGACAGCGATGGAGGTCGACCAGACTGCGGCACGGATCCGGCGACGGCGGCGCCCTCGCGACCGGGCCGGTCCGACGAAGTCCGGCAGAGCCGGCTCGCTAGCTACCAGATCCGCGAACAGCTCGTGGATGTCGACCGGGGTCATCGTTTCTCCTCCTCCACCGAAAATGCCACGCCCTGCCGGTCCAGCTCGGCTCGGAGCGCCTCGAGACCTCGGCTGGTCAAGCTCTTCACCGTGCCGGGTGAACAGCCGACTAGATCAGCGACCGTCACGACCGCGAGGTCTTCCCAGAACCGCAGAACCAACACGGTCCGCTGCCGTCTGGGAAGCCTCGCCAACACCCGCAGCAGGTCCAGACGTGCCTCCGGCTGATCCCGGACGGCAGCCGTGGCAGCACCCGGATCGGGTGTGACCTGCTCGGTGGAACGCTTCCTGCGCCGCTCGTCCAGGTGAAGACGCACCATCGTCTTGCGCGCGTAGGCGTCCACTTCGTCGCGACGTGCGATCCGCCCCCACACCGAGTACAACCGGATCAGGGTGTCCTGCGTCAGATCCTCAGCCGCGTGCCAATCGCCGGTGAGCAAGTAGGCCGTCCGCCGCAGCGAACGCCCCCGATCAGCGACGAACCTCGCAAACTCGGCATCGACCTGGCGCACGATCGCCTCCTCACCCCTATACACGGGATGGAGACCCCGTTCGGTTCCCGTCCACCGTCGCCAACCGCCCAACCGAGAGCAAGACGGCCCGTCATAGGAGCACCAAACGGCACCTCGGCGCTCTGCGCTCGGTCGTCGCTCATGGCGGTCCCCATCCGCCGCCGAGGTCTTGGCCTGTGTCGGCGTCCACAACGGCGAATTGGGTGCAGGGTGAGGGTGTCACGGCTCGTGGAGTGCTTCCTGGCGGTGGCGGCGGGCCGCCAGAGCTCACGCAGGTCTTGCCGTACAAGACGATGAGGTAGACGAGTCGGTGATTGACGTTGGGGACCGCGGTGCCGTCTGGTCGCATAGTCAGATTGCTGGTGGTCTCGGTGAGCCGCACGAGGTAGATGTCCTGGGTGCCCACTGGTCCGCATGGGGCGGTGTGGCTGCAGGTGGCGTACGCCTGCTGCCAAGAGATCCCTGCGATACCGCCGGCCGCGGGTGGCGCGACCACGAACCCGAAGCCGGACGGCATCCGCAGCGTCGTGGTGTCCGTCCCGTGGTACTGCACGCCGTCTTGGGCCGGCAGGGTCGCCTTGTCGCAGGACAGTGGGCCCTCCACATCACCCGGACCCGTGGGGGCAACGGCGAACTGAGTGAGCGGGACCTGTTGGACGCTGATCACTCCGGGCAGCGCGTGAAGGCTGTCGATCCGTGCCTGGTCAGCCCCGGCGTTGATGAGGAGGTGAACCTCGACGAGGAGCTGGCCGCCCTGATTGTTGCCGTTGAGCCAGTACGCGTGGCACTGGTCGGCTTGGGCTGCGGCCTGGATGTTGTGGGGCGAGGTGTACCGCTGCGGGATCGGTGAAAGGCCGGACCCGCCATAGTCCACCACCAAGGAGACCGGCACGCGGGCGGGCTGCGAGGCGGGTCCGCCACCGGCGGAGCTTCTGGCCGCCGTGGAGGCGAACACGACGCCGACGCATAGGGCGACGCAGCCGACGGCGGTGGCGGTCTGCTTGGTTCGCCGGGCGCGGCGACGGGCGCGGAGCGCCGGCATGTCGACGGGGGGGCCGCTTCCGTCGCCAGCGAGGCGTTGCAGGGTGGTCGTCAGCCACGTCTCAGTCTGGTTCACGGCCCCTCCACGGTGTGGTTGTCGGCGGGGACGACGGCACGGAGCTCGTCGAGGCCCTGCGCGGTCAGCTTCTTCACCGTGGTCGCCGAGCAGCCGAGCCGCTGCGCGGTCTGTTCCACGGACAGGTCGTCGTAGTAGCGGGCGACCAGCACGGCGCGTTGTCGCCTGGGCAGTGCCATCAGCGCCGCATGAGCGTGTCCGGTATCCGCGCCTGGGGAGGACTCTTGGGCCGAGTGCTCAGGGACTTCTTCGACGGGGACCTCGGCGTTCCAGCGGCGGCCGGACCACGCGTAGAACGTGGTGTACATGACGCGCTGGGCGTAGGCGAACGGCGACTGCGCCGCCTGGACGCGGCGCCAGTGGACGAACACCTTCAGCAGGACCGCCTGGACCAGGTCCTCCCCCAGGTCCCGGTCACCCGTCAGCAGACCTGCCGTGCGTCGCAGCCCCGGCATGGCAGACGCCGCGAAGACCTCGAACGAGCCCTTCTTCGACTCCACCTCCGTTGCACCCCCTCAGCCGCCCAGGAAACACCCCGCTACCTAGTTAAGAGTGGGTAGGCCATCAAAGAGGGACGCGAGACAGCACGTACATCGCGCCCGCCATCGTCAGACGCCCGCGAACGGCACGTAGGTTCGGCCAGTCGGGGCGGCCGCCAACGGAGCCGTGCCCGCCCGTTGACACTGATGAAAGCATCGTTGGCATGCACGCGGTCGAGCTCGTCTTTGCCATCGGATGGGCGGGCTTCTGGATCTACTGGATCACAGCAGCCTTCTCCACGAAGAAGGGCCGGTTCCCGCTGACCCGCGAGCTCCGTATCAGGGTAGTGATCGCGGTCTGCGTCATCATCTTGATCCGGATAGGCGCCTTCCGCGGTGGCGACCTCACTACGAATCCATGGCGTGCTGGCGTTGGGCTCGTCCTCTTCGCACTCGGGCTTAGCCTGGCGATCTGGGCCCGGAGGCACATCGGCCGCAACTGGGGCACCCCCATGTCGCAGAAGGACGAGCCGGAGTTGGTGACCAGCGGTCCGTACCACCTCGTTCGCCATCCGATCTACTCGGGCATCCTTCTCGCAGGCGTCGGCACTGCCGTGGCGCTGAGCTGGGCGTGGCTGGTCGCTGCGGCGCTAGCGGGGGGCTATTTCGTCTATGCCGCAACCGTTGAGGAGCGCTATCTGACCGAGCAGTTCCCCGACACTTACCCGGTCTACATGCGTTCGACCAAGATGCTCGTGCCGCTCATCTTCTGAACTGTTCCACAGTCCCCAGACCAACCGACGGCCACGGGGTCCACACCGACACCCGACGTGAGCACCATGGTCCGGTCCCTCGGCTGCCGTCCGGCGACCCACTGCCGGATCGAGCCGTCCGTGAACGGCACTTTGGTGTGTCCTTACACCCGGCGCACTTGCCCTGTGGGATTCGGCAGAAGACTGTCGCGTGCCGACTTCAGTGGAGGCTCTCAACTGACGCTCCGACGGTAGTCGGAGCGGTGTGGTGACGGTAGTAGTTGGTCTCGTACTCGGCGGGTGGGATCAGGCCGATCTCGCCGTGTAGGCGCCGGTGGTTGAACCAGTCGATGTACTCGGCGACGGCGATCTCGAGGTCGTCGATGTTCTTCCAGGGCCCCTTGTTGCGGACCAGTTCGGCCTTGAACAGGGAGTTGAACGCCTCGGCGAGGGCGTTGTCGTAGGAGTCCCCGGTCGAGCCGACCGAGGCGACGGCGCCGGCCTGGGCCAGTCGCTGGGTGTAGCGCACGGCGACGTATTGGACTCCCTTGTCGCTGTGGTGCGTCAGCCCGGTGACGTCGTGCCCGGCGTGCCGGCGGGTCCACAGGCCCATCTCCAGGGCGTCCAGCGCCAGGTCGGTGCGCAACGACTTCGACAGCTGCCAGCCGACCACCCGGCGGGCGAACACGTCGGTGACGAACGCGGCGTAGACCCACCCAGTGAACGTGCGGCAGTACGTGATGTCAGCGACCCACAACTGGTTCGGGCCGGTCGCGGTGAAGGACCGGTTGACCAGGTCGGGGCGGGTGTCCGGGCCGGTGCCAGGGATCGTGGTCCGCGGACCCCTCGCTCGGGAGATCCCGCGTAGCCCGGCAGCGCGCATCAGACGCTGAACGGTGCAACGCGCGACCGGGTGGCCCTGCCGGTTCAGCTCGGCGTGGACCTTGCGGGCCCCGTAGACCCCGTAGTTGTCAGCATGGACCGCGGTGATCACCTCGGTCGTCGCCGTATCGCTGACCGACCGCGCCGAGGGCGGCCTGGCCCGGTGGGCGTAGTAGCTGCTCGGGGCGATCTGCAGGTCCCTGCAGATCGGCTCGACCCCGAACGAGTCCTTGTGCTCGTCGATGAACGCGACGATCACCTTGATGGGCGGTCGAGCTCCGCCGCGAAGAAAGCCGAGGCACTACGCAAGATCGCATTGGACCGGCGCAGCTCCTTGACCTCCCTCTCCAGCTCAGCCAACCGCTGGCCATCACTGGTCGTGGTTCCCGGGCGCTGCCCGGCGTCGATCTCGGCCTGGGTGACCCACCCCCGCAACGTCTCGGGATTGATCCCCAACTGCTCACCGACCCGCTGCAACGCACCCGGCCGAGTCACCGGGTCACGCCGCGCGTCGACCGCCATCCGAACCGCCCGCTCCCGAAGCTCCTCCGGGTACTTCCTCGGTGCCGCCATGACTCTCATCCTTCCGGGGAATGAGAGCCTCCATCAAACCCGGCACGCGACAGACACTGTCCGTCCATGACGAATCTCGATGCCGTGCTGGGTAGCACCTGGGACGCGATGGACCAGCTTGGTCGGGACGACCTCACTGACTCGCCCAATCAATACTGGTCCGCCCCTGCAGCCGCCTACGTACCCCAGGTCTTCTTAGAAGCCACCGACGCAAACGGACTCACGTATCGCCTTTCGCCCGAGGCTGTCCCCTTCCTACGCGCCAGGGCCCTTGATCGCTGGCGGGCCGACTACAACCAGGCGCGCCGAGAGCGCGACAAAGACCTGGCCCGCGACAGGTACAACGCGTGGGCGACAGTCATGGGACCGCGCGTGGATCCTCTGGACCCGTTGGTTGCGCCGTAGATGCCGCAGACGGGCCCACACGACAACTCCTTGGCGAGCTCCTGGCTCAGTGACTGGGATGCCGTCTGTTTTGACGATGATCAAGGGCATCGCGCCGACCGCCGCGGTGGTCGGGCTCTGCGGTCCACACGTTCGCTCGTTCCTCTCTGTCTCCAAAGCGCAGGCGTGGGCCAGCGACGCGGAGCACTTCGACCGGACCTGCGTCGCTGCCGGCACAATCGGCGACTGGGTGTTCGTCTGGGAGAGCAACGGGTTCGCCGGAGCGGACCTCGAGTATGCGCAGCGCATGTCGGCCGGCTCGACCTACGTCAGCATGTTCTGCAACGTCAACTCGTTGGTGTCGTTCACTTTGGCCCGCGATAGTCTGATCGCGCGCCGGTTCGACCCTGTCTTCCACGACGACACCCCGGTCCGCACGCCGAGACCGGGCCAGCCCTGCCGGAGGAGGCCGGCCTCGACTGGGAGGCCGAGCCGCAGCTGTCCGGACTCGTCCTAGTATCGCGATTGACCCGAACAGATCCGGCGAACCCGACCTGGCTGACCGAGCCCGGAGCCACTTTCTGGGGCAACCAGCTCTGAGCCGCGATGCACCTGTGATCGGGACCTCGGTGCGCAACAGCATGAGCGATGGGGCAGGCCCGAGCATGTCCTATTCTTGGCCGTCGAACCGGTTGCGGGCTGAGGAGGGCGTGATGGAAAAGCCACCGCCCGGGCGGTCGCGACAGTGGGATGGCCAGCGATGGTTGGAGTGGGACGGCCAGCAGTGGGCGGCCACTGAGCCGACGCTTTCACCGCCCGCTCCTCTCTCGCCGGGCGGGGTACCGACAGAAACGAAGGTCGATTCACTGGCTCAGCCACGAAGCCCTGGGGCACAGGCGGACCCGTTCGTGCAATGGGACGGCGCAAGCTGGGTGCGTTGGACCGGTACCCACTGGGTCCCCGTTAACTCCGGGTTCAACGGACTCGCGATCGCCTCAATGCTTCTGGGTGTCGCGACGATCGTGACGCTGGGGCTGACGGGGCTAGCTGCCTTGCCACTGGGCATAGTCGCGGTCAGGCAGATCACGCGAAGAGGGCAGCGAGGGCGAGGCATGGGGATTGCGGGGATCGTGCTCGGGCTGCTCGGGTGTCTTGGTGTGGTCTACCTGGCAGTCCTGGCTGTGTTCGGGCTACACGACTAGCCTTGCTCGGCCGGGCTCACCAGCTCCGCACCGAACGCTGCACTTTGGTGACGTCAGGGCAGCTCTTCCTCACCTGACAGGACCCAGCCACCTTCGATCTCGGGTGGGGCGCTTCCCGTCAGCGTGAGCCGCCCCTTCTGGCCTCGACGTAGTTCGGCCACTTGTCCGGCGGCGACCAGTGAGATTGACGCGACAGTGAGCGCCAGCCAGCGTTCCGCCCGGCCAGAGCCCAAGACGGCAGTGAACACATCACCGGTTCTGATAGGTCCGTTCCATGCCTCTCCGGTGGCCACGCTCGTCCCGTCAGGGACGTGCTCGAACGGCTCACACATGAAGGCGACGCGGCGAGTCACGATGACATCCTGCCTGACCGGCGCTCGCTAACGGCACGTCGGCGCTCGTTTGTCCCACCCCTGCTTCTGCGAATCCCTCCAGCGTGACTGGCGCTCCAGGTGCTCAGCCAGGGGGATGTCGGGCCGCTTCCGCCATGACTTGGGGCGCTTGGACGCGACCTTCTGGTCGACGGCCTCTTCCCGCGACGGGTCGGTCACACCGAGCGCCTCAGACAGTGCCTGCTGGGCGCTGTGCCTGTTGGCGCGGTTGATCAGGCGCTTGCGCAAGGGGATGTTCTTGCGGGAGGCCTTGGCATTCTCGCCGTACCCGTTCCGGCGGTCCTTGGCGTAGCTCAATTCCTTCTTCTCCTGCGGGGTCTTGCGTGCCAAGGTCCACCTCCGACATCTCAGTCCGGTCCTCCCAAGGTATCGGCAGGCCACCGACCGAGCCGCACCGAATACCGGATCCGATCAGTCCGCGAACGGCACGTCCGCGCGTCATCCGGCTAAGGCGCCACGGGGTTCGGGCAGTCCCTCGACGCGATCTTCTCAACGCTCTGCTCGTCGGCCTGATCGCCCGTGTAGGTCACCTGGACGCATGCTCCGACCTTGAGATTGGGGACCCCATGATCCGAGGCCCAGCCCGCAGACGTGCAGAACCCAGTCGCGCTCGGCAAGCCGACGCAGATACGCCCCGGTCCCACTTGTGTCACCAGGCCCTGGGCGTCGTGGGAAGTCGGCGAGCAGCCCAGCAAAAGCAGGGTCGCGAGGGCTAACCAGCCGATTTGTCGCACGCCTGAGGATCACATCATCACGGTGCGTTGTCAGCGTCCACCGACACGCCAAGGAAAGGCACCCTACGCTCCGTCACCCGGCCCGGTCGAGACACCCGAACAAAGCCGGGCAGAGAACCCGAAGGGAGTAGGCGGTGCGACCTGCCTAGCCCGGGTTCTGAGCGCGAGGGACCAGCTCATGCAACGCCTCCGCGAGCTCCGGGCCGACCCCGTACAGCTCCACCCTCTTGCTCCCCTGAGAACTCTTGTACGCCACTCGCATGAAGGACCGAGACGACCGTCGCGGCAGAAACTCGGTGACAGCCGACCACGGCACCGGCGGTCGAAGCGGGAGCTTGAAGGACTCGCGCGTCACCCGTAGCCGCGGGACGAAAGTTGCCACCCAGGCCCAGAGGACTGAGAGGACTATCAAGCCCCACTCGAGAGCGGCCAACCCAGGGCTTCGCCATCCGGCTGCAGCGGTGACACTGATTCCGTAGATCAGGGACGCCAGGGCGACGAACCAGCCGGTCACGGCTTGAGCCGTAGACGCGCCGTACTCGCCGAGCACCTCGCCGTCGGCCGGTCGTGTGCCAGCAACGATTCGCATCGCTCTCCTCTCTCAGCGGCGTGAGAGTACATCAGGTGCATCCGGGTGGTGGCCGACTGACAGAGGGACGTGAGGTCGGTGGATCCGCCACAACGGCGGTCGAGTCGCGACGGCCTCCCCTCAAATGCCGGATGTCCTCTGGCACGTCCCATCTGCGCCTTGCTCCCGATGGCTGGCCAATCCGGTCCCTCGACCTGGCCTACCCGCTCGGCGAACCACCGCTGCAACCGGCCCTCGTCGTACTGGTCAACGGTCACGACGAGGTGATGCCGGACGTCGACGAGGCCCTCTGCCGTCGAGCGAGCGGCCAGCCACTCCGGACTGCACACCGTGACGTCGAGCGACTCCTCACCTGGACCGTCGGCCGGCCCCACCATCAGTCGGGCGAGGAAGCGGAACTGTGCCGGGTCGGCCGGCAGCGTTCGAGGGTCCGGGCTCAGGTCGACGCTGCGGAGGGAGGCTCGCACAGGGTCATCGTGCCCGATCAGGATCCGCGCCGAACGGCACTTTGGTTCGCCAGTGGGACGTTCAACTCCGGGCCTGCTCAATCGCTGCCAGCATGGGCTCAGGACGCGCAACATCGTAGAACTCAACCTGCTGCCCCCTGCTCCAAACCAGTCCATCCCTGTGTTCGCGTATCTGGCTGGCCCGCGCCAGAGACCACCCCCGGTGTTGCCGACAACGACGCTGGCATGGAGCCCATCCCGTGAGCGCCGGACGTTCACCGGTTGGTACTTCAGAGGCGAGTCAGTCAGCGACCTTCCATCGACCAAGACGATGCCCCGCTGGTCTGTGACCGCATACAGCGTGCGTTCCTTCCGCCATCGCTTGTACGCAAATCGGCCGAAGATGAGGTACAGACCCAGCGCGACGAAAGGCAGACCCCAGAGCTTGAAGATGACGGTGGCATCTTCGGCCAGCACGGTCGCCTCCCAGAACAGCGCAAAACCACACCACAGAAGGCTGAAAGGGATAAGGAACCCGTCCAACGGACAGAACCAAACGGTAGGATCCGGCCTTCCAACCCAGAGCACGTGCTCGTCTGGGCGAAGGTATGGATCGAGCTCGTCCGATGTGTTCATGGGCCGGTGACCACCTCTGAGGAAACGTGCCTGCTAGGACGGGCGTACCCGCACCCTCGTCGACAACCTGGCCGTATACATACCGCGCGCACGAGCGCACTATGCCGGACCGCCCGGCGCCCGAGAACGGCAGGGATGTTGGATGGGGTGTTCTCCCGCCCGGTCTGACTCTAAGTAACGGCTGGCACTTTCGGGTTGCCCTCTAAGTGATCCGTCGGCCGGGCGGGAGTCCGCCTGGCACGGCCAAGCTTGCGGAAGTGACCTAGTAGGAGCCTGCAGCAACAGGCCCGTCCCTGTCCTGTCCGACCGTCGGCCGCTCCGTGCCCGCCCTGCTGTGCGACCAACAAGGACGGACATGACCACGATGACATCAACGCGCCCTCACGTCACCGGCGGTGTGGACACGCACCGCGACTTCCATGTCGCAGCTGCTCTTGACCACCTGGGTGGGGTGCTGGGGACCTCGCCGTTTCCGACGACGCCCGCGGGCTACCGCGCGCTGCTGGCCTGGTTATCGGGGTTCGGGCCGGTCGTCATCGTCGGGGTAGAGGGCACCGGCTCCTACGGCGCGGCCTTGGCCCAGTACCTGAGCACCCGCGACGTGACGGTGATCGAGGTGGGCCGCCCGAACCGGCAGGTCCGCCGCCGGCACGGCAAGACCGACGTCGTCGACGCGATCGCCGCGGCCCGCGCCGTGCAGTCCGGTGACGCGACGGCGGTCCCCAAGTCCCACGACGGCCCGGTGGAGGCGTTGCGTGCCTTGAAGATGGTGCAGCGAAGTGCGACGCAAGGCACGGACCCAGGCGCTGAACCAGCTCCACGCCCTGGTCCTGACCGCACCCGAAGAGCTACGCGGGAAGCTGCGTGGCTTGAAGAACCGCGACCTGGTCGCCACGTGTGCGGGGTTCCGGATCCGCGCCGACGACGACTCCCTGGTCGCAATGGTCCGCCTGTCCCTGCGCGAGCTCGCCCAACGTGTCCAGGTCCTGGAGGACCAGAAAGCAACGGTCACCACCCGGATGCGGCGCATCACCACCGAACTCGCCCCCGAACTGGTCGCCAAGACCGGGATCGGCCCGGACACCGCGACCACCCTGCTCATCACCGCCGGCGACAACCCCGAACGCCTCGGCCACGAGAAGTCCTTCGCAGCCCTCGTCGGCGCAGCACCCATCCCCGTCAACTCCGGGCAGACTCAAGGCCGCGTCCGGCTCAACCGAAGCGGCGACCGAGACGCCAACTCCGCGCTGTGGCGCATCGCCATCGTGCGGATGGCCACCCACCAAGAAACCCGCGACTACATCGCCAAACGCCAGTCCGAAGGCAAAACCAAGAGCGAAGCCATCCGATGCCTCAAGCGCTACATCGCCCGCGAGGTCTACAACGCCCTACCGTTCCAAGCCATCGCTTGACAGTAGGAGCATCACCTATGCGCTGCCGAGCCATTGGAGAATCTCGTTCGCACCGTCTCGTGCAGCCTGATCTTCATCCGTACTAGCGACAATGCGTAGACCCGCGACGAGGTTCTCTTGGTCTTCGAGCGTCTGCCGCACCGAGTACATGGCATCGCCGAGATGGTCGCCGGTGTGGTCATCCGCTGCTCGATACGCGGCAGCGAACAACCGCCAGCCGGCGAGATCCCGTCGGGCTAACAGCCCTTCGGCGGTCTCTGCCGTGACCAGCGTGTTCTGGGGATCGAGAAGCAGAGTGCGGATGGCAGCGTCGACCTCAGCGTCTCCGGCCCAGTAGCGGGCAAGTTGTCGGCCAGCGAAGGCTCGCTCGACGAAGGAGTCGGACCTCGCCAGTTCCAGAAACAAAGGTGGCGGGGAGTCTGGCACGCCTACATACTGATGCTGCTAGGGGTGTCAAGCAACGAGTACGTCGGGTAGATCGACGAAGAGTTCTCGCGCGATGTATCGCATGACGTCTCGTTTCGTGAGTCCTTCGTCGGTGCGTCGCAGGACGTAGTCGCGGGTCCGTGGATCGCTGCTCATCCGGGTTAGCACGATGTGCCAAAGGGCACTGTTGGCTTGCCTGTCGCCGCCGCGGGCTGACGGCTCCCGGAGAACCTCCGTCGTCGTGAGCGGACCCCCGGTCCAGAACTCCGCCTGGGGTGGACTCACGGTGACCGTGTAGAGGCCCGACCGGTAGTCGAGATCAATGGACACAGTCAGCCACCCACCAGTCGTTCGATCGGACCGGATCCGAAGCAACACCCGCACATACTGCCGGATGCCGCGCCTGACCACCCCGCCCGTGATCGGCACTCGTGTCAGTCGAACGAACCCGGCCATGCACAATGACGCATGGACTTCACCAGCCTGCCCCCCGACAAGATCAGGGAGGTTCTCGACCTGGCGGCCAACGGTCAAAGGTACCCGGACGAAGACATTGCAACGGCAGCTGACCGGTGGGCAGACCAGGTGCTGGCGCACAGCAGCCGGCTCCGCTTAACAGCTAACTGGGTCGGAGCCCTCGTCATGGAACTGCTCAACGACTCCACCGATGACCCGCCCGGCTGGGAACACAGAATGGCCAAGACGATCAAGCAACTCCCGACGGCCTAGGAAGCGCACTAGCACGGCACGTATGCGCTATCGCCGGGCTCGGCTCGGCGCGACTTGGCAGCTCGGCTCGCGACCAGGACTGCTACGAGGAAGGCTGACAGAGCTCCAACCAGAGCTACTGCAACCTGTAGACCCTTCGACCCGCCCAAGGGTCGGACCACGAAGAGGGCAACCAGAAACGACCCGCCCACCCCGCCGAGAAGGATGACCTGGACTCGCACGAGCAACTGGCGAGATCGCTGATTGCTCAGAGCTGCGGGGGTCAGGGTGCCATCGGATCCGGCGTCGTTAGCGGTCCGACCATACAAGCGCCAGACCATCGCAACCACGCAGATGAGGATGAACGTCCCTACAGTGCCGATGATCAGCTGCAGCCAGTCTCCGAGCGACCCCATGGTTTCCTCTCAACGGCCTCCGCCCATGGAAACCTACTCACGTCGATGCAGATCATGCCTTGGCGGGTGTCCGTCGCGGGAGGACAGACGCACCAGAACGGTTCCCCTCTGTGTCAAGACGCAGCGGCGTACAGCGGCGTATGGTCGGCGGTGAGCCCGGGTTGTGGCTTCTCCGAAGTGCTGGCCATGGGGATCAGGTCAGCCGCGCTGGATGTGATTGTCGCCCCCATCTGCCCTCCCGGGCTCCTTAACGCCTGTTCGGCGACGAGGTGCCGGAACACCACGTCGGACAGCCTGCGTTTGAGGCAACGCATCGCACCTTTGGTGCCTTTCCCGGCGGCGATCTTCTTTGCGTAGTAGGCGTTGCCGCGGGGGTCGTGGCGTTTGTGCGCCAACGCGATGATGTGCAGCGCGGAGTTGAGGCGGCGGTCCCCGCGCGCGACAGCCGGTGACGGTGGACGTCGCCGCTGGACACCTCTAGGGGTGCGGTGCCGGTGTAGGAGGCGAACGCGTCGGAGGTGGCGAACCGGACGATGTCCCCGACCTCGCCCAAGATGACCGCGGCGGTGATCGGGCCGACCTCGACGATGTCGGTCAGCGTGGTACCGGTCGCCGCGACGGCTTCCTTGATCCGTGTCTCGATCGACGCGAGCTTGCGGTCGAGCACGGCGACGTCGTCGATGAGGTCGGCGGCGACCTGTCGGCAGGTCCGTCCGGCGATGTCTCTGGGACGGACCGTGGCCAGCAGTGCCCGAGCAGCCGTCGCAGTCAGTTACTTGCGCGCTCCAGCCGGAATCAGTCGCTGCGCAAGCTGCCGCCCGACCCGCTCGCGCCCTCCACCGCCCACACCCTGGTCGGCCACTTCCGGGTCAGCGCACGCATCGCCCGGTAACCATCGTTGTCGTTACCGAACCGCTCAGCAGCCAGAACTCGTTCTCGGCCGTCGATCACCTCGACCGTGTGGGACCTCTTCGCCGGGTCCACACCAATCACCACACCAGCCATGACATCTCGCTCCTCATCGTCGAAGGGACGACGGGAGGGCATGCCTACCTCGGGCGACGCAGACCCCTCTCGAGCCACATCCCGTCAACAGCGGCCCGCGGGGCGCACTCCGTTCGAGAGCCACACGGGACAAACCGTGGGCAGGCACTTCGAGAGCAACCCACCGACCACCTAACCCTCAGCCTGCCGGCCCAGAGCTGCCCGAGGTCAACAGGTAGGCACTTAGGTTCGGGTCATGTTCGTTCGTTTAGCGCGTTCGAAACCGCTGTGGGAACCGAGCCGATGCTCTTAGGTGACGAGGCCGAAGCCAGCCGTCCAGGGCACGAGCTCGCGTGCAGCGAGGGTGAGTTGAAGGAAGCCGAGTGCTTCGAGTTCGCGGGCGCGCCGCAGGGAGCCTGCGTCGATTGCGTGCAGCCCACCGGTTGTGATGACGTCGGCAAGCAGAGACTTCGCGTCGGCATTGTCCCCAGCGATGAGCACGGTGGTGGTGAGCGGTCCGACCTTGCCGGAGGCGAGGGTGGCGGCGAAGGTGGTGTTGAACGCCTTGAGGACATGAGAATGAGGGAGTGCCGCCGCGATCTCAGCCGTCGCTGAGCTGTCGGCGGGGACGGTGAGGGAGTCAAAGGTCTCGAAGTTGGCGGGATTGGAGATGTCGACAACGACCTTGCCGGCCAGACCCTCGCTGCGCTGCTGGAGCAGTTCTTGCATCACTGAGTGCGGCACGGCAAGGACCACGATGTCGCCTGTGGCTGGATCGTCCTTGCCAAGTAGCTCGACGGTGTGACCCCCCTTGGTCGCGATGTTGGCGATCGCCTGGCCCATCTTGCCCGTGCCGATAATGCTGACGTGCGTCACGAGACACCCTTTCGGAAGATGCTGGTCGGCTGCTCAGGGCAGCCGGGTAGGCGATTGCTCCGCCTACCCGGGCCCGTCGTCGAGCGTGCCTGGGTCAAGGCACCTGAGGGCTACTTGACTCCCATGATGTATTCCTCGGTGATCGCGCCGTCCTTCCACTTCGCTACGGTGACGAAGTTGACTCCACCCTCGGCGTTGGAGATCACGGCGGTCCAGTCCCCGGCAGCCATCCTGACGGAATGTTCCAGGACCTTGGACTCGGGTACTGCTGCCTGATAGGACTGGCACGCGTTGACGTGGGCGTCGATGCCCTCGGTCTTCTCACCGAACATGTCGACGAATACGTCGTCGCTGTGCAACTTGCGGAACAGGTCCCAGTCCGGCCCGTTCCACGCTTCGAAGTCGACCTTCTCGAACAGGTCGATGGGTGCCTCGTTCTCAGCCACGAATGCTCCTTCTGTCTCGCGCGTGAGCGCCTGCCCGTCTGGCAGACACATTCGTAGCACCGAGTCACGAATCGTGTCTAGGTACCCGAAAGTGACCTAGTCCTCCCCGGTGACTGCTACAGTTCGCGGCATGGAGCAGCCGCCACCGACAGACCCCTACGGTCCTGGCACGCCCATGCGGGACGCGGTCGAGCGCCTGGCAAACAGGTGGACCGTCCTGGTCACGCACGTCCTAGAAGACGGCCCCACGCGTTTCAACACCCTCAAGCGACGCCTCGACGTCAGCTCTCAGGTCCTCACCCGAGTCCTTCGAGACCTCGAACGCGACGGACTGATCGAACGAGAAGTCCACACCGGAGTACCAGTCCGCGTCGAGTACAGCCTGACCAGCCTCGGCGGAACGATGTGCACCCCGGTCCACTCCGTCCGCGAGTGGGCAGAGAAAGCCTCGTCGGACATAGCCGACGCCCGAGCGGTTTGGGACCAAGCGCACCAAGCCGCGCCGCGCACCTAATTCCGGTTCTGGAGCGCAAGCCGCCGTGCCGTTGACAGCTCGCCCCACCCGAGACGTCCGGTTCCGCGTCGGGGCTTTGGACCCTCCGCTATGCCGTCACCTGGGACCCGGGATATAGGAGTGCTCCTGAACCCGGACGAAGACCAGCCTGCTCGTGCGTGGAGACTGCCTCGAGGTTTGCTCGAGGTCACTTCGGGTGACGCTCGAGCTATGGACAGGAATCACACGTACACCGACGAGATGCGTTTGACCTGGGCGGAGTATCAGCGGGAAGGGGTGCGATGCCAAGGCTTGGGCGGATTCGGACAAATCGCCATGGCGAGCGCGGGGCACCAGGTACATGGAGGACGCTGAACGTAGGCGTGACAGCCGCGAGGCGGCCCGCTTCAAGCGGCTCCATCCTGATTGCACAGGGGCGCTGGACAGCGTTGGGCTCGCTAACGGCTCACTGTTTCGTGTGCTGCCCCCGCCGCCTCTGTCCCCGACCCAGATCGCCCGAGTGCGTGTCCTGCTGTTCGGCGCGAACTAGCGGCGGCATTTGGAGCTCAGCCTGAATCCGGAGCGTGGGCGGTCCTACCGGTGCACGGGGTGCTCAGGCCCCCAGCGCCACCTCTCGTCGGCGGTCTTGCTGCCCATGGAAGACGGCTGCCGACGCATCGCCGTACCCGTCGATGAGTCCTCCGTTGGGCTCAAGGACGACGGACGGTTGGCCGAGGCCTAGTGAGGCGATTCGCGAGCGGGAGGCGTAATGACGGTCGGCGGTTCAGCTGAGGATGAGGTAATCCGTCAGACCCGGCTGGCCCAGGATCATCTCGAGCGCGCGCGCCGCGCCGAGGTGCGGGCAGGGAAGTTTGAGAAGGGCCGGCAGGGCGAGTTGGTGGTCGCAGCCGAACTTGACCTACTGCGCAACCACGGATACGGCTTCGTAGCGGACGTTCGTTGGCCAGGCACGATCAAGGGAAACGTGGACTTCCTCGTCTTCGGCCCGGCCGGCGCCTTCGTCGTCGATGCCAAGAATTGGAGCGGCGCAATCACTGTGTCGCACGCGGAATACTTCGTCAGAACGGATACCGCAGGGATCGCGACAGGACAAGGTTCAACGGATGGCCGCCGACCTTGACCAGCTTCTGGGGGTGACGGTTGGCACGTGTAGACCAGTTATCTGCCTTGCGGCTCAAGCTGAACTAGGGATGGGCTCCGCGGGTCGACGTATGTTCTGGGCGTGGGTGCGTACTCAGACCGTGGCTTGCGAACACTCAGGTCTACTGGGATCGTGCCCGTGTCGATGCGATAGCAGATTGGCTGCCGAGAGTCCTAGAGCCGGCGAGCCCAGGACGTTCCGTTGAGGTACACCGTCCGGCCGGCGAAGCGAGGACTCCCCGAACCCTCTCGTCAACGGGCATCAAGACTTCGACTCCGCAGAGCGATGGCTCGAGGGGTGGGCGGCATCGGCGCACGGACACGGGGTTGTACGGGCACCTGCGCTAGAACTGCGGTCAGCCGGGTAGGGGATGCCCGGCCTAGCTGACCGACCGCATGTTCGGCATGAACAACGGCTCGATTGCCCCTAGCGCATTCGATAACCAATCTTTGGGCAGCAACGTCTGGCGGCACCTCGTTAGGGCGCTCCACGACAGATGTTTGAGCTGCACTTGCCGACTTGAAGGTCCGGCGGCTCTGCAGTTGCGTCAATACGAAAGCCTACGACCACAGCTGTTGAGACTTCGAACCCGCAGGCAAAGGTCACTGCTTGATACAGGTGCTGCCGAGCCCACTCGGCATGGGTCAATTGGTACTTCACGTCTCCGACAGCTAGGGGCGGCTGGCCGAAGACGAGGTCTGGGTTCAGGGTGAGGGAGGAGGGTTGGATGGCCACCCCCTTCTTGTCGACCACGATGAGGTCTAGGAGCCCGTCTCTCAGGACTCGTCTGACCCCGGATTCGATCGCGATAGGCGTGGGGATGAGGAAGCTCCACGCAACTGCCTCGCCGACGTGTAGTGCCCTTCCTTGCCCAAGGATGATGCAGCGTGCAAGGGCGATCGCGTCCCGGTAGTACCCGGTGCGAAGGTCAGTGGTAACGGCCTCGTCCCCGAGGATGAAGCGGCCCCACGTCAACCATCGCCGAGACTGAGCGGGCTGCCTCCCGTCGTAGTCCTCGGTCGAGCCGGGTGCTTCCCGCGACCGACCGCGCTGCTGCCTTGAGTAGCCGGTTGAGCGGGTTATCGGCGTCGAACTCTTCGAAGTCGCAGTGCAGTTCCAGTCTGCCCTGCTGCAGCCGGTGGGTTGTGTCTAGAAGCCTGAGCCGTCCGCGAACGAAGGGGAGGCTGTCAGACTGCTCTCGATAGTCCCGGATGAGGTCTGCTCGCAAGAGGCGGCGCAGCGCGTCGACGACCACGCGCGATGACGGACCAGAACGACTCGTCGGGGTCGAGCACAGCTGACGTCGGGTCGAGTCGCGGGAGAACGTCCGCTCTCTCGAGCAAGAACAGAGCGTGGTCGAGCGGGATCTTGGGTGTGATCCTGGAGTCGCCAGTCGCCTACAGCGACTACGCCGATGACGTCTCGGACCTGGACTTGGTACTGGCCGTCCGCGGTGGGGTGGCACGAGATAACGCTACGTTCCGGGGCGTCTGTGTCGTTTGCGGTTCCCCACCAGGCACGTTGTCCGGCAAGTCTTTGGCCCAGGCTCTCAAGTGCCGCAGCCTCCGCCGAGGTGAGGGGCAGAGCCGGGGAGCGCCGGGACTCGGTCAGCGTCTCATTCGGCAAGGCTTGGCCCGAACCCTTCGATCGTAAACTCTGCGGCGA
>CAWFVK010000014.1:0-65101 GCA_963819215.1 uncultured Actinomycetota bacterium | reverse complement strand
GCCCTGCACGAAGACCCCGCCCGCACTCGCCGGCATCCCCGCGAGGTCCGCGATCCAGCGCAACGCCTGGTTCTCCGCGTACACGGCCCCGCTGCCCTCCAGCCAGGAGCCGCCGTAGATCGACGAGGCACCGACCACGAGGTCGAACAGGAACGAGGCCTCGGTCGGGGCGGCCGGGATGAAGGCGAGGTAGCGCGGATGGTCCACCGAGATGCAGGCCTTGGACAGGACGTCGTCGAAGAGGCGCAACGCCGCGTCACCGCCGAGGCCGTCCTCGGTGATCGTCTGCCCGGCAAGCGCTAGCAGCTGCGCGTACGGCTTGGGGCCGTCGAGCGGGACAGGGTCCAGCGCCATCCGGCGTCGGGCGTAGTCGATGACGGCCTGCGACAGGCGCTCGGTTTCCTCGTCGAAACGGTGCACCGCCGCAGCGTAGCCCCCGCGAGCCCCTGCCCCTGACGCTCCGGCGCCGCACGCTCAGGCGAGGCTTGCTAGCGTGAGCCGGGGCGCGGCCGGACGCCGCGCGGACAGGCACGAGCAGACGCGAGGTCACGAGGGGGCACACGGTGCGACGCAGCCCGTGGCGAGCCGGCTGGGCCTGCCTGCTCGCGCTCGCCCTTGCGAGCCTCGCGGCCTGCACCTCGAGCCCGTCCAGTCCGGAGCCGTCGACCTCGACCTCCTCGGCTGCGCCGTCCACGTTGCTCTGGTGGGACATCTCCGACCAGACCGGCGCGAGCGCGAGCATGCGCCGGCTGCTCGACGACTTCCACACCAAGTACCCCGCCATCGACGTCACCTATGTGCAGGTCCCACCGGCCGAAGCCCAGAGCCGGTTCGAGAGCGCTGCCGAAGCAGTCTCTGGCGCGCCGGACGTCGTGACCGTCGACACCAGCTGGATCGCCGACTTCGCCTCGCGCGGCTACCTCGCCAAGCTCGACGACACCCCGGCGACGACGGGCTTCGACGACCAGTTCCCGGCCCTGGTGACCAGCGTGACGGTCGAGGGCAGTGTCATGGGTGTGCCGAGGAGCGCCGACGGGCCGGCGCTCCTCTACAACAAGGCCGCGCTCGTGCGCGCGAAGGTCGGCGTTCCCAAGACCTGGGCGCAGGTCAGCACGTCCCAGATCCACATCACCGCCGACGGCCTCGAGACGCTGTACGCGCCAGCCGACTCGGAGGGGCTGCTCCCCTGGATCTACGGCGAGGGTGGCGCCCTCATCGACCCCGACGCCCAGACCGTGCTGGTCAACAAACCGGCGGCGGTCAAGGGCCTGCAGCTCCGGCTCGCGATGCAGGCCACCTCGGTCATCGTCAACGACAGCTCCACCGGCTCGGTGGACAACATGCGCAGCGCCTTCCGGCAGGGTCAGGTCGCGATGATCCTGGATGACGCGGCGGCCATCCCTGGCCTCGTAGGCGGGAGCGCCTTCAGCTCGCGCTCGCAGATCGGGATCGCCCCGGTGCCCTCCGGATCGGTCACCTCGAGCTCGCCGCTCGACGGCACGTCGTACGTGATCTACGCAGGGACCAGATACCCGCAGGCGTCGGAGCAGCTGGTGCAGTTCCTGGACTCCACGGCGAGCCAGGTCACCCTCGCGGAAGACCTCGGCCTCCTGCCGACCCGGATCTCCGCCTACAGCGCGCCCGGGCTCACCGGCAACGCCGTCGTGCAGGGCTTCGAGCCGGTGATCCGCGCCGGGACACCGCTGCCCGTCGCGCCGAGCAACGAGAACCTCTACCCACCGCTGGACGACGAGTTCCGCAGCGCCCTGTCGGGGGCGCTCTCCGCGCAGGCTGCCCTGGACGGCGTCGCCGCGGCCTACCGCAAGACCTTCCCGGACTACCAGGTGACGACGCCCAAATAGCTCGTGAAGATCGAGTGACTTCGTTCGCCGCAGGCAGTAGCGTCCAACCACTGCACGTCCCTCCACAACGGATCGTCCGGCACGTTCCTGCCGGTGGAAGGGAGTGGTCACCATGGCTACCGTCACCTTCGACAACGCCTCGCGCATCTACCCGGGGTCCGACGTCCCGGCGGTCGACAAGCTCAACCTCGAGATCGAGGACGGCGAGTTCCTGGTCCTGGTCGGCCCCTCCGGATGCGGCAAGTCCACCACCCTGCGGATGCTCGCCGGCCTCGAGGAGGTCAACGAGGGCACGATCCTCATCGGCGACCGCGACGTCACCGAACCTCCCGCCCAAGGACCGCGACATCGCGATGGTCTTCCAGAACTACGCGCTCTACCCGCACATGTCCGTCGCGCGACAACATGGCCTTCGCGCTGAAGATCGCGGGCGAGCCCAAGGACGGACATCGAGCGGCGGGTCGAGGAGGCCGCGAAGCTCCTCGACCTCGACGCAGTACCTCGACCGCAAGCCGAAGGCGCTCTCCGGTGGCCAGCGCCAGCGGGTCGCGATGGGCCGCGCGATCGTGCGCGAGCCGCAGGTCTTCCTCATGGACGAGCCGCTGTCGAACCTCGACGCCAAGCTGCGCGTCCAGACCCGTACCGAGATCGCCGCGCTCCAGCGCCGGCTCGGCGTCACCACCGTCTACGTCACGCACGACCAGGTCGAGGCCATGACGATGGGCGACCGCGTCGCGGTGCTGCAAGGACGGCGTGCTGCAGCAGGTCGACACCCCGCGGGACCTCTACGACCACCCGGACAACGTCTTCGTCGCCGGCTTCATCGGCTCGCCCGCGATGAACCTCATCGAGGTGCCGCTGGTCGACGGCGGCGGACAGGTCCGCGGCAGCGTCGTCCCGATCGAGCGCGACGTCATGGCCAAGGCCGAGGCGGAGAACCTCAAGACGATCCACCTCGGCTTCCGTCCCGAGGACCTCACGCTCACCGGCGACACCGGCGGCATCCCGGTCGACGGTCAACCTCGTCGAAGAGCTCGGCGCGGACGCGTACGTCTACGGCGAGGTCACCCTCCTCGACGGCACGACGAAGGAGGTCATCCTCCGCACCGACGGCCGCACCCCGCCGCCGCGCGGGGACACCGTGCACGTCGCCATCAAGGCCGGCAACGCGCACGTCTTCTCCACGGCGACGGGCCTGCGCCTCAGCTGAGCCCGTCAGACGGACGTCCCTCTGCAGCGTCCCAGCCGCACCAGGGTCCCCTGTGCGGCTGGAACGCGCGGTGGCAGCTGTCGGTCTCCCTGCTAGCCCTCCGATCCGACGCTTGCCCTGGGACGGATCGCGACGCCATGCCGCTGCACGTGACCGCCGCCCTGGACGACCCCGACCTGCTCTTCCTGCCCTGGCAGACCCCGCTCGAGGAGTGGCCGGCCGACCAGCTCGTCGCGCTGCCCCGCGGCATCTCCCGGCACGTCGTGCGGTTCGTCCGGCTGCACGGCGTGGTGTATCGCGGTGAAGGAGGTCGGCGAGCGGCTCGCCGACCAGCGAGTACCAGCTGCTCCGCGCGCTCGAGCGGATGGACGTGCCGGCGGTCGAGGCGGTCGGCGTCGTCACCGGCCGGCAGGCCCCGGACGGCAACCCGCTCGACCCGGCGCTCATCACCCGGCACCTGCAGTTCTCGCTGCCCTACCGGGCGCTGTTCTCATCCACGCTGCGCCCTGACACGGCGAACCGGCTGCTCGACGCGCTCGTCGCTGCTGCTCGTGCGGCTGCACCTGGCCGGCTTCGCCTGGGACGACTGCTCGCTGTCGAACACCCTGTTCCGGCGCGACGCCGGCGCCTTCGCCGCCTACCTGGTCGACGCCGAGACCGGCGACCTCCACCCGCGCCTGTCCGACGGGCAGCGGGAGAACGACATCGAGGTCGCCCGGATCAACATCTTCGGCGAGCTCTCCGACCTCGAGGCCGGCGGGATGCTGCACGAGAGCATCGACGCCGCTGCACACCGCCGACGCCATCGTCGCGCCGCTACGGCCGGCTGTGGGACGAGCTCACCCGAGCCGCTGCAGATCAAGGAGGGCGAGCGGTACCTCGTCGACGCGCCGCATCCGCCGGCTCAACGACCTCGGCTTCGACGTCGCCGAGGTCCATGTCGACCAGCGACGCCGGCTCACCAGCGCACGCGTCCAGCCGAAGGTCGTCGACGCGGGCCACCACACCCGGCGGCTGATGCGGCTGACCGGCCTCGACGTCCGAGGAGAACCAGGCCCGCCGGCTGCTCAACGACCTCGACACCTACCGGGCCGCGCTGGCCATCCCGGAGAGCGACGAGGGAGTCGCCGCGCACCGCTGGGTGAGCGAGGTGTTCGAGCCGGTCGTCCGGTCGGTCCCGAAGGACCAGCGCGGCAAGCTGGAGCCGCCGAGGTCTTCCACGAGGTGCTCGAGCACCGCTGGTTCCTGTCCGAGCGCGCCGGCCACGACGTCGGCCTGGAGAACGCGGCCGCGCGACTACGTCCGGCAGGTGCTGGCCGCCAAGCCGGTCGAGCAGGCCGTGCTCGGAACCAGGATCGGCTCGGTCGTCCGACGACACCGCGGCCTTCCGTCTCACCTTCTCGCCCGAGGAGCTTGCCGACCTCGACCTCGGCAGCAGCGGCAGCGGACGGGAGTCCGGCGGATCCGGTCCCGACGACGGTGTCTCGCCCTGACCGCCGAGGCCGGCTCACGCTGACGAAGCCCGGCGCCCGGCTAGCCGCGCGCCCGGTGCTGGGCGATCTCGTAGAGCACGACACCGGCCGCGACCCCGGCGTTGAGCGACTCGTTGCCCGTCGCCATCGGGATGCGGACCAGGATGTCGCAGCTGCGCTCGACCAGACGCGACAGGCCCTGGTCCTCGGAGCCCACGACCAGCACCAACGGGTCCGTGCTGGCCTCGAGGTCAGCGGCGTCGACCGTGCCGGCAGCGGTGAGACCGACCACGACGAAGCCCTGCTTGCGGAAAGCCTCGAGCTGCCGGGTGAGGTTCGTGACCCTGGCCACCGGCACCCGTGCAGCCGCACCGGCCGAGGCCTTCCACGCGCCGGCGGTCATGCCCGCCGAGCGACGGTCGGGCACGATCGACGCCGTGCGCGCCGAAGGCCGCCGCCGACCGCACCACGGCACCGAGGTTGCGCGGGATCGGTCACGCCGTCCAGCGCGACGACCAGCGGCGTCTCGTTGGCGTCCTGCGCGCGCCCGACGAGGTCGTCCGGGTGCGCGTACGAGTACGGCGGGACCTGCAGGCCGAGACCCTGGTGCACGGCGCCGGCCGTGATGCGGTCGAGCTCGGTGCGCGGGCACTCCATGATCGGAGACCGCGGTCGGCCGCGATCTTGATGGCCTCCTTCACGCGGTCGTCGGCATCGATGCGTTCGGCGACGAGCAGCGCGTCGCGGGCACCTTCGCGCGCAACGCCTCGACGACCGAGTTGCGGCCCACGACGACCTCGGAGCCCTCCTTGCCGGCGCCCTTACGGGGCGCCGGCCGCGTGCTGCCGGCACCACCGCTGCGCGGCCCCGGCGAAGGACGCCCGGAACCGCCGCGACCACCACCTTGCGCACCGGGCGGGCGCCCTGCTGCCAGCGGGACGCGGGGCCCGAGGTGAGCGCGCCGGGCGGTCGTCGGTGCGCTCGGACGCAGGGCCGTCGAAGCCCTCGGTCGCTCCTCCGGAACGGGCGGCGGCGTGCCCGCGCGCGCCAGGAGAGCTCGCGCGACGCGCCGCCTTGGTGCGGTCGGAGGCCTTCGGGGTCGGTCCCTTCGGACGCAGGCCCTTGCTCTTGGCCCCGCCGGATCCGACGACGGCACCCTTCTTGCTCCCAGGGGCGCGCTTCGCGCCCTTGCGCTGGCTGTTGCCGGCCATCAGGTCCCGCTCTCGTCATCATTCGTGGGTGCATCGTTCTGGTGGCGCATCGTTGTGGGGGCATCGCTGGTGGCTGCGGCGCTGGCGGCTGCGGCGTCGGTGAGCTGAGCCGCCGACGCGCGCGGGAGCAGGCTCGCCCGCGGTCCGGCCGGGGTGTCCTCGATGGCGACGCCGGCGTCGTTCAGGGCGTCCCGCACCGCGTCCGCGGCTGCGAAGTCCTTGCGGGCTCGGGCTTGTTCGCGCTGCTGCAGCGCCAGCGCGACCAGGGCGTCGACCACGACCATCGCGTCCTGCTCCGGAGCAGCCCCGGCCCAGGCGTCGTCCAGCGGGTTCAGCCCGAGGATCGTGAGCATCGCGAGCACCGCACCGAGGGAGGTGGCGACGGCGTCCTTGTCCTCGGCCGCCAGCGCGGCGTTGCCCGCCCGGACGGTGTCGTGCAGCACGGCGAGCGCGGCGGGCACGGCGAGGTCGTCATCCATCGCCCGGACGAACGCGTCGGGCAGCTCCCCCGGCGTCGCGCTGACGAGCCGGGCTGCGCGCTCGACGAAGCCCTCGATCCGACGGAAGCCCACCGCGGCCTCCTGCAGCGCGGCTTCGGAGAACTCGATGTGGCTGCGGTAGTGCGCGGCGCCGAGGTAGTACCGGAGCTCGATGGGCCGAACCCGCTGCACCATCTCGGAGACGAGCAGGCTGTTGCCGAGGGACTTGCTCATCTTCTCCCCGGCCGTGGTCACCCAGGCGTTGTGCAGCCAGTACCGCGCGAAGCCGTCGCCGACCGCGCGGGACTGCGCGAGCTCGTTCTCGTGGTGCGGGAACACCAGGTCGAGCCCGCCGCCGTGGATGTCGAACTCGGGGCCGAGGTACTTCTCGGCCATGGCCGAGCACTCGAGGTGCCAGCCGGGGCGTCCGGGCCCCCACGGCGTCTGCCACTGCGGCTCGCCCGGCTTGGCGCCCTTCCACAGCGCGAAGTCGCGAGGGTCCCGCTTGCCGGTGCTCACCGAGTCGGTGGCGGGCAGCATGTCGTCGATCCGCTGGCCGGAGAGCTCGCCGTAGCTGGGCCAGCCCCGCACGTCGAAGTAGACGTCGCCGTCCGCCGCGTACGCGTGGCCGGCGTCGATGAGGCGGTGCATGAGCTCGACCATCTCCGGGACGTGCCCGGTCGCCCGCGGCTCGTAGCTCGGACGCTCGCACCCGAGGACGTCGTAGGCCCAGGTGAAGGCGCGCTCGTTGCGGGCCGCGACCTGCCAGTACGGGACGCCCTCGGCTGCTCCGCGGGCGATGATCTTGTCGTCGATGTCGGTGACGTTGCGGATGAACGTCACGGCGTAGCCGGAGTGCTCGAGCCAGCGGGCGAGCACGTCGAAGCAGAGACCCGAACGGATGTGCCCGATGTGCGGCGGGGCCTGCACCGTCGCGCCGCAGAGGTAGATCGAGGCACGCCCGGGCTCGACCGGGACGAAGGGTCGGACACCGCGCGTCGCGGTGTCGTACAGGTGCAGGCTCACCCGGCAAGCCTACGGGGAACCGGGTGCTCCCTAGACGAGGAGCAGAACGGCGGAGCCGTCAGGACGCGCGGACGACGACCTTGGTCGGAGTCAGCCGGACGACCACGCGGACGTTCTCGGTGCCGTCGTCCCCCGTGTAGCGGCCACCGCCGGTGTACTCGTCGTTCAGCCGGTCGATGAGCTCGACACCACCCTGCGTGGTCATGGTGACCGTGCCGCGGACCTCGAGGTAGCGGTAGGGGTCGTCCTTCGGGTAGACGAGCACGGTCGCGCGCGGGTCGGCGACCAGGTTCCGATGCTTGCGTCGCCCTTCGATCGTCGACACGAGGAGGTCGTCGCCGTCCCGCGCGATCCACACGACCGAGAGCTGCGGCTGGCCGTCCGGCTCGATGGTGGCGATCGTCGCGAACTCCGGTGCGTCGAGCAGGGCACGGGCATCGTCGTCGAGGGTGGGAGCAGTCGTGGGTGCAGTCATGCCTCGACGCTACCGACCGCCGCCGCGGGGGGCGAGGCGGCCGACCAGCGTGCCGGCGACTCCGGCGACCGCGCCGACGACGAGCGCCACCAGCGCGGGCAGCGTCGGCAGGAAGGCCCCCAGCACTGCCCCCGCGTTGGCGACGACGGCAAGCACCACCAACGTTCGTGAGGTCAGCCACCAGGAGCGGCGGACGTCAGCGGGCGCACTCCGCCAGCCCGGCAGGTTCAGCCCGAGCAGCACCGCGACCACGATGGCTCCCGTCACCAGCCGGACCGGGTCGGGCCACGCCGACAGCACCAGCGGCAGGGACGCCTGGAACGACCAGGTCACGATGAAACAGGCCAGCAGCGCGATCAGGCACGAGCGTGCGAGCAGCGACCGCCCGACCATGACGAGGTTCTGCCCGGCGACCGAACGATCCGGGTCCTGAGCGCCGGTGGACTGCAGGGCGGACACCGGACCGATCACCGAAGGGCCGCCTGGTCCCGTCGCAGCTGGAGCCCAGCGAGGTTGTTCAGGGTGGCGGCGCTCTGCGGATCCAGCTCGAGGCTCTTCTCGTAGGCCACCCGCGCCTTCTCCAGCCAGCCGAGCTCGGTGGCGATGTCACCGACGGTGCGGTGCACGGCAGCGACGTCAGGGCCGCGCTGCACGGCAGCCATCGCCGCCAGCCACGCATCGGTCAGCTGCTCCCGGTCGAGGGCGAGCGCGTGCGCGAAGGCGAGCCACGGCTGCCAGGCGCCGGGCGCGCACTCGATGGCGCGCTCGGCCGCGGCCACCGCCTGCGGCCGCAGGTCGAACGCCGCGTAGGCCGAGCTCAGCAGCACGTGCCCCTCGGCGTCGTTCGGCTCGAGCTCGACCGCGGCCAGCGAGACCCGCAGCGCCTGGGCGGTGTCGGCCAGGCCCAGGTAGCAGCGGGCCAGGGGCCGCACCAGGTCGGCGTCAGCCGGATCCGCCGCCACCATCGGCTCGAGCAGATCACGCGCCTCGGCGAACCGCCCCAGCTGCAACAGCTGGCTGGCCCGCTGTCGCTGGCCCCAGGACTTGCTGCTCATCCGCTGCCCCGCTGGGTCGCCGCCTGCGCGCGGGCCTTCGCCCGCCGGCCCAGCATCAGCTGGATCAACCTCGCGGCGACGTTGGCCCAGATCAGGATCGGCGCGACCACGCCGAAGGCGTCGCCCGGCTGGGCCACCAGGAACGGCATGACGATGAGCACCACGAGCGAACCCAGCAGCACGCCGGTCACCACCCGGTTGCCCGTGTCGGACAACGCCGACCTGACGACACCCTTCGGCAGCCTGCGGACCATCGCCACGTAGAACGGGATGGCCGCCAGCACGATCAGGGTCGGGAGAACCAGCGTCCAGAAGCTCTGGCTCCCGTTCGGGTCGACGATCGAGACCACCCCGAGCGGGACCATGCAGAGCAGCACCAGGACGCTCAGCCGCCGGACCAGGTTGCGCCCGACCACCTGGATGTTCCGGGCCGCCAGCTGGTTGCTCGGGTCGGCGACGACCGCGGAGGCGAAATGGTCGGCGGCTGCGCCGAGCTTGCGCGACTTCATCGCGAGCACGCCCAGGTTGTTGCGTGCGTTGGAGTGCGCGGGGTCGAGCCGGAGCGCCGTCTCGTACTCGGAGCGAGCATCCGCGGTGCGCCCGAGCCGGCCCAGCGCCAGCCCGCGGACGAAGTGCGCCTCGGCCACGGTCGGGTCGCACTCCACCGCACGGTCGGCGCTCCGCAGCGCCTCGTCGACCCTCCTGGTCGCGATCAGCGCGCTCGCGAGGGTCGCGTGCGACTGCCAGCCGTACGGCAGCAGCCGAACGGCTTCCGACGCGGCGGCGACGGCCTCCCCGGGCCGGTTCAGCCGGCTCAGCGCCATGGACCGGAGGCGGTACGACCACTCGTTCGCCGGGTCCTCCCAGATCGCCTGGTCGGTGGCCGACAGAGCAGCGCCGGGATCCTCCAGCGCCAGGTCGCACTGGGCGACCAGGCACCAGCCGCGGCTGCCGAGCTGGGTCGGTCCGATCGTGTCCAGCAACAGCTTCTTCGCCTCGGCAGGGCGCCCCAGCTCGATCAGCGTCGCGGCTCGGGTCCACCCCGCGACGGTCTGCGGGTCAGCCACGATCAGACCAGCCGGCGCTTCTTGAGATACGCCAGCAGGTCGTCGTACTCCCCGGACGAGTTGGCGAACAGCGCGACGTTGCGCGCCGTATCCAGCCACGGCCCCACGGACGGGTGCACCTCAGCGATCGCCGCCTCCAGGTCCCGCATCTCGATCATGCGGACCACACCGCTCGCGGCCGCGTCCATCATCGCCCGCTCCGCCGCCGTGTCACAGACATGGGCGAGGTCGGCACCGGAGTACCCCTCGGTCCTGCGCGCCAGCTTCGCCGTGTCGATCCCCGCGATGGGCCGGCCCTTCAGGTGGTAGCGCAGGATCGCGTCCCTGGCAGCCTCATCGGGTGGCAGCACCAGCAGGGTCCGGTCGAACCGCCCGGGCCGGCGTAGCGCGACGTCGACGTCCCACGGATGGTTGGTCGCCGCGAGCACGAAGACGCCCTCGTTCACCGTGCCGACGCTGTCCAGCTCGGCCAGCAGCTGGTTCACGGTGCCGCGCATGGCGCTGTTCCGGAGCTGGCTGCGCTTCTGCCCGATGGCGTCGACCTCGTCGAGGAAGACCACGCACGGCGCGTTGCGACGGGCGATCTCGAAGATGTCGTGCAGGTTCCGCTCGCTCTGCCCGATGTACATGTCCAGCACGTCGGCCAGCGAGACGCTCAGGAACTGGGCACCCAGCTCTCCAGCCACCGCACGCGCGATGAACGACTTCCCGCACCCCGGCGGGCCGTAGAGGAGCAGCCCGCCCCGCATGCTCTTGCCGTACAGCGCGCGCAGCTCCGGGTTCCGCATCGGCGCGAGGAAGGCGGCCTCGAGCCGGGCCTTCACCTCGGTCATGCCACCCACGTCGGCCAGCCGCACCCCGGCCTGCTCGACGTCGTAGGCGTCGGCCTCGGCGACGTCCTCGGACTGGCTGCCGTCGACGAACATGGGCGGTATCGCGGCGCCCAGGTCTTCCTCGGCCGAGCCCCAGTCGAAGCCCGACCCGTCGACCGGCTGCGGCGGCGCAGCACGCGGACCAGCGGCGGCCGCCGAGCCCATCGCTCGGGCCATCAGGGCGCGGGCGGCACCCGACGCGGGGTCCTGGACCAGCACGGTCGCCGCATGCGTCACGGCCTCGTCGCCTCGGCCGGCGTCGACCAGGAGCTCGGCGAGGTGCAGCCGCAGGGCGGCGTCGGTCGGCGCCAGCGCGACGGCGGCTTCCAGGCTGGCGATCAGCGCGTCACTCATCGGCAACCCCCGGCCCGGGGACGAGCAACGCCGTGGCGATGGCGGCCACGCCCTCGCCGCGACCGGTGAGCCCGAGGCCGTCCGTGGTCGTGCCGGAGACCGACACCGGTGCGCCGCAAGCGGCCGACAGGACCGTCTGGGCCTCGTGCCGGCGTGGACCGACCTTGGGCCGGTTGGCGATCACCTGGACGCTGATGTTCCCGATCTCGTACCCGATGCCACGGACGACCCGCGCGGTCTCGGTGAGCAGCGCGACGCCGGACGCACCTGCCCACTCGGGGCGGTCCGTCCCGAAGATCGCGCCGAGGTCGCCGAGCCCCGCTGCGGCGAGCAGCGCGTCGCAGCAGGCGTGCGCCGCCACGTCCCCGTCCGAGTGACCCGAGCACCCGGCAGGCTCCTCGGCCCACTCGAGACCGGCGAGCCACATGGTCCGGCCGGCCTCCAGCGGATGGACGTCCAGCCCCACGCCGGTCCGCGGGACGCGCAGGATCGCGCCCTCCCTGCCCGCCAGCAGCGCCTCGGCGAGATCAAGGTCGAACGGGGTCGTCACCTTGAAGGCTTCGGCGGCACCCTCGACCACGAGGACGGACCCGCCCGACTCCTCGACCAGGCCGGCGTCGTCCGTGGCGCTGCCGGAGGCGGCCAGGTGCGCCGCCTCGAGGACCGGGCGGGCGAAACCCTGCGGGGTCTGCACCGAGCGGAGGACGGAGCGGTCCAGCGTCGTGCGGACCATGCCACCTGTATCGACCTGCTTGACCGTGTCACCCACGGCGAGCCCGGGGACCACCGCACCGGCGCCGGCCCGCACGGCCGCGATCACCGACTCGACCAGCGCGACCGGGACGAGTGGCCGGGCGGCGTCGTGCACGAGCACCACGTCGACCTCGTCGGGCAGGTTGGCCAGCGCGTTCGCCACCGACTCCTGCCGGTCGGCGCCGCCGGCGACCACGGAGAGGTCAACCCCGAACGGGACCACGGGACCGAGGAGGTCGAACACCTGCTGCACGGCCTCAGGCGGGGCCGCCACCACGATCAGTCCGACCGAGGGCGCGGCGGCCAGCGCCCGCACCGCGTGCACCAGCAGCGGTTCACCTCGCAGCAGCCGTAGCGCCTTGGGGCCGCCGGGGCCGAGCCGCTCGCCCCGGCCCGCGGCGGGGACCAGCACGGCGGTGGTCGTCATGGCCTCATGCTGCCATCCCGGGTGCCGTCGGCCGACCTGGTCCGGCAAAGCGGTCAGGCCCGGGCGGGGGTCCCGGCGATGGACTGCGGCCGGGCGAAGACCATCCGTCCGTTGGCGGTGGTGAGCACGCTCGTGACGTACACGGTGGCCTCGTGGCCGATGCCGTCCCTGGCGCGCTCGACCACGACCATGGTGCCGTCGTCGAGGTACCCGATCGCCTGCCCCTGCTCCTTGCCGGGCTTGGTCAGCAGCAGCGTGACCTCGTCGCCCGCCACCACGGGCGGGCGCATGGCGAGCCCGAGCGCGTGCAGGTTGAGGACCCGGACGCCGGCCAGCGCTGCGCTGCGGGCGAGGTTGGTGTCGAGGGTGAGCAGCGCGGCGGTGCGGTCGAGGCAGATCCGGACGAGCTTGGCGTCGACCTCCGGCACGCCGAGCGCCTCGTCGTCGATCACGGTGATCTCGATGCCGGGTTCGCGGCGGAGCGTCTCGAGGACCTCCAGGCCGCGTCGGCCACGCCCGCGGCGCAGGTCGTCGGCGGCGTCCGCGAGCCCCTGCAGCTCGGCGATCACCGGGGCGCAGACGAGCATCTCCCCGCCGAGGAAGCCAGCGCGGACGACGTCGATGATGCGGCCGTCGATGGCGACCGAGGTGTCGAGCACGCGCGGCAGGCTGGACGCCGAGGGCTTGCGCGGGGCCATCCCGGCCGAGGCTCCGAAGAGCCCGAGCATCCCCTCCCGGCGCGCGATGCCGACCCGGTAGCCGAGCAGGCCGATGGTCACGACCACGAAGCCGAAGAGCGGGACGGCGAGCAGCCGGTTGCCGATGAGGAAGATCGGCCAGGCCACGGCGGATGCGCCGACGACGCCGATGATCGCCCCGAAGACACCGGCGACGATGTGCTCGGCGGAGACGTCGTGCAGGGCGCGCTCGGTGGCAGCCACGGTGCGCTCGGTCTTGCGCCCGATCACGCCGCCGATGACGTACCCCAGCGTGGAGCCGAGCAGCACGCCGACCACGGTCGGGTCGACGCCCAGGGACTGGTGGTCAGCGGTGTCCAGGATCTGCGCGGCCTCGTAGCCGAGACCAGCGCCGAACAGGATCACGCACAGCCGCAGGATCTCGACGAACGTGCTCGGTACGCGCGTGAGCCGGGGAGCCACGACAGCACCCTCCGAGGGGTCGTGCACCACGCTGACCCGGTGAGGGGAGCCAGCGCAGTACGGGCGAGGCGAGGCCTCGCCCCGCTACGACGCGAGGACCTCGTCGAGGATGGTCTCTGCCTTGTCCTCGTTCGTGTTCTCGGCAAGTGCGAGCTCGGACACAAGGATCTGACGCGCCTTGGCGAGCATCCGCTTCTCGCCGGCTGACAGGCCGCGCTCGCGCTCACGGCGCCAGAGGTCGCGCACGACCTCGGCCACCTTGATGACGTCGCCCGACGCGAGCTTCTCGAGGTTCGCCTTGTAGCGGCGAGACCAGTTCGTTGGCTCCTCCGTATGCGGCATGCGCAGCACCGAGAAGACGCGCTCCAGGCCCTCAGCCCCGACGACGTCCCGCACGCCGACGAACTCGGCGTTCTCTGCGGGGACGCGAACGGTGAGGTCGCCCTGGGCGACCTTGAGAACTAGGTAGAGCTTGTCGACACCCTTGATCGTGCGGGTCTCGATCGCCTCGATGAGGGCCGCCCCGTGATGCGGGTAGACGACGGTCTCGCCGACAGTGAAAGCCATGTGTCAGGTGCCCCTTCCTCGACCTCAAGAGTAACACGGACCTGAGGTTCTCTCAGCCGCGTTTGTGCAGGTCAGAGGCTTGACAAGGGTCGAATGACGCCCCGGACGGGGCTTGACAACGGCGCTGTCGTCGTGCTCCGCCAGCCCGCGACCCGACCGAGGAGGCCATACTTGCTCCATGGCCGCCGCCCCCGCTCCCGACGGGCGCCACGACGACCTCGGGCAGGACGAGCTCGCCGGCCTGGAGCTCCTGATCCCGGATGACGCCCGCTCGCTGGACGCCGACCGCGCGCAGCTCATGGCCGAGCTCCAGCAGGCTCGCAGCGGTCGTCCGCCGGTTCACCGCCAGGACGGCGTGCTCAGCCGCCTGCTGGGCTCGCGGTTCGCCGCGGTGGCCGTGCCCGGCTCCGTGGTGGTCGTCGGCATCGTGGTCTCGGTGCTGTTCGTCGCCACCATGGTGTTCCTCTCACCGCAGCTCTCGCCTACCGGCCTGGACCCGCTGCCGATCGCGACCGCAGCGAGCGCGCCTGTCGGCCAGATCGGTGGCGTGCTGCCGGACGCCGTCGTCCAGGTCGGCGGTCTGCCGGTCTCGGCCCGCGCCGTCCGGCCCGGCGTGCTGGTGCTCGTCTCCAGCAGCTGCACGAACTGCTCGGCGATCCTGACCAACCTCTACACGCAGGTCCGGCTGCACCGGCTGCAGCTCGCCCTGGTCGGCCCCTCGAGCCAGCAGCAGCAGCTCAACACCCTCGCGGTGGACGACTTCCAGACGGCGACCGTCGCGATCGACCAGGACGGCACGCTGGTCCGGGCGTTCCCGCCCACCGGGGTCACCGTGGTGCTGGTGCACGCGGACGGCATCATCGAGGGCGTCGTGAACGACCTCCAGCTCGGCCAGCCCCTGTCGGCGGCGCTCGCTTCCCTGGCCGCACCGGGAAGCACGACCAGCTCGTGAGCGAGGGGCGCCCGCCCACACGTCAGCTCGCCCGCGCCGGCGCCCTGCTCGCCTCGTGCCACCCCGGACCGTCCCTGGCGGTCACTGTCATCGGCAGTGCGCTCGCCGCCGCGGCCGGCTGCTCGGCGGCCAGGACCGCGCTGGTCGCGGCCGCCCTGCTGAGCGGTCAGCTGTCCATCGGCTGGTGCAACGACGCCGTCGACCAGGCCCGCGACGTCGCGGCCGGGCGGCGGGACAAGCCGGTCGCGCTGGGTGCTGTGGGGGCCAGCACAGCCTGGGTCGCCGCCACGGTGGCGGCGGTGCTGTGCGTTCCGCTCTCGCTCGCGCTGGGCCTGGTCGCCGGGCTGGTCCATCTGGTGGCGGTGGCCGGGGGGTGGAGCTACGACCTCCTGCTCAAGCGGCACTGGACGTCCTTCGTCCCGTTCGCCGTGAGCTTCGGGCTGCTGCCGTCGGTGGCCACGCTGGCGGCGCCGAGCTCGCACTGGGCCCCGTGGTGGGCGAGTGTCGCGGGGGCTCTGCTCGGCGTGACCGCGCACCTCGCGAACACGCTGCCCGACCTCGACGACGACCGGGCCGCGGGAGTCCTCGGGCTGCCGCAACGGCTGGGCGCCGCTCGGACGAAGGCGCTCGCCGGACTGCTGCTCGCCGTTGCCGCGGTGGTGCTGGCCTTCGCGCCGCCGGGGCCGGTCGGTGTCACCGGGCTGCTGCTGCTCGGTGGGACGGCCGTCCTGCTCCTCGGCGCGTTCGGCGTCCGGTGGCCCGCCGGCTCGCGCGCGCCGTTCGCCCTGACCGTCGCCGCGGCGCTCGGCGTCGTCGCGCTGCTGCTCGTGCGCGGCGCGGCACTGGCCTGATGTCGGGACGACCGCCGGGCTCGATAGGCTCTGCCTGCCGTGGACCGCATGCCAGCAGAGCAGGAGACCCAGCCGTGAGCACCACTCGCCGCCGTCGCACCGTCGTAGCCGGCACCGGCGCGGCTGCCTTGCTGCTCTCGACCGCCCTCACCGGCTGCGGGGCGGGCTTCAACGCCGCGACGTCGCAGCCCTACAACCCCACCAACGGCACCATGGCGCAGGTCGGTGACATCACGCTGCAGAACGTCATCGTGATCCAGCCTGCAGTCGGCGCTCCGCTCGACGTCCAGGCGGGCATCGTCAACATCGGCAGCGACGTCGACGTCCTCACCGCGGCCACGGTCAGCGACAAGGCGGTGACCTTCGCGAACGGCGTCGTGCCCGTGCCGCTGCGGACCAACGTCGCGATCGGCACCGACCCCAACATCGCCACCGTCACCGGCGTCCCGCAGACCGCGGGACAGCTGGTCACCGTCACGTTCTCGTTCCGTGACGCGGGCCAGGTCGCGGTGACGACCGTGGTCGCCAAGCCGCTCGACATCATCGCCGGCAGCTAGCCCGAAGGGCCTGCGGCGGCAGTCAGGTCCTGACCCCCGGCCTCACGGCTCGAACTTGTAGCCGAGCCCTCGGACGGTGACCAGGAAGCGCGGGTTGGCCGGGTCAGGCTCGAGCTTCGCCCGCAGCCGCTTGACGTGGACGTCGAGGGTCTTGGTGTCGCCCACGTAGTCGGAGCCCCACACGCGGTCGATCAGCTGCATGCGGGTCAGGACGCGGCCCGCGTTGCGGAGCAGGAGCTCGAGCAGGTCGAACTCCTTCAGCGGCATCGGAGCCGAGCTGCCGTCCACGGTGACGACGTGCCGTTCCACGTCCATCCGGACCGGGCCGGCCTCGATGATGCCGAGGATGAGCTCCTCGCCCTCCGAGCCCCGCCGCAGCACCGCACGGATCCGCGCGACGAGCTCCCGGGACGAGAAGGGCTTGGTGACGTAGTCGTCGGCCCCGAGCTCCAGCCCGACGACCTTGTCGACCTCGCTGTCCTTGGCGGTCAGCATGATCACCGGCACGTTCGAGCGCTGGCGGAGCTGCCGGCAGACCTCGGTGCCGGAGATGCCGGGGAGCATGAGGTCGAGCAGCACGATGTCGGCGCCCGAGCGGTCGAACTCCTCGAGCGCCTGCGGGCCGGTGCTCGCCACTGCGACCTCGAACCCCTCCTTGCGCAGCATGTACGACAACGCCTCGCTGAAGGACTCCTCGTCCTCGACCACGAGCACCCGCGTCACGGGACCACCCTTCTCATCGGTTGCTCCCCCACCGGAAGCGCTGTCCCAGGCCGGTCTGCGTCTGCGTCCTCCGCCAGCGGGCGCACCGCTGGCTGCTCCTCGGCGGGCCGCGCCACCAGTGCTCGCTCGTGCGGCTCGGCCGCAGGCAGGCGCAGCGTGAAGGTGGACCCGGACCCCTCGACGCTCCACACCGCGACGTCGCCGCCGTGGTTCAGGCACACGTGACGGACGATCGACAGCCCGAGCCCGGTCCCGCCGGTCTCCCGGCTACGCGCCGGGTCCACCCGGTAGAAGCGCTCGAAGATGCGGTGCTGGTCCGTCTCGGAGATCCCGATCCCCTGGTCTGCGACGCTCACCTCGACCATGTCGGCGACGGCATGCACGGTCACCACCACGCGAGTGCGTTCGGCGCTGTAGTTGACGGCGTTGTCGAGCAGGTTGCGCAGCGCCGTGGTGAGCTGCTTGCGCACGCCGGTGACCACCAGGCCGTGGTCCCCGGTCACCCGAAGGTCGATCGACTTCGCGGCGGCGGCGGTCCGGACGAAGTCAGCACCGTCGGCGATGACGTCGTCGACGAGCACGGGCACGGCGTCGATCATCGGGTCGTCACCCTGCAGCCGCGAGAGCTCGATGAGCTCGTTGACCATCGCCGAGAGCCGGGCCGCCTCGTGCTGCATCCGCGCCGCGAACCGCAGCACGGCCTCGGGGTCGTCCGAGGCGCCTTCGACCGCCTCGGCCAGCAACGACAGGGCACCCACCGGCGTCTTGAGCTCGTGCGAGACGTTCGCGACGAAGTCCCTGCGGACGTCGTCGACCCTGGCGAGCGCCGAGCGGTCCTCGGCGAGGACGACCACGAGCTCCGAGGTGAGCGGGACGACGCGGATCATCATCAAGGTCCGGGGGGCGCCGCGGCGGCGACGGGGCTCGATCTCCAGGCTGCGGACGTCCGCCTCGGCCCTGGCCGCTCGGACGGCCCGCACGATGTCGTCGGAGGTCAGCCGGCCGCCCTCGACCATGCCCCAGGTGGCTGCCGCCGGGCTGGCCCAGACCACTGCCTCGCCGGCGTCGAGCACCACGGAGGCCGCACCGAGCGCCCCGAGCACGGCCACCGCGCCGTCGGGCAACGCCTCGACCGGGACGGCCGTCTCTGCCGGCGCGGCGGGCACTGAGGGGGGTCGACGCCAGAGCCGCGCACCGGTCACGCCGACCACGACGCCACCGGCGGCGCAGAGCAACGATGCCGTCAGCGCGTCCATGACCACGATGGTAGGAGAGTGCGGGACACAGCCCCGACACGCCGAGCACCGGCGGCATCCTTCGTCGCCTACTGTTCACCGCGAGAGTCCTCGCCGTTCACCAGGCACGTGCGGAGATAGAGCGGTGCGCCCATACTGTCCTCGCCCGACCTCGCCTGCCCGCACCGCGGGCCACCGCCTGACTCCAGGAGCAGCCACTCATGCGTGACGTGTACCACGAGTCCCTCGACTCCATCACCGACGAGCTGGTCGCGATGAGCCGGCTCGTCTCGCAGATGATGCAGCGCGCGTCCCAGGCTCTCCTCGAGGCGGACCGGGAGAAGGCCGAGGCCGTGATCGAGGCGGACGAGGAGATCGACTCGATCAACCAGGAGATCGAGGACGCCGCCACCGAGCTCATCGCGCTGCAGGCGCCGGTCGCGACCGACCTCCGCATGGTCATCGCGGGCATGCGGATCGCCACCACGATGGAGCGCATGGGCGACCTCGCGCAGCATGTCGCGAAGACCGCGCGGATGCGCTACCCGGACACCGCCGTCCCGAAGCAGGTTCAGGAGGAGTTCCGCGAGATGGCTCAGATCGCGGACCGCATGGGCGCGAAGATGGGCGAGGTGCTGGCGTCGAAGGACCTCGAGCTCGCCAGGGAGATCGAGACCGACGACGACCGCATGGACGCCCTGCACCGTCAGGTGCTGGACATCCTGCTCTCCGAGGCCCCGGGCCCGGTGAACCAGGCCGTCGACGTCACCCTGCTCAACCGCTACTACGAGCGCTACGCCGACCACGTCGTCAGCGTCGCCCGCCGGGTGATCTACCTCGTCATCGGCGAGCGCTCGGACGTCGTCTGAGGCCTAGCGCCCCTGGTTCTTCACGCCCTCGATCGCGGCCGTCGCGCCCAGCGGGTCGAGGTAGCGGCCACCGGCCACCGTGGGCCGCAGGTTCGCGTCCAGCTCGTAGACGAGCGGGAAGCCCGTCGGGATGTTGAGCTCGGCGATCGCCTCGTCCGAGACGCCGTCGAGGTGCTTGACCAGGGCGCGGAGCGAGTTGCCGTGCGCTGCGACCAGCACCGTCTGGCGCGAGCGCAGGTCGGGGACGATCCCGTCGTACCAGTACGGCAGCATCCGGGCGACGACGTCCTTGAGGCACTCGGTGCGGGGCAGCATCTCCGGAGCCAGCGCGGCGTAGCGCTTCTCGCCGCGCCTGGCTCCACTCGTCGTTGTCCGCGATGGGCGGCGGCGGGACGTCGTACGAGCGGCGCCACAGCATGAACTGCTCCTCGCCGAACTCGTCGAGGGTCTGCTTCTTGTCCTTGCCCTGGAGCGCGCCGTAGTGACGCTCGTTCAGCCGCCAGCTGCGGCGGACCGGGACCCAGTGCCGGTCGCAGGCGTCCAGCGCCAAGGCGGCCGTGGTGATCGCCCGCCGCAGCACCGAGGTGTGCACGACGTCGGGGAGCAGTCCGGCCTCCGCGAGCAGCGTCCCGCCATGGGTGGCCTGGGCCATCCCCGCCTCGGACAGGCCGACGTCGACCCAGCCGGTGAAGAGGTTCTTGGCGTTCCACTCGCTCTCGCCGTGGCGGAGCAGGACGAGGGTGTAGGCGGTCTCAGGCATGTGCTGAGGATATCGGCCGCCGGTCAGTGCTCCGGATCGGCGAAGCGGGCGAACGCCTGCAGGTTGGCCAGCGACTCCCCGCGCTTGACCCGCCAGGCCCACTCCCGCTTGATCGAGCTCCCGAAGCCGATCTCGAGCAGGGCGTCGAACGCCTCGTCCGCGTAGGTGAGCACGCACCCCAGCAGCCGGTCGATCTCGTGCTCGGTCACGGCCTCCAGCGAGGAGCGCCCGACGAGGAAGACGTCGCCGAGCGGGTCGAGGCAGAAGTGCACGCCGTACATGCGCCCGTTGCGCTCGAGCAGGGTGCGGTAGAAGGCCTCCTGGTTCTCGTCCGGCTTGCGGACGACGAAGGCCTCGACGAGCAGGCTGTGCTCGCCGACGACGAGCCAGGCGTTCGTGGCGAGCTTGTGCGTGCCGGGCAGGGTGACGAAGAACGACCCCGGAGTCGGCGTCTCGAAGGCGAGCTCGCGCTCAGTCAGGGCGGCCTGGATCACCGCAGCAGGGACGGTCATCAGAGAGCGGGGACCGACGGCCGCGGGTCGAAGGCCCGCAGGCTGGCCAGCGAGCGGTCACGGTGCGCGGCGATCGCGGCGTCGTAGACCTCGAGCATCGCAGCGGCGGTGACCGGCCAGCCGAAGGCCGCGGCGTGCGCGACCGCGCCCTCCGCGAACTTGGCCAGCGTCTCCGGGCTCGTCGAGCAGCTCGCGGATCGCCCTGGCCCAGTCGGCGGGCTCGTGCCCGTCCACCAGGAGGCCGGACAGTCCGTCCGCGACCGCCGTCCGCAGGCCGCCCACCCGGGCGGCCACCACCGGCGTCCCGCAGGCCTGGGCCTCGAGCGCGACCAGACCGAACGACTCGTTGTACGACGGCACGACGGCGAGCGTGGCCGCGCGGTACCAGTGCGCGAGGTCCGGCTGGCTCGACCGGCGGCTCGAAACGCACGCGACGCGCGGATGCCGAGCTCGGTCGCGAGCTCGTCGAGGTGCGTCGGGTGGTCGAGCCCGCTGCCGCTGGGGCCGCCCACGACGGCGACGACCAGGCGGTCCCGGAGCTCGGGCTGCTCGCTCAGCAGCCGCGCCGCCGCCCGCAGCAGGACGTCGGGCGCCTTCAGCGGCTGGATCCGCCCGACGAACAGCAGCACCACGGCGTCCGGCGCCAAGCCCAGCCGTTCGCGAGCCGCGGCCTGCGAGCCCGGGGTGAAGACGTCGAGGTCGACGCCGGGGATACACCGTGGCGATCTTCTCCGGCGGCAGCGGCGTACAGGGTCGCGAGCTGGTGCGCCTCAGCCGGGGTGTTCGCCACGAGCTGGTCGGCGAGCTCGACCACCTGCTCCTCGCCGATGACCCGGGCGGACGGCTCCGGCCGGTCACCAGCCGCAAGGGCGAGGTTCTTGACCTTGGCCATCGTGTGCATGGAGTGCACCAGCGGGACCCCCCAGCGTTCCGCGACCAGCGAGCCGACCTGGCCCGAGAGCCAGTAGTGCGAGTGGACGAGGTCGAAGTAGCCGGGCTCGTAGAACGCCTCGACCCGCAGCACGCCTCGGTCACGGCACAGAGCTGTGCGGGGAGGTCTTCCTTCGCCAGGCCCTCGAACGGACCCGCCACCACGTTCCGCACGCGGACGCCGTCCGCGAGCTCGACCACCGCAGGGAGGTCTCCCCTGGTCGCCCGGGTGAAGATCTCGACCTCGCTCCCGAGGGCCGCCAAGCCGGCGTGCCAGCGCGACGACGTAGACGTTCATGCCGCCGGCATCACCCGTGCCCGGCTGGTCGAGCGGGGACGTGTGGACCGACAGCATCGCGATGCGACGCGGAACGCCCACTTCCCTGACCTCCACTCCTGTTGCCCGGCCGGCCGGTGCCCCCAGCCCTCAGAGGAACGCCCCACGATCCTCTCCGATTCCTGCCGGGTTCGCGCATCTCGATGCGCGCGCAAGTCTCGCCGACGCGGTCAGCTGAAGGACCTACCAGGGTCCGTAGGGGCCGTCGGAGGAGGACCGTTTGCGACCGCGCCCACGGCCGCCGTAACGCACGAGCTCAGGCTTCATCCCGAAGAGATAGACCAGGGCAGCGACGATGCCGGCGATCCCGAGGATGCCGAGGTAGCCGCCTTGCAGCCCGGTGGCGAGCGCCTGGGCGAGGTGGACGCCGCACACGATCACCAGGATCAGCACCCAGAACAGCTTGGGCAGCTTGCCGACGGCGTCATAGGCGGCACTGGGACGGACGATGGCGTCACCGAGCGCCCACAGCTCCACGCCGAGCAGCCCCATCGACAGGGCGATGTTGATCCACTGCGCCACCATGCTCACCACGGTAGACGCTCGGTAGCCCTCGCTCACCACCGAACGGGTATGACGCCTGCGGCCTGGGGCCGCACCGGGGCCTGGCTGGGGGCCGACCGAGGTCTGAGCAGAACGGACGAGGCCGCCCCACCGGTAGGTGGGACGGCCTCGGCTGGCTCGCAGGACCTGGGTCAGGCCTTGGCTGCGACCTTCTTGACGGTGCGCTTCGCCGGCGCGGTCTTCTTCGCCACGGCGCGCTTCGTCGGGGCGGTGGCCTTCGTGGCCGGCTTCGTCGCCGGACTTCGTGGCCGGCTTCCTCGTCGCTCGTGGCCGGCTTCGCCGTCGACTTGGGCGCCGGGCGACGGACGACGGTGCGGACGAGCTTCTCGCCGCGGTCGCTCAGGTCAGCCACGGCGCTGCTGACGGCACCCTGGGCCGAGCTAGCGGCGCCCTGGGCGCGGTCGGTGATGTCGCCGACGACCTTGCTGGCGGGCTCGACGAGGCCGCTGACCTGCTTGACCGGGAGCTGCTTGCGGGCCGACTTGACCGCGCCGCTGACGTACTCGGTCACGTTGTCGGTGACCTTGGAGACGGAGGTGCTGACGTCCTTGACGATCGACATGAGGTGTTCCCTTTCGTTGGTTGGCGCGCCGACCGGTCAGGTCGGGGACTCGCCACGGGTGGCCGGGTCGGCCTGGTCGAGCTGGGTGTCCTCCTCGTCGAGGACGTTCTCGCGGCGGAACGACTGGTAGACGTCCAGCAGGGTGCGCTTCTGCCGCTCGGTGAGGCCGGCGTCGGACTGGATGGCCACGACGACGGTCTGGTCGCCAGCGGGCTCCTCGAGGAAGCCAGCGCGGACGTACAAGGACTCAGCACTGATCCGCAGGCCGTTCGCGATCTGCTGGAGGATCTCCGCGCTGGGCTTCTTGAGCCCACGCTCGATCTGGCTGAGGTAGGGGTTGGAGACGCCGGCCACCTTGGCGAGCTGGCGCAGCGAGACCTGGGCCTGCTCGCGCTGCTCGCGGATGTAGTCCCCCACCGGAGGAGACCCGCAGCGTCGCCATGCCTCCATCGTCCCGCAGGGTGCTTGCTGCAGCAAGCGGATAGCTAGCACTTGGGGCGTGAGGTCGCTCACACGGGCCAGCTCTCGCTCCGCGCCGCGCGCTGCCCCCGACCGGTCAGAACGTAGGACGGACGCTGCCGACCTGGAGCTCGCCGCCCAGCAGGGGCGCCTCCCGTTGCCCGTCGAGCACCGGAGCCGCGACGCCCATCCGCTGCAGCGCCGCTGCCATGACGACCGGGCGGGCCCGCTGCCCACCGTCGTCGAGCTTGAGCGCCACTGCCCGCCCGTCGGCCAGCGCCGCGACGTGCACCGCCTCGGCGCCGTCCTTGCTGACCAGGCCGGGCACCCCCGCCATCAGCGCGGTGACGTCGCGCTCGGTCCCACCGACCCACTCGGGGTGGCTTCGCATCGCGTCCGCGACGCGGCGCTCGGGCGTGCCCGGCTCGGCGAGCACGGCCGTCCGGAACGCCCTCGCCAGACCGACGAGCGTCAGCGCGAGCAGCGGAGCCCCGCAGCCGTCGGTCCCGATCACGATGACCTGCTCCCCAGCCAGCCGCTCGACGGTGGTCGTCAGCGACTTCTGCAAGGGGTGCGTGGGATCGCGGTAGCTGCTGGTCGGCCAGCCGTTCACCACGCAGGTGGCGAGCATCGCGGCGTGCTTGCCTGAGCAGTTCATCGCGAGCCGGTCGGGGCCGTGGCCTGCGCGCAGCCAGTCACGCTGAGCCTGCGGCCCGTAGGGGTAGTCCGGAGGTGTCTGCAGGGCCTGGGCGGTCAGGCCGGCGCGCGGCGAGGATGCGCTGAACGCCTTCGAGGTGGAAGTCCTCGCCCGAGTGCGACGCGGCGGCCAGCGCGAGGAGCTCGCCGTCGAGGTCCAGCCCGCACTCCAGCATGCCGACAGCCTGGAGCGGCTTGTTGCACGACCGCGGGAAGATCAACGCGAAGGGATCACCGAGCGACCAGTCGACGGACCCGTCGGCGGCGAGGGCGACCACGCTGCCCCGGTGCACACCTTCGACGAACCCGGAACGCACGACCTCGGCGAGGACCGGAGAGCGCTCCTCGCTCACCGGTCAGTCTGCCTCGGTCTTGAGGAGGTCGTCGACGGACGCCGAGCCGTCGCGGTAACGACGCGCGACCTCGGCGGTGAGCGTGTCCATGGCCAGCTGCACGCGGCGGCGCAGCTGGCTGACCGAGCGCTCGTGCGCCGAGATCTCGTCGTAGGCCTGCTGGATCTCGACGTCGTTCAGCGTCCCGATGTCGGACAGGTGCGGATCGGCGATGATCTGCTCGACCCGCCGCCGGCTCTCGGCCACCCTGCTGGGCTCGACGTTCAGGAACCGGCCGCTGCCGTGCGCGGCCGGGCGTTCGCCGTCGGCAAGGACGTCCTTGAGGTTGTCCACGACAGCCACGCCGTTGCCCTCGGCGCGACGGGCGCGCTCGGCGCGGATGACGTCGAGGCGACCCTGCAGCAAGCGCCGGATGTAGGAGAGATCGGCGTCCTCCTGCTCCGCGTCGTGCCGGCGCTCGCGGAGCTCGTGCAGGGAGAGCTTGTCAAGATCGTCGAGGAAGCCCTCGCCGAGCACCCGGTCGACTCGTCGCCTACCACCGGCGATCGGCTCGGTCATGAGAGATCCTCTCCAGCCCCATCGGCCACAGCAGGCGCGCTCGTGACCTCACCAGCGGACACCGTTGGCCGCCGGACCTGCATCTGCGGCACGGCCGGGAGCACGAGACGCCCAGCCTCACCCGCCCAAGACGGCGCGGAGACGACCGCGCACGCTCGGACGGCGGCTCTGGAACCTGACATGCAGGCATCGTGTCACGTTCCCCCGACCGGCGTAATCACGGGACCCCGGACGGCGCAACGCCACGCCTGGCACCGGCCTCGCCCGGAAGGCTCAACACTCGGGCCTGACCTGCCGATGGGTGCATATCCAGGTGCACGGCGAGAGGAGGACGGGAATGCTCGACAGCGACCTCCTGACCAGTCCTCTCGAACAGGTCCTCCTGGACCTCGGGACCCAGGGGTCGACCGGTGTTCTGATGGTCACGGACGACGGCGGCGAGGTCGCCGAGGTCTACCTCCGTGACGGGCTCGTCTACTCCGTCTTCGTCCCTGGCCGTCGTCCCCTGCTGGGCGCACGCCTGATGTCGTCCGGCTCGCTCGCTCCTGAGACGCTCGCCGAAGCGCTGGAGATCCAGCGGACCGAGCTGCAGGGCTGGCGGCTGGGCGAGCTCCTCGTCTACCTCGGGTTCGTCGAACGCAGCGTCGTCGAGGCCTTCGTCTCCGAGCAGCTCGTCGACATGATGCTCGACCTGATGCGGTGGTCGGTCTCGACCTGGAAATTCCGCAAGAACAAGAAGGCGCGCCAGGACGTCGCACCGCCGCAGACGGTCGCGGAGCTGTTCGCCAAGCTCAGCACGCGGACCCAGGACTGGGTGCGACTGCGGAACGTCGTCGGTGGTCCCGGCTCGCTGCCCCGGTTGTCCTCCAGCGGCTCGACGAACGACGACGTGGTCCTGGGTCCGGGCGAGTGGGCGATGCTCTGCAAGGTCGACGGCGAGCGGACGCTGGCGGAGCTCGCCTCCGACTGCGGGTTCACCGTCTACGAGGCCGCGCAGGTGATCGAGGCCCTGGTCAATGCCGGGCTGGTGGACGTCGAGGGCGAGCTGGAGGACGACCCGGCCGGCGACCCTTCCATCAGCGCACCGACCCTCGACGACCGCGCGTGGGAGGCCGACGAGGAGCCGACCACCGAGCAGGTCGCCAACTCCGTGGCTCGGGTCACCGCGGCGCTCGAAGGCATGCTCGCCCCGTTGCGTTCGCGACTCGTCCCCGACGCGAGGCAGGTCGAAGAGGACGAGATCCGCCGTCGACGCGACGCGGAAGCCATCGCTGCGGAGGTCGAGGCAGCCCGCCAGCGTGAGCTCAAGCGGTCAAGGCGGAGAAGAAGGCCAAGCGGGACGAGCTGCGCCGAGCTGACGAGGACCAGGCCTGGGACGACCACATCGCATGGTTGGCCGCGTTGCGTGCCTCGGTCGAGGAGGAGGCATGGCGTTTCCACCAGCTCTGGCTCGCGGATCAGCGTGCCGGCGCCGAGGAGGAGGCCTGGGCTGACCACGAGAAGTGGATGGCGGAGAAGGCCGAGGCCGAGCGCCTCGAAGCGGTCCATGCGGAAGCTCGCCGAGTCGTCGCTGCCCGAGCGGAGGCGGAGCGTCTCGAAGCAGAGCGGGCCGAAGCCGAGCGCCTGGAAGCCGAGCGCGTTGAGGCCGAGCGCCTCGAGGCGGAGCGGGCTGAGGCCGAGCGGGCCGAAGCCGAGCGGCTCGAAGCAGAGCGCCTCGAAGCCGAGCGCGTTGAGGCCGAGCGGGCCGAAGCCGAGCGGCTCGAAGCAGAGCGGCTGGAAGCCGAGCGGGTTGAGGCCGAGCGGCTCGAAGCCGAGCGGCTGGAGGCCGAGCGGGCTGAAGCCGAGCGGCTCGAAGCCGAGCGCCTCGAAGCCGAGCGGTCGAAGCCGAGCGGCTCGAAGCCGAGCGCCTCGAAGCCGAGCGCGCGAAGCCGAGCGTCTCGAAGCCGAGCGCCTGGAAGCCGAGCGGGCTGAGGCCGAGCGCCTGGAAGCCGAGCGGGCTGAGGCCGAGCGCCTGGAAGCCGAGCGGCTCGAAGCCGAGCGCCTGAGGCCGAGCGGTTGAAGCCGAGCGGGTCGAAGCCGAGCGCCTGGAAGCCGAGCGGGCTGAGGCCGAGCGCGCTCGAAGCAGAGCGTCTCGAAGCCGAGCGGGCTGAGGCCGAGCGGCTCGAAGCAGAGCGGCTCGAAGCCGAGCGCCTGGAAGCCGAGCGGGCTGAGGCCGAGCGCCTGGAAGCCGAGCGGGCTGAGGCCGAGCGCCTGGAAGCAGAGCGTCTCGAAGCCGAGCGGGCTCGAGGCCGAGCGCCTCGAAGCCGAGCGCCTCGAAGCCGAGCGGGCTCGAAGCCGAGCGGGCTGAGGCCGAGCGCCTGGAAGCAGAGCGGGCTGAGGCCGAGCGCCTGGAAGCAGAGCGTCTCGAAGCCGAGCGGGCTGAGGCCGAGCGGGCTCGAGGCCGAGCGCCTCGAAGCAGAGCGTCTCGAAGCCGAGCGGGCTGAGGCCGAGCGGGCCGAAGCCGAGCGCCTCGAAGCAGAGCGTCTCGAAGCCGAGCGGGCTGAGGCCGAGCGCCTCGAAGCCGAGCGGGCTGAGGCCGAGCGCCTCGAAGCCGAGCGCCTCGAAGCGAGCGGCTCGAAGCCGAGCGGGCCGAAGCCGAGCGCGCTCGAAGCAGAGCGCCTCGAAGCAGAGCGGGCCGAAGCAGAACGCATCGAAGCCGAGAGGCTCGAAGCCGAGCGGGCTGAGGCCGAGCGCCTCGAAGCCGAGCGGCTGAGGCCGAGCGCCTCGAAGCCGAGCGGGCTGAAGCCGAGCGCCTCGAAGCCGAGCGCGTTGAGGCCGAGCGGGCCGAAGCCGAGCGGCTCGAAGCCGAGCGTCTTGAAGCCGAGCGGCTGGAAGCAGAGCGGGCTGAGGCCGAGCGCCTCGAAGCCGAGCGCCTCGAAGCCGAGCGGGCTGAGGCCGAGCGCCTCGAAGCGGAGCGGCTCGAAGCCGAGCGGCTCGAAGCCGAGCGGCTCGAAGCCGAGCGGCTCGAAGCCGAGCGGCTCGAAGCGGAGCGGGCTCGAAGCCGAGCGGCTCGAAGCAGAGCGGGCCGAAGCAGAGCGCGCCGCCGTCGAGCGCGCCGCCGTCGAGCGCGAGCTCGCCGAGGTGGCGGCAGCGACCGCCTCGGCAACGGCCGCCGTGGACATGGCCTCACTTGGGATGGCCGCGCCGACGGGTGCTCCGCTGGAGTACCTGGAGCCGATGGCCGCGCCCGACGTCTCCGCTTCGAGCCTCCTGACCCAGCTGAACGCCGAGGCCTCGGCCGCGGTGGCTCAGGCGATCGAGCAGGAGCCGCCCAGCTTCGTGCCCGACGACGAGAACGAGTTCGCCAACGCCGGCCAGGCGCCGCAGACCGACACCGCGGCGCTGCTCCGCGAGCTGTCCGGTTTGTTCGCCAGCGGCAACGAGGACAGCAGGCCCCCCGCGCCGAAGGCGCCGACGCCCGCGCCCCCGACCACCCGTGGAGCCCCGCCGGCAGCAGCCAAAGAGGGCAAGAAGAAGCGCGGCCTCTTCGGCCGCTGACGGCTGGAGCGCTCGCTCGACCGGAGTCAACGAACCACGCGATCCAGGTCGGGCACTCGGACACCGCGCCGAGCGGCACCCCGCGCAACCACCGCGTCCAGGCGCGCCCGGGGGGCGTCCAGGCGCCGCCAAGTCATGACACTTCGATACCCACACCTGCGCCGTCCGAAGGTCAAGTCCGACCGCCTGTGGCCGATCTAAGAAGGGCAGCAGCGGTTCCAACGGGTGATGTGAGGAGGGGCGCGTGTTCGACCTGACCAGCACCACCGCGCCCCCCGTCCACAGTCCCACCGAGGCCAAGCCCGTCCGTGCTCTTCATGCCGTGCCTGAGGCGCCGCAAGTGCCGGCCGAAGGTCTGCGGCAGCCGGTCATCCCGTGTCCTCGCGCCGCCGAGCCGATCACGGTGGCAGCGCCCCGCCCGGCGTACCCCAGTCCGACGGCAGCCGCTCTGAGCATCCCCAAGGCGGTGCTGGACCGGACGGTCGCAGCGATCCTGCTGGTGATCTTGCTGCCCTTCATGCTGCTCGTCGCCCTCGCAATAAGGCTGTCGTCCAGCGGGCCGGCGCTCTACCGGCAGCGCCGGGTCGGACTCAGCGGGGAGCCGTTCACCATCTGGAAGTTCCGGACCATGGCGCTGGATGCCGACGAGCACCTCGTCCGGCTGCTGACGCACCACGGCCGGAGTGCCACGCCCTTGTTCAAGGTCCCCAACGACCCGCGCATCACCCCGCTCGGCAAGTACCTGCGGATCTCGTCGATCGACGAGCTGCCGCAGCTGGTCAACGTGCTGCGCGGACAGATGTCCTTGGTGGGTCCACGCCCGCAGTGCGCGGACGAGGTAGCGCTGTACACGGCCGAACAGATGGATCGTCTCAGGGTGCGCCCAGGCATGACCGGGCTGTGGCAGGTCAGCGGTCGCAGCGACCTCGGCTGGGACAAGGCCGTCGCCTACGACCTGGACTACGTCCGCACCTGGAGCCTGCGCCTCGATCTCGCGATCCTCGCGCGGACTGTCTCCGTCGTGGCGCACGGTCATGGCGCTAGCTGATCCCTCCATGCCCAACTCGGAGCAGGAGTGCGTGCTCGTCCTCGGCACCGCGGACTGGGATGCCCCGCTGGCGACCAACCAGCACTTCGTGGTCCGAGAGCTGGCCGACGTCTTTGACGTCGTCTTCGTGGAGTCGATGGGACTGCGGAGGCCGGAGCTGACTGCACGAGACCTGCGGCGGATGCGGCAGCGGCTCGTGCGTTCACGTCCAGCGGCGCCGACCAGCAGCACCAGGCCGCAGCCACCCTCGGTCACCGTCCGCTCGGGCCTGTCGATCCCGCTGCACACGAGCTGGACGGCACCCGTGAACCGCCGCGCTCTCCAGCGCCTGGCCCGGCCCGTGGCTGGACACCCCGCGCGCCGGGCGGGTGCTGTGGACGTACACCCCGATCACGCACGGCATCGAGGCGCAGGCCCGCACGACCATCTACCACTGCGTCGACCTCCTCGGGACGTTCCCCGGCATCGACGCCACCGCGGTCGACCGGGGCGAGAAGGCGCTGGCCGCCGCAGGTGCGATCGCGATCGGCTCGAGCCGCGCGGTGGTCGAGCACCTGCGTCGCCAGGGCTTCGAGCGCGTCCTCGCGTGGTCGAACGTGGCTGACACCGAGCTCTTCGCCGCGGCCGCCCGCCCGGCGGCCGAACGCGACGCCGGACTCGTCGTCTTCAGCGGGAACCTCACCGCGCACAAGCTGGACTGCCGGATGCTGCAAGCGGTGCTGGACGAGGTGCCCGAGGCCGAGGTGCTTCTCGTCGGCCCGCTCGCCGAAGGCGGGGGTGGATCCTGGCCAGCGCTCGACCGGCTCCGGATGAGCGGAGCGCGCCGGATCGAGACGCTGGGACAGCCCGACCTCGCGGAGCTGCTCGGGCGCGCCTGCGTCGGGGTGATCCCCTACGCGAGCACCGCCTACACCGCAGGCGTCGATCCCCTGAAGCGCTACGAGTACCTGGCTGCCGGCCTGCCTGTCGTCACCTCCGGACTGGCCTGCGTCGACCCCGAACCTGGCGTGACGTGGTGCGAGAACGACCCCCATGCCTTCGCCCGACGGGTCGCTGAGCTCCTGCAGGGACCCTCAGCGGCCGAGATCACCGCCCGGCAGGCCGTGGCCGCCGAGCACTCGTGGTCCGGTCGAGGCGAGCAGGTTCGTCGTCTCGTGGCCTCGTCCGGTGCCCGAGAGCTGGTCGGATGAGCAGCAAGGTCGCCGTCGTGCACGAGTGGGTCGCGGCTCGCACCGGCTCGGAGAAGGTGTTCGAGGCGCTGGCGAGGCTCCACCCCGAGGCCGACCTCTGGGCGCTGTCCGTGGATCCCACGATTCAGATCGAGACGGGTGGCCGACACGTCCGTACCACCTGGCTGGACCGGCCTCGGCTACGTGACCGGCGCGGTCTGACGCTGCCGGTGATGCCGCTGGCCTGGTCGGGCGTCCGCGAGCCCTACGACGTCGTGCTGTCGTCCCACCACGCGTTCGCCCACGCTGTCGGCTCCGGCCGCGACGCGGCGCACCTCAGCTACGTGCACTCGCCGGCCCGCTACGTCTGGTCCCCCGAGCTCGACGGACGTGGGGCTTCGCCGCTGCTCCGGCCCGCGCGAGCGGCACTGCGCGGCCTCGACCGCAGGGCCAGTCGACGGGTCGACTCCTACGCGGCCAACTCCACGTCGGTCGCGGCCCGGATCGCCCGCTGCTGGGACCGCGAGGCGGTCGTCATCGCACCCCCTGTGGACACGGACTTCTACTGCCCGGCCGCAACGACGCTGCCTGCCGATCGTGGCTACCTGCTGGGCGCGAGCCGCTGGATCCCCTACAAGCGGCTGGACCTCGTGATCGAGGTCGGCGCGGCGGTCGGACTGCCGGTCGTCCTTGCCGGGGGTGGTCCGGAAGAAGCACGACTGCGGGCCAAGGCTGCCACCGCGCGAGTGCCGGTGACCTTCGTGCACCGGCCGGACGACGCAGCGCTGCGCCAGCTCTACCGAGGTGCCCGCGCCCTGGTCTTCCCCGCCGTCGAGGACTTCGGCATCATGCCGGTCGAGGCGATGGCCTGCGGGACCCCGGTCGTCGGGCCGGCCGAGGGCGGGCTGCTGGACACGGTCGAGGAGGGCCGCAGCGGCTCGCTCGCGCCGACGCTGTCCGTCGAGGACCTCGTCGCCGCACTCGCCCGCACCGAGCGGCTCAGCAGTGCGTCCTGCCGCGCCAGCTCGCTCCGGTTCTCCCCGGCGGCCTTCGACGACGCGATCACGCAGTGGACTGCGCAGGTCCTCGGCTCGACGCTGGTGGCGGCATGAGCCTGCTGCTGCAGCGAGGCGAGGCCGCGCCTGGTGCCGCCACCGGTGCACGGCTCGGCGGCGGCAGCGTCGGCGCGCTCGTCAAGCTGGTCGGGGCCTTCCTCGGCGCGGTCGCCACCGTGATCGTGGCGCGCACCCTCGGCCCGCACCAGTTCGGCGTCTTCGCGTTCGCCACCACGCTGGTCGGCCTGCTCGGTGTGCTCGCCGACTTCGGGGTCTCGATCGTGTCGGTCCGGCGGATGGCTGCCGAGCCAGCCTCGCTGCAGGAGCACCAGCGGACGCTCGTGGCCTTCAGAGCCGCGGCCACCGTCCCGCTCGCGCTCGTCGGCTGGGTCATCGTGATGTGCACCTTCACGGGAGCTGATCGACACCTGGCCCTGGCGGTGCTGGCGTCGTTGCTCTGCTGCCCGCTGCTGGGCTACGTCGCGACGCCGCTGGCGAGGGTTCAGGTCGTCCGGGCCCAGCTTCCGGTCCTCGTCCAGAGCGTGGCGTGGACCGGGGCTGTGCTGGTGCTGGTCGTGCTCGGCGTGGGTGGGCTGGACTACGCGGTGGCCTTCACCGCCGCCGCCGCCCTGCAGGCCGTCGCGACACTGCTCGTCGCCCGCGCTCGCCCGACGCTCACGGCTCCCCGGACGGCGGTGGCCGACCTGTTGCGTCGCAGCGCCTGGATCGGCACCGCGACGCTGCTCTACGTGGCCTACCTGCGGGGCGGGGCCCTGATCCTGCAGTGGTCGGGGGGACCCACCGAGGTCGCCCGCTTCGCCGTCGCCGGGCGCATCTCGGACACGATGATCATGATGATCACGGCGGTCTTCATCGGGCTGCTGCCGGCCTTGAGCAAGCTTCGGGCAGGCGGCGACGACAGCGGGTTCGGGCGCGAGCTACGGCACGCGGTGCGTTCTGTGGTCCTGCTGGTCGTGCCAGCAGCAGTGCTGGTCGCGGTCTCCGCACCGTTGACGGTGCCGCTGCTGTTCGGCAGCAGCTACGACTCCGCCATCCCGGTGCTCGCCGCCTGCATGCTCAGTGTGGTCGGCTTCGCCTTCGAGCTGGTGTGGAACAGCGCAGCGCTGGCCCGAGGGATCGAGCGTCCCCAGGTGATCGCCTCGTTGGTGACCCTCGCGCTGCTGGCCTCGCTCGGGCCGATGGTCGCGAGCGCGCACGGGGCAGTCGGCACGGCTCTGCTCCTCGGCGTGCTGCAGCTGCTCCGGGCGGTCTTCTTCGGCTTGCTCGTGCGGGAACGCTGATGAGCGGGCACGAAGGGCTGGCGACCGCGGCGCTCCTGCACGCCGGGCGCTCGACGGCGCGGCATACTCACCTCGTGCTCGGAGCAGGGGTCTCGCCATGAGCAGGTCCGCGCCTGACGGCGGCCCCATGCTGGCGACCGCCGGCATCGTGGCCACCGTGGTCGCAGCCGTCGCTGCCGTCGTGTCGCCCATGCTCGCCCTCGGCTCCGCAGCGGTCGCACTGCTCGTCGCGCAGCCCGAGATCGTGCTCCTCGCCGCGGCTGTCGGCCTGGAGGAGCAGACCGTCAGCGGTGACTCGCTGGCGACCGGCCCGCCACTGCTCGACGCCACCCAGACCTTCTACACCGGGGCCTTGGGAGGCCTGCGGATCTGCACGGTGATCGCCCTGTTCGCCGTCGCCGTCGTCGTGCTGCGCCAACGCACCGGCCGGTTCGACCGCATCGGCCTCGCGCTGAGCTTCGGGCTCGCGGCGTGGGGTGCGGTGCTCGCCGCCGCTCAGGGCAACACCCCCTACACCGCCCTGACCTCGGCGACCTCTTGGCTCGTGCTGGGGCTCGCGATCATGCTCGGGTCCGCGCTCGCCAAGGAGCCGCGCCGGCTGGCCCTGGCCGGTGTGGTCCTGCTCGTCGTGCTGACCGGGAAGGTGCTGCTCGGCGCCCTCATCACGCTCACCGGCGGCGCTGCTGTCGACGTCGGCAGCGGCCTCACCGTCGTCTACTACGACTCCGCGGCGACCGCGATCGCGGTGGCTGCGGTGCTCACCGCGTTGTTCGCCAAGATGGGTCGGACGAGCCGGTTCGTGCTCCTCGCGATCGGCCTGCTGCTCGCCGGTGAGTCGCTGCGTCGTTCGGTGCTGCTCGGGGGCGTCCTCGCCGCCGTCCTCGCCGTCCTCGCCATCCGTCGGGTGCGTATCGCCGGCCGGGCCCTGGTGGTCGCCGGGACGGTGCTCGCCGCCCTGCTGGTGCTGTCGCCCAGCTTCGCCGACACGATCGGGTCCTACGTGTCCTCCGGCGTGGAGACGGTCCGCGGCGACGCGCAGGAGACTTCGACGCAGGGGCACCTCAGCGACCTCAGCGTCGGCCTCGACCTCGCCCAGACCAGTCCACTGACCGGCGTCGGCGTGCGGTCGACTCAGGTCTCCGGCCTGGCGGCGCAGAACAGCACTCGCCTCTACGTCCACGACGAGTGGCTGCAGAGCTGGCTGCTCCTCGGCCTGCCTGGGCTGATCGGCGTCACGTTGATCGTGCTGCTCATGATCGTGCGCGCTCTGCGCTATCTCCGCTCCGCCGCGGGTCACCTGGAGCCCCTCAAGACCGGCGCAGCCTTTCTCCTGCTCGCCACTCCGCTGAGCCTGATCGCGTTCCCGCAGCTGTCGACGACCTTCCGCTGGCCACTGCTCGTCGGCTTCGCCCTGGGAGTCCTGCTGCCACAGCGGGCCCGCGTCCTCGAGCGCGTCGACGAGCCCGAGCAGATCCACGAGGTCGATCCGGTCGACGCCCTGGGTCAGCTGGCGTGAGCCTGCCGCGCGTCGTCGTCGCGACGGTCGAGGCACCCTGGCCGACGACGCACGGAGGTCGGTTGCGCGTCGCGCGCATCGCGGAGGCGCTGGCAGCGGACTTCCGGGTGACGGTCGTGCACCCTGGCCCCGCCGGAACCCCGCCCACCGGGATGGACGTGCAGGTCGCCGCTGCCCCGGCGGAACCCCGTCTCGTGCGCAACGGCGTCGACGTGCTCCGCGCAGAACCCAGGCTGGGCAAGCACTTCCGGCGCGCGCTCGAGCCGACGCTCGCCCCGTTGCTCGAGGGACGACCCGACGCGATCGTCTACTGGACCCACTCCTACCTGGCAGCCGCCGGCCCACGGGGGGCGGGGTCCGAGGTCGTCGAGTTCGCGAACCTCGAGCACCGCAGGTTCTCCTCGCTGGCTGCCACCCGGGGCAAGCTGGGTCGCTGGGTCGGGACGCGTGAGGCGACCAAGGCGAGCCGCTGGGAACCCGCCGTCGCCGTCCGGGCGGACCTCGCCGTCGCGCTGACGGAGTCCGACGCCCACTGGCTCGACGACCAGGGGGCCAGCACGGTGCTCGCGGTGAACGGCGCGGACCCGGTGCCGACGCAGCCTTCGCCCGAGCGCGGGCCGGTGCTCATGGTGGCGTCCTTCGGGTACCCGCCCAACGCCGACGCCGCACGCTCCTTCGTCGCCCATGACTGGCCGCGGATCCGGGCAGCCGTTCCGTGGGCCGAGCTGCAGCTGGTCGGGCGAGGCGCGGCCGCAGCTCTCGCCGACCTCGTCGGCGAACCAGGGGTCAGCATCGTCGGCGACGTCGACTCGGTCACGCCGTACCTGGAAGGGGCCGCCCTCAGCGTCTCGCCGGTGGTGTCGGGGGCGGGCAGCCAGCTCAAGATCAGCGAGGCGCTGGCGCACGGTCGAGCGGTCGTCGCAGCATCGTTCGCGGCGGAAGGGCTGCCGGCGGCTGCGGTCCTGGCCGGTGGCGTCCGCTGCGTGCCCAGCAGCGCGCTCGCCGGTGCCGTCGTGGAGCTCCTCACCGACCGCCGAGCCCGAGCCAGCGCCGAAGCAGGGGCTCGCCAGTACGCCGCCTCGACGACCTGGGCCGGCACCACCGAGGCCCTGCGGCTCGCCATGCTCGCGCTGGCCGCGCGGCCAGCGGTCCTCGGCCGATGAGCAGGGCAGTCGACGGCGTCCTCGCGGTTCACCTGGTCGAGCCCGGCGGCCGTGGTGGTGTCTACCAGCACACTGCTGCGTTGGCTGAGGCCCTGGCCGCTGCCGGCGTCGAGGTCACCCTGCACACGGCGTCCGACCGCGAGCTCGACCCCGTCGGGGTCACCCTGTGCCCGTGCGTCCGGTGGTACCGCTCGGGCCCGCGCCGGCTGCGCCTCGCTCGGTCGTCCGCAGCCTTCCTGCGCTCGACCATCCCGCACGTGATCAAGCAGTCCCGGCGCGCGGACCTCCTGCACGTCCAAGGGCTGTACCGCTGGAACGACGTGCTGGTGCGCCGGGCCTGGACCGAGAAGATCCCGCTCGCCTTCTCGCCCCACAACACCTTCGCGCGGGACGGCGACGCGAGGGCGCAAGCCCGGATCGAACGCATGGCTCGCGCCGCCGGAGTCGTGTTCGTCTACTCGGAGCCGGATCTCGCCCGGATCCGTGCGTGGGACGGTCAAGGCATGCTCGTCGACCTGCTGCAGTACGTGCCGACGGTCGACGAGTCCGCCGTCGAGCGGTGGCGGGCGGTGCTGACCGAGTCCGGACGCGGTCGGGTGGCGCTGCTGCCGGGTCAGATCCGTCCCGACAAGCAGCCCGTGCTGTTCGTCGAGGCAGTGGGCCAGGTGACCGACCTCGGGGCGGCGCTCGTCGGCGACGACCTCGGTGCGCTGGCATCAGCAGAGGCGGCGGCAGCGAAGCTCGGCGTCCCTCTCGTGGTGCGGACGGGCTACCTCGACCTGCCCGAGCTGTGCGCCGCGATCGCGGCGGCGGACGTCGTCGTCACGCCGTACGCGCAGGCGTCGATGTCGGGCGTGCTCTCGCTGGCCAGGAGCCTTGGCACCCCCACGGCCGCCAGTCCGGTCGGCGGCCTCGCCGCCGGTGCCGACATCGTCGCCGGTGACACCACCGCGAAAGCCTTGGCCACCGCCATCAGGAAAGCCCTCGCGCTCCCGCGTCCCGACGACCTGGCCGCCGCGCGCAGCGACAGGGCGGAGCGCTCGGCCGCCGAGCATCTCGAGGGATACGACCGTGTCCTCGGCTGAGCCGGCGCCGGACCCGATGGCGCAGCCGGTGGGTCAACCGGCCGCCGATCGGCTCTCCGTCGCCGTGCTGGCGACCGCGGACGTCCGCGGCGGCGCGGAGGCCTACCTGAGCGATCTCTACGCCGGGCTCGCGGCAGCGTCCGTCGACGGCACGCTCGTCGGCGCTGTCCCTGGCTGGGCCGAGGCCGGGTTGGCCGAGGTCCCGGCGCAGGTCGGTCCCAAGTGGTCGCGCAGATCAGCAGTGACGAGCCTGCGGCGGCTCCGCGCTGATCGGGCCGAGTACCTCCGCGCCCTGGACGCTGTCACGCCATCCGCGCAGGTCCACCACGTCCAGTACAAGAGGGAGCAGGTGCTGCTGACTGCATCCCTCGCGGCCCGGGGACCGGTGCTCTGGACGGAACACGGCCGCCTCGCGACCCGCGGTCCGCACCGTGGCGTGATGGCTGCGTACCGGCATGCGGCCCCACACGCAGCCGCCGTCGTCTGCGTCAGCACCGAGGTCGCCGACGACGTACGTCACCTGGTCGGGGGAAGCCCGACGGAGATCGTGACGATCCCGAACGCCGTGGACACCACCGTCTTCCAGCCGCCGTCCGGCGAGCGCTACGACCTGCTGCGGAGTCGACTGCTTCCTGAGGCGTGGCGTGATCGCCCGGTGGCCGTTCTCGCGTCCCGGCTCCACCCGGCCAAGCGGCACGAACGCGCGATCAGCTTCGCGGCAGCGGCAGGCCTCCCGCTCATGGTGGTAGGGGACGGCCCCGACCGGGCAAGGCTCGAAACCCTCGCTGTCGGGACCGAGACCGTTTTTGTCGGCCACCGCGACGACGTCCCTGACCTTCTCGCCGCGTGCGACGTCTACGTGTTCGCGGGTTCGCTCCGTAGCGAGTGCGGCAACCCGCTCGCACTTCTCGAGGCAGCGGCAACGGGCCTGTCCACTGTGGGCTTTGTCGGCGACGAAGGCTCGGCGACGCTGAGTGCCTGCGGCGGGCTCCTCGTCTCGCCCGGTCAGGGTCTGCCCGTCGGCTGGCTGTCCGAGCCACGGCGGACCGAGCGTCGAGAGCTGGCTCGCCACTACGTCGTCGCTCACCACGACCGACGTGACTGGTTCGGGGCCTACGAGGAGCTCATCCGCAGCCTCGTCTGACGGCGGGAACGAGGCAGTCTCGCCGGGGACGTCCGTGTCACCCGGACGGGTCAACAGGCGTGGCAGGAGAAACCGGGTCCCAGACCCTCACGAAGGGGGCCGGAACGGCCGACAGAACAGGCAAGCGTCGCTCCACGGAAACTCGTGGGCCGCCGCCTAACCTGACCAGACCGGCGTTGCCGGCCCGACCACTAGACGGTGAGTCCGCTGACCCTTCGCGAGTACGCCAGGCTGCTGCGCAAGCGCTGGCTGCTGATCCTGCTGCTCATGGTGATCGGCGGCGGAGCGGCTTACGGGGTCTCCTACCTGCAGAAGCCCGTCTACCAGGCCCAGACCCAGCTGTTCGTGTCGGCAGCGTCCGACGGCAGCGGGATCTCGGACGCCTACCAAGGTGGCCTGTTCACCGAGCAGCGCGTGAAGTCGTACGCGCAGATCATCGACTCGCCCAAGGTCCTCGGGCCGGCCATCACCCAGCTCGGGCTCACCATCGACCCGAACGAGCTCGCCCAGCACGTCTCGGCGACCGCGCCGCTCGACACGGTTCTCATCGACGTCAAGGTCGACGACCCCAGCCCGCAGCGTGCGATGGACCTCGCGAACACCATCAGCAGCGTCTTCTCCTCCCAGGTCGCGAACCTCGAGACCAGCACCGGCGGGACTGCGCAGGTCAAGGTCACCACGGTCCGCGACGCCACGCTGCCCACGACCCCCATCAGCCCCCGCACGAAGATCAACGTCGCCATCGGCGTCCTGCTCGGCCTGCTGATCGGCGTCGGGATCGCGATCCTGCGCGAGACGCTCGACACGACCGTCAAGAAGGTCGAGGACCTGCACGAGATCACCGAGGCCGCGACGCTCGGCCTCGTCGCCTACGACAGCGATGCGGCGAAGCGCCCGCTCGTCGTGCACCTCGACCCGCACTCGTCACGCTCGGAGTCGTTCCGCACCCTGCGGACCAACCTGCAGTTCGTCGACATCGACCACCCCCCGCGCACCGTCGTCATCACCTCGGCCGTGCCGGGTGAGGGCAAGTCGACGACGGCCTGCAACCTCGCGATCACGTTGGCCCAGGCCGGCATCCGTGTCGCCCTCGTCGAGGGTGACCTGCGACGGCCGAAGGTTGCCGACTACCTCGGCCTCGAAGGATCCGTCGGTCTCACCTCGGTGCTCATCGGGCGCGCGACGCTCGATGAAGCCTTGCAGGGATGGGGTCGCGGTGGCCTCAGCGTGCTCGCGAGCGGACCTGTGCCCCCGAACCCGTCCGAGCTCCTCGGCTCTGGCCACATGGTCGCGCTGCTCCGCCAGCTGCAGCAGCGCTTCGACGTCGTGCTCATCGATGCCCCGCCGCTGCTGCCGGTGACCGACGCCGCCGTCCTCACCCGGATCTGCGACGGTGCCGTCCTCGTCGTCCGGTTCGGCAAGACCAAGCGCGAGCAGGTCGAGCAGGCCGTCGAGGCACTGCGGAACGTCGACGCTCGACTGCTCGGCAGCGTGCTGAACATGTCGCCGAGCAGGGGTCCTGAGGCTGGCGGCTACTACACCTACGGCGGCGGTTACACGACGCAGACCAACCGGCCGCGCATCAACTCGGTGACCACGCAGGGCGATGTCCTGCCGGACACGCGGATGGGCCGCAAGGCTCGTCGCTAGTCAGGCAGCACCCGGGACGCGAGGACGCGGCCCTAGCGGCCGAGCGTGGCTCGTGGGTCACGTCCCATGAAGGCAGCCAGGCGTTCCCAGTCGTCCGCACCAGGAGGTGGGACGACCTCTGCCCCGAACGGAGCTCCTGGGCCGACCATGTTGCGGTACTGCGGCTTGATCATGGCCCGCGCCCCCGCGAGAGCCGGTGCCGCCAGAGCAGGGTCCAGCTTCTCGATCTGGCTGGTGGCCATGGCGAGATCCCAGGTGTGAGCGGCCAGCTCCGCCAAGTACATGTCCACCAAGGTGGCTCCCGTGTACTCCTCGCCCCACGGCATCCGATGGCTGAGAGACAGGCTGGAGTCGTCGCCCCAGGCATCGGCTGCGGCCGTCGCTGCCGCACGCAGCTCACGAGGCGCGTCGACGAGAGCCACGTGAGCGGACTCATCACCCGGAGGGGGTGCCTGTCCGCGGCCGAGCGCGGCCGCCCGGCGACCGGCTTCGACGAGGTGGTCGATCATTCCGGCGACGTCATACCCGGAGCATGGAGTTGGGTGGTGGAGCTGGTCCGGAGCTATCCCCAACACGATCACGGCGGCGTTCTCGTAGGAGTCCAGGAACGCGCTCCGGTGGTCCGGGACAGCCATGCGGTTCTCCTCCGTCTTCCTGGTCAGACGGTCATCTTCCTACCCCACGGGCGACGGTCCGATCCGGCCTGGTCCTGAGTTCAGCGGGCTGAGGACCTGACGAGGAGCGCGCGGGCACTGGCACACTGCGTGGATGACCCAGGCGGACATTGACGGCTATCTGGCATCCGTCGAGCAGCCCAAACGCGCCACGCTGGAAGCCTTGCGCTCGTCCATCCTTCGCGTGGTCCCCGACGCTGAGCAGTGCATCTCCTACGGCATGCCAGCCTTCAAGGTGGACGGCAAGGTGGTCGCCGGGTTCGCGGCCTTCACGAACCACCTCAGCTATCTCCCGCACAGCGGTTCGGTGCTCGACCAGCTCGGCGACGCGACAGCAGGGTACGAGTCGACGAAAGGGTCCCTGCATTTCGCCATCGACGAGCCGCTTCCGGATGAGCTGGTGCGCGCACTGGTCGAGGCCAAGCTACGGCAGCTCGGATCTCGCTAGCGACGAGCGCTCCGGCCCGGGCTAGTGACCCGGGGCGCCGTACTCCAGCAGGGCGCGATCCCCCAGGGGACTCGACAGAGTGACGTCGGCCAGCCAGCGCACAGCGTCAGCGTTGCACTGGTCGACCGTGGGGTGGTCGATGAGCTGGATGATCACCCGCGCGGGCTCCTCCGTCACCAACGCCGTGTCTGCGCCGACGCACGAGGGAGGATCGCCACCGACCCAGGCGACGCGGACCACCCTGGAGTCGGACGACGCGGCCACCAGGCTCCACGAAGCCTGCTGGCCGGCGGACCGGGGTGGTGCTTCGTGCTGGGACAGCTGCCGCAGCTGCCCGACTGACGAGGTTGCCGCGGGTGGCCCGAGGATCATTGAGTCCGCGGCCTGCTGGACTTGCTGTGCCTGTTCCGCCGATCCGTGACGCTCGATCAGCACGACCACCGAGGCGGCCACGACGAGCACCGCGACGGCGCCACTGAGGATCCAGCCCCGCCGGTGAAGGTTCAGGCGTGCGGCGTCGGCTCCCGCCTCTGCCTCGCTCTGGACGCCGGTCGGCATAAGGGAAGAGTAGGCATCGAGCTACCCGCGGCGGTACCGGATGTGGGAGGTCAGAGGCGAGTGCAGCACCTCGACCGGCTCGAAGTCGAAGGACTCCACGCCGTCGAAGATGCGCTCGCCCGAGCCGAGAAGGACGGGCGCGATGTCGAGGGTGAGCTCGTCGATGACGCCCGCGATCAAAGCCTGCCGGACGGTGGCGGCGCCACCTGCGATGTCGACCCCGTTCCCCCCGGCAGCCTCAAGCGCTGCCGAGTAGGCGGCGTCGAAACCGTCGGTGACGAAGTGGAAGCGTCGTCCCCCCATCCATCTCGATCGAGTCATGCGGGTGGTGGGTCAGCACGAAGACCGGGGCGTGATACGGCGGCTCGGGGCCCCACCATCCGGACCAGTCGTCGTCCCAGTCCCCGCGGATCGGCCCGAACATGTTCCGGCCCATGACGTAAGCGCCGCGCGGCCGCATGAGCCACTCGGCGGCAGTCGCGTCGGCATCGTTCGCCCGCGGGTCGCCGATGTGCCAGCCGTGCAGCTCGCGCCCCCGCTTGCCGAGGGGGTGCTCCAGGCTCTGATCAGGTCCCGCGACGAAGCCGTCCAGCGAGATCGACATGTGGCAGGTGGTGTCCGACACCATGAGCTCCCTCGTGATCGCGACCATCAGGCAGACGTTCGGACGGTGCTTGCTCCAGCCAACACTATGACCGGCGAATCAGGCCGGCGCGCCGCTCAATCGTCTGCGGTCGTGCCGTACAGCAGGCGGCGGACTGCGGCTCGCGACAGCAGCAGGGCAACGACGAGCAAGGTCACCGAGAGGAAGTTGCCCAGGCTGACCGACTCGCCGAAGATCACGTCGACCAGCTCCAGGACGACGATCTTGCTGCCGGCCGCGACGATCCACAGCAGGGCAGCAGACGTCCATCGGGTCGACCGCGTGGTCGCGGCGCGAAAGCGGCTGACCACCCTGGTCTTGAGGATGATCACGACCTCGAGCGTGGCCTTGAGCAGTGCGGCCGTCAGGAGGGACAGCGTGAAGCTCTCGCTGATGACCGAGGGGACGTACTGGATGGCGAGATTGAGGACGACCACGTAGACGAAGAGGTCCATCACGTCCGCGGGGCGTCGACGCACGAACGCTCTGATCCCCTGCGGCGGGCGACGCTGCTGCTCGCCTGGGGTCACGGGGGCATCCTGGCCTACGCAGCGGACAGGCCGGAAACCAGCTGCTCGACGATGGTGCTGAGGCGGGTAACCAGGCCGTGACGATCAGCCATTCCGCGCGACCGACGCCTGCCTTTGTCGGCGCCTCTGCGAGACCTGGTTCGTCGGTGACGCAAGCAGGCGATGTGCGACGATCCACGGATGGGACTCCGGCAGTTGCCGCGAGGCTGGCTGCTCGTTGGTGAGCTTGCCTACGTCGCTGTCGTCGGTGCGCTCGCCGCGCTGGGCTTCATCGGGCAGTCCCCCTGGCCGATCCTGCTCGCCGCACTCCTGACGTTGCCGGCAAGCCTCATCGCGGTTCCCGGCTACTACGTCCTGTACGGCCTCCTCAGTGTCTTCGCCGGAGCAAGCCCCGACAGCTCGAGCGGGTCCGGGACGGTCGCACCCGACGGGAGCGCGAGCTCGACGGTGAGCACGGGCGCGGACGCTGCGTGGTTCACGACCACAACGCACGCGCTGGGAATCATCGCGCTCACCGCAGCGGCCATCCTCAACGTGCTGCTGCTGGGGGTGCTGATTGCTCGGCGCCGCCGCTCCGCAGGGTTGCCGCCCGCCCTGCCGTTATCCGGCGAGCCCGTCTGACGTGCGCTTGAACCCGACGGGTCCATCGTCGGGCCGAAAAAGCCGGACCGGGTTGCGGTCTCGGAGCCGGAGCGAGCGGCTGAACGCCGGGCCTAGGCTTCCGGCGCAGCCGCCGGCTCCCACAGCTCGAAGCGATTGCCCTCAGGGTCGACGGCGTAGCCGAACCGGCCGAAGCTCGCCTCGGCGATCTCTTCGTCCACGACCGTCCCGGCGGCACGAAGCTGCGCCAGCATGGCGTCAAGATTGCTGACTCGGAAGTTGAGCATCGTCTGCTGCTCGCGGCGCCCGAAGTACTCCGTGTCAGCGGGGAAGGGAGCGAACACCGTCGGGCCCGCCTGCTGCTCCCAGGCCGCGCCGCCGGCCATGCCGGCGATCCCGAGATTGACCTCGTACCAGGCAGCGAGCGCCTCCGGGTCGTCGGCGCGGAAGAAGTAACCACCGATCCCGACGACGCGTTCCATGCCCCCGACGATAGCGAAGCGCTGGCTGGGGTCGAGCTGATCGTTAGGCGACGTGGGCCGGACGCTTCGGCGGGACCGCGACGGCGGCCGGCGCAGCAGCGTGCCGACGACGACGGACCAGCACGACGGCGAGCAGTGCGAGCAGCAGCAGTGCGACCCCGATCAGGACCATCTGCATCATCGAGGTGCTGGGCTCGTCCACCGGGGCGATGGCGCTGCCGGCTGCGGCCCTGACCATCACGGTGGTGCTCGCGGTGGCGGGTGCACCGTCCGGTGCGAAGCCGGCGATGGTGATGGTGTGCTCGCCAGCGGCGGTGAAGTGGACGACGGTGGTGACCGCGCCCGCCAGGTCAGTGGTCAGTGACGTCATGGTCATCGGGAAGGTGGAGGCAGCGGCGGACAGCGTGCGCCCGCTGCCCAGCGCACCGGGCCCGCTCGTCGTCACGGTGACGCCCGAGCGCGGCTTGAAGCCGGCAGCGTTGACCGTGACGTCCTGGCCCGCCACCGGGCTGGTCGAGCTGATCGAGATCGTCGGCTTGGCAGGCGGGTAGGTGGGCGTGGCCGACGCCGCGCTCGCCGCGCCAGCGATGAGCAGCACAGCTCCAGCCAGCACCGCAACAGCTCGGTTCAGACGCACCGTTCCTCCAGGTCCCGCAGCAGATCGACAGCTCAGACCTGTGCGTTATCGGCAGGAAGAGGCCTCGACCGTAGTGTGCGCGGGCCGAACCAGCGGGGCAGTCCACGCGACCGGCGAGGCAGTCGCTGCCGGACCGTCGCCGGGCTCGGACAGCTGAAGCACCAGCACGCGCCGCTGCCCTGCCGCCAGCTCGACCTGCGCACGGAAGACCGGGCGCCCGACGCCGCTCCCGTCCGTGCCCGGCGACAGCGTGATCGGCCGGCCGTCCAGCGTCGCGCCGACGAGCGTGGACCCGCGGGCCGTGTAGACGAGCACGTCCAGCTTGTTCGAGCCGTCCCCCGCCCCAGCCGCCGTCCCGATCGCGCCCCGGTCCTGCCGGTAGGTGACGTAGGCGGGCAGCCCGGCCCCCGGCGCCCCGTTGTGCAAGGTCACGGTGACGACGGACGCGCGCTGCGGCCCGCATCCGGTGACGCGGTAGTCGAGGCTGCGGTCGAGGTAGTAGTCGAGCTTGTTGCCGGCCGCGTTGTCGACGGCGAGCCCGGCGTACGGTCCCGGAGCGTCGTCGACCACGCCGCCGATCGCCGTGCCGGCGAGCACGTCCTCCTCCGCCGTACGGGTGCTGTAGACCAGCAGCCGTCGCTCGCCAGCGGCACGTCCGAACGCGTCGAGGAGCGGCTGCGTGCCGCCGTGGCCGGAGAGGAGCTGCTGCAGGGCCGCGCCAGCGACCTCGAGGAGCTCGGCCCTGCGTTCCGGGTCCTGGGAAGGCTCCGGGTAGCGCGAGTACAGGGTGCTCAGCGTGAGCTCGGCGACGTCGGCGCCGGTCACCGGCTCACCCGTCACGGTCTTCGTCGGGCCCGTCACCGCCAGCAGGTAGCCGAGCGTCACCGGGTCGGTCGCGATGACGCCGTCCAGCTTCTCGCCGAACTGTCGGCGCCAGAGCTCCAGCTGCAGCCTGGCCGCCGACGGGAAGTTGGCCGAGAGGTTCGTGTTCTGCCACAGCGCGGGATCGTCACCGAAGAGGGCTCGGTAGGCGGGCCCGAGGTCGACGGGCAGCGCGCTCGCGGACTTCAGCTCCGAGTCCGAGCCCAGGCGCAGCAGCTTCAGCTGACCGTCGACGGCCTCCAGCTCGCCGAACGCCCCGACGAGGCCGCCGGTCGCCCGCGCCTCGGCGTTGTTCTGGAAGACGACGAGGTAGCGCCGGCTGCCCTGGCCGCCGAGCATCGTCGGCATGAGCTCGACCGCATCGGCGACCGCCTGCAGGCTCGCCCTGGTGCTGCTGAGCTCCGACTCGAGGCTCTGCACCGGGCCTGTCACGGCGCTCGGAACGCCGTCGTGGGGCAACGCCGCGACCTCGCCCTGGACCCGCTCCAGCCGGGCGAGCGCGGCGCGCACCTGCGGCGCCGCAGAGTTCAGGCTCGCGAGGTCCAGCTGGCTGCCGTGCCGCAGCTTGGCTGGGTCGAGCTCGGCCGAGACCTCGACGAGTGGCTCGAGGACCGTCCTGGTGAGGTTCACCGCTGCGGTCGAGAGGCCGGTCACCAGCACCGGGGTGCGACCGGCGTAAGGGACGTGCGCCGCGAGCTGCCACACCCGGTCGGAGGTGATCGCCTGCGCCTGGCCTGCTTCGAGGCTCGCCCGGGTGAGCGCCGCGGTGGCGGTGGCCTGGTCGTGCTTGAGCAGCGCTGCCCTGACGAGCTCGACGTCCGCCCGCGCCGCGTTGAGCTGCGTCCGAGCCTGCAGCCCACGGACCACGAGCCAGCCGGTTGCCGCGAGGGCCACGAACAGCAGCACCCCGAGGCACCCAAGCACCACTCGGAGCGCGCGCCGGCGCGGGGCAGCAGCTACCTGCTGGTGCCCGTGACGCCCGCTCAGGGATCAGTCCTGTGCCGCGGGAACCGCGCCGGCGCGCAGCGGCGCCGAGGGCTCGGTCGCGCGCTTGACCAGCGCCAGCGCGATGGGGCCGAGCTCGAAGTGGCGTGCGGCAGTGCCGACGAAGCCGACCGTGCGGTCGTCGTCGGTCGTGACGGGATCGCCATGAGCCGGCAGCAGTGACTCCGAGCCGTCGAGGTGGAGCAGGGCCAGGCGCCGCGGCGGTCGGCCGAGGTTGTGCACGCGCGCCACCGTCTCCTGCCCGCGGTAGCAGCCCTTGTCGAGGTGCACCGCAGGTCCGATCCAGCCGACCTCGGCGGGGATCGTGCGGTGGTCGGTCTCGAAGCCGAGGCGTGGCTCACCTGCAGCCACCCGCAGCGCCTCGCTGGCCCAGGTCCCGGCGAGCGACGGCGCCTGCGCGAGCCGGTCGGGCAGCTCGCCCCGCGGGACCAGCTGGTCGCCCGCTGCCGACCGCACGACGGCCCACTGCTCGGTGGCGTCGGTCACCGTCACCGCGGACCAGAACACCATCGAGGTCAGGTAGGTCAGCAGGGCGTCCAGGGTTCCCGGCTCGACGTGCGCGCGGACCGCGGAGCCGTCGTCGACCAGGGTGAGGTGGTGCTCGACATGCCCGTGCGGGGAGAGGATCAGCGCCTGGGTCCACACCCCGGGCGCGAGCTCGGTGAGGTGCTGCGTCGTCAACGCGTGCAGCCAGCTGAGCCGGTCGGGCCCGGCGACCTCGACGACGGGTCGGTGCGAGAGGTCGACCACGGCGTCCCCCGCCAGCAGGGCACGCTGCTCCCCGTACGGGTCGCCGTAGTGCCAGGGAGCGCCCTGGTCAGGCCCGGCCTCGACGAGAGCCACCGCGGCCGTCGTCACGAGGAGCTCGCACAGCTGTTGCAGAGACCGGAGATCGCCATGTGTTCCACATCAGGTGAGAACCCCTGCGTCCGGCGCAACCTTCCCACCAGCTCCTGGGCCAGCTCGACGTCGGCCTCGCTCACGGACCCGCAGCGGTGGCACACGAGATGGAGATGCGCGTGGTCGGTCGCTGCGTGATACGTCGCGGCGGTGTGGCCGAAGTGCGCGTGCCGGATGAGGCCGAGCTCTTCGAACAGCTCGAGCGTGCGGTAGACGGTGGAGAGGTTGACTCCTGGGGCCTGGCGCTGCACCTCGGCGCAGATGACGTCCGGGGTCGCGTGCCCGAGCTCGTCCACCGCAGCCAGGACCATCTCGCGTTGCGGGGTGACCCGCAGCCCGTGCGAGTGCAGCCGGTCGCGCAGGCTGGCGGTCTCCGCCTCCGGCGGCGCATCCGGGTGGACCTCGCGGACGGTGCTCACAGGACGTTCATTCGACGCTCACGCGACCTTCTTGAGTCGTCCCGAGACATGAGCCTGCAGGGGCTGGCCGACCGCTGACATGTCGAAGGCCCAGAAGAGCTCGCCCTCGACCAGGCCGTACAGCCGGTGCCCGGCGGTGTACTCCTTGGCCGTGACGGTCCGCGCGACGACATCGGTGCTGAGCTCGATCTTGGCTCCGGTGATGGTGCCGGCCCAGATCTCCGCGTAGCCGGTGGGATGGGCAAGGGTGACCTCGAGACCACCGCCCGGCTGAGGCCGCCAGTAGCCGGACTCACCGGCCAGCGGGCGCACCTGGTTGCCGGCGTCGTCGAGGAGCCAGGTGCGAGAGCGGTAGACGAGGTGCGGCTTGCCGACGTGCTCGAACTCGATCTCCTGGCCGAACGTGAAGCTCTCGATCGTCGGGTAGCCACCGATACCGGCGCCCTCCCACCGACCGATGAGCCAGGCCAGCGGAACGAGCTCGGGAGGGAGATCGGGGGTGATCTCCACCGTCAGTCCTGCCCCTGGTACAGCTTCCAGACGACCAGTCCTGAGCAGCCCGCGACGACAAGGCTCACGAGCACGAGGAGGACGGCGTAGACGGTCTCGAGCACGCGTCCACTGTAACCGCCGCGGGCGGGCCCTAGGCTGCAGACGTGGCGCGCTCCCTCGTGGTCAAGACGACGGCAGGAGCCGATGCTCCCGAGCGCTGCGCGCAGGCCTTCACCGTCGCGGCGACCGCAGCTGCCGCCGGCGTGGACGTCTCGTTCTGGCTGACCGGGGAGTCAGCCTGGTTCGCGTTGCCGGGGCGGGCGGAGACGTTCGAGCTCGAAGGGTCGGCGCCGCTGGCGGACCTGCTCGCGGCACTGCTGGCGGGCGCCCGGGTGACGCTGTGCACGCAGTGCGCCCAGCGCCGAGGGATCGGGCCGGATGACGTGCTCGAGGGGATCCGCATCGCCGGGTCCGCCACCTTCGTCGACGAGGTGACGACAGACGGCGTGCAAGCGCTCGTCTACTGACCTGCTCGCCCCGGCTTGGTAGGCCCGGCTTGGTAGGCCCGACTTGGTAGGCCCGACTTGGTAGGCATTGCGCGGGCTAGAGCTCGCGCTCTGCCTACCAAGTCGGACCGGGCCAGGGACTAGACCGCGAGCTCGACCTCAGCGACCGAACCCTGCGCCGCGACGACGGACTGCTCCACCGTCTCGGCACCAGGAGCCAGCACGCGCAGCGTCCACTGACCGGGTGCCGCGAAGAAGCGGAAGTGCCCGGTCGCGGACGTCGGGACCTCGGCAGTGAACTCACCGCTGCCGTCGAGCAGCCGGACGTAGGCCCGACCCACCGGCTCACCGGCGGAGGTCACGATCCCCTGGATCACGGCCTCCTTGGTGACGTCGATGCCTTCGACGCTCAGGCCCCCGGTCGTCGCACCACACATCAGGCGGCCCCGCCTTCGGGGGCACCCGGGTTGTCGCCGAGCTGCGATCGGGACGCCGACCAGCGAGCCGTACTCGGTCCAGGAGCCGTCGTAGTTCTTGACGTTCGGCTGGCCGAGGAGCTCCTGCATGACGAACCAGGTGTGCGACGAGCGCTCGCCGATCCGGCAGTAGCGCGATGGTGTCCTTGCCCAAGTCGACGCCGGCGTCGCGAGTAGATCTTCTTGAGCTCGTCGTCGGACTGAAGGTGCCGTCGTCGTTGGCGGCCTTGCACCACGGCACGTTCGCCGAGGTCGGGATGTGGCCGCCGCGCTGGCTCTGCTCCTGCGGAAGGTGCGCCGGGGCGAGCAGCCGACCGGCGTACTCGTCGGGCGACGCGGACGTCGACGAGGTTCTGGACGCGCCGATCGCGGCGACGACCTCGTCGCGGAAGGCGCGGATGCTGCGGGTCCTGCTCCTGCGCCGTGTAGGTGGTCGCCGCGCGGTCGACGACGTCGTCGGTCAGCTCGCGGCAGTCGAGCTCCCACTTCTTGCGGCCGCCGTCGAGCAGCCTGACGTCCTGGTGGCCGTAGAGCTTGAAGTACCAGTAGGCGTACGCGGCGAACCAGTTGTTGTTGCCGCCGTAGAGCACGACGGTGTCGTCGTTGGCGATGCCCTGCTGGACAGCAGCGCCTCGAACTGCGCCTTGTTGACGAAGTCACGACGGACCTGGTCCTGGAGGTCGGTCGTCCAGTCGAGCTTGCATGGCGCCCTCGATGTGGCCCTTGTCGTAGGCGGCTGGTGTCCTCGTCGACCTCGACGAGCACGATCGCGGGTCGTCGAGCGTGCGCCTCGACCCAGTCAGCGTCCACCAGGACGTCGGTACGGCTCATGCGGATGATCTTCCTCATTCGTTGGGGTGAAGCAGAATGGAACGGACCGGGCCGGCCTGACGCGGCGCAGCAGCAGGTAGAGCTCGCAACCCAGGCAGTAGCCGAAGGCTGCGTTCAGCAAGGCGGCAGCCAGCGCGAGGCCGGTCGCCGCGTAGAACAAGGCGGGCCAACCAGAACGAGCCGACGAGGCCGAGCGCGGCGAACACCAGTCCGACCGCCTGCGCGAACCGGGGCGGCCGCGGGTCCTCGAGATCGGCCGGTGGCCCAGCCGAGGACGCACGAGATGACGGAAGAGCCAGGCGTACGGGGTGTGCTGGACGCCGCGAGCGGCGCCGACCGCGAAGAGGACCGCAGCCACGGCGAGGACCCAGCCACTGCCGGTGAGCAGGGCTGCAGCCAGCAGGACCGTGGTGAGGATGGCGCCGAAGCGTGGACCGCGTGGATCGATCATGACGAGCTCCTGACGAGGCGGACGAGGACGGGCGCGCTGGCACAGTGGCCAGGGCACGCGGGCGCGCAGGGCTCGTCGTTGTCGACGTGGAGCGGGCGCTACCCGGTCAGCGGACTCGACAGCCGCAGGTGGCCATCCGGCACAGGTCGACGGCGCGGCGCTTCGTCAAGACCTGGCGGGACACCTCGCGGGACATGCGGCCAAGCGTAAGGGACACCGAGGGGTCAGTCATCGGAGTGTCCGAAATGCGGGACGACCGTCTCACGGGATCGCCTCCCCGAGCGCAGCGACCACGTCCGCCTTGCGGGGCTGGCCCACGGCCCGGCGAACCAGACGCCCCGCGGAGTCGAGCACGAGCACCGTCGGGGTTCGCGTGACGTCGAGCCGACGGACGAGGTCGAGGTGCGCCTCGGCGTCGACCTCGAGGTGCGTCACCCCCTCGACCTGCTCGCTGACCTCGCCCAGGATCCGCCGGGTGGCCCGGCAGGGCTGGCAGAACGCCGTGGAGAACTGCACGAGGGTCGCGCGCGTCCCGAGCTCGAGGCCGATCGCGGACTGCTCGGCCGGCGCGAACAGCGCCTGCGAGTCGTCCGTCCCGCCTGGGGCGTGCCCGTCGGCGGAGGGATCGATCCCGCGGATCCGGCCGTCGGTGAAGCGTCGGTACAGCCCGAAGGCGCTGCTGGCGACGAGCACCACCAGCACCACGACCAGGCCGGCTCCCACGCGATCTCGAACGGCGACCGACGCCTCACCCATTCCCGCGCCGGGGCGGCTACCCGCCGGCGAACGGTGGCAGCGCCTCCACGACCGAACCGGGACGCAACGGCACATCCATCGGCGCCCGGACCCCGACCGGGGCGTCGTCGACGACGAAGGAGCAGTGCGCGAGGACGCGGGCGTACCTGGCGTCTCCCCCGTGCGCAGCGAGCGCGATCGACAGCAACGCACCCAGGGTCGCCGGATCGGCGAAGGCCTCTTCGTCGGTGCCCGCGGCATCCTTGGCCGCGGCCCAGTAGCGAAGCGTCACGGTCACGGCGCACCGACCGCGGCGCGGGCCCAGGCACCCACCCGAGCCGTGAGCTCGGACGTGATGGCCGCCTCGGCGTGGCCGAAGCCTGCCTCGATCCAGAGTTCCGCCGTCGGCCCGGCGCCGTCGGCCAGCTCCTCGGCGTGCTCGAGCGGGAAGTAGCGGTCGGCATCACCGTGCACGACCAGGAGCGGGACAGGTGCGATCGCCCGGGCCACCTCGCGTGGCTCGGGCGGCAGCGGGTCCCAGCCGGAGCCGGAGATCCGGGTGTTCATCGCCATCCGCGCGAACCGGCGACCGGTTCGACGCTCGACCAGCCAGTGCAGCCGCCGCATGGCCGGGGTGCCGCGGTAGAACCAGCGGCTCGGCCCGCTGATCGAGACGACGGCGTCGACCCCCGCGCAGCAACGCCGCGTGCCGGACCACGACGGAGGCGCCCATCGAGAAGCCGACCGTCACCACGGCCTGGTAGCCGAGCACCCTCGCCCAGCGGACGGCAGCCTCGAGATCGGCGATCTCACGGTCCCCCAGCGTGCTCGTTCCCTGCGAGGTGCCGTGCCCGCGGAAGTCGAAGGCGACCACCCCACCCTGCGCCCGAAGTCCCTCGACCACGCCACCGATGCCGTCCGAGCGCCAGGTTCCGGAGAAGCCGTGCGCGACCACGAAGCCGACGGCGAGGGAGCCAGAGGTGGCCGGCCAGTGGGCCGCCGAGAGCCGGACGCTGTCAGTGGTGAGCAGCGTGCGGCGCTCCGGGAGCGCTCGGACCGAGGCCGGGACCGCGGCGGCGGAAGGCAGCTGCTTCGCGTCGGTCATGACGTCGACGTTACGACCAGCCGCGGGGTCCCCGTGCATCCCGTGGCGCGGATCGGCTAGTCTCCTCGCGAGGACCTCGGCGATGGCGCCGCCAGGTCCTTCTGTGTTTTCAGGGTGTTTCGCGCCTGCGTCCGCCACCGAGACCGCGTCCTCGCTGAGGAGTCAAGATGAGCCAGCTGCTCATGCTCACCAACGCGCTGCAGCCCTCGAGCGAGGTGCTGCCCGCGCTCGGCCTGCTGCATGCACCAGGTGCGCGTGGTCCCCGCCGAGGCCGCCGCCCTGCTCGACGCCCCGCCGTGCGACGCGCTCATCGTCGACGGCCGCCGCGAGCTCCCGCACGTCCGCGGCCTGTGCCGCCTGATCCGCACCACCGGCGTCGACGTCCCCGTGATGCTGGTGGTCACCGAGGGCGGGCTGGCCGCGGTGACCGCCGACTGGGGCGTCGACGACGTCATCCTCGACACCGCCGGCCCGGCCGAGCTCGAGGCCCGGCTGCGGCTCGCGATCGGCCGGCTGGCGGCAGCGCGGCGACGGCGCGACGACGCCCGGACGAGATCCGCTCCGGCGACCTCGGTCATCGACGAGGCCACCTACACCGCCAAGCGTGCACGGCCGCGTCCTCGACCTCACCTTCAAGGAGTTCGAGCTCCTGAAGTTCCTCGCCCAGCACCCGGGCCGGGTCTTCACCCGCGCCCAGCTGCTGCAGGAGGTCTGGGGCTACGACTACTTCGGCGGCACCCGCACCGTCGACGTCCACGTCCGCCGGCTGCGGGCCAAGCTGGGCGCCGAGTACGAGAGCCTTGATCGGCACGGTGCGCAACGTCGGCTACCGCTTCGTCCTGCCGCCACGGCCGGAGGAGCGCGTCCCCGAGCCGGCGCTCGTCTAGCGGTCCGCCAGCGAGTCCCGCATCGCCGGTCGGTCCGGCCCGCGGACGGCTCCGCTAGCCTCGCCGGGCTGGACAGCCCGCCGACCTTCTCGCCCGATCAGGCCCGCGTCGAGATCCTCGGGCGGCTGTCCGGGCCCGAGCTGCAGGACGTCGCAGTCCTGGTCGAGCAGGCGACCGAGGTCGACGGCGTGCGCCCGCTCTCCGAGCACGTCTCGCTGCACCTGCGCCACGGCGGTGACACCCCGGCGCGGAACGTCCTGGTGTACGTGCCTGACGGCGCCGGCAGCCGGCTGGCCGCCTACGCGCACCTCGACGTCACCGACGCGGTCGAAGGCTCCAGCGCCGAGCTCGTCGTCGACCCTCGGCTGCGCGGCCATGGCCTGGGACGGCTGCTCGTCGAACAGCTGCTGGCGGAGAGCCCCGATCGGCCGGCTCCGGCTGTGGTCGCACGGCGAGCAGCCCGCGGCGGCCGCGCTCGCGCGCAGCCTGGGCTTCGCCCAGATGCGCTCGCTCTGGCAGATGCGGCGCTCGCTGTTCTCCCCGCTCCCGGCGCCGTCCGTCGCCGCGGGAGTCACGGTGCGCACCTTCCTCCGGGGCTCGACGACGCTGCGTGGGTCGAGCTGAACGCCAAGGCCTTCGCGCACCATCCCGAGCAGGGGCAGTGGACCGTCGAGGACCTCCAGCGGCGGATGGCCGAGCCGTGGTTCGACCCGACCGGCTTCTTCCTCGCTGTGCGCACCGACCCCAGCACCGGGGTCGAGCGGATGGTCGGCTTCCACTGGACGAAGGTGCACGGCGGTGAGGAGCCGCACGAGCACCACCATGACGAGCACGCCAGCGACGAGCACGCTGGCGACGGACACGCTGGCGACGGACACGAGCACGAGCATGAGCACCCGCACGGGGAGGTCCACGGGCACGAGCGCATCGGTGAGGTGTACGTCGTCGGAGTCGACCCAGCCGAGCAAGGCCTCGGGCTTGGTCGGGCCCTGACCCTGATCGGGCTGCGGCACCTGCGGGCGGTCGGCCTGTCGGCGGCGATGCTCTACGTCGACGCCGACAACGTCGCCGCGATCGCCCTCTACACCGACCTCGGCTTCACCCGCTGGGACAACGACGTCATGTACCGGCGCTGAGCCCAGCCGCTCCGTCGTCCGTCCGGCCGCCCCCGACTGGTGCAGGCACGCTGACCGGCCCACCCTGTGGACAGCCGAACGGATGCACAGGTTGTGGCTGTGGTGCACGCCGTCCCTCGACCAGTGCCACGATGGGCACCATGACCGAGATGAGCACCGCAGAACCCGTGGTCCCCGACGGCCCGCTCCAGCCGGACCGGTTCCTGGACCGCGAGCTCTCCTGGCTTGCCTTCAACCAGCGCGTGCTGGAGCTCGCCGAGGACCAGCGCGTGCCGCTGCTCGAGCGCGCGCAAGTTCCTGGCCATCTTCGCGCACAACCTCGACGAGTTCTACATGGTGCGGGTCGCCGGCCTGAAGCGCCGGATCGCCGCCGGCATCGCCGTCCGCGCGGCCAGCGGCGGGCTGCCCCGCGAGGTCCACGAGAGCATCCTCGCCCGCAGCCGTGAGCTCCAGGTCCGGCAGACGCGCTGCTTCAGCGAGGACGTCTCGCCCGCGCTGGCCAAAGAGGGCATCGAGATGCTGCGCTGGGACGACCTCACCGCCGACGAGCAGACGGCCGCGCAGACCCTGTTCGACGACGCCGATCTTCCCGGTCCTCACCCCGCTGGCCGTCGACCCAGCCCACCCGTTCCCGTACATCTCCGGCCTGTCGCTGAACCTCGCCGTGGTGGTCCGGAACCCGGGCACCGACATCGAGCACTTCGCCAGGGTCAAGGTCCCGCCGATCCTGCCGCGGTTCCACGCGCTGGGCGGCATGCGGTTCGTGCCGCTCGAGGACATCATCGCCGCGCACCTCGACCGGCTGTTCCCCGGCATGGAGGTCCTCCAGCACCACACGTTCCGGGTCACCCGCAACGAGGACGTCGAGGTCGAGGAGGACGACGCCGAGAACCTCCTGCAGGCGATGGAGCGCGAGCTGCATGCGTCGGCGCTTCGGGCCGCCCGTCCGGCTCGAGGTCGAGCAGACCATCGACCCCCACGTCCTCGACCTGCTGATCCGCGAGCTCGACATCGGCGAGAGCGAGGTCTTCGCGCTGCCGGGCCCGCTGGACCTCACCGGGCTCATGAGCCTGCTGTCGCTCGACCGGCCCGAGCTGAAGGACGCCCCGTTCCGGCCGCGCACCAGCCGGGAGCTCGCCGAGTTCGAGTCCGCGAGCGAGCCGGACATCCTGGCCGCCGTGCGCGACCACGACGTCCTGCTCCACCACCCGTACGACTCCTTCTCGACCTCCGTCCAGGCCTTCCTCGAGCAGGCAGCCGCCGATCCGGCCGTGCTCGCCATCAAGCAGACGCTGTACCGGACGAGCATCGACTCCCCGATCGTCGACGCGCTGATCGACGCCGCAGAGGCCGGCAAGCAGGTCCTGGTGCTGGTCGAGATCAAGGCGCGCTTCGACGAAGGCGCCAACATCAAGCGGGCGCGCAAGCTCGAGGAGGCCGGCTGCCACGTCGTCTACGGCCTCGTCGGGCTGAAGACGCACTGCAAGCTCAGCATGGTCGTCCGCCAGGAGAACGACGGCATCCGCCGCTACACGCACATCGGCACCGGGAACTACCACCCGAAGACCGCCCGCCTCTACGAGGACGTCGGGCTGCTGACCGCCGACCCGCAGGTGGGTGCCGACGTCGCCGACCTGTTCAACGTGCTCTCCGGATACTCCATGAACACCGAGTACGAGCGCCTGCTCGTCGCACCCAACTCGGTGCGCAGCGGGCTCATCGAGCGCATCGACCGCGAGGTCGAGCGCCACCGTGCGGGCCTGCCCGCCTCGGTGCGCTTCAAGCTCAACTCGCTGGTCGACGAGCAGGTCATCGACGCCCTGTACCGCGCGTCCGAGGCCGGCGTGCCGGTCGACCTCTGGATCCGCGGCATCTGCTCGCTGCGGCCCGGCGTCCCCGGGCTCTCCGAGAACATCCGGGTGCGCAGCATCCTCGGTCGGTTCCTCGAGCACAGCCGCATCTTCTGGTTCGGCATCGGCGAGACGGCGGAGGTCTGGATCGGCAGCGCCGACCTCATGCACCGCAACCTTGACCGCAGGGTCGAGGCACTGGTCCGCATCGTGGCCCCGCAGCACATCGAGGAGCTCCGCGCCCAGCTCGACCTCGGGTTCGACCCCGGGACCTCGTCCTGGCACCTCCTGCCCGACGGCACCTGGGAGCGCCACTCGACGGGGATCGACGGCGAACCGCTGCTGGACATCCAGGACTTCTTCATCGCCCGCCAGCAGCGCCGACGGGAGCCGGTGTGAGCGAGGCCGCACCTGACGGCGCGCCCACTCTTCACCGGGAGGTCGAGCGCAAGCTCCGTGTCCACGGGCGGTACGAGATCCCGGATCTCACCGAACCCGTAGGCGACCAGCTTGCGGTCGTCAGCAGGACCGAGCCGGCGCACACCTTCACCCAGACCGCGGTGTACTTCGACACCGCAGACCTGCGACTCGCGCGCTCGCACATCACCCTGCGCCGTCGCGAGGGTGGCGTCGACGACGGCTGGCACTGCAAGCTCCCCGCCGACGACTCGGCCCCGGGGGCGCGCGACGAGATCCGGCTCCCGCTCGCGGCCGCGCCGGCAGACGTCCCGCCCAAGGCGCTGACCGATCTCGTGCTCTCGGTGACCCGTGGAGCTCATCTCGAGCCGGTAGCCACGCTGCGGACGACGCGTACCGCCACCGTGCTGCTGGCTCCGGACGACCGCCCGATCGCCGAGCTCACCGACGACAACGTCGAGCTCGTCGAGGCCGACCGCGTCACCGCGAGGTTCCGGGAGCTCGAGGTCGAGACGCGCGAGGGAGCTCTGTCCGAGCTCGATGCCGTGGTCGCCCGCCTGGTCGAGGCGGGCGCGATCGAGGGCGGCCTCACCTCGAAGCTGTCAAGGGCGCTCGGACCGGCGGCGGCGGCCCCACCCGACCTGCCCGAACCGGCCGAGGTCCGGCCCAAGAGCACCGCCGGAGAGGTCCTGACCGCCCACCTGCGCCGACATACCGGCGCGTTCCTGGAGCAGGATCTCCGGCTGCGCCGGGACCTCCCCGACGCCGTGCACCAGCTGCGGGTCGCGGCTCGGCGGCTCCGCAGCGGGCTCAAGGCCTTCGCCCCGCTCGTCGACCGCACCTGGGCCGAGGCCCTGCGCACCGAGCTCTCCTGGGTGGCCGGCGAGCTCGGCGAGGTCCGCGACCGCGAGGTCCTCGAGGAGCGCCTCCTGCGCGACGTCGCGAGCCTGCCGATCGAGCACGGCGCCGACCGCAGAGACGTCGACGCGGCGGCATCGGTGATCCGGCGCTCCTTCGACGACGAACGCGCCAGGGCGCGCAGCGAGGTCGACGAAGCGTTCACCTCCCAGCGGTACGTCGACCTCCTCGTCGCCCTGGTCGATGCCGCCACCCAGCCCCGCCTCACCCGCGAGGCGGACGGCCGCGCCGACCAGGTGCTGCCCGCGCTGGTGACGAAGGCGTGGAAGCGGCTCGCCAAGGACGTCCACGCGCTCACCCTCGACGCCCCCGACGACCAGTGGCACGAGGCCCGGATCGCCGGCAAGCGAGCGCGCTACGCCGCGGAAGCCGTCGTGCCGGTCTTCGGCCGACCAGCCAAGGCCTGGGTCCGTCAGCTCGAGCAGGTCACCGAGCTCCTCGGGGACCATCAGGACACCGTCATCGCGGCGAGCACCACCCGGCACCTCGCCTCGGGTCGCCGGGTCACCGGCACCACCGGCTTCGTCCTCGGCCAGCTGCACGACGCCGAGCGGGCGCGGGTCGCCGAGATCCGCGTCGAGTTCACGAAGGCATGGCCGCAGATCTCCGACCGCAAGCACCGGCGCTGGCTCGAGAAGATCGGCTGACGCGGTGGCGACCAAGAGCAGTCCGACCATCCAGGCTGCCGGTGTCCTGCTCTGGCGCGCCGACCGCGACGAGCCGGGCGGGTTCGAGGTCGGACTCGTCCACCGGATCCGGCAGCAGGACTGGAGCCTGCCGAAGGGCAAGCTCCACACCGGCGAGACCGTGCTGCACGCCGCGGTCCGTGAGACGGCGGAGGAGACCGGGCAGCGCGTCGTGCTCGGCAGGCCCCTTCCCACCCAGAAGTACCTCGTCGAAGGCGTCCGCAAGCAGGTCCGCTACTGGGCCGCCGAGGGGAGCCACGACGCGTTCGTGCCCAACGACGAGGTGGACAGGGTCGACTGGCTGCCGCCAGCGCAGGCCCGGGAGCGGCTGAGCTATCCGCATGACGCCGACGTCCTCGACGCCTTCACCGCCGGCCCGCAGCGGACGTCACCGCTGGTCGTGCTCCGCCACGGCCGGGCCATCAAGCGCGCGCAGTGGAAGCGCCCCGACAACGACCTCGAGCGACCGCTGGAGAGCAGGGGGCGCAAGCAGGCCCTCGACCTCGTGCCCATGCTGCACGCCTTCGGGGTGACGACGGTGCACAGCTCTGACGCCACCCGCTGCATCCAGACCGTGGCGCCGTTCGCCGCATCGCTCGGGACCGAGCAGGACGGCGACTCCTTCATCCACCCTGAGCCGGCGCTCTCCGAGCCGGTGCACGCCGCCGACCCGGACGGCGCGCGGGCGCGAGCGGTCGAGCTCCTCGCGGAGGAGCAACCGCTCGTCGTGTGCAGCCACCGCCCGGTGCTGCCCGACCTCCTCGAGGTCCTCCTCAAAGAATGGGACGGCCGCTCTCCGCAAGCGCTGTCGCCCGGTGCGTTCCTGGTGCTCCACCGCACCCGCGAACCCGGCTGGCCGTCCGTCGTCGCGCTCGAGCGCCACCGCGCCTGAAACAGCTCGTTCACCTGCGCGACTCTTCTGCACTCCACCGGCGTCGCCGGACATCTATGTCTCGTTCATGTCCCGTTCATGTCAGACCCTCAGGCCGGTCACGTGCCCTCCCTAGCGTCGTCGTCGACACGAAGTCCACACGGCGCGGCAGCGGCCGGCCAAGAAGGGATCGAACCCGGTGAGAATCACCCAGATCGGACGCCTCGGAGGCGTCGCCCTGGTCGCAGCGCTGGCGTTGGCCGCCTGCGGCTCGGACAACAACTCCTCGACCCCCAGCGGCGGCGCTGGCAGCGCGTCGGGGATCTCGTGCCAGAGCGGGTCCATCAAGGCATCCGGCTCGACCGCGCAGCAGAACGCCATGACCGAGTGGATCAAGGCCTACCAGACGGCGTGCTCCGGCGCGACGATCAACTACCAGGCCTCGGGTTCCGGCGCCGGCGTCACCGACTTCATCAACGGCAACACCGCGTTCGCCGGCTCGGACTCCGCGCTGTCGGCCGACGAGCACACCAAGGCAGCGACCCGCTGCGGCGGCAACCCGGCGATCGACCTCCCGATGGTCGTCGGCCCGATCGCGTTGGTCTACAACGTCTCAGGCCTGGACAAGCTCATCCTCGACCCCCGAGGTGACGGCGAAGATCTTCACCGGCGCGATCACCAAGTGGAACGACCCGGCCATCGCCGCGATCAACCCCGGCGCCACCCTGCCGGACGCCACCATCGCCGCCTTCCACCGGTCGGAGTCGTCCGGCACCACGGACAACTTCACCAAGTACCTCGGCGCGACCGCCGCCGACGTCTGGACCGCCCGCACAGCAAGACCTGGCCGCAGGCCATCACCACCGGCCAGGGCGCCAAGGGCTCGGACGGCGTGGCGTCGGCGATCAAGAGCACGCCGAACTCCATCGGCTACATCGAGTACTCGTTCGCCAAGAACGACAACCTCTCGATCGCCCAGGTCGACAACGGCGGCGGCGCGGTCACCCTCACCGCCGGAGAGCGCCGCCAAGGCGCTCGACGCGGCGAAGGTCACCGGCACCGGCAACGACCTCACGCTCACGCTCGACTACAGACGACCAAGCCGCGGGCGCCTACCCGATCGTGCTGGCACCTACGAGATCACCTGCAGCAAGGGGCTGACCGGCACGAACCTCTCGGTCACGAAGTCCTTCCTGACCTACACCTCGAGCACGGCCGGCCAGGCCCTGCTGACGAACATCGGCTACGCGCCGGTGCCGGCGGCGCTCATCACCAAGGTGCAGGCAGCCGTCGCGGCGATGTCCTAGCCGGTCCGGGCAGGAGCTCGACGAAACTGAACGGCAGATGAACATCACGGCCCCGCCGGGACGAGTTTCCCGGCGGGGTCGTGATCGCCGCCCCGCTGCTGGCAGGCTGTCCACGACGCCACTCCCGACTGCCGCCAGCCACGCGCTACCCAGCCACGCAGCACAGTGATTCAGGAGCCGAGATGAGCAGCACGCCGACCCTCGTGCCGGGCGAGTCTGGCCCGGCGATGATGGGCGGGCCCTCGATCCGCGGCGACGCCGTCCAGCGCGGCGACAAGATCTTCAAGGCCTTGACGTCAGCGGCCGGGATTCTCGTCCTGCTGATCATGGCCTCGATCGGCATCTTCCTCATCGTCAAGGCCGTCCCCGCCCTGCGGGTCAACTCCGTCAACTTCTTCACCTCGACGATCTGGAACCCCGACGCCACCCCGCCGGCCCAGCCCGCGTTCGGCATCGCCGCACTGGCGTTCGGCACCCTGGTGTCGTCGATCATCGCGATGGTGCTCGCCGTCCCGGTGGGCTTCGGGATCGCGCTGTTCATCTCGCACTACGCGCCACGCCGGCTGAGCGCGCTGCTCGGCGACGATCATCGACCTGCTCGCCGCCGTGCCGTCGATCATCTTCGGGCTGTGGGGCCTGCAGTTCCTCATGCCCGCAGCCTCGACCTCATGGCCTGGCTCAACGACCACCTCGGCTTCATCCCGATCTTCAAGAACACGCACGGGCCTCTACACCCGGTCGATCGCCCTCGCCTCGCATCGTGCTCGCCATCATGATCCTGCCGATCGTCTCGGCGATCAGCCGGGAGGTCTTCCCGCAGGTGCCGCGCGGGCACGATCGAGGCTGCCATGGCGCTCGGGGCCACCCGCTGGGAGATGATCCGCACCGCGATCCTGCCCTTCGGCCGGCCCGGCATGATCAGCGCCGCGATGCTCGGTCTGGGCCGCGCGCTCGGCGAGACGATCGCCGTCGCGCTCATCCTGTCGCCGTCGTTCATCATCACCGCTCACATCACCGAGCCGGGCGGCATCACGTTCGCCGCGAACATCGCGCTGAAGTTCGGCGAGGCCGGCACGGTCGGGCTCGGCGCGCTGATCGCCTCCGGCCTCGTGCTGTTCGTCATCACGCTGGTGGTCAACATCGATCGCCCGCATCGTCATCGACCGGCGCCGCGAGTTCTCGGGCGCCAACTGATGGGGGCGCGCCGATGACCATGACCACCGAGCTCGCGCCGGCCCCGGTGCCGACCGCCCGGGAGCCTCAGCGGCGGCAAGCTGCCGCGCTGGGCCCCCTGGCGGGGTCGCCGTCCGTCGCCCTCGTCGTCGCCTACCTGCTGTCGGTGTTCACCGCGGTGTCCGGGGTGGCGGGGACGCTGCTCGTGGCCGGGCTGCTCTTCCTGGTCTTCCTGACCGGCTGGAGCTTCTCCGTCGAGGGCAACCGGCACGCGCAACGGACCGGCTCGCGACGACGCTCATCTACAGCTGCTTCTTCCTCGCCGCGACCCCGCTGGTCTCGGATCCTGGGCACGGTCATCGTCAAGGGCCTGCACGACCTCAACGTCGAGTTCCTGACCCACTCGATGCGCAACATCGGCGCCGCAGCGACAGCGGCGGCGGCGCTCTACCACGCCATCATCGGCACGCATCGAGCAGGTCGGCATCGCCGCGCTCATCGCCATCCCGATCGGCATCCTGGCGGCGCGTCTACCTGGTCGAGTACGGCGGCGGGGCCGGCTGGCCGCGCTCGGTCACGCTTCTTCGTCGACGTCATGACCGGCATGCCCGTCGATCGTCGCCGGCCTGTTCGTCTTCTCGCCTGTGGTGCTGACCTTCGGCACCGGCAGCAGCTCCGGCTTCGCCGGGCTCGCTCGCGCTGACCATCCTGATGATCCCGATCGTCGTCCGCTCCACCGAGGAGATGCTCAAGCTCGTCCCGAACGACCTGCGCGAGGCCTCGTACGCGCTCGGCGTGCCGAAGTGGCAAGACGATCCTGCGGTCGTGCTGCCGACCGCCTCGGCCGGCATCGTCACCGGCGTCATGCTGGCGATCGCCCGCGTCATCGGCGAGACCGCTCCGCTGCTGCTGACGCGTTCGCTCGCCGACAGTCGATCAACACCGAACCCGTTCAGCGACCCGCAGGCGTCGCTGCCGATGTTCATCTACTACCAGATCAGCCAGCAGGGCATCCGACGCAGCTCGGCTGGACCGCGCCTGGGCCGCGGCGCTCATCCTCATCCTGCTCGTGCTGCTGCTCAACATCGTCGCCCGGCTCTGATCGCCGCGCTTCACCACCGAATCCGAGTAAGGACGCGAACCCTCATGGCCAAGCGCATCGACGTCTCGGACCTCAACGTCTACTACGGCAGCTTCCGCGCGGTCGAGGACATCACGATGACGATCGAGCCGCGGACGGTCACCGCCTTCATCGGCCCGTCCGGCTGCGGCAAGTCGACGGTCCTGCGCACGCTGAACCGGATGCACGAGGTCATCCCCGGCGCCCGCGTCGAGGGCAAGGTCCTGCTCGACGGCGAGGACCTCTACGGCCCCGACGTCGACCCGGTCGAGCGTGCGCCGCACGATCGGCATGGTCTTCCAGCGGCCCAACCCGTTCCCGACCATGTCGATCTACGACAACGTCGTCGCCGGGCCTGCAAGCTCAACGGCGTGCATGAGCAAGGCGCGAGCTCGACGAGCGTCGTCGAGAAGTCGCTGCGCGGCGCCAACCTCTGGGACGAGGTCAAGGACCGGCTCGACCAGCCCGGGTGCCGGCCTCTCCGGCGGCCAGCAGCAGCGCCTCTGCATCGCCCGCGCGATCGCCGTCGAGCCGCAGGTGCTGCTGATGGACGAGCCCTGCTCGGCCCTCGACCCGATCTCCACGCTGGCGATCGAGGACCTGATGCACGAGCTCAAGGAGCGAGTACACGATCGTCATCGTCACCCACAACATGCAGCAGGCCGCCCGGGTCAGCGACCGCACCGGCTTCTTCAACATCGCGGGCACCGGCAAGCCGGGCAAGCTGATCGAGATGGACGCCACCCAGAAGATCTTCAGCAACCCCACCGAGAAGGCCACCGAGGACTACATCACCGGCCGCTTCGGCTGAGCCGCCCGCCGCAGCTGTCCCTTCGTACGGAACCTCTGTCCGGCCGCGCATCGTCCGCCGCCGGCACCTTGTCGGCGTCCGTGCCTCGTCCTACCGTCGAGGCACGGTCGACGCCACGGCCGGTGAACAGGGCCCTCAGGGGGCAGTCATGCTGGCTCTACACATCACTGCGCCTCGCGCCAAGCTCGCCGTCGTCGCGGCTGGCGCCGTCACCCTGTCTCGGCCTGTCCGCGCTACCCGCACAGGCGCTCGGCGGGGTGCCGCAGGCATCTATCGTCGCGAGCGCCCCCAGCGCCGGGACGCCCAACGTCAACGACGGTCAGACGCTCGCCATCGTGCAGGTCGGCTCGCAGATCATCCTGGGCGGCACCTTCAGCAGCGTGAGCCCGGGCGGCGTCACCAACGGCAGCCATGCCGTGAGCCGCACCTCGACGCTCGCCTTCGACGCCACGACCGGTGTCCTGTCGACCAGCTATTCGCCCCGGCTCAACGGACAGGTGACCGACGCCTGGCCAGGACCGCTCCGCGAGCACGGTGTACCTCGGAGGTTCCTTCAGCTCCGTCAACGGCGTCCATCAGCAGGGCATCGCGCTGGTCAGCACGCTGGACGGCTCGCTCGTCGCCGGCTTCCGCCCGCCGAGCATGAACGGCGCCGTCGACGCCGTACGGGTGGCCGACGGGCAGCTCCTGCTCGGCGGGTCGTTCACCGTGGTCGGCGGCGCGAGCCACCACGGCCTGGTGTCGCTCGACCCGACCACTGGCGCCCTCACGCCCTACCTCACGGCCCAGCTGACGGGTCACCACAACGCGGGGGCTGCGCAGGGCTCCATCGGCGCACGGGCGATGGCTGTCAGCCCCGACGGCACTCAGCTCGTCGTCATCGGCAACTTCAAGAACGTCAACGGCGCGCTCTCCGACCAGATCGTGCGCCTCACGCTGGGCGCGTCGTCGGCCGTGGTGAACACCGCCTGGCGGACCGCGGCCTACTCCGCGGCCTGCTTCGACGGCGCGTTCGACACCTACGTCAGGGATGTCGACTTCGCCCCGGACGGCACCTACTTCGTGGTCGTCGCCACGGGCGGCAGCGGGACCAACATCGACGGCACGCGGTCGATGTGCGACAGCGCCGATAGGTGGACGACGGACGCAACCGGCAGCGACGTGCGCCCGGACTGGGTCGACTACACGGGCCAGGACACGCTCGCCTCGGTCGCGGTGACGGGCACGGCCGTCTACGTGGGCGGGCACCAGCGCTGGCTGAACAACCCCAAGGGCTTCGACTCGGCCGGCACCGGTGCGGTCCCGCGGCCAGGCCTCGCGGCGCTCGACCCTGGTCAGGGGTGCCGTTGTCCTGGAACCCTGGCCGTAACCCGCGCGGGAGCGGTGCGGCCGCCCTGCTGGCGACCAGCACGGGCCTGTGGGTCGGGAGCGACACGACGTGGATCGGCAACCGGAAGTACTACCACGGACGCATCGCGTTCTTCCCCCTCGCCGGTGGCACGGCTGCTCCCGACGACGCCGTGGGCTCGCTGCCAGCGACCGTCTACCTGGCCTCGCTGGGCGGCTCTGGCTCCCTGTCGGCCCGATCCTTCACCGGCTCGATGCCCGGCCCCACCTCGACGGTCACGGGCGCCGGCAGCACCTGGGCCGGCGTCAGCGGCGCCTTCATGGTCGGCCACACCTTGTATGTCGGGCGCAGTGACGGCCAGCTCTACCGCCAGACGTTCAACGGCGCTTCCCTCGGGCCGTCGACGCTCGTCGACCCCTACGAGGACCCCCTGTGGGCGGACGTCGCGACAGGATCCGGCAATGACTACCTCGGCAAGAAGCCGACGCTTCTACGGCAGCGAGCTCGCCGGCGTGACGTCGATGTTCTACTCGGCTGGACGCCTCTACTTCACCCGTACGGGCAAGTCCGCCCTGTTCTCACGCTCGTTCAGCCCCGACTCCGGGATCGTGACGGACGACGAGACCC
>CAWFVK010000013.1:0-37631 GCA_963819215.1 uncultured Actinomycetota bacterium | reverse complement strand
GCCGGATCGCCTCGGCGGTGAGGTCCTGCCGTACCGGGTCGGTGTCAGGGCCGGAGGCGAGATAGCCCTCGTTGAAGACCAGGTAGAGCACGGCGAGGACGCCGGACAGTCGCCTCGGCAGATCGTCGGCCGCCGGCACGCGGTAGGGGATCCGCGCCGCCTTGATCTTGGCCTTCGCGCGGGTGATCCGCTGACCCATCGTCGACTCCTGCACCACGAAGGCGCGGGCGATCTCGGGCACCGTCAGACCCCCCACCATGCGGAGCGTGAGCGCCACGCGCGCCTCAGGAGCCAGAGCGGGGTGACAGCAGGTGAAGACGAGACGAAGTCGCTCGTCCTGGACCGGACCGAGAAGCTCGGGCGGGTCGTCGTACGCCATCGGAGCCTGCCTCTCCTTCTCGTGTCGCTTGCCCTCGCGGCGGATCCGGTCGAGGGCCTTGCGTCGTGCCGTCGTGGTCAGCCAGCCGCCGGGGTTGGGTGGTACGCCGTCGGCCGGCCAGCGCTCCACCGCCGTGGCGAACGCTTCGGCAACGGCTTCCTCGGCGAGGTCGAGGTCGCCGAACTGCCGAGTCAGCGCGGCAACGATCCGCGCCCACTCCTCGCGGTGGGTGCGGGTGATCGCCGACTCGACGTCGCTCACCGGGACGAGCTCACAGGAACGGCCGCACCTCGACCCGGCGGTTGCAGGCCTTCGAGCCCGTGGCGGCGAGACGCAGCGCGACGTCGAGGTCGTCGGCCTCGATCACCCAGAACCCGCTCAGCCACTCCTTGGTCTCGACGAAGGGACCGTCGGTGAAGATCGGCTCGGCGCCACGGCCGTCGACCACCGTGGCCGGATCCGGCGACCCGAGGCCGCCGGCGAAGACCCAGTGGCCGTCAGCCTGGAGCCGGTCGTTGAACACGTCGATGTCGCGCATCTCGTCGTCGGAAGCCAGTTCGGCCGTGCCGGCGATGACGGAAAGCAGGTACTGCATGAGGACCATTCTCCCTGTGCCTCGGGCTCGCCCCCGTCGGGCGTGCGCTCACCCCTTCCACGAGCGGCGTACCCCCGATCCGACAGCTTCCTTCCGACTCCTCTGGGTGACGACGTCGTCCCCGGCCGCGGCTAGGGTCGGGGGATGGACCTCCCGGTGATGCCCCCGGTGCGACCGATGCTGGCCAAGAGCGTCAAGGGGATCCCCGATCCTGCCAAGCACACGGTCGGCGACGTTCCGGGGCTGAGCTTCGAGCCGAAGTGGGACGGCTTCCGCTGCCTGGTGTTCAAGGACGGCGACGAGGTCGAGCTGGCCAGTCGCAACACCAAGCCGCTGACGCGCTACTTCCCCGAGGTCGTCGACGGCGATGCGCGATCAGCTCCCCGACAGAGTCGTCCTCGACGGCGAGATCTTCGTGGCCCAACGCGACGAGTCGGGCGTCGATCGGCTGGAGTTCGAGGTGCTGCAGGAGCGCATCCATCCCGCCAAGAGCCGGATCGACCTGCTCGCCGAGAAGACGCCGGCCGGCTTCGTGGCCTTCGACCTCCTCGCCCTCGGCGACACGGCGTACGTCGACCGCGCGTTCGCCGAGCGCCGGGCGCAGCTGGAGCAGGCCCTGGCCGGGCTCGACGGTCCCTGCTTCCTCACCCGACGACGACCGACCCGGCGAAGGCCGAGCAGTGGTTCCACCAGTTCGAGGGCGCCGGGCTCGACGGGGTCGTCGCCAAGCCGCTGGGCGCGCCGTACGTCGAGAACGCCCGCACCATGCTCAAGATCAAGCACGAGCGCACCGCCGACGTCGTCGTCGCCGGCTACCGCGAGCACAAGACGAGCACCCCCGAGCGGCCGCTGCTCGGCAGCCTGCTCCTCGGGCTGTACGCCGACGCCGACGGCTCGCCGCAGCTCCAGCACGTCGGCGTCAGCGCCAGCTTCACCGAGTCGCGCCGCGCCGAGCTGATCGAGCAGCTGCAACCGCTCGTGGTCCCGATCGAGGACCACCCGTGGGGCCGCTGGGCGGAGTTCCTGACCGCCAACCCGGACCGCGTGCCCGGCACCCAGAGCCGCTGGAGCCAGGGCAAGGACCTCAGCTTCACCCCGCTGCGCCCCGACCTGGTCATCGAGGTCGCGCTACGACCACATGGAGGGTCGGCGCTTCCGACACACCGCGCAGTTCCGGCGGTGGCGCACCGACCGCGATCCCGAGAGCTGCGGCTACGACCAGCTCGACGAGCCGGTCTCCTACGACCTCTCCGACGTGCTGGCCTAGGCTTCGGACGTCCACCGATCCGGGGAGCCCTGAGATGAGCGAGACCTACACCGTCCTTCTGCTGGTCGAGCAGGCGATGACGTCCGCCGACGCGCAGCAGGTCCGCTCGCTCCACGAGGAGCTGCGCGAGGACGGCCACGACGTCGGCTACCACGTCCTGCTGCCCGTGGAGGACGCCGCCGCCCGCATCGAGGCGGCGCTGGGCTCGGTCACCACCGACGCGCTCGGAGAGACCCGGGCCCTCCCCGATCCCGACCTCGTCCAGTCGGTGGAGGAGGAGTCGCAGCGCCAGTCCGCCGACGATCTGGCCAGCACCCTGGCGGCGTTGCGATCGGTCGGGGCCGACGCCGAGGGCCACCTCGTCGACGGCGACCCGATCGAGGCCCTGGCGGCCGCGGTGACCGAGGTCGACGGGCGCGAGGCGATCATCTTGACCCGGCTCCCACGTCGTCTCCGAGTTCTTCCACGTCGACTGGTCGTCACGGGCCCGCCGCAAGATCGGCGTCCCCGTCCTCCACCTGCTCGAGCACGAGACCTTCGACGAGCAGGCAGGCTCCGGAGAGGGCATCACGGGCGCGTGACCGCGGCCGGCATCTTCCTGACCCACCGCGACTCGCCGCGGATCCGAGGTCACTTCGACCGGCTGGTCGCCGAGAGCGGCGACCACGTCGCCTGGAAGCTCGTCTTCAGCCACGACGCCTACCCGCGTCCGGAGGCCCCGTTCCCGTACGCCGACCCGGCCGCCATGCTGCCCGCGCGCTATCGCGCGATGGAGGAGCACGGGGGCGTCCAGGGCGGCTACCTCGACACCCTGCTGATCCCCGTGCTGCGCGGCCTGGCCACCGCCAGCGGCGCCGAGCGCCTCTGGGTCTGCGAGTACGACGTCGACTTCGCCGGGCGCTGGTCCGAGCTCTTCGCCCGGGTGGAGGACGACGACGCAGACTTGTTGACGACGACGGTGATGTGGCGGCACGAGCAGCCGAAGTGGCCGTGGTGGCGGAGCGCCGGAGCGCCGGCCGGCGTACCGGAGGAGCGCTGGGTGCGCTCGCTGAACCCGCTCATGCGCCTCAGCGTCCCGCTGCTCGACGCGTACGCCGCTGCCGGTGCCGACGCGGCCTGGCAGGGCCATTACGAGTTCACGCTGCCGACTCTCGCCCGCGAGGCCGGGCTCCGGGTGGCCGATCTCGGTGGCGAGGGTTCGTTCGTCCCGGCCGGCCGCGAGCGCGCGATCTACGTCGGGAAGTCACCGTCCGGCCGGCCGAAGGACCTCACCTTCGGCTTCCGTCCCGTTCGCCCGCACTACTTCCACGAGGCGCCGGACGAGTTCGAGCAACCCGGCCTGCTGTACCACCCGGTCAAGCCGGACGTCGCCGCGTGGACCCGGGCGACGATGAACGTCCGCGACGAGCAGACCTGACCACCGGCGGCGGTCGAGCCCGCGAGCACCAGCAACGCCTCGGTGGTCGAGCCCGCGAGCGCCAGCAGACCCCTCGGTGGTCGAGCCCGCGAGCGCCAGCAGCCCTTCTCGGTGGTCGAGCCCGCGAGCGCCAGCGAGCGGTGTCGAGACCCGGCGAGGGACGCAGGGCCAGGACCGAGGACACCGTCACGGGGTCTCGACACGGGCTCGCCCAGGGGCTCGCCCGGCTCGACCACCGAAGGTCACGGCGGCGCTGTCTCGGTGGTCGAGCCCGCGAGCGCCAGCGAGCGGTGTCGAGACCCCAGGCACCCTCACCGGGTCTCGACACGGGCTCGCCCAGGGGCTCACCCGGCTCGACCACCGATGGGCAGGGGCTCACCCGGCTCGACCACCGATGGGCAGGGGCTCGCCCGGCTCGACCACCGAGGGTCACGGGCTCGCCCGGCTGCCTATCCGGCGTGCTGGCGGTGGCTGCGCTGATTGGCTCGCAGGACCCGGCGCAGCCGCTGGGACGCCTCCGGGTCGATCCGCTCGCCCTGGGCGTCGAGCACGTCGAGCAGCGCCTTGGTACGCCGGCCCAGGTGGGGCGGCTTGAGCACGAGGTCGACGATCAGCCGCAGCGGCCCGGACCCGTCCCCCGCCTCGGTGAAGACGCGCGACGACTCCCCCGGCACCCAGCCCGACGCATTGGCGTCGTGAAGTCGATGGTCGATGAGCGGCTCGCGCAGGTTGCGGCGCTGGCCGAACGCCGTCGAGAGCAGCGCGACCCAGACGTCGTGCGAGATCGTGCCGGGCGGAGGCCAGCCCCAGGTATCGACGAAGCCGCGAGTGACGGCGATGCTGCAGCCCTTCAGCGACACCGCCGGCGGGAAGCCGCGCTCGGCCAGCAGCCCGTAGTACGACGGCGAGAGCGGTGCGCCGTCGTCGTCCACGAGCGCGAAGTCGTGGAAGAACGCCCGCGGCGTACGGCGGAGGCGGACCTGCTGGGCGACGGTCGCCAGCTTCGGCGGGCGCCAGCTGTCGTCCTGGTCGGCGAAGAAGATCAACCCGCCCGAGCAGGCCCGGCTGGCCTCCACGAAGTTCTGCGCATAGCCCAGCCGGGGGCCGCCGGAGATGACGTCGACCCGGAACGGCATCCGGCGCGCGAAGGCCGTGAGCAGCCCGACCGTGCCGTCCTCGGAGCCGTCGTCACGGATCACGAGCTCGTCCGGCACGCGCGTCTGCGCCGCGAGACTGTCGAGCATCTCGGGCAGGAATCGCTCGCCGTTGTACGTCGCCATCGCGACCGAGATGGACGGGCGTCCGGTGATCGCCGTCCTCCACGAAGGCATGCCGGAAACCCTAGAGGGTGACACCTGACCAGTGCCCTGATCGCCGCGCCATGAGGGCCCTGCCTGGGTCACCGGGTTTCGAGACAGGCGCTAGCGCGCCTTCCTCAACCAGCGATGGGCCGCCGGCGCGCCTTCCTCAACCAGCGATACGGCGGCATTTCCTCGCTCTCGGTGGTCGAGGAGGCGCGCTCACTCAGCCGAAGGTGAAGGAGTAGGCGCTCAGGCCGGGTGAGAGCCGGATCGTGACCGTGCCGTTCACCGGGGAGGCGTGATCGGCGACGGTGTAGATGTCCGGTGCGCCGCGACACGTGGAGCACCTTCGTGACGCCGTTGTCGTCCACGGTCAGCGTGCCGGTGCCACCGACGTCGAGGTAGGCCTTCGAGGCGTGGTAGCGCAGGGTGATCGAGGCGTTCGAGGCCGACGTGATGGACTCGCTGCCGATCTTCCAGGCGCCGCCGAGGCCGTAGTAGTAGGGCTTCACCGTGGAGGGCGTCGTGAAGGTCTGGCGCCCGTTGGCGTAGTGCCCGCCGTCGTGGAACTGCGCGCGATCCGAGCCGAGGTAGGTCTCGGGGCTCTGGTTCTGGTCCTGCGGCGTGGTGTCGGCGACCTCGGTGGCGGGCGGCAGCGTCTGACCAGGGTGCGCCGTCTGCAGGAGCCTGCGGATCAGGCTCTCCTCGCTCGGGTAGTCGCCCTCGCCGATGCTGATGTGCCGGATCTCCCCCGTCGAGTCGATGAGGTACGCCGCCGGCCACGACTGGTTGTCGTAGGCCTTCCACGTCGAGTACGAGTTGTCGAGCGCGACGGGGAACGTCAGCCCGAGCCGGTGTACGCCGGCCGCGACGTTGCTCGGCACGTGCTCGAAGGCGTACTCCGGCGTGTGCACCCCGATCACCTCGAGTCCGTCGGCGGCGTAGTTCTTCGCCCAGGCCTCCACGTGAGGCAGCTCGCGTTGGCAGTTGATGCAGGAGTAGGCCCAGAAGTCGACGAGCACGACCTTGCCCTGGAGCGAGGACATCGTGACCGGCTGGCCGTTCGGGCGTGTTCAGCCACTGCTGGATGCCCGAGAACGCCGGCGCCTTGCCGCACTGCCCGAGCCCGCGGCCGCCGCCGTAGTAGACCTGCTGCCTGGCACGCACCGAGGGAGCCGTGGCCGCCGCCCGCCGACGTCGCCCCCTTCTCGAGGGTGTTGCCGAGCGCCTGCGTGTAGTTCGGCACGTCGCGCTGGAGGACGTCGGAGAGGTTGAACGCCAAGGCCACGGCCAGCGCGAGCATCGCGACGCCGCTGACCGCGCGGAAGACCCCCTGGCGCCGCCCGACGGCGCGGATCCGCTCACCCATCCGGCGACCGGCCAGCGCGAAGGCGAGCAGTGGAATGGCCGTCCCGGCGGCGAAGCCGAGGGTGAGCCCGATCGTGTGGAGTCCGATGTCGCCCGTGGCTCCGGCGACCGTGATCGCCGCCAGCACCGGGCCCGCGCAGGGCACGAAGACCGCTCCGAGCGCCACGCCGAGCAGGAAGCCGCCGCGGTCGAGGTCGAGGGCGCGCTGGGGCAGCCGGTAGAACGGCCGCTCCAGCAGGTGGCCGATCCGCGGGATCAGAAGCCCGAGGCCGACGGCCACCAGCAACGCCAGGCCCACCCAGCGGATCGTGTCGCCCGGCAGGTGCAGGCTCGCGAGGATGAGGGTGCCGAAGAGCGTGAACACCGCGAAGCTGACGACCAGGCCCAGCACTACGACGTACGGTCGCCGCCGCGAGGTCGTGGCCTCGCCGGACGCCGTACCGCCGCCCAGGAGCACGACCGGCAGCACCGGCAGCACGCACGGCGAGATGCCCGTGACGAGGCCGCCGACCAGGCCGATCAGGACGAGGGTCACGCCCGAAATGCTACGTGGCGCTCGGGCACGACCCGGGTGCCAGATGTTACGAGTTGCTGTCCTGGGGGACCTCGAGATTGCGGGCTACTCGGGGCTGTCGAGGAACTCCCGGGTCTTCGCGATCGCGAAGCCACGCATCTGGTCGAAGGTCGGCTTGGGCGGCACCGCGATCTCGTCGGGGTTGGTCACGCAGTCGACGAGAGCCGGGCCGTCGACCGCCAGAGCGGCGGCGATGGCGCCCTCGACCTCGTCGGCACGCTCGGCGCGGAAGCCGTGCAGACCGCAGGCCTCGGCCACCTTGGCGAAGTCGGGATTGTGCAGGACGGTGCCGAACTCCGGCAGACCGACCTGCTCCATCTCGAGCTTCACCATGCCGAGCCGCCCGTTGTCGAACACGATCAGCTTCACGGGCAGGTCGTGACTGACCGCCGTGATCAGATCGCCCATCAGCATCGACAGACCGCCGTCGCCGCAGAACGCGACGACCTGCCGCTTCCGGTCGAGGGCCTGGGCGCCGAGCGCCTGGGGCATGGCGTTCGCCATGGATCCGAGGTTGTAGGAGCCGATCAGCCGGCGGCCGCCCGTCATCCGGACGAACCGCGAGAGCCACACCGTCGCCATCCCGGTGTCGGTGGTGAAGATCGCGTCGCCCGCGGCGCGCCGGTCGACGGCTGCCGCCGACGACCTCCGGCCGGATCCGGTGGTCGGGGTTGTCGACCTTGCGGCGCAGCAGGCCCTTCGGCTTGCTCTCGTACGCCGGGTCGGCGAGCTCGCGCTGCCGCGCTGCCAGCGGTGGTACGACGAGCGGCACTTCTCGAGGTGGCGCGGTGTCCGGCTTCTCCTCGAGCAGAGGCAGGAGGGCCGCACCCCCAGCTGGGCGTCGCCGACCAGCGGGTGGTCCACCGGCGTACGCCGACCGATGTGCGTCGCCGCGCACGTCGAGCTGGACGACGGTCTTCCCCTTCGGCAGGAACTCGCGGTAGGGGAAGTCGGTGCCGAGCAGCACCAGCATGTCGCAGTCCTCGAACGCCATCGCCGTGGCGTGGTTGCCGATCAGTCCGGACTGGCCGACCTCGAAGGGGTTGTCGTCGTCGAAGCCCTCCTTGGCCTTGAGGGTGAGCACCATCGGCGCGCTGAGCCGCGCGGCGAGCTCCATCACCTCGGCGCGGGCGTCGCGGGCACCCTGCCCGACGAGCAGGGTCACCGCTGCCCCGCCGTTGATCGCCTGGGCGGCGGCGCGGAGCGACGTCCTCGGGGCCGGCGCCGCCGGCGGCTGCTGGTCGACGAACCGCGGGTACGACGGTGTCGCTGCGGCAGGTCGAGCCCGCCGACGTCACCGGGCAGCGTCAGCACCGCGACGCCCTGCTCGGCGAGCGCGGCGTTGGCGGCCTGCTCGATCAGCAGCGGGCAGCTGGTCGCGCTGGTGACGGTGCGGCAGAAGACGGACGACGTCGGCGAACAGGACGTCGTTGTCGACCTCCTGGAAGAAGTCGCTGCCCATGTCCTCGCGCGGCACCTGACCGGTGATGGCCAGCACCGGCGCGTGGCTCTTCTTGGCGTCGTACAGGCCGTTGAGCAGGTGGATCGCCCCGGGGCCGACCGTGCCCATGCAGACGGCGAGCCGTCCGGTGAGCTGGGCCTGGGCGCTGGCCGCGAACGCGCCGCGCCTCCTCGTGGCGCACGCCGATCCACTCGATCCGGTCCTCGCGGCGGATGGCGTCGGTGACCGGGTTGAGGGCGTCCCCGACCACGCCCCAGACCTGGGTCACGCCGTGGTCGGCGAGGGCCTCGATCAGCAGCTCGGCGACGGTGGTCACAGGGGTCCTCCTGGCGAGACGTCAGGGTCGGAAGCGGTCGGGGTCGGCGAGCGCCCAGTCGCGCGCCCAGTGCCCCGCCGGCGGCTCGCCGAGCAGCTGGCCCGGCTCGAGGTGGTGGAACATCTCGGCGTAGCGAGCAGACCTCGTCGTACCCGACGCGGCGGCGCAGCATGTGCGGACGGAGCTCCTCGGGCCGGGACACGCCCATCGAGCGCCATCACCTGCAGCGCCTGCGCGACGCACTGCTCCTGGTAGTGGAAGACCCGCTCGGTCTTGTCCGGCACGTGCAACGCCCGCTGCGCGCCGCGGATCCTGGGTGGCCACGCCCGACCGGGCAGGTGTTCGTGTGGCAGGTCTGGGCCTGGATGCAGCCGACCGCCATCATCATCGCGCGGGCGGAGTTGGTGTAGTCGGCGCCCTGGATGAGGCGCTTGACGATGTCGATGCCGCTGGCGACCTTGCCGCTCGCGCCGACCTTCACCTGGTCGCGAAGCCCGACGCCGACGAGCGCGTTGTGGACGTTGAGCAGCCCCTCGGTGAGCGGCGTGCCGACGTGGTCCTCGTACTCCAGCGGCGCCGCTCCGGTGCCGCCCTCGCCGCCGTCGACGATGACGAAGTCGGGGGTAACCCCCTCGGCGACCATCGCCTTGCAGATCGCCAGGAAGTCCGACTCGCGAGCCCAGGCAGAGCTTGAACCCGGCCGGCTTGCCGCCGTTCAGCTCGCGCATCCGGGCCATGAACAGCACCAGCTCGCGCGGGGTCGAGAACACCCGGTGGGAGCTGGGCGACACGCACTTCTCGCCCTTCGGCACGCCGCGCGCCTCCGCGATCTCGGCGGTCACCTTGGCAGCCGGGAGTACGCCGCCGATGCCCGGCTTGGCTCCCTGGCTCAGCTTGAGCGAGGTCATCTTCACCTGGGGATCCGCGGCAGTGTCGCGGAACTTGTCCGGATCGAAGTCGCCGTCCTTCGTGCGAGCCCCGAAGTAGCCGGACCCGATCTCCCACACCAGGTCGCCGCCGCTGCGGTGGTAGCGGCTGATCCCGCCCTCGCCCGTGTCGTGGGCGAAGCCGCCCTTGGCCGCTCCGCGGTTGAGCGCCTCGATCGCGTGGGCGCTGAGCGCTCCGAAGCTCATCGCGGAGACGTTGAGCAGCGCCATGTCGTACGGCGCCGGAGCAGTCGGGGCCGCCGATCCGGACGCGCGGCGGCTACGTCGAGCGGGTCGACCGGCTTGGTCGAGTGGACGAGGTACTCGTAGCCGGGCTCGTCGACGTCGCGCTCGGTCCCGAACGGCTGCTCCTCCTTGATGTTCTTGGCTCGTTGGTAGATCGAGGAGCGGGTGTCGCGGTCGTACGGCCGGCCGTCCCAGTTGCGCTCGATGAAGTACTGCTGGAGCTCGGGCCGGATGTCCTCCATGCAGGAATCGGAGATGCCCGAGCACCGGGATAGTTGCGCAGGATCGAGTGGCGCGGCTGCACCAGGTCGTAGACGGCCAGGAGCAGGAGTGCGACGACGATCGCCAAGAGCACCCACCACCCCCAGCCACCGATCGCAGCGGCCAGGGTGGTCAACGCACCGAGCACGATCAGCAGCCCGAGCAGCATGAACTTCAGCACGGGACCTCTCTACCACCCGCGTGAAACGTGACGGCTCACCCCTCCGGACCTTGGAGCACCGTCACCGAGGAGAGCGATGCGGGCCGAGACCGAGGTCACCTCCCCGGGCCCTGCTGACGGCGTTGTCCGACTCCGTCGCGGGTACGAGAGCGCCATGGCCCGTGGCTCGACGTCGACCGTCCTCCTCGCCGGCGGCGTGAACCTGGTGATCGCCTCGGCCAAGCTCGTGCGGGCCTGCTCTCGGGGTCGTCCGCGATGCTCGCCGAGGCGGCGCACTCGGTCGGCGACACCCTCAACCAGGCGCTGCTGATGACGGCCCTGCACCGCAGCCAGAAGCCGGCCGACGAGGCTCATCCGTTCGGCTACGGCATGGAGCGCTACTTCTGGTCGCTGCTGGCTGCGGTCGGGATCTTCGTGCTCGGCGCCGGCTTCGCGGCGTACGAGGGAATCTCGTCCCTCACCGGCTCGGGCAGCTCGGGCCCCTCGACCATCGCCTTCGTCGTGCTGGGCATCTCCTTCGTCTTCGAGGGCAGCTCGTTCCTGAAGGCGTGTCTCCAGCTGCGCTCGGAGTCGCGCGGTCAGGGATCGGCTCTCGCGTATCTCGCCCACGACGCGGATCCCGCTCTACGCGCGGTGTTCTGGGAGGACGGCGTCGCCCTGATCGGCCTGCTCCTCGCCGCCTCGGGCATCGCGCTGGACGACCTCATGGGTGGTCGTACGTGGGACGGCGTGGCGTCGCTGGCGATCGCCGCGCTCCTGGTCGGCGTCGCCTATGGATTGGGCCGCCAGAACCAGGAGAACCTGATCGGGCGTGCTGTCTCGCCGGGGATGCGTGCCGCGATCACCCGGACGATCACGGAGTCGGAGGGCGTGGACGCCGTGCTGGAGCTCCTGACGATGCAGCTCGCGCCCGATCAGGTGCTGGTGGCCGCGCGCGTCGACCTGGCCGACGACTTCTCGCCCGAAGAGCTGGAGCGGGCCGCGGATGTGGTGGAGACGCGCGTGCGCGAGGAGTTCTCCGATGTGCGCCATGTCTTCTTGGACCCCACGCCGGACGAGCACGAGGAACCTCTGGGTGGGTGAGGAGGTCGCTGCGGCCCCCTCGCAGGCGTCCCCCTCTCACCGGGTTTCGAGACGGCCCTAGCGGGCCTCCTCAACCACCGGTGGCTGGCGCCGGCTGCGGCGGTCGAGGAGGTCGCCCTGCGACCGTCTCGAGACCCCGCTGAGCAGACGCCGACGACGACCCGACCTGAGTGCATGGCTCAATGAGCACACGTGTGCTCATTGAGCCATGCACAGCGGCCCCTAGATGAGGACGCACGGCGATGGATCCCGCCGGTCACCCTCGGGTGGCAAACTGCCGCATGGCTGATGGTTCCTGGATGCTCGACTTCAGGAGTTCGTCATGCCCATCCAGTGTCGTCCTCGGCCGGGGATTCCCCGCCGGGTCATCGCGCCGTGGATGAGTCGCCGGTGATCGGCCGGGATCTACGTGAGCTGGGTGCCGTCTTCGTCGGAGGCGCCGTCGGCTCGATCGTCCGCGCGTACGTCGGGCTGCACCTCGCGACGACCCCTCACCACTGGCCGTGGGGAACCTTCACGGTGAACGTCGTCGCGGCGTTCCTGCTCGGCTACTTCTCGACGCGACTCCTCGAGCGGCTCCCGGCCTCCAGCTATCGCAGACCCTTCCTCGGCACCGGGATCTGCGGAGGGCTGAGCACGTTCTCCACGATGCAGATCGAGACCGTGCGACTCCTGCAGGACGGCGACTGGGTGATCGCGCTGGGCTACACGCTGGCCAGCATCCTGGCGGGGTACGTCGCGCTGCAGCTCGCCACGGCTCTGGTGCGACGGGCGGTCGTACGATGGTGAGCACGTTGCTGCTGTGGACCGCGCTCGGCGTCGTGGCCGGCTTCGGGGCCGTCTTCCGCTTCCTGGTGGACGGAGCCGTGACCCGTCGGATCTCCACGTCCTTCCCCGTCGGCACTCTCGCCGTCAACCTCTCGGGATGTCTCGCACTCGGCCTGATCGACGGCGCGGCCCTGCCGAAGCATGTCGCCCTCGTCGTCGGCACCGGACTGATCGGCGCCTACACGACGTTCAGCACCTGGATCTTCGAGACCCAGCGGCTCACCGAGGAGCGCCAGGGCGCGAGGGCTGCGCAGAACCTCTACGTCAGCGTGGTCCTCGGCACCGCGGCCGGGGCGCTCGGCCTCTGGATCGGGGGGATGCTGTGATGGACGACTGCCTCAAGCTCACCAGCTACTTCGGCGAGCGACTGCGCAGCGGCGGACGCCTCTACTCCGACGTGCTCCTCGACTCCTTCGAGGAGCACGAGATCTCGCGCAGCATCCTGCTGCGAGCCAGCGGCGGCTTCGGGCAGCGGCACCAGCTGCGCACCGACGAGACGCTGTCGATGTCGGAGGATCCGTCGATGATGGCGGTCGCGGTCGACACCCGGCCCAGGATCGAGGCCCTGGTCACCCACGTGGCCGACCTGCAGCCCCGCGGGATGCTCACGGTGGAGCGCGCTCGGCTCATCCACGACGACGTGCCTGGGTCGGCCGCGGACCCCGACGAGCAGGCGGAGACGAAGCTCACCGTCTACGTCGGTCGGCACGAGCGCAGCTCCGGGGAGCCGGCGTACCTCCGGGTCTGCGACGTCCTGCGCCGCCACGACGTGTCGGGCGCCTCCGTCCTGGTCGGAGTGGACGGCACCCAGCGCGGCGTACGCCAACGGGCACGGTTCTTCGGGCGCAACCTCGACGTCCCGACGATGGTGCTTGCGGTCGGACCGACCGACCGCATCAACCATGCCCTCGCCGAGCTCGCGCCTCTGCTGAGGCGGCCCACGGTGACGGTGGAGCGCGTGCGCGTGTGCAAGCGCGACGGCGAGCGACTGGCTCGGCCCGACGAGGTTCCGGACGCCGACGAGAACGGCGAGGCCGTCTGGCAGAAGCTGATGGTCTACACCTCCGAATCCCATCTCCACGACGGCCGGCCTGTCCATCGCGCCCTCGCGCGGCGCCTGCGTGAGACGCGCGCCGCAGGCGTGACGTCGATCCGCGGCGCCTGGGGCTTCCACGGCGACCACGAGCCGCACGGCGACCGGCTGCTGCAAGCCGGACGCCGGGTGCCCGTCGTGACCATCGTCGTGGACACCCCCAGCCGGATCGCGACGTCGTACGCCGTCATCGACGAGCTCACCTCCGAGCACGGCCTCGTCACCGCCGAGCTGGTGCCCTCGATGCGGTATTGGTGACGGCTGCGCCGCGGAGGAGACGTCTGAGCCATGCTGGGGCAATGACGGCAGAACGTGACTGGGCGCGACTCGTCGACTCCTTGAACGAGTGGGCGACCGCTCAGGTGACCGAGCGCGGCATCGAGGTCACCTTCGAGCGAGAAGCCGGGACGTCGCGAACGGTCGAGCTCGTCGTCACCCCGGATGGGTGGAGGGAGTACTGGCCCTGCATCTACGGCGACGAGGTCTCGGCTGCTGCGGGCCTGCGAGACCTGCTCCACGACGTGCCGCTCGACATGGGATTCCTCGTGTACGACAACGAGCAGTGGGAGGCATCGCACACGCGAGACTTCCCGCACGAGGAGTTCCACCCCGAGCCCGGAGGTCAGTGGGTCGTCACCGACGACGCCGGCAACGTCACGAGCCGCTTTGCCGACTGGATCGACCACCACCAGCCGCGCCCACCGAGCCGACCACCCGGGTCATGCGAGCAGGGGTAGGTCCAGGTCGTAGGCCAGGACCACGGCGCGCGACAGGTGGGCCTCCTGTTCGGCGTCGAGGTACCCGACGGTGCGGCCGAGCAACCGACCGCAACGGTGATGACGTTGTCCAGGGAGATCACGCAGTCGTCATCCAGCCCGTTGCCGGGTCCGACGGGGACCTCGCTGGACAACCCTTTGATGGTGGTGGTGATCGGAGCGACGGTCACCTTGGTCATCGCAGCGCGGGCTGCCTCGACGCATCCCACTGTGGGATGCGAGCCGAGACTGCGGACCCGCGAGCGCGCAGAGCTCGTCTGGACAGCCTCCCGGAGGCGTGCCCATCACCCACGCGATATCAGGTTGGTCACGCGCCTTGATCGACGGCGATGGTGGCCGGCACCCTGAGACATGAGCCAGAGCGCGGGCGTGGGCGGACGCAACCGGAGGTGGGGTGTCAGCGCGATCTCACTGGTGTGCCTGTCTGGCCTGCTGGGTTGCGGCGGTTCCTCGAGCGAGGCGATGCGGCTGGTCGGGAGCCGACGCGTGGCCGTGGAGGTCCCGGCCGACTGGAAGACCGAGATCAACGGATGCGCCTCGACCCCGCGGATGGTTGATTTCGACGTTCCGATGCACGGCCAGCAGGCGGCTGGCGGGTGCGTCGTTCCCGCCGGCGGATCGGTCCCCGCTCGGGACACCGTGTCGGTGTACGTCATGAAGGCGAGCCTCCTCGACCGTCGCCGCCCCTGCTGCAGCGGCGAGTTCCGCGAACCCAACACACCCCCAGCGGGAACGGTGCACGGAATGCTGTACTACGTCTTCGACAGCTACGACACCGGGCGCATCGGAGTCGTCGCCATGACGTTGGACGTCCCAGAGATCGGAGTCGCCTTCCTGGTCGGTGCCAGGGACCGCGCCTCGGCCCAGGCGCTCCTGGCCACGATTCAGGCCGTTCCAGCCGGGACGAAGCTTCGCTAGGCGTACCTGGCGAGAGCGTCGATCAACCGTCGGTGGCCCGGCCTCCGGCCTCGCGCAGCATCGCGTCGAGCTCGGATCCTCGCCGACCGCGCGTACCTTCTGAGTGCACCGGCCTGTTCTCGCTGTCGGAGACTCGCGCTGCTGCTAGGTTCGTCGCCGTGTCCATCCCCAGACCCGTCTCGAGCGAGGTCACCTCGGGGCAACGGCTCGCGTGGGCTCTGAGCGCCGTACTGTTCCTGATCCTGGTGTGGCCGCTCCTCGATGACCTGACCCATCAACGCCACCTGCCGTGGGGTGGTTGGGTCGGCGAGTCTGCCTTCTTCCTCATCGGCCTGTCGCTCGCCCTGGGCATGGCCTCGGCGGCTCGCGACGAAGGATCGTCCGCCATCGCGCTCGACCTAGTACGCCGTCGCATCTTCTGGGTGGGTGTCGCGCTGCTTCCCGTGGCCTGGGCGCTTCTAGCCATCGCAGACTGAGCCCGGCGGTCTCAGCCTCGACGCGCCAGCCAGGGGCACGCCCCGGCGTTAGTGCGGTACGGCGGTGTCACCCCAGTGACACCGCCGTACCGCACTCTGGCTGCGCCGGCTGGCTCGATCACCGGGAGGGGCGCGTCAGTCGGGGAGGCGGTTGCCCTGCTCGTCCCAGTGGGACTCGCGACCTTCTTGCTCGGCTGCACGCGCGGGCGGCTCGCCGGGCATCTTCGGGTAGTCGGGCGGGTAGTTGAGCTCGCACCGAGCCCCTGCTCCTCGAAGAGCCGCAGCAGCGGCTCGAGCGAGTACGTGCTCGTCGTCGATCGTCGCCCAGGGGTCGCCGTCGGCGAGGCGGTCGGGGACGGTGAAGAGGTTGTACTCCCCCGGGTCGCGTCGACCCCGGCGAGCTCGTCCCACGTCATCGGCGTCGAGACCGGCGCGCCGGGGATCGGCCGCAGGGAGTACGCCGACGCGATGGTGCGGTCGCGGTTGTTCTGGTTGAAGTCGACGAAGATCCGCTCGCCGCGCTCCTCCTTCCACCAGGCCGTGGTCACGCCGTCGTCGCGCCGCTCGAGCTCGCGGCCGAAGCCGATCGCGGCGTGCCGGACGTCGACGAACTCCCAGCGCGGCTCGATCCGCACGTAGACGTGGACGCCGCGGTTGCCGCTGGTCTTGGGATAGCCGCGCAGCCCGAGCTCCTCGAGCAGCTCGCGCGGCGACCCGGCGACCCGCACGGCGTCGGTGAACGTCGTACCGGGCTGCGGGTCGAGGTCGATCCGCAGCTCGTCGGGATGGTCGACGTCGTCGCGGCGTACCGGCCAGGGGTGGAAGGTGATCGTGCCCATGTGGGCGCACCACACCGGGTACGGCGATCTCGGTCGGGCAGACCTCGTCGGCCGTGCGACCGGACGGGGAAGGTCGACCTGCGACCGACTCGAGGTAGTCGGGGGCGCCCTTGGGCACCCGCTTCTGGTAGAACGCGTCGGCGTCCTTGTCCATCGGACCGGTGGCCAGCCTCATGCCCGGCCGCACGCCCGACGTCCAGCGCTCCAGCGCCGTCGGCCGGTCCCGCAGGGCACGCATCAGACCGTCGTCCGACCGAGGCGAAGTACTCCGCGACCATGCAGCTTGGTGACCTCGGGCGTCCGGTCGGTCGCCTCGTAGATCACCCGGTCGGGGCTGCTCACCCGCACCGCCCGATCGCCGGCCTGCACCTGCGCCGCGGGCATCTTCGCCATGGCGCCAGGCTAGCCGGGCGCGTCCGTCACCCTGCGCCCGTCACCGATTCGTCAGATCACCGGCTCGGCATCGGTTGTCCGCCCGACTACCCTGAATGTCATGGGCTACCAGGTCGAGAAGACCGACGAGGAGTGGCGTCGAGCAGCTGTCTCCGGAGGAGTACGCCGTGCTGCGCCAGGCCGCCACGGAGCGCGCCTTCGTCGGTGAGTACACCGACACCGAGACCAAGGGCGTCTACCACTGCAAGGCCTGCGGCAGCCAAGCTCTTCGAGTCGGACACGAAGTTCCACTCCGGCTGCGGCTGGCCGAGCTTCTACCAGCCGATCACCGACACGGTGGAGTACATCGAGGACAACGCCCATCGGCATGAAGCGGGTCGAGGTGCGCTGCGCCAACTGCGGCTCGCACCTGGGCCACGTCTTCCCCGACGGCTACGGCACCCCGACCGGCGACCGCTACTGCATCAACTCCATCTCGATCACCCTCGCCCCCGCCGAGAAGACCCAGCCCGCCACCTGACCCCGTTCCGTTGAGACGCGCCTTCTGGTTCGTTGAAGCGCGCCCTTTGGTCCGTTGAGGCGCGCCTTCTGGTTCGTTGAAGCGCGCCCTTTGGCTGGTCGGAGAAGCCAGAATCCGCGTCTCAACGGACCGCGAGGCGCGTCTCAACGGACCACGAGGCGCGTCTCAACAGACCAGAAGGCGCGTCTCAACGGGGGGTGGGGAAGGTGGTGACGGGGCCGGTGGCCGCCAGGCGTACGCCGGAGCCGGGGGCGGGCGCGGAGCCACCAGCCACCCGGGCCCGCACCGTGTCAGAGGCACCCGAGACCTCGAGGCGCAGCGTGAGCAGCGTGTCGTGGCCGTGGAACGTGCGCTCCACGACGGTGGCGGGTACGCCGGCGCCGCCCGCCGAGTCGTCATGTGACGACTCGGCGACGCTCGCGTCGAGGAGCCGGAGCTGCTCCGGCCGGAGCAGCGCGACGACCCGCCCCTCCGCCGATGCTCGGGCCTCGACCACGCCGAGCGGCGTCTCCACGCGGGTGCCGACCTGGGTGGCGTCGAGCAGGTTCGCGTCGCCGACGAACTGCGCCATGGCGGCGTCGACCGGCTGCTCGTAGAGCTCTTGCGGCGTACCGACCTGAGCGATCCGGCCGCCGCGGAGTACGGCCACCTGGTCGGCCAGCGACAGCGCCTCCTGCTGGTCGTGGGTGACCAGCACGACCGTGCTCCCCGACTCGCGCAGCACCGCCGCGATGTCGCCGCGGACCGAGGCGCGGAGGGCGGCGTCCAGCGACGCGAACGGCTCGTCGAGCAGGACGATCGCCGGGCCGCAGCGCCAGCGCCCGCGCCAGGGCGACGCGCTGCTGCTGTCCCCCGGACAGCTCGTGCGGGATAGCGCCTGCGCAGCGCGGCCAGGCCGACGAGGTCGAGCAGCTCGCCGATGCGCGACTCGCTGCGCTCGCCGTCGGGGCACGCCGAAGCCGACGTTCGCGGCCACGGTCAGGTGCGGGAAGAGCGCGCCCTCCTGCGCGACGTAGCCCAGCCGGCGGCGCTCGGGCGGGACGTGCCGGCCCGGGCCGTCGACGACCTGACCGGCCAGCTCGATCGTCCCGGACGTCGGGCGCTGCGAAGCCGGCGATCGCGCGCAGCATCGTGGTCTTCCCGCTGCCCGACGAGCCGAGCACCGCCGTGAAGGAGTGGTCGGCACAGCTCCAGCCCGACGTCGTCCAGCACGACGTCCGGGCCGTAGGCCACCGTCAGCCCGTGCACTCGCAAGACGATCGCTCACGACTCCACCATCCGCGCGGCGTCCAGCCGGCTCCGGCGGGCGAACAGGGCAGCGACGAGCAGGTTCGGGACGGCCGCGAGCAGCAGGATCGTGGCGGCGTACGGCGCCGCGGCGCCGTACGCCGTGTTGGTCTGGTAGGCCCAGAACTCGGTCGCCAGGGTCTGGACTCCGGTCGGCACGAGCACCAGCGTGGCGGTGAGCTCGGTGACCGCCGACAGGAACACCAGGCAGAACGGCGGCCACGATGCCGGGCAGGATGAGCGGCATCGTCACTCGCAGCGAACACGACGCCAGGGACGGTCAGCCGAGCGATCGGCCGACCTCGGCAAGCCGCGGCGATGCCTGCACCGCCGACGCCCGCACGCAGACCAGCGCCAGCGGGAAGAACAGCAGGGCGTACGCGAACACCAGCAGCGCGCTGGTCTGGTAGAGCGAGAACGCATAGCGGATCGCGAAGAACACCAGGCTCAGCGCGATCACGACGCCGGGCACCGACTGCACCAGGAAGGTGCTGCTCTCGATCGACCCGGGCGATCCGGCCCGCGGCGCTGCGCGGCCAGCAGCGCCACCGGCAGCGGCCAGCGCCGTCGCGAGCACGCGCCGCCGCGGCGGCGTACCGGGCCGTCGCCAGCGTGGCCGCGAGCAGCGTCGTGCTCGCCGGCAGGGTGGTGGTCTGCGAGTGCGTCAGCCAGTAGACGAGCGTGCCGACCGGTACGCCGACCGCGGCGACCACGAGGGCCAGCAGGCCGAGCAGCACCGGCAGCGACCGCCAGCCCGAGCCGCTGGCGGTCGGGCGCACGCGAGGCCTGCGGTCCGCGTGCGGCTCGGCCCGCCGCCGTCCCGGCGCCGGTCACCTCGCCGACGAGCACGACGATGCCGAGCGCCGACCAGCAGCAGCGCCAGCGCCGACGCGGCAGGGGTGTCGATCCGCAGCTCGGTGAAGATCTCGGTGGTGAAGGTGCGGAAGTCGAGGATCTCGAAGGCGCCGAACTCCGCGAGCATCGCCAGGGTGACGACGAGCATCCCGCCGAACAGAGCCGGGCGGATCTGCGGGAACACGACGCGCCGGAACGTCGTCCACGGCGCCGTAGCCGAGCGCGTGCGGCGCTCTCCTCCAGGCGTCGGATCGGTTCGCCGCAGTGCCGCGGCGACCGGGCAGGTAGACCAGCGGATAGAGGTCGAGCGTCATCACGATGCGCGGCGGCGCGCAGGCCGATGAAGCCAGGCGAGCAGCGAGTGCCAGGCGTAGCCGACGATGAAGTCCGGGATCGAGATCGGGAGCACGACGAGCGCGCCCCAGACCGCGCGCCCGGCAGGTCGGTGCGCACGACGAACCAGGCCGCGGCCGTCCCGATCACGGCGGTGGCCAGCGACGACCGCACGGTCAGCTCGACGGTGTTGCGCAGCAGTTCGCCGGACAGCGGGCCGCGCAGCACGCGATGCGACCTCGGCCCACCCCGCCTGCGCGGGCCTGCAGCAGCAGGAACACCTCGGGCAGCAGCAGCGATGCAGCGCGACGAGCGCTGCACGGCGACGTACAGCACCGGGTGCGCGCCGGCGCCTGCCGCCAGGCGCGAGGCGCGGCGGAGGCGGTCGAGGATGGGCGTGTCCGGTCGTCGTCAGAGCAGGCCTGCTTGCTGGAGCAGGCGTGATCGCCTTGGTGCCGTCGCCGATCTGGTCGAGGTCGAAGCTGCGCGGATGCAAGCTGACTCATCGGTGGCAGAGCCGGGTTGGTCACACCCGGAGCCGATCGGGTACTCCCAGCTGTCGCTCGTGGTCGAGCACCTGCTGCCCGGCCTGGCTCACCATGAACGCCACCAGCGCCTGCGCGGCCGCCTGGTGCCTGCTGGACTTCAGGACCCCGCCCCCGACACGTCGAGCAGGTAACCGTCGTCGCCGTTGGCGAAGGTCGCCAGCGCGGAGTGCATCCCGGCTCGGCCCGACCTCGGCCCGCAAGCGGTACCAGTAGTAGTGGTTGATCACGCCGATCTCGGTGACGCCCTTGTTGACGTTGGCGACCAGGGTCTCGTTGTCCGGGTCGACGTGGCAGCCGGCGTTGGCCTTGAGTCCCTTGAGCCAGGCGACGGCGGCGGAGTCGCCCTTGTCCTGCGCGACCGAGGTGACGATCGGGGCGAAGTCGGTCTCGCTCGGGGCGATGTCGAGCTTGCCCTTCCACTTCGGGTCGGCCAGATCGAGGACCGACTTCGGCAGCTGGGATGGCGTGAGGTCGTCGGTGTTGTAGACGAGCTCGCTGACCCGCGCCGAGACGCCGACCCAGTCGCCGCTCGAGGCGTTGTCCGCCGTCGGCACGTGCGCCAGCGTCGACGGGGTCACCGGCGCGAGCAGACCGGCCTCGTCGAGGCGGGCGAGCGGCGGGGAGTTCTCGGTGAAGAACACGTCGGCCGGCGAGCGAGAGCCCTCCTGCTGGATCTGCTGGGCGAGGACGTCCTCGTCGTCGTTGCGGACCTTGACCGTCACGCCGGTCTTCGCCTCGAACGCCTTGACCAGCGCGTCGGTCGTCTGCTCGTGCTGGCCGTTGTAGAGCGTGATCGTCTGGCCCGCCAGCGGCCCGCCCGTCGTACCGCTGGTGGAGCCGGAGCCCGCCGTCGAGCTGGAGCTGCCGCAGGCCGCCAGCACCAGCGCTGCCGCGCCACCCGCCGCGACCACCGCCACGCGAGACCAGTTCACGTCACCCTCCACCGCTCGTCCGACCCTTCACCCTCACGAATGAGGTTAGGCGAACCTAACTTACCGGCGCCACTCGGCGGCTCGGGGGGTCGAGCGCGCAGGCATCGTCACCGGGTCTCGACACGGGCTCGCCCAGGGGCTCGCCCGGCTCGACCACCGATACCGCGCCCGGATGCCGAGGACCGAGCACCGCGCCTTCTCGGTGGTCGAGCCCGCGAGCGCCAGCGAGCGGAGTCGAGACCCGGTGACGGCGACGGCGCCGGGTCAGGGGAGGCGGACGAGGAGATCCTGAACGGCGGTCCGGGCGCCGGTGTAGAAGGGCACCTCCTCGCGCACGTGGCGCCGGGTCTCCGAGCCGCGCAGGTGCCGCATCAGGTCGACGATCCGTGTGAGGTCGTCGGCCTCGAAGGCCAGCAGCCACTCGTAGTCGCCCAGGGCGAAGCTCGCCACCGTGTTGGCGCGCACGTCGGGGTAGTCACGGGCCATCGAGCCGTGCTCGGCGAGCAGGCGGCGGCGCTCGGTCTCCTCCAGGAGGTACCACTCGTAGGAGCGCACGAACGGGTAGACGCAGACGTATGCCCGCGCCTCCTCCTCGGCGAGGAACGCCGGCACGTGGCTCTTGTTGAACTCGGCCGGACGATGCAGCGCCATCTGCGACCACACCGGCTCCAGCCGGCGCCCGAACGCCGTGCCGCGGAGCCGGTTGTACGCCGCCTGCAGCTGCTCGCTCGTCGCCGCGTGCCACCAGACCATGACGTCGGCATCGGCGCGCAGCCCGGAGACGTCGTAGGTGCCGCGGACGACGACGTCGTCGGCCGCGAGCTTCTCGAACAGCTCGGCCACCTCGGCGGCCTCCGCCTCGCGGTCGGCGTCGTGGAGCGGCTCGGCGAGCCGGAAGACCGACCACATCGTGTAGCGGATGGTGTCGTTGAGCTCGCGGGTGCGCGCCGCCTTGGTCTGGCTCGTCGGGGTCTGGTCCTGTGCTGCGTCGGCCATGCCCTCATTCTGCCGCGAGCAGGGAAGCGACAGCGCGGCGGGCCGAGCCGATCACGGCCGGGATCCCGACGCCGTCGTACGCCGCCCCGCAGAGCGCCAGCCCGGGAACGCCGGCGATGCCCGCGCGTACCCGGGCGACCCGGTCGAGGTGCCCGACGGCGTACTGCGGCAGCGCCCCGCCCCAGCGCTGCACGTGCACGTCGCTGGGCACGATCGGCCGTCCCGTCGCCGAGGTCAGGTCGGCGACGACGCGAGCGACGAGCTCGTCGTCCTCGGCCTGCAGCGTCGACTCCTCGCCGTGCCGACCGATGGAGGCGCAGCAGGATCCGCTGCTCGGAGGCCGCGGCGACCCAGGCCCACTTCGAGAACGAGTACGTCGCGGCCTTGATCCGGCGCTCGTCCACGGCCGGCACCAGGAAGCCCGAGGAGTCGGCCACGTCGAGCTCGGGGACGGCGAGGGTGATGATCGCCATCGAGGCGTACCTCGACCTCCGCCAGGGCGCGGCTCGACTCGGGCGCCACCGAGGACAGCAGCCGCGAGGTCGGCGCCGCGGGCGCGGCGAGCACGACCCGCTCGGTGTCGACGAGCTCGGGGGCGCGGGCCGAGCCGACCGTGAGCCGGAAGCCCGATCCGTGCCGCTCGAGGGCCCGGACCGAGGCGCTCGTACGGACCGAGCCGTCCGGGAGTGTGTCGGCCAGCGCTCGCGGCAGCAGCCCGATGCCGCCCTCGATCCCGGCGAAGACCGGCGCCCCCGACGGCGGTGGCAGGGCAGCGGCGCCGGCGAGCAGCGACCCGTGCTCGCGGAGCAGGGCGACGACCTGGGGCACGGCGGCTCGCGCCGAGAGCACGTCGGTCCGGCCGGCGTACACCCCGCCGAGCAGGGGCTCGACGAGCCGGTCGACCACCTCGTTCCCGAGCCGGCTCCCGATCAGCTCGGCCACCGACACGTCGTCGTCGAAGGGCGGCCCCGGGGTCTCGGCGCGGGCTCGGGCCAGGCCCTCGTCTGACAGCACGCCCGACGCCGCCAGCGCCTCGAGGTCCACGGGTACGCCGAGCACGGTGCGCGGCAGCGGACGCATCGCGCCGCGCGTCCAGAGTTGCGCCGAGCCGGAGGCCGGGTGCACGACCTCGATCCCCAGCTCGGCGGCGAGCGCGACGGCTTCGGGGCGGACCGCGAGCATCGACTCCGCCCCCACGTCGACGGCGGCGCCCGCGATCTCCGCCAGCCGGAGCTTGCCCCCGATCGCCGGCGATCCTTCGAGCACGAGCACCGCAAGGCCTTGCCGCGAGAGGTCGCGGGCGGCGGTCAGGCCCGCGACGCCCCCGCCGACGACGACGACGTCGGGAGCGGCCATGGCTCCCACTCTTCCACCCACCTCGGCACCTATCCTGAGCCGGTGCCCGGCACGCCGTTCCTCGTCCCTGCGCTGCTCCTGGCCCTCGTCCTGGCGGTCAGCGCCGTGGCCAAGCTCCGCGTTCCGGCCGACACCGCCTCGGTGATGCGCCAGCTCCGGCTCCCTCGGGTCCTGTTCACGATCCGGGCGCCGGTCCTGCTCCCGTACGGCGAGCTGCTGCTCGCCGCGCTGCTCCTGCTGCTGCCCGGTCCGGCGTACGTCGTCGCCACGACGCTGGCGCTCGTGCTGTTCGCGGCGTACCTCGTCGTGGTGGCGCGGGCGCTCACCTTCGGCGAGCCGTTGATGTGCGGCTGCTTCGGCCGGCTCGGGCTGGGCTGGATCACCCGGCAGACCCTGGTCCGCAACGTCGTCCTGCTTGCTCTCGCGGTCGTGGCGTGGGTCGACTCGTGGCGCGGGCACGGCGTGCTGCAGCGACTCGGCGAGCTCGACCGCACAGGGTGGTGGTGGCTGGCCGCGGTCGCCGTCGCCGTCGTCCTGACCGCGCTGGTCGTCCGGGACGGCATGCCGCCCACCGTCACGGTCGAGGGGATCGAGCGGGACCCGACCGACTACGTCACCACGCCAGTGCCGCAAGGCGTCCTCGACGGCGTGCTCGGCCCGACGACGACCTGGGACCTGCTGGACGACGCCGCCAGACTGCTCGTCTTCTGCGACCTGACCGATCCGTCGGCGGCGACGCTCGCGGAGCGGGCCGCCGGCTGGCAGGAGGCACTGCGACCGGTCGTGGTCCATCTCGTCACGAGCGGGAGGGTTGGCGACGGCGCCGGCTTGGATGCGGAGCTCGCCCAGCAGCTGCTGGGTGACCCGACCGGCGAGGTCCGCACCGGGCTCGGCGTCGTCAGCGAGCCGGGCGCGGTCCTGCTCGGCACCAACCGCCTGGTCGTGGGTGGGCCGGCCGAGGGGCTCGCGGACATCGAGGAGCTCGTCACCGCCGCCGCCGAGGAGCTCCGCGCCCCCACCGCTGGCTGAGTCACGCCCCTGCGGGCTCACCGGGTCTCGACACCGCTCGCTGGCGCTCGCGGGCTCGACCACCGAGACGTAGGCGCTCGCGGGCTCGACCACCCAGACGACTCCCTCGGTGGTCGAGCTGGGCGAGCCCGTGTCGAGACCCGGTGACGGTGCCAGAGGTCTCGACACCGCTCGCTGGCGCTCGCGGGCTCGACCACCGAGAGGACTCCCTCGGTGGTCGAGCCGGGCGAGCCCCTGGGCGAGCCCGTGTCGAGACCCGGTGACGGTGCCAGAGGCCTCGACCACCGAGAGGGCGCCCAGCGTCAGTAGGTCTGGACGAACTCCGTGAGGCGCTGGAGGACGGCGGGGTCGGTGGAGGGCAGGACGCCGTGCCCGAGGTTGAACACGTGTCCGCGCGCCTTCCGGCCGGCCTCGATGATCTCGCCGGCCCGCGCGGTCATCACCTCGGTCGGTGCGAAGACGAGCGTGGGGTCGAGGTTGCCCTGGACGGCTCGCTCGCCCACCTGGGGGATCGCGGTCGGCCAGCGGCGTACGCCAGTCGACGCCGACCACGTCGGCGCCGGCCTCGGCCATGAGCGGCAGCAGGCTGGCCGTGCCGACCCCGAAGTGGATGCGCGGCACGCCCAGGTCGCTCACCGCGCCCAGCACGGCGGCGGAGTAGGGCTGCACCGAGCGCTGGTAGTCGCCCGGCGCGAGCGCGCCCGCCCAGGAGTCGAAGAGCTGGATCGCCGAGGCGCCCGCCTCGACCTGCACCCGGAGGTACGCCGCCGCGATGCCGGCGATCTTCGTCATCAGCGCCTCCCAGACGTCGGGAGCGCCGTACATCATGGCCTTGGTCAGGGCGTGATCCTTCGACGGGCCGCCTTCGACGAGGTACGACGCCACCGTGAACGGCGCCCCGGCGAAGCCGATCAGGGGCGTCGGCGCCGAGCTCGCGCCACCAGGGAGCGCACGGCCGCGGTCACGTAACGGCACGTGGTCGGCCGTCAGGTCCGGGATCGCGGCGACGTCGGCGAGGGTACGCACGGGATCGGCCACGACCGGGCCGACGCCGGGGACGATGTCGAGGTCGACGCCGACCGCCTTGAGCGGCAAGACGATGTCGGAGTAGAAGATGGCCGCGTCGACGCCGTACCGGCGAACCGGCTGCAGCGTGATCTCGACGACCAGCTCGGGATTCATGCAGGACTCGAGCATGGCGACGCCCTCGCGGATCGCGCGGTACTCCGGCAGCGACCGGCCTGCCTGGCGCATGTACCAGACCGGCGTGTGGTCGACGGGCTCGCCACGCACCGCCCGTAGGAAGGCGCTGTCGTGCGGACGTCGCTCGGGGCTGGCCATGGTCGAATGCTCGCACCGCGCGCGGCGTGTGCGCACATCGCCCACAGCACCCCGGCTTACTGTGAGCGCATGGTCGTGGGAAGCGAGGCCCGCCCTGGCACGGGTGCGCCGCCGGAGCCCCCGGAGTTCGTCGCAGGCGGTTCGCGCCGATGGGCGCAGGCCCGGATGCGCCCGGAGGTGCTCGTGCGAGCCGATGCCCGCGCCGCAGCGGATCGCGCCGTACGCCTCCGCCCTGAGCGCCGACGTGACCGTCGACGGCAACGACGTCAGCACCGGTCGGCTGATCCTGCTCCACGACCCCGACGGCAACGACTCCTGGGACGGCACGTTCCGCTGCGTGGCGTACGCCCGCGCCGAGATCGACCTCGAGATGATCACCGACCCGGCTCTGGCCGACGTCGGGTGGACCTGGCTCACCGAGGCCCTCGCCGCCCACGGAGCGGCGTACACCGCGGCGTCCGGGCACGATCACCCGCGTCGGCCACCGACAGCTTCGGCGCGATGGCCGACGACGCCGGGCAGCGCCCAGATCGAGATCCGCGCGTCCTGGACTCCCGAGTCGCCGACGACGGCCCTCTGGACATCGCCGCCCACGTCGAGGCCTGGGGCGAGCTCCTGTGCACGGCGGCCGGACTGCCGCCGGTCCCCGAGGGCGTGACCGCCATGCCCAGTCGTCGTGGCCGGCGCGGTGCCGGTCACTGACGAGAGCCCATGAGCCCCGATCCCGACCCCGCTGACCCCGAGCACGCCGCCCGACGAGCCCGACCTCGACTCCTCGAGCCACCGAGCCCGAGCGGCCAGCAGCGCCGAGGCCGCCAGCCGCAGCCCCGCTGCTCGAGCTGCGCGACGGCCTGCCGCCGCTCACCGAGACCGCCGCCGGCGCTGGCCGAGGCGTGCGCGGCCCTCGCCGCCGGCGACCGGGCCGGTGGCCATCGACGCCGAGCGTGCCTCCGGCTACCGCTACTCCTCGCGCGCCTACCTGATCCAGCTCCGCCGCGAGGGCGCCGGGACGTTCCTGGTCGACCCGATCGCCTTCGACGTCCCTGGCGCCGCTGCAGGAGGCCCTCGGCGGGCGCCGAGTGGATCCTGCACGCCGCCACCCAGGACCTGCCGTGCCTGCGCGAGGTCGGCCTGCGTCCGACGGCGCTCTTCGACACCGAGCTCGCCGCACGGCTGCTCGGCTACCCCCGGGTCGGGCCTGGCGACGCTGGTCGAGACGCTCCTGGGCTACCGGATGAAGAAGGAGCACTCCGCGGCCGACTGGTCGACGCGACCGCTGCCCACGCCGTGGCTGGAGTACGCCGCCCTCGACGTCGAGGTGCTGGTCGAGCTGCGCGACGTGCTCGCCGAGGAGCTGCGAGCGGCCGGGAAGGACGAGTGGGCGCGTCAGGAGTTCGATGCGCTGCGCGGCTTCACGCCCGCTCAGCGCACCGAGCCGTGGCGGCGTACCTCGGGGCTCCACCGCGTGCGCGGCCGGCGACTGCTGGGCGCCGTGCGCGAGCTGTGGGAGGCGCGTGACGAGATCGCCCGGACCCGCGACGTCTCCCCCGGCCGCATCATCGGCGACAGCGCCATCGTCGCCGCCGCCATCGCCGACCCGAAGACCCGCGGCGACCTGCTGACCACCAAGGGCTTCCACGGCCGCGGCGCCCAGCGGTACGCCGACCGCTGGCTCGAGGCGCTCGACCCGCGCTCGCGAGCTGCCCGAGGACGCCCTGCCGGCCCGCGCGCCGCGCACCGACGGCCCACCGGCCCCCCGCGCCTGGGCCGAGCGCGACCCGGTCGCGGCCGAGCGGCTGACGCGGGCTCGCGACGGGATGTTCCGGCTGTCCGAGGAGCACGGCATCCCCGCCGAGAACCTCCTGTCTCCCGACCTGGTCCGGCGCGCCATGTGGGAGCCGAGCGGCGTAGATCCCGTCGCCCTCGGCGCGCAGCTGCAGGCCCTGGGGGCACGCCCGTGGCAGATCGAGCTGACCGCCCCGATGCTGGCCGAGGCGGTCGTCGAGGCGGCCTCGGGCGACGGGTCCGGACCCGACCCGCCGACCCGACGTCAGCGGAGTCTCAGCCGGACGACTGACTGGGATCCGCGGTCGGCCCGGCCCGCGGGCCGATCACGCGGTACGACGCGCGGTCGATCTTGCGACCCAGGCGCGGCACGCTCGCCGTGCCCCCGTCCAGAAGCCGTTGGATGAGCGGGTCGACGGCGTTCTCGAGGTCGTCCCAGGAGGCGATCGTCGGCGGATAGACCATGCTCTTGACGCTGAAGGTGAACACCGACGCGTGCCGGGGCTGCTGATTGGGCTGCTGGAAGGCGTCGGAGAGCGCCACGGTCTGGTCCGCGGGCTGCAGGTAGCCGGCGAACGACACCAGCGCGAGCGCCCCCGGCGAGCTGGCGTAGACCAGGAAGTCGGTGGCGGTGGCGACATCTGCGGCGTGGCTCGACAGGCACAGCCCGGTCAGGTTGCCCGACCGTGGCCGAGGTGCCCAGGCTCGGCATGGGCATGATGTCGAAGTGGAGCCCGGGGACGGCGCGCAGGTCGGGCACGATCCGTCGCGTGCCCTCGAGCATCGCCAGCCGGCCCTTCTCGAACCACTCCTCGGGGGTGTGCCGCGCCAGCTGGTGGGACGTCAACGTCGTGCCGGGCTCGTCGAGCGCATGCACGGTCTGGGTCAGGGACTTCAGGTTGGTGCTGTCGGAGAAGTTCAGCGAGGTCGGCTGGGTGTCGCTGTCGAACGGGTCGCCGCCTCCTGAGTAGAGGAACGGCGACAGGCCGTCGAGGGTGGGGTCGAGGGAGATGCCCGCGACGCCGGGATGGTGATGCGTCGCCCAGCGCGCGGCGGCGCCGAACTGCGTCGATGCTCCAGCCCTGACCGGGGGCGGCGGGATCGTTGTGCACCTGCGCCAGCTTGACCAGGCGCTTGTTGTAGAAGATCACGGCGGGCTGGACGTCGTAGGGCAGGCACTGGAGGTGGTTGTCGGTGCCGAACGCCGTCAGGCTGCTGCGCGGGAACTCGTCGCCGAAGTCGAAGCCGCGGTCGCTGAGCAGCTGGTCGACGGGCTGGATGACCTGGTGCTCGGTGAGATAGGGCAGGTGCCGCCAGTTGGCGATGAAGACGTCGGGGACCTTCTCGCCGTCGCGGAACGCTCCGAGCATCGCCGCGTCGTCGGGCCAGCCCTCGATCTTGACCGTGACCTTGCGATCCAGGGGCGCGAAGGTCTGCGCCATGGTGCGGTACTGCTGGATCTCGGCGTCGGAGCCGACCACCCCGAAGGTGAGCGTCTCGGGAGGCAGCTGCGGCGGCGCGGACGACGTGCTGCCCGCGGTGGGGCTGGTCCCGCTGGACGTCGGGCCACCGGCGCCACTGGACGACCCGGACGAGTCGCAGGCGGCGAGCAGAGGCCGGCGCCGAGGACTCCGACGGCGATCAGAGCGGTGGAGCGACGCTGCCACCGACCCGAACTCACCCGCACGGCCGAAACCCTAACGGCTGGGTGGGAAAGACGTGCGCCGGACCGGGAGCGCCTCACGGCGCGTGGCCGCTCGTAGCGGCTGAATGTGGGACCCGGGGCTGCCGCGGCCCGGCGCACTCGTCCAGTGTAACCGGACCACCCCCTCCCGTGTTCCCGAAGCCGCACGACCCTCGCTGGTCGAGCCCGCGAGCGTCAGCGCCTCCTCGGTGGTCGAGCCCGCGAGCGCCAGCGAGCGGTGTCGAGACCCCAGCCACCCTCACCGGGTCTCGACACGGGCTCGCCCAGGGGCTCGCCCGGCTCGACCACCGAGAACCCGGAGCCGCTCTCGGTGGTCGAGCCCGCGAGCGCCAGCGAGCGGTGTCGAGACCCGGCGACGGTGTCTACGGTCCGGACTAGACGAGGGCGCCGGCGAGCTCGAGGCGGGCGGCGCGGTCGAGCTGGTCGGCCACGGCTCGGACCCGCGAGGCGGCGTGCGCGTCCCGGTCGAGGAGCTCGGCGCGCCCCGTGGCGATCACCCGGGCGAACGCCGCCGCGCGGAGCAGGACGTCGGCGAAGTCGCTGCCGGCGATGCCGCGCAGCACCTCGTCGACCATCTGCCGCAGCTCGTCGGGCCCGGGCGGGTCGGCGACCCCGCTGACGACGCCGTCGACGGCCGCGCGGGAGCGCCCGGCCTGGAACTCCTGGGCCACGCCCACCGGGTCGGCGTACACCCAGGAGCGGAGCAGGTAGAGCCGCCACAGACAGCCGGCGACGGTGTCGGGGGGACGTCCGGCCCAGACCTCGGCGATGGTCTCGATGCCCTCGCTGTCGGCGAGGTGGAGGACCCGCTCGGCGACGGCGTCGTCGTCGGAGTCGTGGGCGCCGCGGACCAGCAGCCGGGCGGCGCGGTCGGCCGCCTCGGCGACCTGACGCGGATCGGAGGCGTCGGAGTCCAGGCCCGCGAAGAACCGGTCACCGGGCGTGAGGGGACGGTGATGCGGGCGCTGGGTCACCCTGCCACGGTAGCGAGGAGCCGGCGGATGCGCTGGTCGCTGACCGGACCGTCGGTGCCGAGCTGCTGGGCGAACAGCGACACGCGGTACTCCTCCAGCATCCAGCGCACCCGGCGCAGCGCCTCGCCGGGAGGCCGCCCGGGGCAGGGCGGCGACCTGGTGGAGGTAGCTCTCCTGCGAGGGGCCGGACCTGGTCCATCAGCTGACGGTCGCGGGCGACACGCTCGTCGAGCTGCTCGCGGCGCCGCCGGATCGCCAGGAGGTACGTCGGGCAGCCGGCGCAGCCGCTCGGCTCCGGCGTCGCCGAGGAAGCCGGGTCCGACCAGCCGGGCGAGCTGCTCGCGCATGTCCTGCAGCGCCGGGAGGGTGACCAGCTCGGCGCGCCCGCTGAGCAGCCGATCGGTCTCGCGCCACTCGGCGAGCACCCGGAGCACGTCGCGGAGCACGTCGTCGGTCCTTGCCGCCAGCTCGGCCCGCGCGGCCGCGACCAGCGCGGCGTACGCCTGGGGATCGCGGACCGGCGGATGGGCGTCGACCACGTCGTCGAGGATCGCGGCCCGGACGTCGTCGAGCAGCTCGGGGACCGAGGCGTACGGCGAGCCCACCAGCCCCAGCCGATCCGTGGTGTCGAGGCGGGTCAGCGGGTCCGCGGCGAACGGGACGGCCAGCAGCAGGAGCCGGCGTACGCCGTGCCGGTGGCGCGCCGCGGCCTCCTCGGCGGAGCCGAAGACGCCGAGCCCGACCGAGCGTCCCTCGTCGAGCACGGCAGGGTAGGCGAGCACCTCGTGGCCGGCCCGGCGCTGCAGGAGCTCGGCCGGCAGCTCGCCGAACGTCCAGTCGGTCTGGCCGGTCGCGCCGTACCCGCTGTCGTCGGCCACCGCCGCCAGGGCGGCGTCGAACTGCGCGGAAAGCGGCGCCTTGAGGGCGTCGAGATCCTTGCCCTGCGCCTGCTCGGCACCCGCGTCGTCGAGCACGCGATAGGTCGGCTGGAGGTGGGCCGGCACCTTCGACCAGTCCCACGCCTCACGCGGGACGACGACCCCCGTCGTGGAGCGCGCCCATCGCTCGAAGGCGTCGAGCAGCGGCTCCTCGCCGGGCGGCGTGGTGGCCAGGAACTCCCGGGCGCGATCCGGGGCCGGCACGAACGAGCACCCGCAGGCTCTTGGGCAGGCTGCGGATCAAGGCGGTCACCAGCTCGTGCACGCACGCCGGGCACGTTCCAGGAGAAGTCGTCGGCGCTGACCCGGTTGAGGGTCGCCACCGGCACGTCGATCGTCAGCCCGTCGTCGGCTGCTCCGGGCTCGAAGTGGTAGCTGATCGGGAAGGACAGCCCGGCGCCCTGCTGCCACACCTCCGGATAGTCGGCCTCGCGGACGTCGTCGGCGCTGTCGTGGGTGAGCATGGCGGGGTCGAAGGTGAGCAGGTCCGGGCGAGTGCGGCGCTCCTGCTTCCACCAGGTGTCGAAGTGCGCGCCGCTGACCACCTCGGCGCCCACCCGCTCGTCGTAGAAGTCGAACAGGGTCTGCTCGTCGACGACGATGTCGCGGCGACGCGCGCGGTGCTCGAGCTCCTCGGCCTGCTCCAGGAGGCGCTGGTTCTCCCCGAGGAACCGGTGCCGGGTGTGCCACTCCCCCAGCACCAGCGCATGCCGGATGAACAGCTCCCGGCTCAGCTCGGGATCGATCCGGGCGTACTGCACGGGCCGGTCGGCGGCCAGCGTCACGCCGTACAACGTCACGCGCTCGTAGGCGAGCACGGCAGCCCGCTTCTTGCGACCAGTGCGGCTCGCTGTAGGTACGGCGCGACCAGGTGGGCGCCCAGGCGCTCGGCCCACTCCGGCCGGATCGCGGCGTTCTGCCGGGCCCAGAGCCGCCCGGTCTCGACCAGCTCGCCGGCCATCAGGTACGCCGGGTTCTTGCCGCGCAGGGCACTGCCGGGGAAGATCGCGAACCGGGTCCCGCGGGCGCCGAGGTACTCGCGAGGGCCGCGGGGTCCGCGCTGGCCCGGGACCGCGCGCTCCCGCTCCTCGAGCGCGCCCACGTGCGAGAGCAGCCCGGACAGCAGCGCCTGATGGATGCCGTCGGCGTCCGGCTCGCCCCCGGCGTCGGTGCTGCTCGCGGCGCGGCCGAGGTCGAGCCTGAGCTCGCGGCAGACCTGGCGCAGCTGGGACTCGAAGTCCTGCCACTCGCGGACCCGCAGATAGTTGAGGTACTCCGCGCTTGCACATCCGCCGGAACGCGCTGCTGGAGAGCTCGCGCTGCTGGTCGCGCAGATGGCGCCACAGGCTCAGCCAGCCCAGGAAGTCCGACGTCGGGTCCTTGAAGCGGGCGTGCAGCTGGTCGGCCTGGGCCTGCTCCTCGGTCGGCCGCTCGCGAGGGTCCTGCAGCGAGAGGGCGGCGACGATCACCAGGAGCTCGCGGACGCAGCCGAGGCGCTCCGCCTCCAGGATCATCCGACCCAGCCGCGGGTCGATCGGCAGCCGAGCCAGCCGCTGTCCGATCCGGGTGAGCCGGCCGCCCTCGCCCAGGGCGCCCAGCTCCTCGAGCAGCTGCACCCCCGACGCTCACCTGGCGCCGGTCGGGCGGCTCGACGAACGGGAACCGCTCGATGTCGCCCAGTCTCAGCGAGGCCATCTGGAGGATCACCGAGGCCAGGTTGGTGCGCAGGATCTCCGGGTCGGTGAACTCCGGGCGGCTCTCGAAGTCCTCCTCGGAGTACAGCCGGATCGCGATGCCCGCCTCCACGCGCCCGCAGCGCCCCGACCGCTGGTTGGCCGACGCCTGGCTGATCGCCTCGATCGGCAGGCGCTGCACCTTGGTGCGCATCGAGTAGCGCGAGATGCGGGCGACGCCGGTGTCGACGACGTACCGGATGCCCGGGACCGTCAGCGACGTCTCGGCGACGTTCGTGGCGAGGACGACCCGACGCGTGGTCTGCGGATGCGAGGAGAAGACCCGATGCTGCTCGGCGGCGGAGAGCCGGGAGAACAGGGGGACGATCTCGAAGGAGCCGGGCAGCGTGTGAGCCGCGTCGGCGAGGGCGTCCGCGGTGTCCCGGATCTCGCGCTCGCCCGGGAGAAACACCAGGATGTCCCCGGGTCCCTCCGCCGCGAGCTCTCGATAGGCGTCGACGATCCCCTCGGTCTGGTCCCGGACCACCACCTCGCCCTCGTCGTCCTCCTGGTCGGGCACGTCGACGAGCGGGCGGTAGCGGATCTCCACCGGGTACGTGCGGCCGGAGACCTCGATGATCGGAGCCGGGCGCCCCTCGGCATCGGCGAAGTGACGGGCGAATCGCTGGGGGTCGATGGTCGCCGAGGTGATGATCAGCTTGAGCTCCGGACGGCGCGGGAGCAGGCGTCGTAGATAGCCCAGCAGGAAGTCGATGTTGAGGCTGCGCTCGTGGGCCTCGTCGATGATGATCGTGTCGTAGCGGCGCAGCTGTCGGTCGCGCTGCAGCTCGGCGAGCAGGATGCCGTCGGTCATCACCTTGACCCGGGTCTCCGGGGACGTGCGGTCGGTGAAGCGCACCTGGTAGCCCACCTCGTGGCCGAGCGTCGGTGCCCAGCTCGGAGGCGAGGCGCTCGGCGACGGAGCGCGCGGCGATCCGGCGGGGCTGGGTGTGGCCGATCAGGCCTCCGCGTCCGCCGGCCCCACGGCCCAGCTCCAGGCAGATCTTGGGCAGCTGCGTCGTCTTCCCCGACCCCGTCTCGCCGGCGACCACGACGACCTGGTGGTCTCGGATCGCCGCCGCGATGTCGTCGCGCCGGGCGCTGATCGGCAGCTCGGGCGGGAAGGAGATCTCCACAACGCCCCGATTCTCCCTCACCCCCGCCATCCGCCGACACCGAGTTCCCGATCCCCCGGTGATCGAGCCGGGTCTCGACACCGCTCGCTGGCGCTCGCGGGCTCGACCACCGAGAACGAGCGGCTCCCCTCGGTGGTCGAGCCGGGCGAGCCCCTGGGCGAGCCCGTGTCGAGACCCGGTGACGGTGCCTGCGGTCCCGGCCCTGCACCGCTCACCGGGTCTCGACACCGCTCGCTGGCGCTCGCGGGCTCGACCACCGAGGAGGCTCAATGAGCACACCCGTGCTCATTGAGCCATGCGCTCGACCGTGACTCTGGGTAGCGGGCGGTATCGGTGGTCGAGCCGGGCGAGCCCCTGGGCGAGCCCGTGTCGAGACCCGGTGACGGTGCCTGCGGTCCCGGCCCTGCGCCGCTCACCGGGTCTCGACACCGCTCGCTGGCGCTCGCGGGCTCGACCACCGAGAGGCGGCTCGCTGCCTCGGTGGTCGAGCCGGGCGAGCCCCTGGGCGAGCCCGTGTCGAGACCCGGTGACGGTGCCTGCGGTCCGGGCCCTGCGCACGCTCACCGGGTCTCGACACCGCTCGCTGGCGCTCGCGGGCTCGACCACCGAGGGGCGGCGCGGGCTCGACCACCGAGAGGGGGCGCTCGCGGGCTCGACCACCGAGACCCACATGCGGCTCCATGCAGGTTGTGGTCAGGCAATGGACACCCGTGGCCCACGGCTTTCACAGGTTCGGCACAGGGACCGGCTCGACGGTGAAGTCATGAACCCCTTCCAGCGCAGCAGGCGCCTCCAGCTGGGTCTGGCCGGGCTCGGTGTCCTGGGCGCCGTCGGGGCCACCCTCGGCATCGGCGCGGCCACCCAGAGCACCGCGGCCGGCTCCGCCACGACCAGCCCCTCCGGCCACACGTCGAGCTCGACCGGCCGCACGACCAAGGGCTCGTCACGCTCGTCCACCGCCACGTCCCACTCGCCGAGCAGCGCGTCCAGCAGCGGCGTGAGCTCGCCCTCGTCGACGGCCACGCCGCAGGCGACCACGAAGGGCTCGTGAGATGACCGACCAGCGACCCTCCGTCCACACCTTCGACGTCTGGAGCACCACGGCGTCCGTCGTCGTCACCGACCCGGCCGCCCTGGACGCCGTGGTGGAGATCGTCAAGGCCGGCCTCGACGAGGTCGACCGGGCGTGCTCGCGGTTCCGCGGCGACTCCGAGCTCGCGGCTCTCACTCCTGGGACCCGCCGGCTGTCGCCGCTGCTGGCGGACCTGATCGGGACGGCGCTGGACGCCGCGGAGGCCAGCGGCGGGCTCGTCGACCCGACCGTGGGCAGCACGATGAACGCCCTGGGCTACGACCGCAGCATCGAGCTCCTGCCCGAGGACGGGGAGCCGATCCGGGTGGTGACCGACGTCCCGGGCTGGCGCCGCCTCCACCTCCACGGCGACCAGCTCGAGCTGCCACGCGACATCCGCCTGGACCTGGGCGCGACCGCCAAGGCTCGCGCCGCCGACCTCACCGCTCGCCAGGCGGCGCAGACCGTGGGCGTCGGCGTTCTCGTCGAGCTCGGCGGCGACATCGCCACCTCCGGTCCCGGCCCCGAGCACGGCTGGCAGATCCTGGTCCAGGACACCGCGGCCGACCCTGCTTGCCAGGTGTCCCTGGCCCCGGGCTCGGCCCTCGCGACCTCGTCGACGGTACGACGAGCCTGGCGCCGCGGCGGTGTCCGGCTCCACCACATCGTCGACCCACGCTCGGCCACGCCGGCCGAGCCGGTCTGGCGCAGCGCCACCGTCACCGCACCGACGTGCGTCGAGGCGAACACCGCCTCGACCGCCGCCGTCGTCCTGGGCCGCGAGGCCGCCGGCTGGCTCGCCGTACGCGGCGTCACCGCCCGGCTCGTCGACCAGCGGCGTCGCGTCGTGCGGGTCGGCGCGTGGCCGGCGGAGCTGGTGGCGGCATGAGCACCGCCCTGTGGGCTCTCGGTCGCGGGACCGGAGTCGTCGCGCTCGTCATGCTCACCGTGGCCCTGGTGCTCGGCATCGCCTCCCGGTCGGGCCGACGAGTCCCGCGCCTCGGCCGCTTCGCCGCGACCGGCGACCTCCACCGCACCGCCGCGCTGACGGGCACCGCGCTGATCGTCGTCCACGTCACCTGCCTGCTGCTTCGACCCCTACGCCCAGCTCAGGCTGGTCGACCTCGTCGTGCCGTTCCTCGGCGCCTACCGCCCGGTCTGGCTGGGCCTGGGCACGCTCGGCATCGACCTGCTGGGCGTGGTGATCGTCGTCTCGCCTGCTGCGCCACCGGGTCGGGCCCCGCGTGTTCCGCGCCGTGCACTGGGCGACCTACGCCGTCTGGCCGGTCGCCCTGCTCCACGCCCTCGGCAATGGCACCGACGCCGCTACCCCCTGGTTCCGCGCCATCGCGGTGGTCTGCGTCGCCGCTGTCCTGTCCGCGGTCGGCTGGCGGTCTCGGGCCGTCGTACGCCGGTCGCGGCTGGCCGACCCGTCGCCCGAGGAGGACCGCATGACCACAGACTCACGCCACCCGCCGACTGCTCGACGGCGAGGGCCCCGCCCGGACGGCGCATCTGCCCGACACGGAGCCCTCCCCGGCTGCATCCCTGCCGCAGCTCGTCGCGCTGCTCGAGGCCAGTGGCCTCACCGGTCGCGGCGGCGCCGGCTTCCCCACGGGCACGAAGCTGCGGGCCGTCGCCGGCGCGGCAGCCAGCGACGCCCGGTCATCGTCGGCAACGCGATGGAGGGCGAGCCGCTGAGCTCGAAGGACGCGGTCCTGCTGCGGCGCAGTCCCCACCTCGTCCTCGACGGGCTCGAGGTGCTCGCCCGGGCCCTGGGAGCGCACCACGCCACGCTCGCGATCGGGCCGGACGTGGACGCCGACGTAGTCCGGCTCGCGGGCCAGGGCCGCGGCGTCCAGGTGGCTCGCTCTGGACGGCGGCTTCGTCGCCGGCCAGGAGACGGCCCTGGTCCGGGCCCTGAACGGCGGGCCGGCGCTGCCCCGCGACCCGTTCGTCCGGGTGACGCAGTCCGGCGTCGACGGCCGCCCCACGCTCGTCCTCAATGCCGAGACCTGTGCCCAGGTGGCGCTGCTCGCTCGGCACGGCGCGGCATGGTTCCGCTCCGCCGGCACCGCCGACGACCCCGGCACGACCCTGCTCACGATCTCGGGCGCGGTACGCCGCCCCGGCGTCGTCGAGGTCGAGCGCGGCACGTCGCTGCGCACGGCCCTGGCCGGCGCGCAGCCGCGAGCACGCCGCCGCCGTTCTCATCGGCGGCTACCACGGCGCGTGGGTGCCGTCCGCCGACCTGGACGTGCGACTGACCGCGACCGAGCTGTCGGCGTACGGCGCGCGGGTCGGTGCGGGCGTCCTCTTCGTGCTCGACGCCGCGACCTGTCCCCTCGTGTACGCCGCGCAGGTCACGGACTACCTGGCCGGGGAGTCGGCG
>CAWFVK010000012.1:0-35025 GCA_963819215.1 uncultured Actinomycetota bacterium | reverse complement strand
ACCTGTCCGACAAGACGCTGTACTACCACTCGCCGCGCCTGACCAACCTGTACCTCCAGGCCGGTGCTGGGTACTTCTACGACTACGTCAACGTCGGTGTCGACGACGGCAAGTAGTCCGGTAAGCAATGAGGTAGTCCCACTCGTCCTAACCGAGAGGCAGGGTAAGGCTCGCCCGTGGGCGCTGGGATCACCCCCAGCGCCCACGGGCAGCCGAACGCTTATGGCTCGATATGTTGCCCGGCGGCTGATAGGCGCACTGTTCGTCGTCATCGTCATCAGCATGGCGACCTTCGCGATCTACTTCCTCGCGCCGAAGCTCACCGGCTCGGACCCCACGTACGCGTACGTGGGGCGGCACGGCACTCCGGCCCAGGTCGCGGCCGTGCGCCACGCGTTCGGGCTGGACCAGCCCGTGCTCGTGCAGTACTGGAACTACATGAAGGCGCATCTTCGTCGGGCGTGACTTCACCGACGGCGTGAGCACCGTCACTGCAACGCACCCGTGCCTGGGGTACTCCTTCCAGTACCAGCAGAGCGTCACCAGCCTGATCATCGACCGGTTCCCGGTCACCCTCTCCCTTGCCATCGGCGCCTCCATCATCTGGCTGGTCGGCGGCGTGATCGTCGGCATCGTCTCAGCGCTCAAGCGCGGCACCTGGATCGACCGCGGATCGATGATCGTCGCCCTCGCCGGCGTCTCGCTCCCGGTCTACTTCACCGGGCTGCTGCTGCTCTTCCTGTTCACCTACGGCCCTGCATGGCTCCGATGGTTCCCGAACGCAGGGCAGGGCTATGTCCCGTTCACCCAAGATCCCTCGGGCTGGTTCACCGCCATGGTGCTGCCCTGGGTCGTCGCTCGCCTTCCTGTACGCGGCGCTGTACGCCCGGCTCACCAGGGCGAGCATGCTGGAGACGATGGGCGAGGACTACATCCGCACCGCACGGGCCAAGGGCCTGCCCGACCGCACGGTCATCCGCAAGCACGCGCTGCGCGCTGCGCTGACCCCGATCGTCACGATCTTCGGCCTCGACCTCGCCGGCCTGCTCGGCGGCGCCGTCCTCACCGAGTTCACCTTCAGCCTGCAAGGCCTCGGCAAGCTCTCCATCGACGGCCATCAACAAGCAGGACCTCCCTGTCATCACGGGGGTGGTGCTCGCGGCGCCGTCTTCCTGGTGCTCGCGAACATCATCGTTGACGTGCTGTATGCCGTATCGACCCGAGGGTGAGGTACAGCTGATGCCCACCCTCGATGAGCCCGGACGCCGGGACCGGTTCGCGCGCCCGACCTCGTTCCTGAGGTCCGCGACCTGCAGGTCCACTTCCCCACCGACGACGGCCTGGTCAAGGCCGTCGACGGTCGTCAGCTTCTCGCTCGAGAAGGGCAAGACGCTCGGCATCGTCGGGGAGTCCGGCTCGCGGCAAGTGCGTCACCAGCCAGGCGATCCTGGGGCTGCACAGGGGCACCAGGGCGCACATCGCCGGTGAGATCTGGCTCGACGGCGTCGACCTCGTGGCGGCCGATGCCGAAGAGGTCCGGCTGCTGCGCGGCAACAAGATGGCCATGATCTTCCAGGACCCGCTGTCCGCGCTGCACCCGTACTTCTCGATCGGTGACGCAGATCGTCGAGGCCTACCGGGTCCACAACACGGTCAGCAAGAAGGTCGCCTGGACCCGCGCGATCGAGATGCTCGACCGAGTGGGCATCCCGCAACCGGCCGATCGCGCTCGACGACTACCCGCACCAGTTCTCCGGCGGTATGCGCCAGCGCGCCATGATCGCGATGGCGCTGTCATACGACCCTCAGCTGCTGATCGCCGACGAGCCGACCACCGCGCTCGACGTGACCGTCCAGGCGCAGATCCTCGACCTCATGGGGGACCTGCAGAAGGAGTTCGGCTCGGCGATCATCATCATCACCCACGACCTCGGCGTGGTCGCCGAGATCGCGGACGACGTGATCGTGATGTACGCCGGCCGGGGAGTGGAGTACGGCCCTCCTCGGACATCTTCTACGGGCCCGAGCACCCCTACACCTGGGGCCTGCTCAGCTCGGTCACCCGGCTGGACCGGGTACGCGAGGAGCGCCTGCGGCCGATTCCCGGTGCGCCGCCGAGCCTGCTGGACGTCCCGCCTGGTTGCGCCTTCAACCCCCGGTGCACCTACCGTGGGATCGGCGGCATCCCGTGCACGACGGTCCGGCCGGAGCTCGAGCCGTCAGCTCCCGGCCACACCGTGGCCTGCCACCTCCCGTCCGAGGCGAGGCGCGCCGCGTTCCTCGGTGACGTCAAGCCCACCCTGTGAGAGCCCAGGAGAGTCGTCGATGACCGCACCTGCCGAGAGCGAGCTGCCGGCGGCCGCCCAGGCGCCCACGGACTCGCTGCTCCAGGTGAACGACCTGGAGATGTACTTCCCGGTGACCCGGGGGATCCTCATCCAGAAGAAGGTCGGGGCCGTCCGCGCCGTCGACGGCGTCAGCCTGCAGATCGCGAGCGGCGAGACGCTGGGCGTCGTCGGTGAGTCCGGATGCGGGAAGTCCACCCTGGGCCGGGCGATCACCCGGCTGCTCGAGCCCACCGGTGGGACCGTGACCTTCGAAGGTCAGGACATCACCCACCTGTCGCGGGCGAAGATGCGCCCGCTCCGCAGCGACATCCAGATCATCTTCCAGGACCCCTACTCCTCGCTGAACCCGCGGCACAACATCGGCACGATCATCAGCGCGCCGATGCAGATCCAGGGCATCAAGCCGCCGGGCGGCACGAAGAAGCGCGTGCAGGAGCTCCTCGAGCTCGTCGGGCTTAACCCCGAGCACTACAACCGCTTCCCGCACGAGTTCTCCGGCGGCCAGCGCCAGCGCATCGGCGTCGCGCGAGCTCTGGCCCTGCAGCCGAAGCTGATCATCTGCGACGAGCCGGTCTCCGCGCTCGACGTCTCGATCCAGGCGCAGGTGATCAACCTGCTCGAAGACGTCCAGCAGGAGTTCAACCTCGCCTACATGTTCATCGCGCACGACCTGTCGGTGGTCCGGCACATCTCGGACCGCGTGGCGGTCATGTACCTCGGCAAGATCATGGAGATCTCCGACCGCGACGGGCTGTACGAGCACCCCATGCATCCGTACACGCACGCGCTGATGTCTGCCGTCCCGGTGCCGGACCCGGACAAGGAGCGGGCGCGGGAGCGTATCCTCCTCCAAGGGGATCTTCCGAGCCCCTTGAACCCGCCACCCGCGTGCCGCTTCCACACCCGTTGCTGGAAGGCCCAGGAGATCTGCAGGACCCAGGAGCCCCAGCTCCTGGAGATCTCCTCGGGGCACCAGGTGGCATGTCACTTCCCTGAGGAGAGAAGCGTCGCCTGATGAACTACATCGCCTACACGCTGGCCTCTGTGCTGGCGATCACCAGCGTGCTGCTGATCGTCCTGGTCCTGCTTCACAAGGGCAAGGGCGGCGGTCTCTCCGACCTCTTCGGCGGTGGCGTCTCCTCCTCGCTCGGCGGCTCCTCGGTGGCCGAGCGCAACCTCGACCGCATCACCTACGCGATCATCATCATCTGGTTCATCTGCATCGTCGGGCTCGGCCTGATTCTCAAGAACCTCACCTGATTCACCGCTTTGGCGGGACAGCGCGCGCCTGATCGGCGCACACTGGTTCCCGAGCAGATGCCGTCCAGAGTTCAGCGAACTTGAGGCTCGTCGAGGGAGATCGACCGTGGGTAGTGGGAGCGCCATCCGTGGCAGCCGTGTCGGGGCAGGACCGATGGGGGAGGCCGAGCGCGGAGACACGGCGCCACGGAACCGGATCGTGTTCTGGTGCGCCAAGGGTCATGAGACGCGCCCGTCGTTCGCCGCCGAGGCGCAGATCCCCGAGACGTGGGACTGCCCCCGCTGCGGCTGGCCGGCAGGCCGGGACGAGGAGAACCCCCCGGCCCCGCCGAAGACCGAGCCCTACAAGACCCACCTCGCCTACGTCCGCGAGCGCCGCACCGAGGCCGACGGCGAGGCCATCCTCGCCGAGGCCCTCGCCAAGCTCCGCAGCGACCACCGCTGACCTCTCAGGTCACGCAGCTCACGCGGGTCAGGCGCTAGAGCGCCGTCGGGAGCTCCGCTGCTGCCGCCTCGTCGAGCAGGGCGAGCGTGCGGTTGCGCCCGCGGGCCAAGGCCGCCGGGACCGGATCGGTCGCCGTCGCGGTGAGGGCCTGGCGCAACGCGTTGGCCTTCTCCGCGCCGGCCGCCACGAGCCACACCTCTTCGGCTGAGCAGATGGCCGGCAGGGTGAGCGAGATCCGCTCCGGGGGCGGCTTGGGGGAGTCCCGGACAGCGATCACGCTGCCCTCGGTGACGTGCACCCCCGGCAGCCCGGGGAAGAGCGAGGCGATGTGCGCGTCGGGGCCGACGCCGAGGAGCAGCACGTCGAAGACGGGCACGCCGTCGCGTGCTGCGGCGCCGGGAGCAGCCGCGAGCTCGGCCGCGTAACCTGCTGCGCCGCTCTCGGGGTCGGCGAACGTGCCGAGCGCAGCCATGGGGTGGACCCGTGCGGGGTCGAGCGGGACATGGTCGAGCAGGGCGGCGCGCGCCCCGGTCTCGTTCCGCTCGGGGTCGCCAGAACGCAGGAAACGCTCGTCGCCCCACCAGATGTCGAGGTTCTGCCAGTCCAGCGTGTCTCTGTCGGGCGAGGCCGCCATCGCGGCCAGGCTGGCAGTCCCGAGGCCACCTCCGGTGAGCACCACGGCGGCCGTCCCGCGGACCGCCTGGGCCTCGGCGAGGGTGGCGATCAGCCGGGCGGCGACCACGGCGGCGAGCTGGCTGGCATCCGCGTGCACCTGCACCTCGACCGCGCTCACGCGGTCGCCTCGTCCCGGCGGTGCGCCAGCTGGGCCACGACTTCCCCGTAGACGACGTCAGGGTCGAGCCGGCGCATCTCCTCGGCCATGATCTCCGCGGTCTCGCGCTGGACCAGGGACACCTGGCGTTCGGGCTGACCCGGTCGTTGCAGGGTCGCCACCCGACCGTCCGGCCGCATCACCGAGATCTCGCCGCCCTCGGTCATGAGGGTGACCCCGGTGATGCCGGGCCCCTCGCTGTCGATGCGCTCGGCCGGGACGTGCAGCCGGTCCGCCAGCCACAGGGCCAGGAGCTCGGCGCTCGGGCTGCCGGGCTCGCAGCTCACCGACGCCCCTGTGATCGGGTCGTAGGGCTGGTCGAGCAGGGCAGCCAGCAACGAGCGCCACTGCGTGATGCGCGTCCAGGCGAGGTCGGTGTCGCCTGGACGGTACCCGCGGGAACGCCGCTCGAGCTCCCCGTGCGGGTCGTCCGCCGCCGCGCTGTCGGTGATCCTGCGTTGGGCGAGGGCTCCGACGGAGTCCAGCTCCGGGACCGCGGGACTGTCACCTGGCCACCAGACGACCACCGGGGCGTCCGGCAGGAGCAGCGGCAGCAGGACGGACTCGGCGTGGGCTGCGAGCTCGCCGTGCAGCCGCATCACCACCGTCTCGCCGGGGCCGGAGTCACCCAGGAAGCGCACCTCGGCATCGAGCCTGGGCAGGCCCTTGCCTGGCCGCAGGATGGTCACCAGGATCCGTGACGGGTGCTCTCGCGCAGCGTCCAGCGCGGCCCGCAGCGCGTCATAGCTATCACCCTCGTCGGTGACGATCACCAGCGTGAGCACCATGCCGACCGCAGGGACGCCGGCGCTGTGCCGGGCAGCGACGAGCGCGGTGGCGATCTCCGCTGCGGTGGTGTCCGTCAGGTCGACGATCATGGCCGGCGCCAGGTGCGGCCGTCACGGGCCAGCATCTCGTCGGCAGCGGCCGGACCCCAGGTGCCTGCCGGGTAGCCCTCAGGCTGACCCTGGCCTCGCCAGAAGTCCTCCACCGGGTCGAGGATCCGCCAGGACTGCTCGACCTCCTCGTGCCGGGGGAAGAGCGGGGCCTCGCCGATGAGGACGTCGAGGATGAGGCGCTCGTAGGCCTCCGGGCTGGACTCGGTGAACGACTCGCCGTAGGCGAAGTCCATCGTCACGTCGCGGACCTCCATGGCGGTGCCCGGCACCTTCGAGCCGAAGCGCAGGGCCAGGCCCTCGTCCGGCTGCACCCTGATCACCAGGGCGTTGGCGCCGAGCTCCTCGGTCGCGGTGGTCTCGAACGGCAGGTGGGGCGCCCGCTTGAAGACGACGGCGACCTCGGTCACCCGCCGGCCCAGCCGCTTGCCGGTGCGGAGGTAGAAGGGCACGCCGGCCCAGCGCCTGGTGTCGATGTCCAGGCGGACAGCTGCGAACGTCTCGGTGGTCGAGTAGGCCGGGATGCCGTCCTCCTCCAGGTAGCCGACGACAGGGGCCCCGCCCTGCCACCCCGAGGCGTACTGCCCGCGCGCGGTGTTGGCGCCGAGATCCTTGGGCAGCCGTACCGCCGAGAGCACCTTCTCCTTCTCGTGCCGGATCGAAGCGGCCTCGAACGAGACGGGCTCCTCCATCGCGGTCAGCGCCAGCAGCTGCAGGAGATGGTTCTGCATGACGTCACGGGCCGCCCCGATGCCGTCGTAGTAGCCCGCACGGCCACCGATCCCGACGTCCTCGGCCATCGTGATCTGGACGTGGTCCACGTAGTTCGCGTTCCAGATGGGCTCGAACAGCTCGTTGGCGAACCGCAGCGCGAGGATGTTCTGCACCGTCTCCTTGCCGAGGTAGTGGTCGATGCGGAACACCGACCCCGGGTCGAACACCTCGCCGACCACGGCGTTGAGCTCCTCGGCGCTCTGCAGGTCGTGCCCGAAGGGCTTCTCGATGACGACTCGGCGCCAGCAGCTGGGGGAGTCGTCGGCCAGGCCGTGCTTCTTGAGCTGGCCGATGACGTCGGGGAACGCCTTGGGCGGGATCGAGAGGTAGAAGGCGTGGTTCCCTCCGGTGCCGCGGGTGGCGTCGAGCTCGGCGATGGTGGAGCGGAGGTTCTCGAAGGCCTCGTCGTCACCGAAGTCGCCGGGGACGAAGCGCAGGCCCTCAGCCAGCTGGTTCCAGACGTCGTCCCTGAACTCGGTCCTGGCGTGCTCCTTCACCGAGTCGTGGACGACCTGCAGGAAGTCCTGGTCGGCCCAGTCGCGTCGGGCGAACCCCACGAGCGCGAATCCGGGCGGCAGCAGGCCCCTGTTCGCGAGGTCGTAGATCGCCGGCATGAGCTTCTTGCGGGCGAGGTCGCCGGTCACGCCGAAGATCACCATCGAGCACGGCCCAGCCACTCGGGGCAGCCGGCGGTCGCGCGGGTCCCTCAGCGGATTGGGCGGGGTGTGGACCGCCACGATCGTCAGACCGCCGGCCGGGCCGCGTCGAGCGCTGACTGCAGAGCCGTCAGGAGGTCGTTCCAGGAGGCGTCGAACTTCGAGACGCCCTCGACCTCCAGGACGTGCACCACGTCGGCGACGTCGACCCCGATGGCCGCCAGCTGGGCCATCTGCGCGCGGGCCTCGTCGTAGGTGCCGGACACGGTGTTGCCGGTCACGACCCCATGGTCGACGACGGCGTCCAGCGTCTTCTCCGGCATGGTGTTGACCGTGTCGGGCGCAACGAGCTCGAGCACGTACCTGGTGTCGGCGTACTCCGGGTTCTTCACGCCGGTCGAGGCCCACAGGGGTCGCTGCACCTTGGCGCCCTTCGCGGCCAGGGCCTTCCAGCGGTCGCTCGCGATGGTGGCCTCGAAGGCCTCGTAGGCCAGCCGCGCGTTCGCGATCGCGGCCTGCCCGCGCAGCGCCAACGCCTCCGGGGTGCCGATCTTCTCCAGCCGCGCGTCGACCTCGGTGTCCACTCTGCTCACGAAGAACGACGCGACCGAGGTGATGCTGCTGAGGTCGCGACCGGCGGCGGCGGCCCGCTCGAGGCCCTCGAGGTAGGCGTCCATCACGAGCCGGTACCGCTCCAGGCTGAAGATCAGCGTCACGTTCACGCTGATGCCCGCGGCGAGCGTCTCGCTGATCGCCGGGATGCCTTCGAGGGTGGCCGGGATCTTGATGTAGGCGTTCGGCCGGTCGACGAGCCACCACAGCGCCTTGGCCTCCGCGACCGTCGCCGCGGTGTTGTTGGCCTTGCGGGGGTCGACCTCGATCGAGACGCGGCCGTCCACGCCGTCCGAGTCGTCGAACGCGGGCCGCAGCACGTCGCACGCCCAGCGGACGTCGTAGCTGGTGATCATCCGCACCGACTCGTCGACGGTGAGGTCACGGGCGGCGAGGTCGGCGACCTGGTCGGCGTAGTCGGCGCTGGACCGCAGCGCGCCCTCGAAGATCGTCGGGTTCGTGGTGACACCCACGACGCCGCGCTCGACCAGGGCTGCGAGGCCACCCGAGGACAGGCGGTGCCTGCTGAGGTCGTCGAGCCAGACCGCTACCCCAGCTGCAGCCAGGTCCTTCAGCGAATCAGTCATGTTCGTGCTCCTTCGGACGTGGGCCTTACCAGGTGGGGATGCTGGGCTGGTGGGGATGCTGGGCTGGTGGTGATCGATCAGGTCGCGAGCGGGGCCGCCGCCGCCCCGATGCTCGCCCGGGCGGCGTCGACGACGGCCTCGACGGTGAACCCGAACTCCTTGAACAGGATCTCCGCCTTGGCCGAGGCCCCGAAGTGCTCGAGACTGATGCAGCGACCCGCATCGCCGACGAGGCGGTACCACGGCATCGCGATCCCGGCCTCGACCGAGACCCGGGCTCGCACCGAGGGCGGCAGGACGGTCGCGCGGTAGGCGTCGTCCTGCTCCTCGAACCACTCCATGCAGGGCATCGACACGACGCGGGTCGGGGTGCCTGCGGCCTCCAGCACCTCGCGGGCCGCGATCGCGAGCTGGAGCTCGGAGCCGGTCCCGATGAGGATCACGGCGGGCTTGTCACCCGAGGCCTCGGCGACCACGTAGCCGCCCCTGGCGACGCCGTCCGCGGACGCGTAGACGGAACGGTCGATGGTCGGGAGGTTCTGCCGGCTCAGGGCGAGCCCGGCAGGCGCGTGCCGGCGCTGGAGGATGGTCCGCCAGGCGGCGGCCGTCTCGTTGCCGTCGGCCGGACGGACGACGTCGAGGCCGGGGATGGCACGCAGCGCGGCGAGGTGCTCGACCGGCTGGTGCGTGGGGCCGTCCTCGCCCAGGCCGATGGAGTCGTGCGTCCAGACGTAGGTGACCGGGAGCTTCATCAGCGCGGCGAGCCGGACGGACCCGCGCATGTAGTCGCTGAACGTCATGAACGTTCCGCCGTAGACCCGGGTCGGGCCGTGCAGGGTGATGCCGTTCATGATCGCGCCCATGGCGTGCTCGCGGATCCCGAAGTGCAGGGTGCGGCCGTACGGTCCGCCCTTCCAGTGCGCGGTCTCGACGCCCTCGGGCAAGAACGAGGGCTGGCCCTCCATCGTGGTGTTGTTGGACTCCGCGAGGTCGGCCGAGCCGCCCCAGAGCTCGGGGAGAACGGGGGCGAGCGCGTTGAGCGTGTCGCCGCTGGCCTTGCGCGTGGCCACGCCCTTGGCGTCGGTGGGGAACACGGGCAGGGCATCGGTCCAGCCCGCCGGCAGCTCACCGGCCCAGAGGCGGTCGAACAACGCCGCGCGATCGGGGTTGGCCGACCGCCAGCCAGCGAACTTCTGCTGCCACGCCTCGTGCGCCGCCCGCCCCCGGTCCGCCACGGCTCGGGTGTGCGCGAGGACGTCGTCGGCGACCTCGAAGCTCTTCTCCGGGTCGAGACCCAGGATGACCTTGGTGGCTGCGACCTCGTCGGCCCCGAGCGCCGCGCCGTGCGCCTTGCCCGTGTTCTTGAGGTTGGGAGCCGGCCAGCCGATCACGGTCCGCAGCGCGATGAACGACGGGCGGTGCGTCTCCGCCTTGGCGGCATCCATGGCCTGCGCCAGCGCGACCGTGTCGACGCTGCCGTCGGGGCTGACCTCGACGTACTGCGTGTGCCAGCCGTACGCGGCGTAGCGGGCGACGACGTCCTCGCTGAACGCCACCGCGGTGTCGTCCTCGATCGAGATGTGGTTGTCGTCCCAGATGAGCGTGAGGGCTCCGAGCTGCTGGCGTCCGGCCAACGAGGACGCCTCGCCGGAGACGCCCTCCTCCAGGTCGCCGTCGGAGCAGATCGCCCAGATCGAGTGGTCGAACGGGCTCTCACCGGCCGGGGTGTCCGGATCGAACAGGCCGCGCTCGCGCCGCGCGGCCATGGCCATGCCGACGGCGTTGCCGACGCCCTGGCCGAGCGGACCCGTCGTGACCTCGACACCGGCCGTGTGACCGTGCTCGGGGTGGCCGGGCGTGAGCGAGCCCCAGGTGCGGAACGCCTCGAGGTCGGAGAGCTCGAGGCCGTAGCCCGAGAGGTACAGCTGGATGTACAAGGTCAGGCTCGAGTGCCCGCAGGAGAGCACGAACCTGTCCCGGCCCACCCACAGCGGGTCGGCGGGGTCGTGGGTGAGGTACTTCTGGAAGAGCAGGTAGGCGACCGGTGCCAGGCTCATCGCGGTGCCAGGGTGACCGTTGCCGACCTTCTGGACGGCGTCCATGGCCAGCCCGCGGATGGTGACGACGGCGCGGTCGTCCAGGGCGCTCCAGCCGGGGAGGTCGACGGACCCCGCACCCGCATCCGCTGAGTCGATCGTGCTGGTCGCGGTCGTGCTCTCGTCAGTTCCCTCAACCATGCTCACCGGTCTGGTAGCTCCTCTCGGCCTCACGGCCCACCCGGGCGCGGCACCGCCGCTCCGCACCACGAGCCTACCGATACGATGAGCCCCGTGACTGCCGTCCATCCTCGTTCACTCAACGTTGGGACGCCTGTCGAGCAGCACGCCCGCGGAGTCCGGCAGAACCTCTCCGCATACGTCGCGCTGACCAAGCCGCGCATCATCGAGCTGCTCCTCGTCACCACGGTCCCGGCGATGCTCCTCGCGGACCACGGAGTCCCCTCGCTGTGGCTCGTCGCGGCGACTCTGATCGGCGGCAGCCTCGCGGCAGGCAGTGCCAACACGCTCAACTGCTACCTCGACCGCGACATCGACGCCGTCATGCACCGCACCAGCCGGCGCCCCCTCGCCACCGGTGCGCTCGCGCCCCGCGAGGCCCTGACCTTCGGCCTCGTGCTCGGTGTCGCCGCGGTGCTCTGGCTCGGCCTGCTCGTCAACTGGACTGCTGCCTGGCTGGCCCTGGCCGCGATCCTCTTCTACGTCGTGGTCTACACGCTGGCGCTCAAGCGCCACACCCCGCAGAACATCGTGTGGGGAGGGATGGCCGGTTGCATGCCGGTCCTCATCGGCTGGTCCGCGGTCACCGGCTCGCTGGCCTGGGCCCCGGTGGTGCTGTTCGGGATCGTCTTCTTCTGGACGCCCCCGCACTACTGGCCGCTCTCGCTGCGCTTCGTCGACGACTACACCGCGGCGGGCGTGCCGATGCTCCCGGTGGTGGCCTCGCCAGCCGTGGTCGCCCGGCAGACCGTGGCCTACAGCTGGGCGATGGTCGCGACCTCGCTGCTCCTGGTCCCGGTGGGTCACATGACCGTCGTCTACGCAGCCGCTGCTGTGGTGCTGGGCGCGATCTTCCTCGTCGAGGCGTACCGCCTGCGGGCGCGGGTGCAGTCCGGTGCCCGCGACATCCGGCCGATGCGGCTCTTCCACTGGTCGATCACGTATCTCACGCTGCTCTTCGTGGCCGTGGCGATCGATCCGCTGCTGCCGCTGCACCCCTTGCTCAACCGCTAGCCCGCGCAGCGACTGGCTCGCCCAGTCACTGGCCGACCATCGACTAGCTGCTGGGCGCACCCAGCTCGACGGAGATCCGCGCGCCGCCCTTGCGGCTTCGGCCCACCTGAAGCGTCCCGCCCGAGGCCTCGGCTGCTCGTCGGGCGATGTCCAGCCCGAGTCCTGAGGAACCCACGCCGCTGGCGCCTCGCGACAGCACGTCCACCGTTGGCAGGCCAGGGCCGGCGTCCTCGACCACCAGCTCAGCTCCGCCCGCTGGGTGCGGCTTGAGGTCGACCCTGAACGGCGTGCCCTCGGGGGTGTGCGCGAACACGTTGCCGAGCAGGGCATCCAGCGCGTCGGCCAGGTCGTCCGCCACGAGCCGCACCGGAACCGGACGGTCCGGGACGTGCTGCTCCACCTGCCGGTCGGTGTCGTCGGCCAGCACCTCCCAGAAGACCAACCGGGAGCTCACCACGGCAGCGGCGTCGCAGCCGGGCACCATGCCTTCACGCACCGGCCGGCGCACCTCGCTGATGACCTGGTCCACCACCCGGGTGACCTCCGCGATCCCGCGTCCCAAGCGGTCGCGCTCCTCGGGATCGGTCAGGGCCTCCGCGTCGAGCCGGACCGCCGTCAGCGGCGTGCGGAGCCGGTGCGAGAGGTCGGCCACCTGCTCGCGCTCGGCCTTCAGCAGGTCGACGATGCGACCGCCCAGCCGGTTCAGCGCGATCCCCGCCGCCTTCACCTCGGGCGGGCCGCCGGGGGTGAGCCGTGCCTCGAGGTCCCCGGCCCCGAGGCGGGTGGCGGTGTCGGTCAGGGCATGCACCGGGCGCAGGTACGAGCGAGCCAGCCGGTCCGCCACGAGCAGCGCGAGCAGCAGGAGCGCGAGCCCGAGCACGCAGAGCCAGAGCCAGGTCTTGCCGACGCCCTGGGTGAGCTTCGACCCCGGGATCTCCACCCGGATCACCGTGGTCTCGCCCTGGGCGTTCGACACCGTCCCCGCACTGGTGATCGGGATGAGGATCTCGCGGCCGCCCCCCGACAGATCCGCGCTGAAGGCGTTCTGCAGCCGCGCCAGCCGGACGGAGTCCGTCAACGGCCGGGAGTCGCCGAGGGTCGTCCCGTCGGGCAGGTAGACGGTCACGGGCTCGCCGAGCCGACCACGCACCGCGTCGACGACCAGCGAGATCTGCGACGGCGGCAGCGTCCCGAGCACGGCGGCGATCGGCTGGACGCCGAGCGTGGCCTCGCTGGTCGCGCGGTCGGCCGCGGAGGACCGGACCACCCAGGCGAGCGGCAGCAGGAAGGCGACGAGCACGACGAGGGTGGCTGCCGCCACGGTCAGCAGCAGCTGACGCCTCACTCCACCGGCTCCACGAGCTTGACCCCGACGCCGCGCATCGAGTGCAGGAAGCGGGGCTCCTGGGCGCTCTCGCCGAGCTTGCGGCGCAGCCAGGACAGGTGGACGTCGACGGTCTTGTCGGCGCCGCCGTAGGGCAGGCGCCACACCTCGGTGAGCAGCTCGCGCTTGGAGACAACCTGCCCCGGCCTGGCCGCCAGGTAGGCGAGGAGGTCGAACTCGCGCGGGCTGAGGTCCAGCCGGTCGTCGGCCAGCGTGACGGTCCGTGACCGCTGGTCCACCTCGAGCTCACCCACGCGCAGGATCGGGTCCGCGTCCGTGGCGCTCGACCGGCGGAGCACGGCGCGGATCCGGGCGTCGAGCGTCTCCGCGCTGTAGGGCTTCGAGATGTAGTCGTCCGCGCCGGCGTCGAGGGCCCTGACCACCGTCGCGTCGTCGTCCCGGGCGGTCGCGATGATCACGGGGACGGCACTGACGGCACGCAGCATGCGGACCAGCTCGATGCCGTCCAGGTCGGGGAGCCCGAGGTCGAGGACCACCAGGTCCGGTCGCCCCTCGACCGCAGCGCGGAGCCCCGTCATGGCGTCAGGTGCTGAGCTCGACCGCGTGCCCGCGGTCGGTCAGGCTGCGGATCACGGCGGACCGGATCGAAGGGTCGTCCTCGATCACCAGAACCTGCGACATCCCCCGAAGGTACTGCCCCGGCGCCGTCGGTGGCTCCCTCGGGCGCAGCCGGCCGACCTGCCGGCAGCTGCACCGCCGCCCGCGCACGCATGCTGAACCGCAGCCGCAGGACAGTGACCCACAGCACGGTCGCGCCCGCGATGTGGACCGCCACGAGGGCCCAGGGCACCCCGGTGAAGTACTGCGTGTAGCCGATCGCGCCTTGGGCGAGGGTGATGCCCAGCACCCACCAGGCCCTGCGACGCACCGCCGGCGGCGCATCCGTCAGCCGCACCGCGAAGACGAGGGCCACGACCAGACCGAGGAACACCAGGACGACGTCCGAGTGCAGCCAGGTGATCTGCTGCGGGTTGAACCCGAAGCGCACCTCGTGGTCGGCGTCCCCGGAGTGCGGTCCGGTCCCGGTGACCAGCGTCCCGAGCACGATCACGACGCCCGCGACCGCGGTGAGCGCCGTCGACAGCCAGCGGAGCTCTGGCCGGACGAGCCAGCGCACCGGGCCGTCACCGGCATCGCCCGAGCGCTCGTACAGGATCGTGGCGGCAGCGATCAACGGCATCGACACCAGGAAGTGCAGGGCGACGCTGGCGGGGTTGAGGCCGGTTCGCACCGTGATCCCGCCCAGCACGGCCTGGACCACGATGCCCAGCAACCCGCAGCCGGCCAGCAGCACGAGGGGGCGCCGGCGCGGCACCATCCGCCACGCGGCCACCAGGCACGCGAGGATCGCGACGGTGAGCACGAACGTCAGCAGCCGGTTGGTGAACTCGATCTCCTTGTGGAAGCCCTGCGGCTGGATCGCGACCGGCGTGTACGAGCCGGCCACGCACTGCGGCCAGGTCGGGCAGCCGAGCCCGGACCCGGTCAGCCGGACCAGGCCGCCGGTGAACACGATCGCCATCTGGGCGACCATCCCGGCGTAGAAGATCCGCCGTGTCGCCGAAAGGCGACGGGGTGACGAGGAGGGCACCGGGGGAGCGGCCACCGGGTTCGTCACGGCTTCGATGGTAGGTCGTCGCCCTGGTCTGCGCTCAGCCGGGCAGCGTCCCTCGCACCACGCTGACGGAGGAGTGCGCCGGGTTCCCGTCCATCGGCTCGAGCGAGACATCCACCACCGGGAACTGGGCGAGGTCCATGCCGGGGGGGACGTCGAACGTGCCCTGGTCAGCGCTGTCCAGGATCCCCACCGCGACCATCTTCTGCGTCTGCCGGTCGGCGAGCCAGACCTGGTAGAAGGCGTCGGCAGGGGCGACGAGGCCGTGCACGGTCACGCTGAGGGTGCGCCCGCTCGTGGCGTCGCGCACCGTCGCCGTCCCGCTCGCCTGTGGCGCGTCCAGCGGTGCGAGCCGGGTCTCGGCCACCACGTTGCCGGCCGCCACGGAGCTCCGATGGTCCTTGACGACCACCGTGCCCAGCACGCCTGCCAGGATGCCGACGAGTGCCGCGGCGACGGCCAGCGGGACGACGCGACGCCGCTTCGCCAGCTCCGGCGGGACGGGAGGTGGTGCGCTGTCTGGCCCCGAGCTGCCCAGCTCGAGCTCGGCGGCGATCCGGGCCCAGACGTGCGGGCCCGGCTGCACCGGGCTGTCCTCGGGCGTGACCTGCCGGCTCGCGTGCACGACAGCCTTGAGCTGGTCGAGGTCGCTCTGGCAGCGCGAGCAGGACGCGAGATGCGCCTCGTCGGCAGGACCGGCTGCTGGCTCGCCGAGCGCGAGCAGCGCGAGGGCCTCCTCGTCACAGTGCTGCACCGTCCACCTCCAACCTGGCGCGAAGGCGCTCGAGGGAGCGCCTGATATGGCTCTTCACCGTGCCCAGCGGCAGGCTGAGCAGGCTGGCGATCTGCACATGGGTGAGGTCCTGGTAGAACGCCAGCTCCATGATCCGCCGCTGCGGCTCGCCGAGGCGATCCAGCTCGTCGGCGAGGAGCACTCGGTCGGTGACGCCGTCGGCACCGGCCGCGACGATCAGGTCCGCCTCGCGGAGGTCGGACGCCGCGACGAGCGCACGTCGTTCGCGCTGCCGGACCGTCCACCGGTCGGCGACCTTGTAGCGGGTGATGCCGAGCAGCCAGGCCGCGAGGGTGCCCGAGTCTGGCCGGTACTGGGTGCGGGACTGCCAGGCCGAGGTGAACACCTGCTGCGTCACGTCCTCGGCATCGGCGTGGTTGCCCAGCGAGCGCAGAGCGACCGTGAAGACCAGCCGCCCCCACCGCTCGTAGGCCAGCGCCAGGCACTCCTCGTCCCCCTGCGCGAAGCCGGCCGCTACGTCGGTGTCTTCCAGCGTCGGCACGAGACTGAGCGTAGGGCTGTCCGGCGGCTTCGGCCCCTCGGTCATCCGGCACCTCCCGTCGCCGGGCTCAAGGCGGTGCTCATCGCACCCGCCCGACGAGCAGCGCGGTGACGACGAGGTTGTCCTGGTAGCCACCGTGGGCCCGGTCGTAGTCACCTCCGCAGGTGATCACCGTGAGCCGGGCCGGCCCGGTGCGCCCGAAGAACTGCTGGAGCTGCAGCCCCTGCTTCAGGTAGAGGCGGCGCTCGACGACGCGGTAGCTCCAGGTGGAATGGTCGGCCAACGTGACCATCAGCGAGTCACCGACCTGGACGCCGCTCATCGAGTACAGCGCTCCCTTGCCCTGGGTGCGCGAGTCCCTGTGCCCGACCAGCACTGCAGATCCGGTAGCGCTTCCAGGGGCTGGACCGAACTGGTACCAGCCCACCCGATAGGCATCTGCCGGGATCGCGACGTTCCCGTCGGCTGCGACGCCGACCGTGTCGATCCCGGCGCGGATGCCCACGGACGGGATCACCAGCTGCACCGGCGCCGGCACCACCACGGCGGCAGGCACGGGAGCCGGGACGGCTGTGGCGAGCGGCCGCACCGGCCGAGCGACGGCCGAACCGGCGGCGGACGGTGCGTAGGCCGCCGGAGGGGTTGCCGGCACGGTCTGCACGACCGTCGCCGGCAGCGAGCCCACACCGTCCGCCTGTCTGTGGTCCAGGGACCAGGCGACGGGCACGCCGAGCACGACGGCCGAGCTCATGACGAGCCCGGCCACCGCACCCGTGCGCGCCCTCATCCGCCTGCTCCGGATCCCTTCGGTGCCTACTCGGCCCGGGCTGCGGTACGCAGCCGGTACGTCAAGGCGGCCGCGCCGAGCAGCCCCAGCGCGACCAGGGCGATGGCCCAGACCGGGAAGCCGCTGGCGTCATCCGCCAGGCCCGCGCTGCCTGCCGGGATCCCGGCCGGCATGGACTGCAGCCCGCTGATCGACTGCACGCCGACGGCGAAGGTCTTCGCGGCGAGGTCGCCGTAGGCGTAGACGATCGTGTTGACGCCGTCCTTGACGGGCAGCTCGGTCGTGTAGACGTCAGCGCCGCCGGAAGCAGCTGCCACGCCCACCTTGTAGGTCTGCGCCGGCACGTTCGCCACCGCGTCGTTGCCGTTGCTGAGGCTAGGGACCAGGGTGGCGCCGTCGGCAGTCACCTTGACCGCGGGGGCGTTGGCCACGTGCCTGACCGTCACCCGGCCCTGCCCAGCCTTCGTCAGCGAGATGTCGTTGACGAACGGCTTGGCCGTCGGCTTACCGTCCGTGCCGAGGTAGGCCACGATCGTGTAGTTCATGCCCGCCGTCACCGACACGTTCGCCGGGCCGATGATGATCTTTGCTTCGTCGCCGGGGGCGGTGACCTTGACGCTGTACGTGCCGGCCGGCAGGGACAGCGGCCCGGCAAGCGTGCCTGGCTTGAAGCTCTGCAGGGTCAGCTTGTCGTTCACGTAGACGTCCACCGTGGCACCCGGGATGCCGTGGAACACCGAGACCATGGCATCTCCGGTCGCAGCCTGTGCGGGGGAGGTGGCGAGGGCTGTGACCGCCGGTACCGCGAGGGCCGCGAGCACCAGCGCCATGAGACGGATGCGTATGAGCTTCATGAAGAGGTCCTTCGTGTTCGCCGGATCGACCTGACGAACATCTCTTCTGGCGTCCAGCCCTCGCTGGATGCGCCTCGACTACTCCCAGCGGAAGTAGCGGGCGGCCAGACCGAGGCCGGCCACCGCCCACCCGAGCAGGACCAGCAGCGCGTGCGCGTCGAGCGAGCCGACGGTGAACGCCGTCCGGAGGCCGTCAGCCAGGGCCGTCGAGGGCAGCCACTCCAGCACGCGCTGGACACCCGCGGGGAACTTGCTGAGCGGGATCACGATGCCGCCACCGAGCAGGAGCACGAGGTAGAGCAGGTTCGCGGCGGCCAGCGTCGCCTCGGCGCGCAGCGTGCCGGCCATGAGGAGGGCGAGCCCGGAGAACGCAGCGGTCCCCACCAGGACGAACAGCACCGCGACGCCCCACGCCGCTCCGGCAGGGTGCCACCCCAGCAGCACGGCCACCCCGCCGAGCAGCACGACCTGGACGACCTCCACGGCCAGCACCGCACCTGCTTTGCCGCCGAGCAGCGCCCAGCGGGGGAGCGGCGTCGCGCCGAGACGCTTGAGGACGCCATAGCGCCGCTCGAAGCCCGTGCTGATCGCCTGGGCGGTGAACGCCGTGGACAGGACGGCCAGCGCCAGGATGCCGGGAGCGAGGAAGGCGATCCGGCTGCCGGGGCCAAGGTCGACGACGTCGACCTTGGCGAACAGCACCAGCAGCAGCGTCGGGATGATGATGGTCAGCAGGAGCTGCTCGCCGTTGCGCAGCAGTGCCGTCAGCTCGAGGCGGGCGTGCCCGAGCAGCAACCGGTCCGCCGGCGCGCTGCCGGGTGCAGGGGTGAGGTCGAGGGTGGCGCTCATCGCAGCGCCTTCCCCGTGAGGCCGAGGAACACCTGCTCCAGGGACTGCCGCTGGACCGACAGGCCCTCGGGCATCACTCCCTCGTCGGCGCACCAGGCGGTGACCGCGGCGAGAAGCTCGGGACCGACGTCCCCGGTGACCAGGTAGCAACCCGCGGGCTCCTCGACGACGGCCGTCCCCGGGGCCAGCCGGGCGACGAGTGCGCCGACGTCCAGCGCAGGTCTCGCGGTGAAGCGCACCGACCGCTCGGCCCCCTGCGCCATCAGCTCTACCGGCCGGCCCGCCGCAACGGCCCGGCCGGCGTCCATGATCACCACGTGGTCGGCCAGCTGCTCGGCCTCGTCCATGAGGTGGGTGGTCAGGATGACCGAGACGCCCGCGTCGCGGAGGTCACGCACGAGCTCCCACGCGGCGATCCGCGCCTGGGGGTCCAGCCCGGCCGACGGCTCGTCGAGGAAGACGAGCTCAGGCCGGCCGACCACCGCGAGGGCGAGCTTGACTCGCTGCTGCTCGCCACCCGACAGCCGACGGAACGGCGTGCGGGCGAAGGCGTCGATGCCGAGCCGGCTGGCCAGCGCCGCGACGTCCAGCGGGTGCCGGTACAGGCCGGCGGCGTAGGCGAGCGCCTCGTCCGCGCGGGCGGCCCCGGCGACGCCGCCGTCCTGCAGCATCACCCCGACCCGCTCGCGCAGCCAGCGCCCCGACGTCGCTGGGTCCTTGCCGAGCACCAGCACGGTGCCGGCCGACCGCCGCTGCAGGCCCTCGCAGGTCTCCACCGTGGTGGTCTTGCCCGCCCCGTTCGGGCCGAGGACTGCCGTAACGGCTCCCCGCGGAGCCCGGAGCGTGAGGCCGTCGACGGCCAGCTTCTGCTGCTCTCCGTGACCCCGCCGGACCTCGAGACCGACCACCTCGACGGCAGCGCTGTCGGGCAGGTCGGAGGGCGAAGGCACGCACGCAGTCTAGGAAGCAGCCGCTGCGCGACGCGCTCGACCACCCCCGGTTGGAAAGCCGCGACGAATAAGGGCACAATGGCGTTGTGGAATTCATCGAGGACCACTGCGGCACCCGTGAGCGCGTCGTGCGCTCTCTGCTGTCCGACGGCCCCACCACCGCCGCCGGCCTCGCCGAGCGCCTGGCCCTCACCTCAGCGGCCATCCGCCGGCACCTGGACGCCCTGGTCGCCGACGGCCAGCTCGAGGCCCGCGACCGCGCACCGTACGGCGCGACCCCGCGGCGCGGGCGCGGGCGACCCGCCCGCATCTACGCCCTCACCGACTCCGGCCGGGATGCCTTCACGCAGTCCTACGACGACCTCGCCACCCAGGCCCTGCGGTTCGTGGCCGCCTCCGGCGGGGATGCCGCGGTCCTCGAGTTCGCCCGCGAGCAGGTCGCCCGTCGTGAGGACCGCTACCGGCAGAGCGTCGAGAGCGCCGCACCCGCGGATCGCACCCGCGCCCTGGCCGAGGCCCTCACCGCGGACGGTTACGCAGCCTCGACCGCCCCGTCCGCCGCCGGCGAGCAGCTCTGCCAGCACCACTGCCCGGTGGCCCACGTCGCCGCCGAGTTCCCCCAGCTCTGCGAGGCCGAGAACGAGCTCTTCGGCCGCCTGCTCGGCACGCACGTCCAGCGCCTGGCCACGATCGGCCACGGCTCGCACGTCTGCACCACGTTCGTCCCTGCAGCACCGCACGTCCCTGCAGCACCGCACGTCCCTGCAGCACCCCAGGTACCAGCAGCACTCGCACAGCCAGCGCCGGCCGCAGCAGCAGCCAGCCAGGCCAGCCCCTCCGAGAGGACCGCGTCATGACGCAGACCAGCCACCCCGAGCTCGACGGCCTGGGGACCTACGAGTTCGGCTGGCACGACAAGTCCGATGCCGGTGACAACGCCCGCCGCGGCCTCTCCGAGGACGTCGTCCGCGACATCTCCAGCAAGAAGAGCGAGCCGGACTGGATGCTGGACCTCCGCCTCAAGGGCCTGCGGCTGTTCGAGAAGAAGCCCATGCCGACCTGGGGCTCAGACCTCTCGGGCATCCACTTCGACAACATCAAGTACTTCGTCCGCTCCACGGAGAAGCAGGCGACCTCCTGGGACGAGCTCCCCGACGACATCAAGAGCACCTACGACCGCCTGGGCATCCCCGAGGCGGAGAAGCAGCGCCTGGTCTCCGGCGTCGCCGCGCAGTACGAGTCCGAGGTCGTCTACCACCAGATCCGCGAGGACCTCGAGGCGCAGGGCGTGATCTTCGTGGACACCGACACGGGCCTGCGCGAGCACGAGGACCTCTTCCGCGAGTACTTCGGCACGGTGATCCCGGTCGGCGACAACAAGTTCGCCTCGCTCAACACGGCGGTGTGGTCGGGCGGGTCGTTCATCTACGTCCCCAAGGGCGTGAAGGTCGACATCCCGCTGCAGGCCTACTTCCGGATCAACACCGAGAACATGGGCCAGTTCGAGCGCACGCTGATCATCGCCGACGAGGACTCCTACATCCACTACGTCGAGGGCTGCACGGCACCCATCTACTCCTCGGACTCGCTGCACTCGGCGGTCGTCGAGATCATCGTGAAGAAGAACGCCAGGGTGCGGTACACGACGATCCAGAACTGGTCGAACAACGTCTACAACCTCGTCACCAAGCGCGCCACGGCCGCCGAGGGCGCCACCATGGAGTGGGTCGACGGCAACATCGGCTCCAAGGTGACCATGAAGTACCCCGCGGTCTACCTCCTGGGTGAGCACGCCAAGGGCGAGACGCTGTCGGTGGCCTTCGCCGGCGAGGGCCAGCATCAGGACGCCGGGGCCAAGATGGTCCACTGCGCTCCGCACACGTCGTCGACGATCGTCTCCAAGTCGGTGGCGCGTGGTGGCGGGCGGACCTCCTACCGCGGGCTCGTCCAGGTCCAGGAGGGCGCCTACGGCTCGCGCTCCACGGTCCGCTGCGACGCGTTGCTCGTCGATGACATCAGCCGCTCCGACACCTACCCGTACGTCGACGTCCGCGAGGACGACGTCTCGATGGGTCACGAGGCCACGGTCTCCAAGGTCTCCGAGGAGCAGCTCTTCTACCTCATGAGCCGCGGCATGACCGAGGAGGAGGCCATGGCGATGATCGTGCGTGGTTTCGTCGAGCCGATCGCCCGCGAGCTCCCGATGGAGTACGCGCTCGAGCTCAACCGGCTCATCGAGCTGCAGATGGAAGGAGCCGTCGGCTGATGGGCGTCACCCACGTCAGCGAGGACGTCCGGCCGGTCAAGGTCGACTCGTTCGAGCTCCTTGATCACCCGGTGCCGGGCGGCCGCGAGGAGGAGTGGCGGTTCACCCCGCTCAACCGTCTTCGTGGCTTGCACGACGGCACGGCCGCGGCTGCGCTCGCCGCTGGCGGCGCCGAGGGGAAGCTGGTCGTCGAGGTCGACGCCGCCCCTGAGGTCCTCGTCGAGACGCTCGAGCGCGGGGACTCCCGGCTCGGCCGCGCGGGCACGCCGCTGGACCGGGTCGCGGCGCAGGCCTGGGCCGGCTTCGAGCGCGCGCTGCTCGTCACGGTGCCGCGCGAGGTCGTCGCCAGCCGGCCGACCGTGATCACCCGCCGCGGCGAGGGGATCGACGGCGCGGTGTTCGGGCACCTCGTCATCGAGGTCGAGGCGTTCGGCAGCGCGGTCGTCGTCATCGATCACGTCGGCTCGGCGACCTACGCCGACAACCTCGAGATCCTGCTCGGCGACAGCGCCCAGCTCACCCTGGTGAGCCTGCAGGAGTGGGCCGACGACGCCGTTCACCTGAGCAGTCACCGGGCACGGGTCGGGCGCGACGCCCGGCTGCGGCACGTCACGGTGAGCCTCGGCGGCGACCTCGTGCGCATCCACCCGGTGGTGGAGTACGACGCCCCGGGCGGCGACGCGGAGCTCCTCGGCCTGTACTTCGCCGACGCCGGCCAGCACCTCGAGCACCGCCTCTTCGTCGACCATGCCGTGCCGCACTGCCGGAGCAACGTGACCTACAAGGGCGCGCTGCAGGGCGAAGGAGCGCACACGGTCTGGATCGGGGACGTCCTGATCCGGGGCGGCGCGGTGGGCACCGACACCTACGAGCAGAACCGCAACCTCGTCCTGACCGACGGCGCTCGCGCCGACTCGGTGCCGAACCTCGAGATCGAGACCGGCGAGATCATCGGCGCCGGCCACGCCAGCACCACGGGACGTTTTGACGACGAGCAGCTGTTCTACCTGCAGGCCAGGGGGATCCCGGAGGACGACGCCAGGCGGCTGGTCGTCCGTGGTTTCTTCGCGGACCTGCTCGCACGGATCGGGATCGACGAGCTGGAGCAGCGGCTGCTCGTCGCTGTGGACACCGAGCTTGAGAGGGCGGGCGCGTGACCGACTACCTGAAGGCCTGTCCGCTCGCGGACCTCGTCGAGGGGGAGGCGAAGCGCGTGGAGCTCGACGGCGTCGCCGTCTGCCTCGTCCGCACCGAGGGCGAGGTGCACGCCATCAGCGACGTCTGCTCGCACGCCGACGTCTCGCTGTCCGAGGGCGACGTCGACGGCCTGACCATCGAGTGCTGGCTGCACGGGTCGGCGTTCGACCTCGTGACCGGCCAGCCCACGAGCCTGCCGGCCACCCAGCCAGTCCCTGTCTACCCGGTCAAGATCGAAGGCGACGAGGTCCTCGTCGCAGTCACCAACGAGAGCTGAGGCTTCGCATGTCTGCCCTGGAGATCCGGGACCTGCACGTCACCGTCGAGACCGAGGACGGCCCGCGCGAGATCCTCACCGGCGTCGACCTCACGGTCCGCACCGGCGAGACGCACGCGATCATGGGCCCGAACGGCTCAGGCAAGTCCACCCTGGCGTACTCGATCGCCGGACACCCGAAGTACACCGTCACCCAGGGCTCGGTCACCCTGGACGGCGAGGACGTCCTCGCGATGACGGTCGACCAGCGGGCCCGTGCCGGGCTCTTCCTCGCCATGCAGTACCCGGTCGAGATCCCTGGCGTGTCCGTGTCCAACTTCCTGCGCACCGCCGCGACGGCGACCCGCGGCGAGGCCCCCAAGCTCAGGACCTGGGTCAAGGACGTCAACGCTGCGATGGACCGGCTCGCGATCGACCCCTCGTTCGCCACCCGGAACGTCAACGAGGGCTTCTCCGGCGGGGAGAAGAAGCGCCACGAGATCCTGCAGCTGGAGCTCCTCAAGCCCAAGTTCGCGATCCTCGACGAGACCGACTCCGGCCTGGACGTCGACGCCCTGAAGGTCGTCTCCGAAGGCGTCAACCGGGTCCGCGAGGCCGGTGGGGTCGGCACCCTGCTGATCACCCACTACACGCGCATCCTTCGCTACATCAAGCCCGACTTCGTGCACGTGTTCGCCGGCGGCAAGATCGTCGAGGAAGGCGGCCCCGAGCTCGCCGACCAGCTCGAGTCCGAGGGCTACGAGCGGTTCGTCAAGGCGGGCGCAGGGGCGTGAGCGCCGACGTCGTCAGCCCGCTCCGGGTGGAGTCCAGCGTGCCTGCGCTGGACATCGCCGCGATCAAGGCTGACTTCCCGATCCTGTCGCGCACCGTGCGCGGCGGTCACCGGCTGGTGTACCTCGACAGCGGGGCGACCTCGCAGAAGCCACGCCAGGTGCTGGACGCGGAGCGCTCCTTCTACGAGCACCACAACGCCGCCGTGCATCGGGGTGCCCACCAGCTCGCCGAGGAGGCCACCGACGACTTCGAGGGCGCCAGGGCCAAAGTCGCCGCGTTCATCGGTGGCTCAGCCGAGGAGATCGTCTTCACGAAGAACGCCACCGAGGGCATCAACCTCGTGGCCTACGCGATGTCGAACGCCGCCACCTCGGGCCCCGAGGCCGCTCGGTTCGTGGTGGGTCCTGGCGACTCCATCGTGGTCACCGAGATGGAGCACCACGCGAACCTCGTGCCCTGGCAGATGCTCGCCCAGCGCACCGGCGCCACCCTGCGCTGGCTCAGCCTGACCGACGACGGCCGGCTCGACCTCGAAAACCTCGACCAGCTCGTCGACGGCACCACCAAGATCCTGGCCTTCACGCACCAGTCCAACGTCCTCGGCACGGTCAACCCGGTCGACGTGCTCGTCGCCAGGGCGCGCGCGGTCGGTGCGCTCGTGCTGGTCGACGCCTGCCAGTCGGTGCCGCACATGCCGGTGGACGTCGCAGCGCTCGGTGCTGACTTCGTCGTGTTCTCCGGGCACAAGATGCTCGGCCCCACCGGCGTGGGTGTGCTGTGGGGCAAGTACGACCTGCTCGCGGCGATGCCGCCGTTCCTGACCGGTGGCTCGATGATCGAGGTCGTCCGCATGGAGGGCACCACGTTCACGGTCCCGCCGCAGCGCTTCGAGGCCGGTGTGCCCAACACCGCCCAGGCGGTCGGGCTCGGTGCGGCCGTCGACTACCTCACCGGACTGCCCGGGGGGATGGCCGCGGTGGCCGCGCATGAGCACGACCTCACCGAGCTCGCCCTGGCCGAGCTGGCCGAGGTCCCCGGCGTCCGCATCATCGGGCCCACCACCACGCAGGCACGTGGGGGAGCCGTGTCCTTCGTCGTCGACGGCATCCACCCGCACGACGTCGGCCAGGTGCTGGACGACCGCGGGGTCGAGGTCCGCGTCGGTCATCACTGCGCGTGGCCGCTCACCCGCCGCTACCAGGTGCCCGCGACCACCCGCGCGACGTTCTACCTCTACAACGACGCCTCCGACGTGCACGCCCTGGTTGCCGGGGTGCGGCACGCGCAGACCTTCTTCGGGACCCTCTGATGGAGCTCGAGGCGCTGTACCAGGAGATCATCCTCGACCACTACCGCCGGCCGCATCACAAGGGTCTGCAGGACCACTTCGACGCCGAGGTCCACCACGTCAACCCGACCTGCGGCGACGAGGTCACGGTCCGTGTGTCCCTCGCCCCCGACGGCCAGCAGACCGTCACCGAGGTGACTCACGACGGCCAGGGCTGCTCGATCAGCCAGGCGTCGACGTCGGTGATGACCGACCTCGTCACCGGGCGGCCGCTGGCGGAGGCCCTGGTCACCCAGGAGGAGTTCCTGACGTTGATGCAGAGCCGCGGTGCGGTCGAGCCCGACGAGGACGTCCTCGAGGACGCCGTCGCGTTCGTCGGCGTGGCCAAGTACCCGGCCCGCATCAAGTGCGCCCTGCTCGGCTGGATGGCTTTCAAGGACGCAGCGGCGCAGGCCGCCGCGTCACAGGCAAGCGCGACCAAGGAGACGGCATGACCGAGACCACCGCAGAGCCCTCGCTCGACGACCTCACCGAGGCGATGCGTGACGTCGTCGACCCCGAGCTCGGAATCAACGTCGTCGACCTCGGCCTGGTCTACGGCATCACCGTGGACCAGAACAACGTCGCGGTGCTCGACATGACGCTCACCAGCGCGGCCTGCCCGCTGACCGACGTCATCGAGGACCAGACCCGCTCGGCACTCGGCTCGCTGGTCGACGACATCCGGATCAACTGGGTGTGGATGCCCCCGTGGGGCCCGGACAAGATCACCGACGAGGGTCGCGAACAGCTGCGCGCCCTCGGTTTCAACGTCTGAGGTCGCGCTCGACCGACCGCAGCTGACCGGGCCGCAGAGCCACACCTGACGACACCGAGGACACGAGACCTTGACGGACCGACTGGACGCGTCGACCGAGGCCGACGCGGCGGTTCTGCGTGAGCTGGACGTCGACGGCACCGGCTACGGCCACGCCCAGGTGGGTCACCGGTGGGTCCCGACCTGGCTGAGCCTGCTCGCGCTCGCGCTCGGCGGCTTCGCCATCGGGACCACCGAGTTCGCGACGATGGGCGTGCTGCCGAGCATCGCCCGCAGCCTGCACGTGTCCATCCCGGACGCCGGCTGGGCCATCTCGGCCTACGCGCTCGGTGTGGTCATCGGGGCTCCGCTGCTCGTCGTGCTCGGCGCCAAGGTGGCACGCAAGACCTTGCTCCTCGCCTTGATGTCCGCCGTCACCCTCGGAGCCGTGCTGTCAGTGCTCGCGCCGACCTTCCCGCTGCTCGTCGGAGCACGCTTCCTGAGCGGGCTGCCGCACGGTGCGTACTTCGGCATCGGGGCGGTCGTGGCGTCGTCACTGGCCCCACCCCAGCGGCAGGCTCGGTCGATCGCCGCGATGATGGCCGGCCTGACGGTCGCCAACATCGTCGGCGTCCCGCTCACGACCTTGCTCGGGAACGCGCTGGGCTGGCGGAGCACCTACGTCGTGGTCGCCGTGGTGGGCCTGGCCACCGTCGCCAGCATCGTGCTGGTGGTGCCGCAGGTGCATGTCCTGCCCGGCGCCAGCGCCAGGACCGAGCTGACCGCGCTCCGCCGCCCGCAGGTCTGGCTGACGCTGCTGATGGGCGCGATCGGCTTCGGGGGGATGTTCGCCGTCTACAGCTACATCACGCCGACGTTGACCCAGGTCGCCGGGTACCCGCTCTCGGGCGTCCCGATCGTGCTGTCACTGTTCGGCGTCGGCATGACCCTGGGCAACTACGTCGGCGGCCGGCTGGCGGACTGGTCGGTGGACGGCACGATCGCGGTGAGCATGACGGCGTCGACCTTGGTGTTCCTGCTGTTCACCGTCACGGCCCACTCGGTGGTCCTCGCGGGGCTGACCGTGCTCGTCTTCGCTGCCACCGTGGCGTCCACCGTGCCTGCCCTGCAGGTCCGGCTGATGAGCAACGCCGGCGAGGGCATGGCGCTGGCGGCGACACTGAACCACTCGGCGCTCAACCTGGCCAACGCGCTCGGTGCCTGGCTCGGCGGCGCGGTGATCGCTGCGGGCTTCGGGTACACCTCGACGGCCGTGGTGGCAGCCATCCTGGCGGTGCTCGGACTCGCGGTCCTCGGCCTGTCCATCCTGCTGGGCCGAGCCTCCGCCGGCGGCAAGCAGCCGGCCGCTAGCAGCTAGCCGCACGCCTCGTGCTGGTGCAGTCCGTACCGGGTGAGCCGCACGTAGTCGTCCGGCCCGATCCAGCACAGGCACCGCGGGCACACGACGTCCCGGTCGACGTGCAGCTCGTGCCCGGATGTCGTCCGCCGCTGCCCGGTGGAGCGGAAACCGAGGAGCGGCGCGAGCGCGCGGGAGACCACCTCCTGGTGCTGGGGCATCCGGGCGCGGGCCATGCCACAAGTCTCTCCCCGGAACACCTCGACGAGGACACCGGCAGGCCACGAAGTGGCAACGATCGGCGCCCGGTGCCGCCCGAGCGCTACGGTTCCGAGATGCCGTACGACGTCGAGATCCTGCGCTCCCTGTACCCCGCCCTGACCGGCTCGACCGTGTGGCTCGACGGCGCCGCCGGCACGCAGTCCCCGAGGAGCGTGATCGAGGCGATCGCGGGCGCCTACCAGGTGGGCACCAGCAACGGAGGGGGCGCGTTCGCCGCCAGCCGGCGGGCCGACGCGTACGCGGACGCCGCCAGGTCCGCCGTCGCCGACCTGGTCAACGGGGTAGCCGAGGGTGTGGTGCTCGGGCCGAACATGACCACGCTCACCTACCGCATGTCGCAGACCCTGGCGCGCTCCTGGGCGCCGGGCGACAACCTCGTGCTCAGCCGCCTCGACCACGACGCGAACGTCCGGCCGTGGGTGCAGGCAGCCGACAGAGCCGGGGTGGAGGTCCGCTGGGCCGAGGTGGACGTCGCGACCGGCGAGCTGCCGGCAGCGCAGTACGACGACCTCGTGGACGGCCGCACCCGGCTGGTCGCGGTGACTGCGGCCAGCAACGTGCTGGGCACCCGCCCGGACGTCGCCTCGATCACGGCGACGTCGCGCGCGGCCGGAGCGCTCTCCTACGTCGACGGTGTCCACGGCACCGCCCACGGCGTCACCGACATGCAAGCGCTCGGCGCCGACTTCTACGCCACCAGCGCGTACAAGTGGGACGGCCCGCACGTCGGGTGCGTGATCGCCGATCCCGCTCTGCTCGAGGGGCTGCGCCCCGACAAGCTCGCGTCCTCCTCCGACGACGTCCCGGACCGGTTCGAGTGGGGCACGCCGTCGTACCCGAACTTCGCCGGGGTCGCTGCTGCGGTCGACCACCTCGCGAGCCTGGACCCGCGGGCCACCGGGAGCCGGCGCGAGCGTCTCGTCCAGTCCTTGACGGCCGCCGAGGCGCACGAGGACCGACTGCTCGCCCGACTGCTCGACGGGCTCGGGAAGGACGATCGCGTCCGGCTCTACGGGCACGCCGCCCGCCGCACCGCCACCGTGTACTTCACCGTCGACGGCCTGAGCACCTCGGCAGTGGCGCAGGCCCTCGCCGACCGGGACATCAACGTCTGGTCCGGTCACAACTACGCCTGGGAGGTGACCGGAGCCCTCGGGATCAGGGACTCCGGCAGCGCCATCCGCGCCAGCCTCGCCCACTACAGCGACGACGCGGACGTCGACCGCCTGCTGACCGCGGTGTCCGAGCTCCCCTAGGCCTGTCCGGACCCCGGTAGACTGAAGGCATGTCCCGCTCCGAGCCCTGACGCGCGGCGCCGCCTAGCAGCCCGTCCGTCCCCCGGAGAGGTCCCTCGTTCGTGATCATCGCCCATGCAGTAGAGGTGCGCGTCGGCGCGCGCGTCCTCCTCGAGAGCGCCACCTTCAGGGTCGGCCCCGGCGACCGCGTCGGCCTGGTCGGGCGCAACGGCGCGGGCAAGACCACGCTCACCCGGTTCATGGCGGGCGAGGGCCAACCAGCAGGGGGCTCCATCACCTTGTCCGGCACGGTGGGCTACCTCCCGCAGGACCCTCGCGAGGGCGAGCTCGAGCAGCTCGCCAGGGACCGCATCCTGGCCGCGCGGGGGCTCGACCACATCGTCACCTCCATGCGCGACGCCGAGGGCCAGATGGCCTCGGCCGACGGCGCGACCGCCGAGCGCGCGATGCGCAGGTACTCGCGGTTGCAGGAGGAGTTCACCGCGCAGGGTGGCTATGCCGCCGAGTCGGAGGCCGCGCAGATCTCGGCGAGCCTCGGACTCCCCGACCGGGTGCTGGAGCAGCCCATCGGCACGCTCTCGGGCGGTCAGCGGCGCCGGGTGGAGCTCGCCAGGATCCTGTTCAGCGGCGCGGAGACGCTGCTGCTCGACGAGCCGACCAACCACCTCGACGCCGACTCGATCGTGTGGCTGCGCGAGTTCCTCAAGGCGCACAAGGGCGGTCTGGTGGTCATCAGCCACGACACCGGCCTGCTCGAGGCGTGCGTGAACCGGGTGTTCCACCTGGACGCGAACCGCTCCTCGCTCGACATCTACAACGTCGGCTGGAAGCTCTACCTCGTCCAGCGCGAGGCCGACGAGCGTCGACGCAAGCGGGAACGGACCAACGCCGAGAAGCAGGCCCAGACGCTGAAGGCGCAGGCCGACCGCATGCGCTACAAGGCGACCAAGGCCAAGGCGGCGCAGAACATGGACCGGCGCGCGGAACGCCTGCTCACCGGGCTCGAGGAGACCAGGCGGAGCGACCGCGTGGCCAAGCTCCGCTTCCCGGAGCCCGCGCCCTGCGGCAAGACGCCGCTGATGGCGTCCGGCCTCAGCAAGTCCTACGGCTCGCTGGAGATCTTCACCGACGTCGACCTCGCCATCGACAAGGGCTCGCGCGTGGTGGTCCTCGGGCTGAACGGCGCCGGCAAGACGACGTTGCTGCGGGTCCTCGCCGGGGTCGAACCAGCGGACACCGGCGAGGTCGAGCCGGGCCACGGCCTCAAGCTCGGCTACTACGCGCAGGAGCACGACACGCTGGACACCGAACGCACGGTCCTCGAGAACATGGCCAGCGCCGCGCCGACCCTTCCCGAGGTCGAGCTCCGCCGCATCCTCGGCAGCTTCCTGTTCACCGGTGACGACGTCGAGAAGCCCGCCAGCGTCCTCTCGGGCGGGGAGAAGACCCGGCTCGCGCTGGCGACCCTCGTCGTCTCCAGCGCCAACGTGCTGCTGCTCGACGAGCCGACCAACAACCTCGACCCGGCGAGCAGGGTCGAGGTGCTCGGAGCACTGCAGACCTACAAGGGCGCCGTGGTGATGGTCACCCACGACGAGGGCGCCGTGCACGCTCTCAAGCCGGAGCGCGTGGTCCTGCTGCCTGACGGTGTCGAGGACCTCTGGAACGACGACTACACCGACCTGGTGGCGCTGGCCTGAGGCAAGATCCACGGGCAACCCTCGGAATCATCAGGCACCTGCAGGAAGTTCTCCGGCGTCCCCAGCGGTAGCGGTAGTCAAGTTGCCCGGGTTGGGTGATCATGGCAGCAAGAGTCAGACACCAGCGTGGAGGAGGCACTCGTGGCCGACCTTGGCAAAGGCCGTCGGGTAACCGGCGCCGAACGGGACAAGCTCGCGACCGAGCTCAAGAAGAAGTACGAGGCAGGCACGAGCATCCGGACGCTGGCCGAGTCGACCGGTCGCTCGTACGGCTTCATCCACCGGGTCCTCTCCGAGTCGGGGACGACGCTGCGCGGTCGCGGTGGCGCCACCCGAGGCAAGGGCAAGAAGTAGCCGGTGCCATCTGCTGACGGCCGCACGGGACTGCTCGTCGAGTCGGCCGCCGGCGTCCTGACGCTGACGCTCGACAACGCGGCCAGGCGCAACGCGCAGACGCCGTCGATGTGGACCGAGCTCGCTGGCGTCGCGGCCGGGGTCGGTGCCGACGTCCGGGTCGTCGTGGTGCGGGCCAACGGTCCCTCGTTCTCGGCCGGGCTCGACCGGCGGATGCTCGCGCCGGGCGGACTGGAGGGCGAGCCGGACCTGCTCCGCGTCGGACTGGAGGGCCCCGCCGTCCTCGCCCCGATGATCGCCGCCTTCCAGGCGGGGTTCAGCTGGCTGCGCGACCCACGTTTCATCAGCATCGCCGCGGTGCAAGGGCACGCCGTCGGGGCCGGCCTCCAGCTCGCGCTGGCCTGCGACCTCCGGCTGGTGGCCGACGACGCCCAGCTCGCGATGAAGGAGCCGAGCCTCGGGTTGGTCCCTGACCTGGGCGGGACGCAGCCGCTGGTCGAGGCGATCGGCTACGCGCGGGCGCTGGAGCTGTGCGTGAGCGGCCGATGGATGGGCGCCGCCGAGGCGGTCGCGTCCGGGCTGGCTCTCCGGTCGGTGGCCGTCGACCAGCTAGCCGCCGAGACGGAGCTGCTCGTCCAGTCGCTCCTGGTCGCACCGCACGAGGCCGTGACCGAGACGAAAGCGTTGCTGCGCCGGGCTGCCGAACGCAGCTATGAGGACCAGCTGGTGCATGAGGGCCTGGCGCAGAGTCGACGGCTCGCGTCGCTGGCGCACCTGGTGGCTGCCGCCCAGCAGGACCCGGCAGCGGCACAAGGCTGACAGCCCTGAGGGCTGAGGCAGCTGAGCTGCGCAGGCTGAGCGGCTGATCGCTGACGGCTGAATCGGTCGAGCGCTCAGCCGGGGAAGGCACGTCGGGCCCAGGGTGTTGACTGCGGGGTAAGGCCGGACCCACCTGGGTGCCGGCTCCGGCCGTGCAGGGAGGACTGACGTGGCGCACTCCTCTCCGTGGGTCCAATACCGCTCGTTCACCAGGGACGCCGACGTCAAGCGCCGGCTGGCTCCCGGGACGGTCCGGCGGATCGGCGCCTTCGCCCGGCCCTACCGGCGCAGCATCATCGCCTTCCTGGTCACCGTGCGTCCTGGACGCCATGACGGTCGTGGTCGACCCCGCTGCTGTTCGCGGTGATCATCGACCAGGGCGTGGCCAAGGGCAACCGTTCGGTCGTGGTCTGGACGTCACTGGCTGATCGCGGTCCATCGCGGTCGCCGACGCCCCCGTGACGCTGGTCGGGTCGGTACTTCTCCTCGCGCATCGGCGAGGGCCTGATCTACGACCTCCGCATCGAAGGTCTTCGACCATGTCCAGCGGATGCCGCTCGCCTTCTTCACCCGAACGCAGACCGGCGCGCTGGTCTCGCGGCTCAACAGCGACGTCGTCGGTGCGCAGCAGGCCTTCACCTCGACGCTGTCCTCCGTCGTGTCGCAACGTCGTCAGCCTGCTGCTCGTCTGGCGCGACGCTGTTCTACCTCTCCTGGCAGATCACGCTGGTCGCGCTGCTGCTCCTGCCGATCTTCGTCTTCCCCGCGACGCTGGGTCGGCAAGCGGCTGGCCGCCATCACCCGCGAGAGCATGCAGCTCAACGCGGCGATGAGCCAGACGATGACCGAGCGGTTCAACGTCTGCGGCGCCCTGCTGGTCAAGCATCTTCGGCCGCCGCGAGCGAGGAGTCGGACGCGTTCTCCGCCGAAGGCCCGCGCGGGTCCGCGACCTCGGCGTGCGTCTCGGCCATGTACCGGCCGGATCTTCTTCACCGCGCTCACCCTGGTGGCGGCGCTCGCGACCGCGCTCGTCTACGGGGTCGGCGGGCACCTGGTGCTGTCAACGGCTCCGCTGCCGGTCGGCACGCTCCTCGCGCTGGCCGCGCTGCTGAGCCGGCTGTACGGGCCGCTGACGTCGCTGTCGAACGTCCGCGTCGACGTCATGACCGCGCTCGTCTCGTTCGAGCGCGTCTTCGAGGTCCTCGACCTCCCGCCGATGGTCGACGAGCGCGCCCGACGCTGTCGACCTCCCGGCGGGCGCCGACTCGGTCGAGTTCGACGACGTCGTCTTCCGCTACCCGGCCGCCGACGAGGTCTCGCTCGCCGTCCCTGGAGTCCGTCGCCGGTCGCTCGACGCCACGCCGTCCGCACGCAGGTGCTCCACGGGCGTCAGCTTCGCGCGTCGAGCCCGGCCAGATGGTCGCGCTGGTCGGCCCGTCCGGCGCAGGCAAGACCACGATCACCGCACTCGTGGCGCGGCTCTACGACGTCAACCGCGGGCGCGGTGCGGGTCGGCGGGACCGACGTCCGCGACGGTCGACCCTGCACTCGCTGCACGCGGCGATCGGCTACGTCACGCAGGACGCCCACATGTTCCACGACACGATCAGCGCGAACCTGCTCTACGCCCGACCCGACGCCACCGAGGCCGAGCTCGTGGAGGCGCTGCCGCGCGGCGCAGATCTGCGACGCTCGTCGAGGCCTGCCCGACGGCCTCGACACGGTCGTCGGCGACCGCGGCTACCGGCTCTCCGGCGGCGAGAAGCAGCGGCTCGCGATCGCTCGCCTGCTGCTGAAGGCGCCCGGGCATCGTCGTCCTCGACGAGGCGACCGCCCACCTCGACTCGCGAGTCCGAGGTCGCGGTCCAGCGCGCGCTCGACGACCGCGCTCGTCGGGCCGCACCTCGCTGGTGATCGCCCACCGGCTCTCGACCGTCCGCGACGCCGACCTGATCCTCGTCGTCGACGACGGCCGCATCGTCGAGCGCGGCACCCACGACGAGCTGCTCGCCGCCGGCGGCCTCTACGCCGACCTCTACCGCACCCAGTTCGAGCGCCAGGAAGCATTGGTCGAGGGGACCGCCCTCCTGCGAGTCGGCTGCATCGGACCTAGTCGTAGGTGGATGCGGCGGCCCGGCTGGACGAGCGTGCCCGGTGGGCACCACCAGGACATGACCTCGACCTCGAGCCGACCGGCCAGCACCGCGGGGTCCTGCTCCGCGATCCGACAGGGCCTCGCCGTCGACCCGGTGCGGTAGAAGGTCAGCCCGCGCAGGCTCTCGTCGGGCTGGTCGATCACCGGCCCGTTCGTCGCGACCGTGCCCAGCCGTCGCTGCTCCGCGTGGAAGGCGAGGTGCTCGACCTGGATGCGGTCGAGCGTGGCGTCGTCATACGGCTCCGGGTCCGCCGGGCGACGCAGAAAGACCAGCTCGTAGGCGTCGAGTTCCATGCGGCCCAGTCTGCCGCCGGGGACAACCTCAGAGCATGCGCAGCAGACCGCCGTCGACCGGCAGCATCACACCGCTGAGGTAGGACGCCGCGGGGGAGAGCAGGAACGCCGCCGCCGCCCCGAACTCGGCCGGCTCGCCGTCGCGACCGAGCGGCACGACGGACTGCATCGCCGCGACCTCGGCCTTCTTGCGACGGGCGTCCAGGCCCTTGCAGCCGGTCCGTCGCGATGCGACCAGGCAGCAGGGCGTTCACCCGGATGTTGCGCGGCCCGAGCTCGACGGACAGCTCCTTGGCGAGCATGCCCAGGCCAGGGCGGAGGCCGTTCGAGATCGCCAGGCCAGGGATCGGCTGTCGCACCGACGAGGACAGCACGAACGCGATCGAGCCGCCCTCCGGCGGCAGCGAACCCACTACGGCCCTTGCCGTGCGCAGAGCGCCGAGCACGATGGTCTCGAACGACTGGACCCACTGCTCGTCCGTCACGTCGAGGGTCTCGCCGCCGGGCGGACCGCCGACGCTGACCAGCGCGCCGTCGATGCGCCCGAAGCGCGCCATGCAGGCCGCTGTCAGCAAGCCCGCGCTCTGCGGGTCGGCGTTGTCGGCCGCCAGTCCCAGCGCCCGGTCGCTGCCCAGCGACTCGGCCGCCCGCTGCGCGTCGGGCTGGTTGCGGCCGGAGACCACGACCGAGGCGCCGTCCGCGACGAGCGCTTGGGCGGTAGCGAGGCCGAGGCCGCGGGTCCCCCCGGTGACCAG